>NZ_JAUDRY010000003.1:100326-741997 GCF_030382195.1 Rhizobium sp. S96
TAGCTCGCTGTCTTCTGAAAGCCTCGCCACCTTCTCCTCTGACGAAATCAAGGCCATCAGCACAAAGGCTCTTGCTGGCCTCGATGTCAGCAAGCTGAGCACTGACGGTGTTGCCGCCCTGAGCAAGACACAGGTCGCTGCCCTCTCCTCGACCCAGTTCGCTGCTCTGTCCACCGACCAGATCCAGGCCCTGAATTCGGATCAGATCGCCGGCCTCAGCTCCGCACAGGTTGCAACGCTGAGCAGCGACGAACTCGCGCTCTTCTCGACGGACGAACTTGCAGCCATCAGCGCAAAGGCAATCGCAGGCCTCGGCACCGAAGCCCTTGCAAACCTCAGCTCCGACAATGCAACGGCTCTGACGAAGACGCAGATCGCAGGTCTGTCTTCGACGCAGGTCAACTCGCTGTCTTCTGAAAGCCTCGCCACCTTCTCCTCTGACGAAATCAAGGCCATCAGCACAAAGGCTCTTGCTGGCCTCGATGTCAGCAAGCTGAGCACTGACGGTGTTGCCGCCCTGTCGCGGACGCAGGTCGCAGCCCTCTCTTCGACCCAGTTCGCTGCTCTGTCCACCGACCAGATCCAGGCTCTGAATTCGGATCAGATCGCCGGCCTCAGCTCCGCACAGGTCGCGACGCTGAGCAGCGACGAGGTTGCGCTCTTCTCCACCGACGAGATCGCAGCTATCAGCGCAAAGGCAATCGCCGGTCTTGGTACCGAAGCTCTTGCAAACCTCAGCTCCGACAACGCAACGGCCCTGACCAAGACACAGGTCGCCGGTCTGTCCTCGACGCAGGTCAACTCGCTGTCTTCTGAAAGCCTCGCTACCTTCTCTTCCGACGAGATCAAGGCCATCAGCACCAAGGCTCTCGCCGGCCTCGACGTCAGCAAGCTGAGCACTGACGGTGTTGCCGCCCTGTCGCGGACGCAGGTCGCAGCGCTCTCTTCGACCCAGTTCGCTGCTCTGTCGACCGACCAGATCCAGGCCCTGAATTCGGATCAGATCGCCGGTCTCAGCTCCACACAGGTCGCGACGCTGAGCAGCGATGAGGTTGCGCTCTTCTCCACCGACGAGATCGCAGCTATCAGCGCAAAGGCAATCGCCGGTCTTGGCACAGACGCTCTTGCAAACCTCAGCTCCGACAATGCAACGGCCCTGACCAAGACGCAGATCGCCGGTCTGTCTTCGACGCAGGTCAACTCGCTGTCTTCTGAAAGCCTCGCCACCTTCTCTTCCGACGAAATCAAGGCCATCAGCACAAAGGCTCTTGCCGGCCTCGATGTCAGCAAGCTGAGCACTGACGGTGTTGCCGCCCTGTCGCGGACGCAGGTCGCAGCCCTCTCCTCGGAGCAGTTTGCTGCCCTGTCCACCGACCAGATCCAGGCGCTGAATTCGGATCAGGTCGCCGGTCTCAGCTCCACACAGGTCGCGACGCTGAGCAGCGACGAGCTCGCGCTCTTCTCGACGGACGAGATCGCCGCCATCAGTGCCAAGGCAATCGCTGGCCTTGGCACAGACGCTCTTGCAAACCTCAGCTCCGACAATGCAACGGCCCTGAACAAGACGCAGATCGCTGGCCTGTCTTCGGGACAGCTCAACTCGCTGTCTTCTGAAAGCCTCGCTACCTTCTCGTCCGACGAGATCAAGGCCATCAGCACCAAGGCTCTCGCCGGCCTCGATGTCAGCAAGCTGAACACCGAGGGGGTCGCCGCCCTGAGCAACACGCAGGTCGCAGCCCTCTCCTCGGAGCAGTTTGCTGCCCTGTCGACCGACCAGATCCAAGCCCTGACCTCCGGTCAGATCGCCGGCCTCAGCTCTGCACAGGTCGCGACGCTGAGCAGCGACGAACTCGCACTCTTCTCGACGGACGAGATCGCCGCCATCAGCGCCAAGGCAATCGCTGGCCTCGGCACAGACGCTCTTGCAAACCTCAGCTCCGACAATGCAACGGCCCTTACCAAGACGCAGATCGCTGGTCTGTCTTCGGGACAGCTCAACGCGCTGTCTTCTGAAAGCCTCGCCACCTTCTCGTCCGACGAGATCGCCGCCATCAGCACCAAGGCTCTCGCCGGCCTGGATGTCAGCAAGCTGAGCACCGAGGGCGTCGCCGCCCTGACCAAGGTACAGGTCTCAGCCTTCTCCTCGGAGCAGTTCGCTGCCATGTCGACCGACCAGATCGAAGCCCTGACCTCCGATCAGATCGCCGGCCTCAGCTCTGCACAGGTCGCGACGCTGAGCAGCGACGAACTCGCGCTCTTCTCGACGGACGAAATCACCGCGATCAGCGTCAAGGCAATCGCCGGTCTGTCCTCCGAGGCTCTTGGCCATCTTGACAGCGCCCACCTCGATGCGCTCTCGTCCCAGCAGATCCAGGCAATGGACTCCGGCCAGGTCGAAGCTGTCATCAACGCCTACAACGCGGTCTAAATCCGACGCCGTCTAAAGGGAAATCGACAGCTTACGGCGCGGCGCCAGCCGCGCCGTAAGCTGGACGCATTTTGAAGGCAGGATGCTCCAAGAGGACAATCAGCATCTATCATGGCAAAGATATCCATCATCATTCCGGCCTTCAACATGGCCAATCTCATCGGCCAGACTCTCGATAGCGTTCTTCGTAACAAAACCGACATGGATATCGTCGTCGTCGACGACGCCTCGGCGGACAATACCTGCGAGATCGTCGAGCAGTACGCGGCGCAGCATGCTAACATACGGCTGATGCGCAGCGAGACAAACACCGGCCCGGGTGTTGCCCGCAACAGGGCGCTGGCAACCATCGACAGCGAATATTGCCTCTTTCACGATGCCGACGACCTGCTGGTCGAGGGAGCCATCGATACTGTTCTGGCCTTGATGGACAATACGGACATCGAAGTCGCGGCGTTCAGGTATTCGGTACTGAGGCAGGCGGACGGCGTTGCGGGCGACATGCCGCCTATCGACAAGAACATCTGGGATGACGTCCTCGGCGACCGGGAAACAGCGGTTATCGAACTCGATGCCGCCGCACAGTTCCTCGTGACGATCAATTATCCTTGGAACAAGATTCTCAGGACGTCGTTCGTCCGGCGGACAAACTGGCGCTTTTCGGCAGCCCGGATAAACGAGGATATTCTGCCACATTGGGCGGCCTATATGAAAGCCGGCCGCTTCCTCGCAATCAACACCAGTCTGTCGATACACCGCCTCGTGCCGGGTCGAGAACAGCACACGAACACCTTCGACGAACGCCGTCTCGAAATGTTCACTGCGTTGAAAGACGCCGAGAAGCTGTTCGAAGAAAATCCGATCTTCAGGGCGAAATACTATCCCATCTTCATTGTCTTCAAGGCAGGCTTGCTGGAATGGGCAAACCGGCAGATACGACAGGATCTCCGTGCCATCTTCCGGGAATACGTCTCGCATTCCTACCAGAACTTCACGGACGAGGACTTCGACAGGGTCTATCGTATCAATCCGGCGATTGCGCTGGCAACCTACAGGATGAAGCACTCTCACAGATAGGGTGCCCTTAAGGTCCCCCTGAACCGAGAGCCGTCTGACAGCGACTTACAACATCGCTGTGAACGTATGTCTTGCCGCGCCGAGCAATCCGCGCCGCAAGGCATTTGGACGGCTCTTGACCGTCCCAAACTGGCCGGGAGAAGCAGCCGAAATACATCCAGCTACAGGCAAGTTATCTTCGATAGCTAATGAACGGCCCAAAGTCCGCCGTTTCTACCGTCGACCACTCGTCGCCTTTCCGCAGGATGTCATGACCGTCAACCAAGCCTCTTCTTCAAACGACGCAGCTACTCCCAGCGCACTCGATCTCGCGCGGAACCAGCGGTTGAGCCTCATGGACCTGCTCAGCGTGGCTGAGGCGCTCAACGCTGCCGGCCAGCAAGCTGCAGCCGCGGACCTCTACAAGACCTGGGTCGCGTTCAACGACAGCAATCCCACTGTCCATCTCGCCTACTTCAATTACGCCGTCACGCTCAGTCAGTTGGGCGACCGCGCGGGCGCAGTGCAGGCGTTACGGGCCTGCTTGAAGATCAATCCGCAATTCGCCCCCGGCCACATCAATCTCGGTCGTGCGCTCGAAGACTCCGGCCTGATCGGCCAGGCAGTGGAGCAATGGTGGCAATATGCCGAGGCCACGAAACATGTCGACGCCGAGACGATCGGGCACCGGCACATGATCCTGCAGAACATCGGCCGCGTCCTTGAAGGAGCAGGAAAGCTGGGCGAGGCGGAAGCCGCTTTGCTGCAGGCGTTCGAGTTGCGCCCCGAGCTGCCGGAAGCGGGTCAGCACTGGGCGTCTCTACGCCAGAGGCAATGCAAATGGCCGGTGCTTGCACCATCAAACCATGCCCCTGCCCGCAAGATGGTCGATGCAATGTCGTCTCTGACGCTGAGCTGCTACGCGGACGATCCGATGTTCCAGCTGGCGAAGGCATATCGCTACAACAAGACGCTGATCGGCGCCCGGCCAGATCTCAGCCAGTTTCCTCGCAGAGCGCCGAAGCAGAAGTCGGGGACGGGCCAGCGCCTGCGCGTCGGCTACGTATCGTCGGATCTGCGCGACCACGCCGTGGGCTTCGCTCTTTGCGAGGTTCTGGAATTGCATGACAAGGACAGCGTCGAGGTCTTCGCCTATTATTGCGGTAACGTTCGCAAGACCGACAGCACGCAGGAGCGGATCAAGGCCGCAGTCCACTGCTGGCGTGATCTCCATGGCCTCGATGACGTTGCGGCCGCATCTCAGATCATTGCTGACGAGATCGATATCCTGATCGACGTGAACGGCTACACCAAGGACGCCCGCACCAAGATTTTCGCCTACCGCCCGGCGCCGGTGATTGTCAGCTTCTGCGGCTACCCCGGCTCGATGGGCAGCCCGTTCCATCAGTATCTGATCTCGGACGAGCAGATGATCCCGCCCGGCAACGAGATCTATTACTCCGAAAAGGTCCTGTATATCGCATGCGACCAGCCGCTCGACCGCAAGCGACCGATCGCCGCTCGCCCGAGCCGTGCCGACGTCGGCCTGCCGGAAGATGCGTTCGTCTACGCCAGCTTCAATGGCATGCAGAAGATCACCGCCAACTGCTTCGCGCGCTGGATAACAATCCTCTCCGAAACGCCAGGCAGCGTGCTTTGGCTGCTCACCGGCGACGAAGACGTCAATCAGCGGCTGCGTGAGACTGCGGAGCGCAGCGGCGTTTCGCCCGACCGGCTCATTTTCGCGCCGAAGGCGACGAACCCGCAGCATATCGCTCGCATCGGCGTCGCAGATTTGTTCCTCGACACGTTCCCCTATGGCGCGCATTCGACGGCAGCGGACGCGATCACCTCCGGCCTACCCGTCCTCACGATGCCGGGCAAGACCTTTGCGGCCCGCTTCTGCGGCAGCATCGTCGCCGCGGCCGGTGTCCCCGAGATGCTTTGCACCTCGCCGGAAGACTATGTCGCCCGGGCCATCGGCTTCGAGCGCGACCGCAAGAGCCTGCTTGCGGTGAGAGAATCGATCGCCCGCCAGCGCGAGACCAGCGTTCTGCGCGATATCCCAGCACTGGCTCGGCGGCTGGAAGAGCTCTTCTGGCAAATGCAGGGCGAATGCGAACGCGGCGAGACGCCCGTTCCTGATCTCAGCAATCTCGATGTCTACTATGAAATCGGCGCGGAAGCTGTGCTGGAGAACATCGAGTTCGAAGACGAGCAGAGCTACCGCGAGCGCTATCTGAAGAAGCTCGCCCAGCTGCACGATTATTCGCCGATCGCCTACGACCGTCGCCTCTGGCAGAAGCCGACCGCCTGAACGAGGGATCGAACGGTATCGTTCGGCCAAATCGCTCTCGAATGGCCCACCAGGGCCATTCCCACCACCGCCTGCCTGACGACGTATGAATAGGACTGATCTTCAATGAGCGCGGACGAAAGAATTGTCATTGTCGGTGCCGGGCTTTCGGGCGCGGTCATTGGGCGGGAGCTTGCACTGGCGGGCCATCAGGTCGAGATCATCGACGCCCGCGACCACGTTGCCGGCAATTGCCATACGGAACGTGACAGCGAGACCGGCGTCATGGTCCATGTCTACGGCCCGCATATCTTCCATACCGACGACAAGGAAGTCTGGGACTATGTGAACAGCTTCCAGACGTTCATGCCGTACAAGAACCGTGTCAAGACGACGAGCAGCGAGAAGGTTTATTCGCTGCCGGTCAATCTGCACACGATCAACCAGTTCTTCGGCAAGAACTTCCGGCCGGATGAGGCCCGCACCTTCATCGAGGAAAAGGCCGACAAATCGATCGCTGATCCGCAGACATTCGAAGAGCAGGCGTTGCGCTTCGTCGGCCAGGATCTCTACGATGCCTTCTTCAAGGGCTACACGGAGAAGCAATGGGGTTGCTCGCCGACCGATTTGCCGGCCTCCATCCTGAAGCGCCTGCCTGTGCGCTTCAACTACGACGACAATTACTTCTTCCACAAATACCAGGGCATGCCGGAAACCGGCTACACCGACATGATCGAGCGGATCCTCGATCATCCGAACATCACGGTAACGCTCGGCACTCAATTCCACCGCGACGAAGCGCCGGCGTCCAGTCACGTCTTCTATTCTGGTCCGCTCGACGGCTATTTCGATTTCGAGCTCGGTCGCCTCGCCTACCGCACACTCGACTTCGAACGCTTTACCTATGACGGCGATTACCAGGGCTGTGCCGTCATGAACTATGGCGACGTCGCCGTGCCGTTTACCCGCATCACCGAGCACAAGCACTTCTCCCCTTGGGAAGAGCATGCCGGCTCCGTTTGCTACAGAGAGTTCTCCCGCGAGTGCGGCCCGCAGGACATCCCCTACTACCCGGTCCGGCTGGTCAAGGACAAGGACCAGCTCGCGGAATACGTTGCGCGGGCCGAGCAGGAAGCGTCGGTGACCTTCGTTGGACGGCTTGGCACCTACCGCTATCTCGACATGGACGTGACGATCCGCGAGGCGCTCGATACCGCCCGCCTCTTCCTGGCCAAGCAGTCCGAGGGCGCTTCGATGCCGGCATTCCTGCACTCGCCCGTCTGACGACGGTTCACGAGCCAAACAACATCACGCCAGCCTGCGGTTCCCGCGGCTGGCGTTTTTAATGTTCGATTGTCGTTGACTTTATTGTCTTGCGGGTGCGGTCAGTGGAACGAGCGCACCAAGCTGCCGACGAGCAGGTTCCAGCCATCGATCAGGACGAAGAACAGGATCTTGAAGGGCAGCGAGATGGATGTCGGCGGCAGCATCATCATACCCATTGCCATGGTGATGGTTGCTACGATCAAGTCGATGACCAGGAACGGAAGCACGACGAGGAAACCGATTTCAAAGCCGCGGCGGATTTCCGAAATCATGAAGGCCGGAACAAGCACGCGGTAATCGATCTTCTCGCCGGTATCGACCGTCTGGCCACGCTCACGGGCGAGATCGACGAAGAGCGCCAGATCCTTGTCGCGCGTGTTGTGGGTCATGAAGGTTCGGAAAGGCTCAGCGATCCGCTCGACCGCCTGCTGCTCGTTGATCTGGTTGGTCAGCAGCGGCTGAACGCCCGTCTGCCAGGCCTGATCGAAGGTCGGCTGCATGACATAGAAGGTCATGAACAGCGAGAGCGACAGCAGGATCATGTTGGAGGGTGTCGATGACAGGCCCATGCCGCTACGCAGGATCGAAAAGGCGATCACGAAGCGCGGAAAGCTCGTCACCATGATCAGGATACCCGGCGCAACCGACAGAACGGTGAGCAGACCGAAGGTCCGGATGATCCAAGCAGCGACAGAGCCGTCGACCGGAAGGTTCAACAGGTTCGTCGGCAATTGCTGGGCATGCGCCAGCTCGGGTACCGCCATCATGGCAGTGAAAAGCACTATAAGTCGAATCATTCGATGACGAAGGTCCTGAACATGATCTTCGATACGCGTCCCTGCGCGCGAAGGTCAACACGTTCCTGGATGTCATCCCGAAGATATTCGAAGCCGCGCGCACCCTCGATCTGCTGGAGCGAAACGGTGCGGATATAGGCCAGGATATCCTGATGGATATCCTCGGCTATCTTTACGTCAGGCGGGCCGTTGAAGAGCAGCGCCACTTCCAGTCGAACCCAATTTTCCGAGGGATAAGCCAAGTTCGAAGTGATCGGCTCGAGCTGCACGACGTTGTTGGCTTCCGTCGAGATGTGGGGCAGACCTGCTTCGGCTTCCTTCTTCTTGGCCGCCTCATCCTTGGCCTGCACGGCCTCCTGCTCCTGCGCCGCACCCTTGATGCTGGGTGCGACCATCCCGCCAACGACCCAGCCGCCGCCGCCGCCGAGCAGCGTCAGGACGGCGAGACCAATCACGGTCATCATCGCGGCTGATTTCTTTTTCGACTGGCCTTCGGGGGCCTCTGAGTCTGCCATGGTATTCAGCCTGCCTTAGAGCGGCGAGAAGAGATCGACGGCCTGCTGGCCGCGCGGCGGCTGCTGCACTTCCATCAGGCGGCCACGACCGCCGTAGGAGATGCGCGCTTCAGCAATCTTCTCGTAGGAAATCTGGTTGTCGGCGTTCACGTCCTGCGGACGCACGATACCAGCGACGTTGAGAATGCGGATTTCCTGGTTGACGCGCACTTCCTGAGAGCCGCTGATCACAAGGTTGCCGTTCTCGAGAATACCGGTGACGACGGCCGCGACCATGAGCTTCAGGGTTTCGGACCGGTCGATCTTGCCCTTGCCGTCAGTGCTGGTGTCGGAACCATAGGTCACGTCGGTCTTCGACGACGGGTTCCAGCCCATGACGTTGGCCGCGACATCCCAGTTGAGGCCGCTCGAGTTGGTGCGGCTGCGGCTGGTGTCGTTCTCGAACTTCGCCTTGTCGTTGATCTGGATATCGACCGTCAGAATGTCGCCGACATTCAATGCACGCGCATCCTTGAAAAGGGCTGCCTGGGAGTCGCTCCATAGCGAATAGCCCTGAGCAACCTGGCGCGGCTGCTTGGGATACATCGCCATTTGTGGCGTCTGTCCGTAGGCGAGACCGCTGCCGATCGGACTCATGGCAGGCGCGCGGCCGATCTCGTTGATCGCCTGAGGGGACTGGCAGCCCGCCAAGATGGCAACGGCAGCAATCGCGACCGGAAAACGCTTCTTCATGTGGGGTCCTTCGACGTATTTGGATCGGACGCGCTGGCGATGATGTTGGCGATGACCGCCGCCTTCTTCGGATCCATCTCGTTCAGAATCAGGCTGGATTGCGTGGGGTTCAGCCGCATGACGACAGCCGCCGCGACTTCAACCCTCATCTCCTGAAGCTGCGAGGCAGCAGCGTCCGGCTTCATCTTCTTGTAAATGTCGGTCAAGCCGGCCTCGGCCTGCTTGAGGAAGTCGTCGCGGCGTTTCAGCCAGTCCTGGTATTCCTCGCGCCGCTTCTGCATCTCGGCGATGCGGCTGTCGACATCGGCACGCAGCTTGTCCAGCTCCTGCTTCTGCAAGAGATAGCGCTGGTCTCGCGCCGGATCGGCAATGTTCGTGCAGAACTGCTTGATTTCTTCCTCGGACGTCAGCTCGGCGCCAACAGGCGTGCGCGCTTCCTGCGCGAAGGCGCCGGGGATCGTCAGCAGGACGACGCCAGCGGCGGGCAGCGCCAGCCGCCGCAGCAATTCGGAAACAGTCATGCTGGCATTCAACTTGATCATTGCAGGACAAGCTCCGCTTGCAGCGCGCCGGCCGATTTGATGCCTTGCAGGATGGCGATGATGCCGTCCGGCTTGACGCCGATGTTGTTGAGGCCGGACACCAGCGTCTTGAGATCAGGACCGTCGAGCAGCGCGACTTTGCCGCCCGTCTTTTGTGCCGCGATATCCGTCTGCGGCTGTACGGCTGTCACCCCGCGCGAGAACGGTTCTGGCTGGATGATCTGCGGCGTCTCCGTCACCTGCACGGTCAGCGTACCATAGCTGACGGCAACCGGCGACACGCGAACATCCGCACCGATAACGATCGTTCCCGTCCGCTCGTTGACGACGACCTTCGCAGGCGTATCCGTTTCAACCACCAGGTTTTCGAGATCGGCCATCAAGCGGGTGAGGTCAGCCGAGCGCGGCTTCTGGACGATGACTTCCTGCGCGTCCTTGGCTTCGGCGACCGGGCCGCCGAAGCGCGCGGAGGCGTAGCCGTTGACGACATCGGCAATGCGTACCGCCGTGGAGAAGTCGGGGTTGCGCAGCTGCAGCACCAGATTGACCGAATCCTTGAAGCGGGATGGCAATTCGCGTTCGATGATCGCACCGCCCGGCACGCGGCCAGCGGTCGTAACGCCTTCGGTCACGCTCGACGCCTGGCCCTGCGCGGTGAAGCCGGAAACCACGACGGATCCCTGCGCGACCGCATAGATCTGGCCGTCGGCACCCGAGAGCGAAGTCATGACAAGCGTGCCGCCGCGCAGCGACGTGGCATCGCCCAGCGAGCTGACGCTGACGTCGATGCGGCTACCGGGACTTGCAAAGGGCGGCAGATTTGCCGTGACCATGACGGCCGCGGTATTCTTGGCGTTGGACTGACCACCTTGCGTGGAAATACCGAGGTTCTGCAGCATCGCGCGCATGGACTGTTCGGTAAACGGCGAGGCGCGGAATCCGTCACCGGTGCCCTGAAGGCCGACGATGAGACCGTAGCCGATCAACTGGTTGTCGCGGCCGGCCTGCAGCGAGGCGATATCCTTGATGCGCGACGTCATCGCCGACGCCGGCGAGACAGCCGCAAAATTCGGCGCAAGGAAAGCAAGCGCGATGAAAAGACGAAGTATTATTTTCATTTTGCTGCCACGTGTATGGTGCCGTCGGCGAGCACCGTGCCGCTGACGATCACACCAGAGTCCATATTGCGAACACGGATCATCTGACCCGTCATGCCGTCCTCAAGCGGAGATCCGGCGGCGGAAATCGTCATCGCGCCAAGCGTGAAGATGAGGCGGGCCGAGGAGCCGCGCGTCACCGTGTACGGCTCGCGGAGCGCGGACACGGAGATCGTGCGACCCGGCAGGAGCGTGCGCTTGGAGATCATGCCTTCCACCTGGCCGATGGACTTTGCATAATCGCCCTGGAGGTTGGGGTTGGTAACCTCGACCTCCTGCAGCTGATCTCCCGAAACGGTTTCGCCAGGGTAGATGGTCGTCGTCGGCACGACGGCGTAGCCCCTTCCGGAGGCCAGCGCCGCCGGCGCCGAAAGAACGATCGCTGCGATCGCAACGGCTCTCGCCCATCCGAGACTTTTTCCTACCCGGCAAAACGTCATGTTTCGACCCTTCCCTGTTACTTCAGGTTCTTGCTGACGATGGAGGCCATCTCATCTGCAGTGGTGATGACCTTGGAGTTCATTTCGTAAGCGCGCTGGGCCGAGATCAGTTCGGTGATTTCCTTTACCGGGTCCACGTTCGAGGATTCCAGGTAGCTCTGCTTCAGATAGCCGTAGCCTTCTTCATCCGGGGTGCCGACGACCGGCTGACCGGAGGCTGGCGTTTCGGCGTAGAGGTTGTCGCCAAGCGGCTGTAGACCGGCTTCGTTGACGAAATCGGCGATCTGCAGCTGACCGAGCGTGGTAGCCGTGGTCGCGCCCGGAAGCTTCGCCGTCACCTCGCCGGAGCGGTTGATCGTCAGTTCGGTCGAGCCCGTCGGAATGGTGATGGTGGGAGCGACGGTGTAGCCGTCGACCGTCACGATCTGACCGGTCTCGTTCTTGTTGAACGCACCGGCGCGCGTGTAGAGGGTCGTGCCGTCCGGCGCCTGGATCTGGAAGAAACCGCGACCGACCAATGCGACGTCGAGGTCGTTACCGGTCTGCGCAAGTTCACCCTGGATGTGCAGGTTACGAACCGCCGATGTCTGAACACCGAGACCGATGTTGGCGCCTTCCGGAACGATCGCCTGGTTGGCGCGGTTGGAAACGCCCTTGGCACGTTCGGTCTGATAGAGAAGGTCCGTGAATTCAGCGCGTGCGCGCTTGAAGCCGGTCGTGTTGATGTTCGCGATGTTGTTGGCGATGACTTCAAGATTGGTCTGCTGGGCATCCATGCCCGTTGCAGCAATGGCTAGCGCTCTCATAGCTTCGTCCTTAAATCAATTACATCTGCATCTTGGTGACTTCGAGAAAGGCCGAAACGACCTTGTCGCGAATGGCAATTGCCGTTTGTAGGGTCTGCTGCGCCTGCATGACGGCGTCGACAACTTCGCGGGTCGTCGCTGTGCCCTTGATGCCGGCGAAAGACATGCTTTCGGCGTTCTTGATGCTGTTGACCGCACCGGTCGCCACGTTGTTCAGAACGGCCGCAAAGCCACCGTCGCTCGCAGCGCTTTCCGCCGCGGAGTTGGTGGATTTTCCGAGATCGACGCCGGCGAGATCGCGCGTAACCGACAGGGAGCTGATATTGTTTACAGAGTTGATCATTATTGGCTCTTCAGAAGGTCGATCGTTGACGAGATCAGGTCACGGGACTGCTTGATGGTCTGCAGGTTCGCGTCATAGGAGCGGTTCGCTTCGCGCATGTCGGCCATCTCGACCAGCATGTTGACGTTCGGCAGCTTCACGACGCCCTTTTCGTCCGCCGCGGGATTGCTCGGATCGTATTCGGTCGTGAATTTCGACTCGTCGACACCGTACTTCTTGACGTTGACGGTCTTGACGCCGGTCGCGCGATCAACCTCTTCACCGAAGGTGATCGTCTTGCGGCGATAAGGGTCCGCACCGGGCGTGTCGCCGGTGGAACGTGCGTTGGCAATGTTTTCGGAAACGATACGGAGGCGCGTCGATTGCGCTTCAAGACCGGATCCGGCGATTTTCATGGCTGCTGACAAAGGATCCATGATCTTAGCTCTTCACCGTCATAAGCATCATCCGATTGAAGGAGCTGACCAGCGATGTGTTCAGCTCGTACTGGCGCTTGATTTCGCCGGACTTGGACAGTTCCTCAGCAAGACCGACAGAGTTGCCGGACTCCTGAATGCCGATCTCCTGATCGAGTGCCGCGTCTTTGACGTCGATGTCGCTCTTGGTGCTCAGATCGTTGCCGGTAAGGTGCGCCGGATTGGTGCGAACCATCGTCACGTCGGACTTATCGAGAACGGCCTGAAAGGGCGTGATGTCCTGGGCGCGATATTTCGGCGTATTCGCGTTCGCGATATTGCCGGCAACAACCTCCTGACGAATCGTCAGCCATTCCGCCTGCCGCGAGGCCAAGTCGAAAAGTTGAATCGGTTGCATAGGAACTCTCCGTGTTTATTGGCTCGAACCTACGGAGGTAATCTTGCGTCAGACTTACGGAGAATGCGGTCCTTGCCGGGTTGGGTCCGGCACTTAGGTCAGCGCAAACAAATAAGGCCCCACCGTTGCCGGAAGGGCCTTTCGAAACTCATTGCGCATGCGTCTAGTTGTGAGCGTAGACCTCGCCCTTGGATGTCACGATGACCCATTTTCCATCGCGCTGCTCGAGCGTCGCCAGACGGCTTTCGTCGGGCAAGATCGAACCGACGCGCACGACGTACATGCCGGAACTGTCTTCGATGAGGGCCCGACCGTTTGCGACATGCAGAAGCCGGAAGCCCGCTTTGCCGGGGAAGGGCTGATCTTCTGCCGGCAAACCCTTGTCGTCTTCCTTGCCGATGCTGGAGACGGTCGCCGTCGTCAACGGATCCACCGGCAGCTCCGGCTTCTTGTCGACCGGGTTCTTGTTGGCCATCGCCAGCGGAGAAACGCTGAAGACGTTGCGCGCCGGCCAATCCGGCAGCTCGCGCGTGCGATCCCCCTGCGCGACGTTGATGCCGAACTTGTCTTCGTTGAAAAAGACGTACCATGGGAAGAACGCGGCAGCGCCGGCCAGCACAAGGCCGGTGATCGTCATGCCACGGTCGAGAAGAGTCGCTCTGCGCGGTCCTTCCGGCTTCAGCGGCGCGATCTTCTCATCATCGTCGAAATCGTTCACTTAGCGCCTTCCTATCTTCGAATGCCGGGCTGATTGCCGGCGGCGGCTTTCAAGGCGCCGGCCAGATCGGCGAAAGCGTCCAGTGATTCGGTATCGCCCGGCGACTGTTTCAAAACATCGTAAATAACTGGTACCTGCTTCACCGCCATGTCCAGGTCCGGATCAGCGCCCGGGCGGTAACCGCCGATCAGTCGCAAGTCCCGCGTCTCTTCGAAGCGATGCACCAGCGTCTTCAGGCGCGAGACCAGCTTCTCCTGGTCCGGCGTCCACGCCTTTCTTGCCAGACGCGAGATCGATGCCAGGGGATCGATGGGCGGATAGCGCCCCTCCTCCGCAAGGCTGCGCTGCAGGACAATATGGCCGTCGAGAATGCCACGCGTGGAGTCGGCGATCGGGTCGTTGTGGTTGTCGCCATCGACGAGGATGGAAATGATCGCGGTGATCGTTCCGGTTCCCTCTGGCCCCGGCCCCGCGCGCTCCAGCAGCCGCGGCAGTTCGGTAAAGACCGACGCCGGGTAGCCACGCGCAATCGGCGGCTCGCCCGACGCGGTCGCAACTTCGCGGATGGCGTGGGCAAAGCGGGTAACGCTGTCGATGATCAACAGAACGTTGTCGCCCTGGTCGCGGAAGTGTTCGGCGATTGTCACCGCCGTCAACGGCGCCATCTTGCGCAGCATCGGGCTTTCATCGCTCGTCGCCACGACGGCGATCGACTTCTTCATGTGTGGGCCGAGCGTGTCTTCGATGAATTCACGCACTTCGCGACCACGTTCGCCGACGAGAGCAATCACCACCTTGTCGAAGGCTTCGGCACGCGCAAGCATCGACAGCAATGTCGATTTGCCGACGCCCGAGCCCGCGAAGATGCCGAGGCGCTGCCCAAGGCAGAGCGGCGCGAAGATATCGATCGCGCGCACGCCGGTCTTGAAGCCCTTTTCGACACGCTGGCGCGTCATCGACGGCGGCGCGGTATTGGAAATCGAGCGGCGTCCAAGCCCCTCGACGACTGGCCCCAGTCCATCGATCGGCTCACACAGGGAATTGATGGTGCGTCCGCACCAGCTGTCCGAAGGAGATATCCGGAATGCGCCCTTGCGGATCACGGTGTCGTGGATGCCGATCGGCTCGCCGGGCTCAATCGGGCAGACATAGGTCAGCTCCGGTTCGACGCGAACGACCTCCCCGAGATGAACGCCGGTCGGTGATTTGTGGGCAACGAATTCGCCCAGCCGCACATGCCGCGACAGGCCGGTCACAGTGTAGTGGCCGGCCGCGATGGTCTGAACATGGCCGCCCGGGGCGACCAGAAAATCCGGATTGGAATAGCGTTCGACGAGGCCGGCAAGATGCGCGAGCTTCGGCGAAAGTGCGTCTGCGGCAAGCGGTGCGTGAGACATGCGTCAACCTTCCGCTTAGCGGCTGCCACCGAGCGTCTTGATCGCTTCGTTGAAGGAATCTTCGCTGTCCTTGGTGAGCGACGTCATGCTCTCGAAGGCGCGGTTGACTTCGATCAGCTGGGTGATTTCCCGCATGGCGTTCACATTGGAATTTTCGAGATAGCCCTGCTGGACGCCGACGTTGAAGCGGTCAGTCACGGACCGTGGCGTTTCCGTGGTCATGATGCCGCTGTTCTCGTAGCGCAGGTAGCCCTTGCTGATGTCGGCTTCGAACAGGCCGAGCGAGCCGGCCTGCTTGCCATCCTGGTAGATCAAGCCATCGGAGCCAACCTTGGGCTCACCGCCAGCCTTGTTGAGCTGGATCGGTGCACCGCCCGCATCGAGAACCGGGTAGCCACGAACCGATACCAGCTCACCACTATCCTTCAGCGTGAAGCGGCCGTCCTTGGTCAGAATCTTGCCGGCTGGCGTGTCGAGCGAGAACCAGGCGTCGCCCTTGATCGCGAAGTCGAGCATGTTGCCGGTGTGTTCCAGCTCGCCATTGTCGCCCGACAGATAGTCGTTGCCCTGGGAAACGTAAGCGATCTTTGCGTTGACCTTGTTACCGGTGTCGCCAAGCATCTGGTTGAATTTCACCTCAGTGCCGCGGAAGCCGGTGGTGTTCACGTTCGCCATGTTGTCCGCGATGGTGTCGAGACGACGCTCCAGTGCCATTTGCGAAGACAACGAAACATAAAGACCGGATTGCATCTTGGTAGGCTCCTGGCATTGGCGATGAACGGTACGAAAGCCGTGTGTTTGCAGTCGGTTCGACCACGGGTTTCGCTGAGGCGGCATCTCAGAAACGGGCGCGGACGCCCATTCGTCATCTACAACCTGACATCAAATCCTTGCGCGAAGCTGGCATGGAAAAAGCTGGTTCCGCAGGCGCAACCATCAGCCTCACGCAAGCCAGCAATCCTATCCCTTCCGTTGAAAATAACGATCAGGTTTGGACTGACGATGAACATCATTATCGGATTTGTGATTACCTGCGGCTGCATCGTCGGCAGCTTCATGGCGATGGGCGGGCACGTCGACGCACTTTGGCAGCCCTTCGAGCTCGTCATCATCGGCGGCGCCGGCCTGGGCAGCTTCATCATGGGTAACCCGATGAAGGTGGTGAAGGACTCGGGCAAAGCGCTCGGCGAAGCGTTCAAGCATTCGGTTCCGAAGGAACGCAACTACCTCGATACGCTTGGCGTTCTCTATTCGCTGATGCGCGACCTGCGCACGAAGTCGCGCAACGAAATCGAAGCGCATATCGATAATCCGGCCGAATCCTCGATCTTCCAGTCCGCTCCGACGATCCTCAAGAACAAAGAGCTGACCGCGTTCATCTGCGACTACGTCCGCCTGATCATCATCGGCAATGCCCGCTCGCACGAGATCGAGGCGCTGATGGACGAAGAGATCAACACGATCCTTCACGACAAGATGAAGCCTTACCACGCCATCCAGACCATGGGCGACGCCTTCCCGGCGATCGGTATCGTCGCCGCCGTTCTCGGCGTTATCAAGGCCATGGCGCACATCAACGACTCTCCCGAGGTTCTCGGTCACCTGATCGGTTCAGCGCTCGTCGGTACCTTCCTCGGCATTCTGCTTTCCTACTGCGTCTGCTCGCCGATCGTCTCCCAGATCAAGATCGTGCGCACCAAGCAGCACCGCCTCTATGTCATCGTCAAGCAGACCCTGCTTGCCTACATGAACGGCTCGGTACCGCAGGTCGCTCTGGAATACGGTCGCAAGACGATCTCGGCCTACGAGCGTCCGTCGATCGATGCCGTCGAGCAGGAAATGATGAACCCGGGCGGCGAGAACAAGGCGGCGTAAAAGCACATGAATGCTCCACTCCAGAAACCAGTCATGGACGACAGTCTGCTTGCAAAGCTGACCGGAAGGCTCGGCGACAAGGCGACCGTCGAGAAGATCTGCAGCGCGTTCGGCGATGTCTATCGGGAATTCCTGCCTGACGTCATCAAGAGCGAGACGGGCCTCGAGGTTCAGGTCGACTATCTCGGCTGCCACAGCGGCTACAAGAACGACCTAGTCGCCGACCTCGGCGAAAGCGTCACCCTGGTCAATGCAGAGCTGCGCAACTGGTCGCGGAATGTGACCATGGCCTGCGGCAACGGCTTCATTATTACCTTGATGGAGCACCTGCTGGGCGCTTCGCCCGAGACGGTCGAGCAACCCGCCGACCGCCTGCTTTCCGCGATCGAGCTCGAACTTGCCGTTACGGTCTTCGACAAGATTGCCGATGTGTTCCGCTCCGCGGTCAACGCACCTGGCGGCTTCGAACCGACACTTGAGCCGCCGCACGCAATCGAGACACGGCCGAAGCCCGCGGACGACAAGCCCGACGAGTTTGCAGCCACGATCAACATGTCGATCACACTGTCCGGCATCACTGCGGACTTTGCCCTGATCGTACCGCAGGCCGCGCTGCTGAAGACGACTGTTACCGCGCCCCGCGCGAAGAATCAGTCGCCGAAGTCTTCCGAATGGACCGACCAGCTCTCCGAGCAGGTCCGGCGTTCGCAGGTCACCCTGGAGGCCAAGATCCGGCTGCAGGACCTCACGCTTCGGACCATCTCCAAGCTGGCGGCAGGCGATGTCATTCCGTTCCATGACAGCGGCGACGTCCGCGTCGATGTCAGTGCCAACAGCAAGGAACTGTATGTGTGCGAGTTCGGGCGCTCGGGCGAGAATTATACCGTCCGGGTCAAGGATACGATCAATTCGGATGACGAGCTCATCCGCCACTTAATGAATTAGCGCATTTCCTGTCCCCTGCCGCACGGCAGGTTGAGGCAAGTTTCAACTGGAATAGTGATTTCATGGCGACGAAGAAGACAAAGCAAACCGACGATCTTTCCCTCGAGCTCCCGGGCAACGAGGCTGAACTCGATCAGGCTATCGACGACCTGCGCGGCGTTCTGAAGACCGACGCAGATGGCGGCATGCCGGACTTCGGCGGCGATGCTCCCGGCACCGATCTCTCCGCATTCGGCGGCGACCTGGACAGCGACACCTCCTTCGGCGGTGGTGACTTCGGTGGCTCCTCCGATTTCGGCGGTGGCGACTTCGGCAGCGACACGTCGTTCGGCGCAACGGCTTCCGAGCCGGCACCGCTCGGCAGCGCCATGCAGTCGAATCTCGAGCTGATCATGGACATTCCGATCGACGTCCAGATCATGCTCGGCAGCAGCCGCATGCAGGTTTCGGGCCTGATGAACCTGAACGAGGGCGCCACGATCGCACTCGACAAGAAGATCGGCGAACCCGTCGAGATCATGGTGAACGGCCGCAAGATCGCGCGCGGCGAAATCACCGTACTGGAAAACGACGACACCCGCTTTGGGGTCAAGCTGATCGAAGTAATGAGCACTAAAAAAGCCTGATCCCGCTGCAGGGACGGAGAGGTTAGACCATGATGGACTTTGACGATTTCGGCGGCGCTCTAGCCGGGAAACCGTTGACCGAGGCTGAAAAAGCGGCTGCCGTTCTCCTTGCGATGGGGAAAGGGGTCGCTGGCCGCCTGCTGAAGTATTTCACGCAGGCCGAACTGCAGACGATCATCGGATCAGCACAATCGCTGCGCGCCATTCCACCGGATGAACTGCTGGGACTCGTTGCCGAGTTCGAGGACCTGTTCACCGAAGGCGCCGGCCTGATGGACAATGCCAAGGCGATCGAGAGCATCCTCGAAGAGGGCCTGACCCCCGACGAAGTGGACAGCCTGCTCGGCCGACGCACGACCTTCCAGGCATACGAGACGTCGATCTGGGACCGACTCGGCGAAGGCGACCCGGCGTTCATCGGCAAGTTCCTCATGCGCGAACATCCGCAGACCGTGGCCTACATCCTGTCCATGATGCCGTCTTCCTTCGGCGCCAAGGTGCTGATGCAGATCCCGGACGGGCGACGCGCGGACATCATGAACCGTACCGTCAACCTGAAGTCTGTCAGCCCGAAGGCTGCGCAGATCATCGAAAAGCAGGTCATGACCCTGCTCGCCGAGATCGATGCCGAGAAGAACTCGGTCGGCTCGACGAAGGTCGCGGAACTGATGAACGAGATGGACAAGCCGCAGGTCGATACCCTGCTCACCTCGCTCGAATCGATCAGCCGCGAATCGGTCAACAAGGTCCGCCCGAAGATCTTCCTCTTCGACGATCTCATGCTCATGCCGCAGCGCAGCCGCGTCATGCTGCTGAACGACATCTCTGCGGACATCCTCACCATGGCCCTGCGTGGCTCGTCTGCCGAAATGCGCGAAGCGGTTCTTGCGTCGATCAGCCCTCGCCAGCGGCGCATGATCGAATCGGACCTGCAGAGCGGTACCGTCGGCATCAACCCGCGCGAGATCGCGATTGCGCGCCGCGCGATTGCCCAGGAAGCGATTCGCCTTTCGAATTCCGGCCAGATCCAGCTCAAGGAGACCGAAGGCGACGGCGCAGCTGCAGCCTAAGGCGCCGTAGCTGTGTACAGATCGACCGGGGTCGATTGAAGCGATTGATCGCGGCAATCCCGACAGCTAACCTTGAAGACGGCCGCGCTCCAGTGCGGCCGTTTCCTTTTGATGGAGGGCCGCGACCTTGGCTGATGATGACAAGGACAGCAAAACAGAAGCCCCTACCGCGAAAAAGAAGAGCGACGCTGCCGAAAAAGGTAACCTGCCCTTCTCTCGCGAGCTGCCGCTTTTTGCGACGGTCCTTGCGACCTACGTCTACCTGATCTTCTTTCTGCCGAGCGGTCTCGGTCGGGTCGGCGATGCGCTCAAGGACATTTTCGAGCAGCCCGATCAATGGAAGATCGAGACGGGACCCGACGTTCTCTCGCTGTTCGTCCATCTTGGCTGGGTGGCGGCCGCGTTGCTGGCGCCGGCAATGATCCTGTTCATGACATTCGGCCTCATAGCATCGATCGCGCAGAACCTTCCGGTACCTGTGCTCGAGCGCATCCGTCCGCAATTTTCGCGAATTTCGCCAGCCAAGGGGTGGTCGCGCATCTTCAGCCTTCCCGGCCTGATCGAATTCGGCAAATCGCTGATAAAGATCCTGATTGTCGGCATCGTAATGTTCTTCGTCCTGAAGAGCGAATATTTCGGCGCCATCGACGCCATGTTCTCCGACCCGGCGACGATCTTTACGCGCATGATGTCCGCGATGCAGAAGATCACCATCGTGGTGCTGATCGCGACGGCGGTGGTGGCAATCGCCGACTTCTTCTGGACGCGCTATCACTATTTCAGCGAACTGAAGATGACCCGGCATGAAATCAAGGAAGAAAACAAGCAATCGCAGGGCGACCCCTTCGTCAAAAGCCGCCAGCGATCCCTCATGCGCGATCGCGCCCGTCGCCGCATGATCGCCAACGTACCGCGCGCCACCCTGGTCATTGCGAACCCGACCCACTATGCCGTCGCGCTGCGCTACGTCCGCGAAGAAAACGATGCGCCTATCGTCGTTGCCAAGGGGCAGGACCTAATTGCTTTGAAAATCAGAGAGATCGCGGAGTCGAGCGGAATTCCCGTTTTCGAAGATCCGCCGCTTGCGCGCTCCATGTTTGCGCAAGTCTCGGTGGATAGTGTCATCCCGTCAGCATTCTACAAGGCCGTCGCCGAACTCATTCATCGGGTTTATGCGACGCAAGCCAAGAACCAACGGGTACGATAACCGAATGAAAAAATGCCCATACTCTGCCCAGCGTGAAAAAATTCTAGCTGAAGCAATCAGCCCGGTCGCCACTGAGCTCCGACTTCTGGACGCTTCCGACCTGATCTCGATCCTGCGCTTTGAGTATTACGGCAATCTTTCCGATCTCGTCTCTTCGGCCGCCGAAATGTTTTTCCACCCCGGCACGGTCAACTTCGGCCATGGCGGCAGCTATACGCTGGAGTGGGGTGGTAAGCCGGAAGTGGTGATCGATCTCGAAATCAAGCCACAGGGCGTCACCGTGTATGCCCAGCTGACACTGGCAGCGGAGCACGCCGGCATCGAGATCAACCACATCGCCTTTGAGAACCCCTCAAACGATCCCGACGAAAACACCGCTTTCCTGGAGCGCAGCTTGCATGCGGCGCGGTTCAACGTCGATCCGCTCCAGGCCCTGGCAAGCTAAGCTGTCAAATCTTCAGCTGATGTAGCCGAGGCGGATCGCCTTCGCGATGGCCTGTATTCGGTTGACCGAATCCAGCTTGATCGTGGCCGAGCCGAGATAGGCATTGACGGTGTGGACCGACAGGCCGAGTTTTTCCGCGATCTCGTCACTAATCCGACCGTCGCCGGCCAGCTGCAGGCAGGCGATTTCGCGTTCGCTGAGCGCTTCAGCTGCGGCGACACGCCGTTCATCGAGCGACAACAGATCGATCAGCACATGGCACGCACGACCGTGGAGCTCGACGATGACATCACCCGGCGGATCGAGATCGTCGCCGGTGAAGATAACGAAGCCGTTTCCAATCGCGCCCAGGCGCACCGGAAAGGCCATGCCGGAAAACGGCACCAGGCCATCCTGCAGCTTCGCCATGAACGGAACGATCCCGGCGGGGCCAGGCAGCGCGCGATCGTGCCCACCAGCCCAGGCGAGCGGCAGCATCGACTTCTCGAGATGATCCAGGAGCGCTTCGCCGTGAGCGTCCACGAAGGCCTTGCTGAAACCCGCATTCGACGGGCCCCAGTTTTCCAGTTCGCAGACGAGCCGCTGCTTCGCCGGCAGGCCGGCGCCGCTGATTCGGTAAACCGCGAAGTTCTGCGCGTCAGCCAGCTTCTGCATGGCAACCAGGCGAGGAAACAGATCCGATCGGCTGCTTACCTTGTTGGTACGCATCGGACGCCCGGTATCGGAATTTCCCAGCGACCTGCCCGTTGGATGTGCCATTGCGCCGTTCCTCTAAACGAGATTGTTTCGAACCGCGAACGCTATCGCTTCGGAACGAGTTTTGGTTGCTGTCTTGCGCATGACGCTGGTGATGTAGTTGTTGATGGTATTGCGGGAGATGCCGAGGATCATCGCAATTTCATCACTGGTCTTGCCTTCGGCAATCCAGAAGAGACATTCGAGTTCGCGGTCGGTGAGTTCGAAATCACGATCCGACTTCGAGCCGCCACAGTTCAGGAAGCTGGTAAAGTAGGCCGTCAGCAGGCCCACATCTCTCAGCCGTTCCTGAGACAGGATGAAGCCGTCGTCGAAGAGGAACATCAAGGCAAGGCGCGAGCGGCCAAGGTTGAACATCAGCGAACAATATTGCCGGCTGGCACCGTCCGGTACGTCAGCGTTATCGGGCAGTTGCGCGAAATGCGGCTGGAAGAGCTGCATGCATTTTTCGAGCTCGGTGGCCCTCGCAAAGCCGCCGACGAAGGTGCCGGCCAGATTGGTTACCAGATCGAACGGCCAGTCCGACGACACCACGAAGTCGAGTCCAGCTTCCTGCACCAGGTCAGCGCGGGCAAGAAGATAGTGCGACGCTCCTACGTAGTCCGTCAGGGCGCGAAGCCCTGGCTGCAACCTGCCCGTGCTTGAAATCTCGCAAAGCTGGCTGATCAATTCCTCGCGCGATGACAGGTTTGCCGAGGCGATGCCCACAAAGTTTCCCTTGTGTGTATCGCTCTTGAGCGCCTGCAATATGTGCATGTCCATTGACAAATCCTGCGGCTGAGGAATTACGACAGATCCGCGGCGTCTTCTACAGAAATACACCCTAGCCGCGAATCATCCAAGATTACGACAACGGAGGAAATTCACCACCTCCGAGTTCTTGGGATTTACATTATCCGCATTTCGTGCGCCGATTCGCACGCTGATTCCATATCTTCAATGAATGCTAAAATTAAGATGATTCTGGCCTTTCTGGCAATACGATTCGCGTCAAACGCGAGATAGCGCCAATCGGCCGGAGAAAATCACGACAAAAGAAAAAGGCCGGTTTCCCGGCCTTTCTTTTATGCGGCGTTTTCGACCGCCCATTTTCGAAGAATTTTTGCTGCGCGTTCTTCGTTGATTTCCACCATTCGGGCCAGCTTGCGTTCCGGGCCTTCCTTGACGCGGCGATTGAAGTTGCCGTCGTCGTCGCCCAGGCTGAGCAGGTCTTCGGTGCTGTCGAAGCCGAAATCGGATCCGAAGCCTTCCATCAGAGCGCCACCGCCGCCAGCACCGACAGCCGGTGCGAAGTCCGGCAGTTCCAGGCCGGCGCTTTCCGGCGAGGTATCGCCACCGATCGCTGCGCCACCGGTCATGCTGCGGACCATCGGACGGAGACCCATCCAGACCACCAGGAAGGCGACCGCAACGAAGGCAAGCGAATTGATGATGCCGGCGAGGTTTCTGCTCAGCATATCCATGACGCGAACGCCGGAGCCGGTGTCTTCGAGAAGCTGGTTGTCCAGGAACTCCATCGCCGTGACGGTAACAACGTCACCGCGGGCGGTGTTGATGCCGGCAGACGAGGAAACGATCTTCTGCATCTCCGCGAGATAGGCGTCGATCTTCGCCTGGTCGACCGGCTCGCCGACCATCTTGGCGATGCGACCCTTGTTGACGACAACGGCAACCGACAGCTTGTCGACTTTGTAGCTGTTGCGGGTGGTAGCGGTCGTCTTGCTGTTGATCTCGTAGTTGGTCTGCTCTTCCTTCTTGTCGGACTTGTCCTGCGATTCCGGACCATTGTTGCCGCCGGAATCAGGAGCTGCCTGAGGAATGTTCTGTTCGACCGTCGTGGCGTTATCGGACTGCTTCTGCTGCGACTGGGACGCTTCCTTGGTCGTGCGAACCGAGCGTTCCACCTTCGATTCAGGATCGTAGACCGTCTCCTGAATCTGCTGACTGTCGGTATTCAGGTCCGCCGTGACGCTGGAACGGAAGTTGTCCATGCCGAGGAACGGGGCAAGAGCCTTGTCGATGTTGGATTCGACCTCGTCCTGAACGTTCTGGACGATGCTGAGCGAGCGGTTCAACGAACTGTTGCCCGCCTCATCGCCCGAAGCGAGCAGCTGACCGGCGGAATCGAGAATGGTCACGTCGCCGACATCAAGGCCGGGGACTGCCGAGGCGACAAGGTGACGGATGGAGGTTGCGGCGTTGCGGCCTGTGGAGGCGCTCGCGCGGATCATGACGGAGGCAGTCGGCTTCTGCTCGGCACGGCGGAAGTTCCCGGTTTCGGGCATGACGATGTGGACGCGCGCTGCATTGATGCCTGAGATGGACTGGATCGTGCGGCCAATCTCACCTTCAAGTGCGCGAACGCGGGTGACTTCCTGCATGAACGAGGTCAGGCCCAGCGAGCCGACGTTGTCGAAAAGCTCGTAGCCGGCGTTGGCACTGTTCGGCAGGCCACGTTCGGCGAGCAGGAGGCGTGCCTTTCCGGTCATGCCGGCGGGAACGGTGATACTGGTTCCGTCAGTGCCGACCTGAAAGGCGATGTTTGCTTCGGCGAGAGCGATACTAATCTGGTTGAGATCGGGCGCATCAAGGCCGACATAAAGCGATTCTTGCGCGGGTTTATTGACCATAAGCGCCGCGCCGAGCACGAGAGCAATGGAAACGACACCCACACCGGCTAACGCCAACAGGCGATTCCGCCCTAGCGAACTAAAGTTCTTAATAACCTGAAGTAATTGATTTAACAGATTCATTCTGTTCTCGCACGATCGTCACAGACATAGCAGGCTTATTGCCTCATTCGACAATACGAGCCGAAACTTGTGCGAGCGTTTCCTACGAAGGTGCGAGATTGGTGCCGGTCAGAAAAAATCGAAGTCGCCGGCGGCCTTGGCGAGAGGCTGGGAATGGGCCGGATGTATGCTGCCGCGAAGCGCACGCTGCATTTCACTCAGCTTCACGAGGCTGAGTGCCGTTGCCACGTCAACGGTCCAGTCATGCGAGATTTCATTGGTGATGTTGTCAATGAATTCGGCCAGGCCGCGGGTTTTCTGCACTGCGAGGTCGATCCCCTGCATCACCTTCATGCTTTCAGGCGAGTTCAGAAGCGTGGCGCCACCGCCCAGTTCGAGAAGCTGGGGCTCGATGCGCTCGATGAGGTAGGCGACGTCATGCAGTTCCGCGACGACACGGGTCAGAATTTCAGGCAGCGCTTCCACCGGCGACGACGGCTCCACAACGGTAGTCAGGGTCATTCACAATCCTCGCCTCAGAAAAATTCAATGCTAGTTTCGACGGGCTTCTGCGGAGCAACCGGCCGCTGTTCCAGAGCGACAGTCCTCTGCGTTTCCGCGCCAGTCAGGGGGTATTGCCGTGCGCGCCCGGAAACCGGCCAGAATTCAAGCTTGCGGCCGTGGTCGCCACCGGTGCTCGAACCGACGACGGGGATGCCTTCGTCCTTCAGGAACTGCACGGCAAACTGGGCATTCTGCTCGCCGACATTGGAGAATGTCGAGATCGTCTTTGCCCCGCCGAAGATCTTGGCCTCCAGGCGGTCGCGGCGCGCGCCCTGCTTCAAGAGGCCGTTGATCAGCAGTTCCATCAGATGGACGCCGTAGCGGGTGGCATCGCCACCGGTCATCGGCGTATTTCCAGTACCGGGCAGCAGGAAGTGATTCATTCCTCCGATGCCTGCCACAGGATCCCTCAGACATGCAGCCACGCACGAGCCAAGTATGGTCGTCAAGACCGCGTTCGGATCATTCAGGACCTTCCATTCGCCCTGGATGATGTGAACGCGGCGGGCCGCAACCTCGACATTCATTTCAATGCTCCAAATACGGCTTCGATCGCCGCCTTCATCTTTTCGATGGTGAACGGCTTGGCGAGAACGTTGTTGGCGCCCAATGCCGCAGCCTTCGTCACCAAGGCGCGGTCGCCCTGGGCGGTGAGGATGATGAAGGCCGCCTTCTTGGTCGCCGGATTGCTGCGAACAGCCTGGAGCAGGCCGAGGCCGTCCATCTTCGGCATGTTGAAGTCCGAGATGACCAGGTGGTGGGGCTGGGCGGCCATGATCTTCATGCCCTGCTCGCCGTCGCCGGCCGAGGTGATCTGTTTGAAGCCGAGCTGGGTCAGCGCGTCGCTCAGCAGCAACCGGCTCGTCACCTGATCGTCAACGATCAGGACCTTAATTTTCTCTGCAATCGACATTAGTCAGTTCCTTCCTTTCGGGCGGCAGTCATTTTCAAGATTTCTTCGCCGATGGCGTTCAGCGGCAGCTGATGTTCCACGGCTCCGAGTTCGTAGGCGACGCGCGGCATGCCATACACCACGCAGGTCTTCTCGTTCTGTCCGAGAGTGCGTGCGCCGGCATGGCGCATTTTCAGAAGACCGGCGGCGCCATCGCGTCCCATTCCGGTCAGGATGACACCGACGGCATTGCGGCCGGCAAGTTCGGCGACCGAATCGAACAGCACGTCGACGGACGGCCGGTGGCCGTTTACCGGATCGCGCTCGACCAGCCGGCAGGCTGGCGCCGAGGCGTTCGTGACCTGCAGGTGACGTTCACCGCCGGGTGCCAGATAGATCTTCCCGATCTCCAGGCGAGCGCCATCGGTCGCTTCCTGCACTACCGGTGCGCAAAGGCGATTGAGCCGCTCGGCGAAGCTCTTGGTGAAGGTCGGCGGCATATGCTGCGTAATGACCGTCGGCGGGCAATTGGCCGGAAACTTCTGCAGTACGGCGATCAATGCTTCGACCCCGCCGGTAGACGACCCGATGGCAACGATCTTGCGACCGACACGGAAATCGGCAACGGCCGGTGGCGGCGCGGCAGGAGCCGGCTGGGTGTACTGGCGCCGCTGCGAACGCGCGGCCGCCTTCACCTTCTCGGCGAGATCGCCGAAGGGGCGCGCATCACCGGGCAGTGGCTTGCCGACGCAGTCGAAAGCGCCGATCTCGAGCGCCGCCAGCGAGGCATCAGCACCGCGATGCGTTAGCGTCGAGACCATGATGACCGGCATGGGGCGCAGCCGCATGATCTTGTCGAGAAAATCGAGGCCGTTCATGTTGGGCATCTCGATGTCGAGCGTCACAACATCGGGATTGAGCTTCTTGATCGCCTCGCGTGCCTCGAGCGCATCGCCCGCCTGGCCGATGACGCTGACCTCGGGGTCAGCGCTCAGCACAGCGGTGATCAGCCCGCGCATGGTCGCCGAATCGTCGACGACGAGAACTCTGGCTGGCGCGCTCATGCCTTCCTCCCGACGCCCTTGGTCGTGTAGCGGTAGGTGGTGATGCCAATGTTGTCGAAGACATTCTTGGCATCACCGGAGACACGCTCCGAGTGACCGATATAGAGATGACCACCCTCGGGCAGCAGCTCTGCAAAGCGCGACCAGATCTTCATCTGGGTCGGCTCGTCGAAATAGATGACGACGTTGCGACAAAAGATGACGTCGAACTTGCCCTTGAACGGCCACTGGGCCATCAGGTTCAGCTCGTTGTAGGTAATAAGACGCTTGACCCGGTCATCGACCTGGAACTTGCGGCGCCCCTGCACCTCGACTTCGCTGAACCACTGCTTGCGCATCGCCGGGGATACGGTTTCCAGCGCGTTTTCGTCGTAAGCACCGGCGCGAGCGATGGCCAGGATCTTCGGGTCGATATCGGTCGCCAGGATCTTGAAGTCGTAGTCGGCGATGTTCGGCATCATTGCCAGCACGGTCAGCGCGATCGAATAAGGCTCCTGCCCGTCGGACGAGGCGGCTGACCAGATACGGACGCGGCCGCCCATCTTGGCACGCTGCAACAACTCCGGCAGCACGTGATCACGCAGGTGCTCGAAGTGGTGGTTCTCGCGGAAGAAGCGCGTGAAATTCGTCGTCAGATGCGACAGCATCTCACGGCGCGGAGCAGCCCCCGCCGGCGATGATACCAGCGCGCAATACTCCCGGAAGCCCGAGAGGCCGAGATTGCGGATGTGCTTCGAAAGACGCGAGTAGACCAGCGATGCCTTGGTCTCGTTCAGGAAGATCCCCGCATCCGAGTAGATCATCGCGGCAATTTCCGTGAGGTCGCGGCGCGTCAGCGGGTATTCGCCGTTCGCCAGAACCTCATCGGGGTTCCCCTGCCTCATGTCTTTTGCACTCAGGACATTCATGCAGCTTCGCTTTCCGTTTCAGGGAAGATGGCTTCGAGTTCGAGTAGGCAGATCATGCGCTTGTCGATCGCCAGAACACCGCGAGCGAACTGGCGCTGTAGCTCAGATGCGATCTCCGGCGTCGGCTGGATGCTGTCTTCGGCGATGGTCAGAATATCGGACACGGCATCGACCAGCAGACCGACGACCTTGCTGTGCACCTGCGCCACGATAATGACGTGGCGCGGGGTGGTCACAGCCGGCTTCATGCCGAGACGCGCCGACAGATCGATGATCGGCAACACTGCACCGCGCAGGTTGATGACACCCTTCATGTAGGAGGGCGAGTGCGGCATCGCCGTTGCCGGCGTCCAGCCGCGAATCTCGCGCACCGACATGACATTCACGCAAAACTCCTGATCCCCGACGCGGAACGCGATCAATTCGCGATCCCTTTCGTTCAGATTTTTCACGGCATACGACATTATCTTATCCCACTGCTGCCAACGATACTTCCTGCCTCAATGCCTGCCCGCGGGACGCACCCACGACGGCATCGACGTCAAGAATGAGCGCCACTCGACCATCGCCGAGGATGGTCGCGGCAGCGATACCCGGGACGTGGGTGTAGTTCGCCTCAAGGCTCTTGATGACGACCTGGCGCTGGCCCTGGATCGCATCGACCATGAGGGCGCGCTGTCCGCCGCCTTCGGATTCGACGAGGAGAGCGACACCTTCGACCGGGTTGGCCTGGGTGGCACGGAAGTTCAGGATGCGACCGACATCGACCAGCGGGCAGAAGCTGTTGCGGATCGAAATCAGGCGATGGCTGGCGCCGAAGGAGTGGATCGCGGACGCTTCCGGCTGGAGCGTTTCGACGATTGCCGTCAGCGGCACGACCAGGGTCTGGCCGGCAACGGTGACGACCATGCCGTCGAGAACGGCGAGCGTCAGCGGCAGGCTCATTGTAAAGACAGAGCCCTGCCCCGGCCGCGAGGTGATGTTGATACGACCGCCGAGCGCCTGGATCGAGCGCTTGACGACGTCCATGCCGACGCCGCGTCCGGAGATGTCGGAGATCTTGTCGGCCGTGGAGAAGCCCGGCAGGAAGATCAGGTTGTCGATTTCCTCATCCGTCAGGTTGGCATCGGCCGGGATCAGCTCGTTGGCGATCGCCTTCTGCTTCACCTTCTCGCGATTGATACCGGCGCCGTCGTCGGCGAGCTCGATCAGGATGCGACCCGAGCGATGTTTCGCGGTGAGGCGAACGGTGCCTTCGGTGTTCTTGCCGTTGGCAGCGCGCTTTTCCGGGGTCTCGATGCCGTGGTCGACGGCATTGCGGATCATGTGGGTCAGCGGCTCGGCAAGCTTGTCGATAACCGTCTTGTCGACTTCGGTGTTTTCACCTTCCGTGATCAGGCGGATCGACTTGCCGGTCATGTCGGCAATTTCGCGGACGATACGCGACATGCGCTGGAAGACCGGCTTCACCGGCTGCGCGCGGATCGCCATGACCGAGTCCTGGATCTCGCGAGTGAGCTGCTGCAGCTCTTCGAGGCCCATGTTGATCGAGGATGTGCCGGTCGTGTCGTTCTCGATGACGCTCTGCGACAGCATCGCCTGGTTGATGACAAGCTCGCCAACGAGGTTGATCAGGCGATCGACGCGATCGAGGTCGACACGAATCGTTTGGCCGGCACTCGCGGCTGCGGCGGCCGCGTTGTTCTGGGCGGCGGCAGCAGCGCTTGCTGCGGTTTCCTTCTTCTCGACGCGGGCAGCGGCGGCAGCCATCTGCGCAACGTTCGAGGCGGTTTCAGCGGCAGCAACCGCTGCGGCGGCATCCGCCTTCGGCGCTTCGACCGGGGCTTCAGCGGCGCTATCGTCAAGGATCGACAGGTCGAAGGGAACCGGGATCATCGGCAGCTCTTCGGCTGCAGAAGCGCCAGCTTCGGCCTCAGCGGCAGCGACTTCCAGTTCGCAATCCCATTCGGCAAATTCGAAAACCGAACGGATGGCGTCTTCGCCCTTGTCCGTCGTAAGCGTGATGTTCCAATGGAAGTAGGCGGCTTCCGGATCGATTTCGTCGAGCCCGGGCAACGCATCGGCATTGCAGTTGACGCGCATTTCGCCAAGACGGCTCAGATCGCGCAGCAGCAAGGTGGCGTCGTTGCCCTTGGAGTAGAGATCCGAGCGCGGCTTGAAGGTGATCTTATAAGACGGCGCTTCCGAAGCCGGTGCTTCCTCGTCGCCGAAATCGTCGAAGGAGAAAGGAATCGGCTGGAAGCCGCTCTCATCCGTCGGCTTTGCTGCCGGGGCAGCAGCCACCGGTGCGGCGACAGGTGCCGGCTTGGCGGCAGGAGCTTCCGCAACAGCAGACGGCAGCTCGCCGTTTGCCAGTGCTTCCAGCTCCTTGACCAGACCGCGGCTGCGGCTTTCATCGACGCTGCCGCCATCTCGGGCAGCGTTGGTGAGATCCGCCAGCACGTCGGCCGACTTCAGCATGACCTTCAGGACATCCTGCGTCGGCTCAAGCTTGTTGGAACGAACGCAATCAAGTGTGGTCTCGAAGACGTGGGCGAAGGCAACGAGATCGTCCAGACCGAAGGCGCCAGCGCCGCCCTTGATCGAGTGGACGGCACGGAACACCGCGTTGACGGTTTCCGGGTCGCGATCGCCATCATTCATTTTCAGAAGACCAGATTCCAGTTCAGCGAGCTGCTCCTCGCACTCCTGGAAAAAGATCTCTTTGATTTCGTTCATATCCATAAGGAAAAATCCTGGGGTTAAGCGGTTACGCGCTCAATGGCATCGATCAGCTTGGCAGGGTCGAAAGGCTTGACGATCCAGCCGGTTGCGCCGGCCTGGCGTGCGCGGTTCTTCTTTTCCGCGTCGCTTTCGGTCGTCAGGACCAGGATCGGGATTGCGCGATACTTGTCGTTGCGGCGAACACCTTCGATGAAGCCGAAACCGTCGAGACGCGGCATGTTGATGTCGGTGACGATGACGTCGGGGTTGGATTCTTCCAGAACCTCAAGGCCCTCGATGCCGTCTTCCGCCTGGATCGTCTCGAAGCCCGCATTGTTGAGGGTCACGAGAAGCATGTTCCGAATCGTCCGTGAGTCATCCACGGTAAGCACTTTCTTCTTCATTGCCGGATCTCCTTGGCGAGCAGATGGTGGATGTCGACACCAATCAACTGCATGGTTTTCTGAAACGCGTCCGAAACCTTGGTGAAGGTGAACGCCAATTTGTCCTGGTCCCAGGTCTTGGCGGCAGCCATCAGAACCTGTGCGCTGAGCGCGCCGACCCGTTCCACAGCGGAGGCATCGATCGAAACGTCGCTGCCCCGCATCCCCAGAAGCTTGTCGCGCAGAGCGGTCGCCTCGTTCAGATCGAGGACGGCCGCCAAACTCAGCGCCTTCCCGGTTTTCTTTGCTGCCATCAGCTTTTCCTTGTTCCCTCGTTTGCGTCCAGCGAATGTGAGCCGCCGTCATATCTCATGCGGTTAGTAAACATTCCGCCCACCTCCGAGGCTCGCCAGAGGCTGACCGAAGCCGAAATCGCTCTCGTCTTCATCGACAGGTGCCTGCGCGGGCGCGGCTTGAATGGAGTAGGATGTCGCGAAAGCTGGCGCCGGCCGACGATCTTCCTCGGCGTTCCGCCGGGCGATGCGGAACTCCCTGATGGTCTGGCCGAGTTCGACGATGACGGTGTGCAGATGATCCGCACCCGCAGCGGACTGCATGGCGGCTGCCGCGCTCCCGGCGACCTGCGCGCCCAGCCCTTTCACGTCCGCGGTCACGGCATCGAGACCCGTCGCGTGCTCGCCTGCCTGGCTTGCGACCGTGGCGATGGCGGCGTTGATTTCGGTAACCTGGCGGACGATGCTGCCGATCGAATCCTGCGTGCGACCGACCATCTGAACGCCGGCGTCCACCTGCGATTTGGTCGTGCTCACCAATGTCTTGATTTCACGCGCGGCGTCGGCCGAGCGCTGAGCAAGCGCGCGGACTTCCTGCGCGACGACGGCGAAGCCACGACCGGAATCGCCGGCACGTGCCGCCTCGATACCGGCGTTGAGGGCAAGCAGGTTCGTCTGGAAAGCGATCTCATCGATCGCGCCAATGATCTGTCCGATGCGTTCGGCGGACTTTTCGATGTCGGCCATCGCCGTGATCGCACGGCCAACCACTTCGCCGCTTTGCTCGGCGGCGGCACGGGTGGCGGCGGCGGTCTGCTCGGCGGCACGGCTTCCGGCTGCCCCGAGGCGGACACGCTCGGAGAGATCAGCGAGAGCGGTGGCGGAATGCAGCAACTGTTCGGCCTGCTCGGAGGCGTTGCCTGCAAACCGGCGGTTTTCCTCGCCCAGCGTATGGACGGAGGTTTCCGCCGTTGCCGTGCGTTCGCCGATGGCAACGAATTCGGACTGAAGAACGTCAAGAGCGCCGTTCAGGGCTTCGCCGATGTCGCGATGTGCGCTCTCCTGCCCGACCGCGGCACGAACGGTCAGATCGCGCGCGGCAAGACCACGGATGACGTCGGCAAACATACGGGCGACTTCAGCCTTGTCGCTGCTGCGCTGGTCGGCGAGCTGACGCTGCTGCGAGGCGCGCAACGCGTTGAAGCGCAGCGACACTGCAATCTCGACATCCACCATGACCAATCGGATGATCGCCGTCATCAGCTCGGCGATTTCGCGAGAGCGGCGTTTGGCGCTCGGCAGGAACGGCCGTCCTGCAAGCTCGCTCGCCAGTCCGGCAATAACATGCTCGAGTACGACACCGTGGCCGGCAACGTGCCAGCGCGGGTCGAGGCCCATCTTGCTTTCAGAATCCGACAGTACCTTGACGCGCTCGGCGTAGAGGCTGTCGAAGCGCGCATCCGTCAGGACATCCCAATGGGATGTCTGCAGATCATGCAGGCGCTCGACCTGCCGTTCGCTCTCGAAGTTGCGGGCGGCATCGGGGAACGACTGGAAGCGCTGGAAGAGATCGCGAAGGCCGGACGTCAGGTGTTCCTGGAGCTCTGGCCGGTGGCGTCGGACCATCTCGCACTGGTCGGCATCGAGGCCGGCAAAACGCAGGCGGTCGCGCAGGCTGCCTGCCTGTGCCCCTCGAGCCTGATCCGATGGCAATTCCTGCCCCAACGCCTGTCCCCAACCACGGTCCGGGCGGCTGCCCGGCTGAAATTCTTGTCTGCACGACAGGCTTGCTGCGGGGCGACAGCAAAACCGGCAATCGCCGGCGGCTGAAGCCTCCCGATCAGTGCATTCGTGCAAAACTGCTTGAGAGATTGATACCGGATCGACCCGGTACGGCGGTTCGGCTTCATGCCTGGTGGGGACGAGCTACTCTTCCCATTCCGACGTGTAGTGCAATGTTTATGGTTAATTCCTTGCGTGAAGGTTAATGCACATTTTATGAATACGCGCTTTCGGGACAACGCGAATAACCATCTATGAATTACTGGGCTTGCGTTGCACGGCTGCTACAAGTTCGAAGCAAGCTTTGTGCTATATCCCCGCCAAATCGCGACATGACGTCAAAAGGATTGAGCAATGATTGTTCTTGGACTGGGCTCCTGCCTGCTTGCCGTTGCAGTGCTTGCGGCAGTTACTCTTCTCGATCGTATCGAGGCCGCCCGCGGCGCCATGTCCCTTCGCGTCCTTTGAATTTCGGTCATAAAAGAGTTGTAGCGACAGTCCCTCCCTTTGGGTCGCAGCTGTGGCAAAGCCTCATGAAGACCCGCTCAGCTTAACGGAATTCCAGAATATGTCCGCGCGAACAGGTCTGTTCATCGTCTTCGGTTTTACCCTGTGGCGCATCGTGATGCTTCACTTCGACACCACCGATCTGTTCGTCGATGAAGCGCAATACTGGCTCTGGTCTCAGAATTTCGACTTCGGCTATTACTCAAAACCGCCGATGATCGCCTGGGTCATTCGTGCGATGACCGAAATGGCGGGATCGTCCGCGATTTTCTGGATCCGTCTCTGTGGTCCGCTGATCCACATGGCAACGGCGCTGGTGCTGATGAAGATCGCAAAGCGGTTCGTCGGCCCGGAAGTCGAAGGCTGGACAGCCGCAACCTACATCACCCTGCCCGGCGTTGCGCTGTCTTCGGTATTCTTCTCGACCGACGTCGTGCTGCTGTTCTTCCTTGCTGTTGCGCTGTTTGCCTATTTCGGCCTGACTAGGCAACGCTCGGTCGCGCTGGCGCTTGCGATGGGCGTCGCCTTCGGTTGCGCCTTCCTTTCGAAATACGCCATTCTATTCGTGGTCCCGGGTGGCTTGGTGGCGCTTTTGCTGCTGCCGTCGGCGCGCATCGGCTGGCGAGACTTCTTCATTTCGGCAGTTGCAGCCATCGTCGTGGCGTCTCCGAACCTGTGGTGGAACGTCACTCATGACGCCACGACGGTGAAGCACACGACCAGCATCGCGCATTGGAGCACGATGGCGATCGATTTCCGGGGCGGCGTTGAGTTCTTCCTGGCACAGTTCGGTGTCGTCGGCCCGATCGTGTTCTTTGCCATCCTCTGGGCGGTGTACCGGAGCCTCAGGGGCAAGAGTAGTGCGTTCGAGAAGCAGTTAATCTGGCTTTCGGTGCCGGTCGTGCTTCTTATCACGTTCCAGGCGCTGATCGCCAAGGCCTACGCCAACTGGGCCGTCACGGCCTATGTCGCCGGAACGATCCTCGCTGTCTGGCTGCTCAATCGCGAATGGCCGAAGGGATTGCGGATCTCGCTCGGCATCAACGGCGTCGTCAGCATTCTTTTCCCGCTGGCAACCGTGTTCGCTCATCAGCTCGTGCTGCCCAATGGGGCGGAAGTGATGAAACGCTACCTGGGGCGCAGCGAGATCAGCCGCGAGGCTGGTGACCTTGCACGCCAATCCGGCACGACGATCATCGTCAGCGACAGCCGCGACATGCTTGCCGACATGTTCCACACGCTGCGCGACCAGCCGCTGCGCATCTACGCGCGACCGCAGGCAGGGGCTCCCGACAATTACTACGAACAGACATTTGAAATGCCTGCTGACATTGCCGAGGATGTCCTGCTTGTGACAACGCGCCCGTTCAAATGCGTGACCGAGCCTGTGGCTGTCAAATCCTGGCAGCCGAGCGACGGCTATTATCGCGGCAAGACCATTTACGCCTACAAGGTGCCACCAAGCTGCCTTAAGTCCGGCGGATAGCTGGCATATCGCTTCGTTTCGACCCGTTCGGATGCGGATGCACCCCGACACCGGGCCCGTTTTCCATGGGCGAGCGGGAAATCGCGACGGGCGCGCTTGACCGCCTGTCCCAAGTGCATCATGACAGTGCACCCTATGAAGTCGAGGCCGAGGCTGGTACAATCCGGCGCGAGGAAACGCCTTCTCCAGAAAAAGAACGAGAGAATTTTGCGCCGTTGAGCCGGTTCGAGATCGAAAATCATGACGATTACGAGATGAGGCTCGCCGCGCGCCGCATGACCGGTCGTGTTGCCGTTTCTCTTGCGGTTGCGATCTTCGCCTATCTCGGCCTGCTCTTCGGCGGCAACTTCGTCATCGGCCCCACCCGCGGACCGAACGCATTTTCGTCCTCCAGCAAGGACAACCAGCCGCAGCAGATGAGCGCGCGCGACGCTGTGCGCGGAATCCTGACGGCTGATCGCAAGATCGCGTCGAAGTCGTCGGCTTACGATTCCGGCGATGCGGCCTTTGTTGCCCTCCCTCCCCTTGAGCTTGCGCGGAGTGGCAGCCTGCTACTGGCCGCGCCTTTCCAGGCAGCGCTGCATGCGCGCGACGCCAAGTCCTACGACTCGCACGGACCACCTGTAGCGGCGGCCTGACAAAGCGCGCCTTATGCGCTCTCCATTGCTTTTAAGACACGCCGCCTGCGCGAAAAGTGCCGGCACAAGCGTTATCAAGGATAAACAACAATATGCGCAATTCACCATGGCTGGTGTTCACCTATACGGTGATCATTCTCCTCGGCATTCTGATTGCTTTGCCGAATGCACTGCCGCAATCCACCCTCGACCGTCTGCCCTCGTGGCTGCCGCACAGCCAGGTCTCGCTTGGTCTCGACCTGCGTGGCGGCTCGCACCTTGTTCTCGAAGTCGATGAAGCGGACCTGACCCGCGAGCGCCTGCAGTCGCTCCTTCAGGATGCTCGCCGCGTGCTTCGTGAAAAGAACATCCAGACGAAGTCTGTCGTCCGCAACCAGAACCAGATCGTCGTGACCCTGACCGATCCGGCCCAGAGCGACGAAGCTGTCACGCAGCTCAAGACCCTCGGCAATGCGATCGCCACCGGCCTCAGCGCCGGCCAGTCCGATCTCTCGGTGACGACCAATGGCGGCAATATTCTTGTCGCGTTCTCGCCGGCCGGTATCGCCGCCAACGTCGACTCCGCCGTTCAGCAGAGCCTTGAAGTCATCCGTCAGCGCGTCGACCAGGTCGGCGTTGCAGAACCCACCATTCAGCGTATCGGCGGAAACCGCGTTCTCGTGCAGCTTCCGGGCGCACAGGATCCATCGCGCCTTCGCCAGCTTCTCGGTTCGACCGCGAAGATGTCCTTCCACATGCTCGCTCCGAACAACCAGCCGGGACCGGGCGTGACGATGCTCAAGGACGAGCAGGGCAACAGCTATCCGGTTCTCGATCGCGTCGAGATCTCGGGCGACCGCCTCTCGGATGCCCGCGTCAGCTTCGACCCGAACACGCATGAGCCTGTCGTCAGCTTCCGCTTCGACAGCGCCGGTGCAACCCGCTTCGCCGACATCACCCGCCAGAACGTCGGCAATCCGTTTGCCATCGTTCTCGACGACAAGGTGCTGAGCGCGCCCGTCATCCGCGAACCGATCACCGGTGGCTCCGGCCAGATCTCCGGCAGCTTCTCGGCTGATAGTGCAACGACGCTTGCCGCCATGCTGCGCGCCGGCGCCCTGCCCGCCAAGCTGACCGTCATCGAAGAACGTACCGTTGGCGCCGACCTCGGCGCGGACGCCATCCGCATGGGTATCTACTCGGGTCTCGTCGGCTTCGTGCTCGTCGCTGCCTTCATCTTCATCCTTTACGGCAAGTGGGGTTTCCTTGCGAACTTCGCGCTGCTCATCCACACGATCCTGACCTTCTCGGCACTCACGCTCGTCGGCGCAACGCTGACGCTGCCAGGTATCGCGGGTGTCGTTCTCGGTATCGGCCTTGCGGTTGACGCGAACGTTCTCATCAACGAGCGCATCCGCGAAGAAACGCGCAAGGGCAAGAGCGCCTTCGCTGCAATCGACACCGGCTTCCGCCGCGCCTATTCGACGATTATCGACGGCAACATGACGGCGCTGATCGCAGCGGCGATCCTGTTCTGGTTCGGCACCGGCCCTGTCCGCGGCTTCGCGGTCACCATGGCGCTCGGCCTGATCATCTCGATGTTCACATCGGTTGCCTTCGTTCGCGTCACGATGATCGAGATCACCCGTCGTCGTAAGCTCAAGGTCCTGAACATCAAGCCGCTCATCCCGATGATGTTCAACCCTTACGGCCGCCACATCCAGTTCATGAAGGCTCGTTTCTTCGGTGTGACGGTTTCCGCGCTTCTGTCGATCGCCTCCGTCATTCTCTTCATCCATCCGGGCCTCAACTACGGCGTCGACTTCCGTGGTGGTATCCAGATGTCGGTGAAGACCCAGGAGGCCGCCGATCTCGGCCACTTCCGTGAAGGCCTGAACAGCCTTGGTCTCGGTGAAGTCTCCCTGCAGTCCTATGGCGACAACAACACCATGGCTGTGCGTGCGCAGCGCCAGGAAGGTGGAGAAGAAGCCCAGACGGCGGCAGTCGAAAAGCTGAAGGCGGAGATCATCAAGATCGATCCGTCGGCAACCGTGACCGGCACCGATGTCATCGGCCCGAAGGTCAGTGGTGAGCTTGCCTGGGCCGGCATCCTGTCGGTCGTCATCGCAAGCTTGGCGATGCTTGCCTACATCTGGGCACGCTTCGAATGGCCGTTCGCCGTCGGCGCGATCGTCACGCTGATCCTCGACGTCACCAAGGCTATCGGCTTCTTCGCGTTGACCGGACTGGACTTCAACCTCACGGCGATCGCTGCGATCCTGACGCTGGTCGGCTACTCCGTGAACGACAAGGTCGTCGTCTATGACCGCATGCGTGAAAACATGCGCCTCTACAAGTCGATGCCGCTGCGCGAGATCATCGACCGGTCGATCAACGAGACGCTGGCACGAAGCCTCTATACCAACGCGACGGCGTTCCTCGCCCTGTTGCCGATGGCAATCTGGGGCGGCAGCGCGGTCTCGAGCTTCGCGATCCCGATGGTATTCGGCATCCTCGTCGCCGGTGCGTCGTCGATCTTCATCGCAGCACCGATCCTGCTCTTCCTCGGCGACTGGCGCCGCCGCCACGCCAAGGCGGCAGCACCTTCCGACGCCAAGCAGGAGATCCTTGCTCCCGAGGCCAGCGAGCCCCGCAAGTCGGCCAGCTGATAGGAAGTTGACGAAACGAAATTAATACGGGCGCCGGTTGCAGAGCCGGCGCCCGCTTTCTATTCTCCGCCGCCTTGGGGTTGGAGATTCTACAGCATGTCATCCGAATTGCCGGCAGAACACGGTGCGGACGAAGCGCGCATCAGACGCTTTCTCGCCATCGCGTCCCACGATCTGCAATCGCCCCTGCGCCACATTTCAATGTATGCGGAGATTCTGCTGGAAGATCTCGGCGAGACGATCGACGGCGAGCACCTCCAGAGTCTGAAGACCATTCGCGATAAAGCGCAGACAGCCCAGCGACTGACCAAGGCATTGATGGGCTTTGCCACCGGTTCGCCCGCGATAACCATCACCGAGGTTGACCTGGACGCTATCGTCCGGGACATCTGGGCCGAACTCAGCGCGGAAGCCGAGGGATATAGCGCGACGCTCAAAGCAGATGCGCTGCCGACGATCCGAACCGATGCCACGATCGTCGGACTGGTGCTGCGGAGCATCGTGTCGAACGCGCTGGTGCACAACCAAAGCCCGGTTCGCCACGTGACGATCGAGGCCGAGCAAGATGCCGGCGCCTGGAAAATCCATGTCACCGACGATGGCCCCGGGATCGAGCCCGGCTGTCAGGCCAGCATCTTCGACGCCTTCTGGAAAACACCGCAGGCAGACAATCGAACCGGCGTGGGGCTCGGCCTGACCGCAGCGCGCGACCTCCTGGCCGCGCTCGGCGGCAGCATCTATCTCGGCCGCTCGGGCGAAGACGGGAGCCGGTTCACCATCGTGCTTCCGGCATCGTGATGCGACCTCACCTGTTGTAGTCGTCCTTCCAGATGTCAGGCACCCGATAGTCGACATATTCGCGAATGATGTATTGCACGGTATCCGCGTCGATCTCGTCCTTGCCGATCCGAAAATCCACGCCGTAGTCCTGGAACTGCTGGAAATACTCGTCCGAGACGTCCATCGAGACGACGCCGATCGGACCCGTGTATCCGCTGCCGCGGAGCTTCGGCACGGTCTCGCGAAAATCCGCGTTCGGCAGGAGGCGGTTGTCGAGCAGGATCAGGTCGAACCTCGTATCGGCAAGCTTCGACAACGCGTCGGCGATCGACTGTGCGTAGTCCATGTCGACCTGCGGCTCGCTCAGGTCCGCGACCGTTTTCTTCAAGGATCGAAATTCGATGAATTCGTCGTCGACGAAGAGAACTTTGACGACACTTTTTCTGCCAGCGTCCACTGCCATCCTATCCTCTTCAGTCACGAAACAAGCCCCATGCGCAATGCGATCGCCACCATGTGCACGCGGTTCACAGCGTCGAGTTTGCGCGCAGCGGCGGCGATGTGAGAATTGATCGTGTGCTCGGACAGCCCGAGAATGATCGCAATCTCTGCCGAGGTCTTACCCTCGCTCGTCCATTTCACGACTTCGCCCTCGCGCTGTGTCAGGCGACCTGACATCTCCTGGGCGAGAATCTCCTCATAGAACCGGTCGAAGATCCGCATGGTGTCGAGCATGATCTCGGCGATCTCGCTTTGCGACGGCTCGTGACGTCCGCCGCTGAAGGTCACGCAAAAACGTCGGCCTTCCGGTGTGAAGAGAGGCACCAACAGGAAGGTGTTGCTGTCGAACTCGTTGAGAACGAGTTCGGTTGGATATTCGGCATTGCCGCCGGGCGTTCCCCGGCCGCTAAGCGGCGTCGCTAGAAACTGCGCGGCCTTGGCCTTGACGAGTCCAAGCGCCCTGCCCAACGCGAAGACGAACAGGCTGAGGCGCCGCTCCGCGACATTGGTGATGACGATCTCGCGCGCACCGAACGGAGGCGAGGTTTCGGAAATGCGGGCAAGCGCGAAGGTTTCGAACTGATAATGATGGGCGGCAGCCTTCAGGAGACGAAAGAAATCGGTCCGGTTGATTGCGCGGGCCAACTCCGGACCTGCATGAAAAGGAACTGCCATCGCGCTATTCATTCCGATTCCTTGATCAATCTTCGCGATACTTGGCCATGCCATCCCAAGATCTGGGGATACACGTTTCAAACCGGGACAGTTAATAGCACCGACGAGACTAACGATGGAAGAGTTGAAACGCGCATCGCAGACGGGGTCGATGTCGCAGGTCAATCTCTACCTGGTCTTGCAACTTTCCGCATTCAGTACCCCTTGCATGCGGAAAGCGGTACCCCAGCTGGTATCGGAGAGAGCCGACGGCATCCACAGCCAAGGGGTTGGCTAAGTTTGTGGCGGCAAACGTGGGTCAATCGGCTCTCTCGACCCTTCCAAACCACCTCTTTCAGTCTCAAATTAGAGAACGCCGATGTCCTGTCAATCATTGGGCACCGTTGACGATCGCGCCCAGATCAATGGGCTTTCCGGTATAGAAATCCGCTCCAGCCGCCATGGCGCGCTCGCGGTCCTCCACGGCGTCGGACCCCGTGCAGACACCGAGTCTGATCCCGGAAAATCGCTGGTCGGCCCGCAATTGCGAAATCAGCTCCAGACCGCTGTCCAGCGGCATATAGAGATCGACCACAAGCGCGTCCGGCAGCGTGCCTGCGGCAGCTCGCAGGTCTTCCAGTGCTCGAAGGGCAGAGCGGGTATCGGGAAAGCATTGCAGGTCGATGTTCGTCCGCTGCTTCTTGCTGATGTAGTCGGCATAAAACAGGTCGTCCCTGCTGTCATCGACATAGAATACTAGCGGCATCGTACCTGTTCCCAGCCCACCATTGCAGGCATTGCGCCATCAACCTCCGTCGTATCAGGAAAATCGGCTCTGGGCGCCTCCGGCAAGGCTGCAAAAGTCGTTTATCTTCGGCGATCCGTATTGAATATTTTACAGTTCCGGAAATAGATGAGCCCGCGAGACGGGAGAACCAGCAGTGTCAGAGACGACAGGGGGCCGAACTGGAGTTGTGCCTCGGCACCAGGAGCGGTATCGCCTCACCGTCGCGATCATCGGTCTCCTGCTTCTCCTGCTTGGCCTGGTCGACATGGCCGCCTGGATCTGGCAGATCGCGTCCATCCTTTCGTTCGTGCCCGGCACATCGGCGATGGCGCTGACCACGGCGTGTTGCTTTACGCTGTCCGGCGCCGGGCTGATCTACTCCACTTTGGCAAGCTCACAAGCCCGGACAGCGACGTTCCTCGTGTTTTCCCTCGCCGCCGCCATAACGGCGGTGCGGCTGATCGAAGTGGCCTTCCTCGGCGGCCACGTTCAGATTACCGAGCATTTTCTTGCCGATCTGTTCGTCGATCCCACCTTTGCCGCGCGAATTGGCGGCGGCATGGCATCGAACACAGCCATCATCTTTTTCGTCGCCACCATATCCCTGGCGCTTGCGCCACCAGCAGACGATGCCAAGCCGCAATTCATGCTGGAGCTGGTGGGTTATCTCGTGGTCGGGCTCGGGCTGACTGCTCTTGCCGGCTATGTCACGCATACCGAGCAGGGATACCGGTGGGGCTCCGGTATCGGGATGGCAGTTCATACCGCAATCGGCGTCGTGTTCCTTGGGCTGGCCATGGTCGCGCGCTCCTGGTGGCTGCAGCCGGAGAGCAAGGGCCAGATGCCCATCTGGGTCCCGGCCGCGATCTGCCTTGCCGGCCTGCTGGTCGACCTTTATACGCCATTCGGCCTGGCAAACGGCATGCTCTATCTGCCACTCATCCTGACCTCGCTATGGTTCGGGACCCAGACGGCGCCGTTCTCCCTTGCCTTCGCCTGCTCCGCCTTGATCCTGCTCGGCTTTCTCGCCGGCAATCATCCGGGTAGCAGCTATTGGGACGAGGCATCAAGCCGGGCCATCACGGTCGTGACCTTGTGGCTCATTGCCATCTTCGTCTTCCATTTCCACCGCAACAGCCTCAATCTGAGTGCGGAGCGTACCCGCTTCGACGCCATCACCCAAAACACCCCGAATGCGATGGTCGCGACCGACGAACGGGGCGTGATGTCGCTGTTTAATCCTGCAGCAGAGGCAATGTTCGGCTTTACGGCCTCGGAGGCTCTTGGCCAGAACGTCAAAATGCTCATGCCCGAGCTCTACCATTCCGCCTACGACAGGTATCTCCGGCGGTCTGGTCGCACGCGCAAGCAGCGTGTCATCGAGATGACGCGGACGGTTTCCGGCAGGCGAAAGGACGGATCGCTGTTTCATCTCGACCTGTCCGTCAGCACGTTCACGACGGGCTCCGCCATTACGTTCGTCGCCATTCTGCGTGATGTCACGCTTCGACTGGTTCATGAGGCACAGCTGAAGACGATGGTCGGTCAACTCCAGGCCTATACCGCCGATCTGGAACGCAGCAACGCCGATCTCGACGAATTCGCCTACATTGCTTCGCACGATCTGAAGGAACCGCTGCGCGGAATGCACAATCATTCCCGCTTCCTGCTCGAAGACTACGAAGATCAGCTGGATGAGGATGGCGTGAGGCGTCTCAACCGTATCGTTCGGCTCAGCCAGCGGATGGAGAAGCTGGTCAATGACCTGCTCTATTTCTCCAGGATCGGGCGACAGCAGCTGGCGGTCAAACGCACCGACGTCACGTCGATCGTGAAGGATGTGGTTTCCACGATGGAACTCTACCTTGAGGAACGAAAGGCGAGCGTCGTGATCGAGGAACCTTTGCCGGCAGTCACCTGCGATGCGCTGCGGCTGACGGAGGTCTACCGGAACCTGATCACCAACGGCGTCAAGTACAACGACAAGGCCGAGCCGCTGGTGACAATCGGCCATCTCGACCGGTTCACCGACAAGAGTGGCAAGATCACCCGAAACGTGTTTTTCGTCCGCGACAACGGCAAGGGAATCTCGCAAGAGTTTTACGAAGACATCTTCCGGATCTTCAAGCGGCTGGAAAAGTCCGACGATTCCGACGACGGTACGGGCGCCGGTCTGACATTCGTTCGCAAGATCATCGCGCGACACCGCGGCGACGTCTGGCTTGATTCCGAAGTCGGCCAGGGGACGACGTTCTATTTTACATTGGGTCACAAACGCGGAGACCACCATGCCACAGCGTGAGACACAGCCGATCCTTATCGTCGAGGACAGCGAGGACGATTTCGAGGCGACCATTCGCGCCTTCAAGCGCGCCAACCTGAAAAATCCGGTGCAGTGGGCGGCTTCCGGCCATGAAGCGCTGGATATCCTCGAGAAGACACCGACCCGGCCCGGGCTTATCCTGCTCGATCTCAACATGCCCGGTCTCGACGGGCGCAAGACGCTTGAGGCAATCAAGTCGAATGCCAACTGGCGCAAGATCCCCGTCGTCATCCTCACCACGTCGGACGACGAACGCGACATCGAAGGTTGCTATGCGCTGGGGGCAAATACCTATGTGCAGAAGCCGGTCGATCTCGACGGTCTGTTTGCGGCCATCCAGCGCCTAAAGGAATACTGGTTCGAGATCGCCATCCTGCCGGTAGAGGGATAGCCGCGGTGAGCGACGAAAGCTCGATACTGATCATTGACGACAATATCGACGACCGGGAGGTCTATCGTCGCATGCTGTCGCGCGCGACCGGCGCGCGCTACACCGTTTTCGAAGCCGACAACGGCAGCGATGGTCTGGCTCTGAACGCGGCAAAGCGGCCGAGCTGCATTCTTCTCGACTTTTCCCTGCCGGGCCGCGATGGACTCGGCGTTCTCGAAGATATCCTTGCGACCGATCCGAAGGCCAACGTCATCATGCTGACCGGTCAGGGCAGCGAGACCGTGGCGGTCGAGGTGATGAAGCGGGGCGCTCGCGACTATCTTACCAAGGACATGCTGTCTTCGGAGGCTCTGCATCGGTGTGTCCAGAGCGCCATCATGCATGGCGAGTTGGAAGCGCAGCTGGAACAGAAGCGGCAATCCCTGGAGATTTTCACGCGTGCCATGGCACACGATCTCAAGGAACCGCTGCGAACGATCAAGTCCTTCAGCAAACTCCTGCAAGGCTCCAAAGCGCTCGGGTCCGAGGATCACGAGCTTCTGGCCTATGTCCTCAATGCCGCCGACCATATGGAGGAGCTGATCGTCAAGGTCTCGCGCTTCACCAAGCTCGAGGCCTCTGGCGAGTTCGAAGCAAAGCCCGTGGCCTTGCAGACCGTGCTTGCGCAGGCGGAAAGCAACCTGCGCGAACTGATCAGCAGCCGCCAGGCGCGTATTGTCCGCTCCCCCCTGCCCGAGGTCATGGGCGACGCGACATTGCTCGTCCAGCTTATGCAAAATCTCATCCTGAATGCCGTTCACCATTGTGACGCCGCAGTACCCGAGGTTCGGATCTCCGCTGAACGTGACGGTGGCATCTGTCGCCTTGTCGTCGAGGATAACGGGCCAGGCATCGCTCCTGAACATCGCGACCTCATTTTCCAACCATTCAAGCGCCTGGTCGATCGGAGCGTCGATGGCACCGGGCTGGGGCTCGCGATCAGCAAGCGCATCGTTCAGCTGCACGACGGGGCCATATGGTGCGAAGACGGCGAGGACGGCGGCGCCAGATTTGTGATCGAGCTGCCGCTTGCACCGACCGCTGCAATCGCGTCGGACGAGAAGACCGCCGGAGCGGAAGCCACATCGCCTGAGCCGGGCACCGACGGCACGGCACGAGTGGCGGAGGTTCTGTTGGTAGACGACAGCCCGGCAGACGTACAGATCCTGAAGATCAAGCTGATGAGACGCGAGAAGGTGAGCTTCAACCTTCATGTCGCATCCAACGGCCGCGACGCCATGCGGATGCTGGCGGAACGTTCAACTACCGGCGCGCCGGCGATAGATCTTATGCTGCTCGACATCAACATGCCGATCATGGATGGCTTCGAGGTGCTACGTGCGCTGTCAGACGACCAGCAATTGAACACGATTCCCGTCTGCATTCTCAGCACGTCGAGTGACGAGGACGACATGCGCCAGGCCAAGGCCCTCGGAGCGCTCGCCTACATGGTGAAGCCACCGACGCTGGCCCAACTGGCAATGGCGATCGACGGTTTGAGCAGTCTGACTTTGCAGCCGCGCGGTGATGCCCTAGTTCTTTGTGCAGGACAATTCAGGCAAGAATCACCGACAACGGCATGATCCCGACCTTTTCTCTCATTCTGGCGCTCTTTATTTCCCCCTTTCAATCCGGACTGCATTCGATGGTATCTGGCATTCATCACATCACTCTCATCACCCGGAAGGTTCAGGCAAACGTCGATTTCTATGCCGGCTTCCTCGGCATGAGGCTGGTCAAGCAGACCGCCGGGTTCGAGGATGCGACGCAGCTCCATCTGTTCTACGGCGACAAGGAAGGCACGCCGGGCTCATTGGTGACCTTTCTGGTCTGGGAGGATGGATCTCCCGGCAGAGCCGGCTACGGCCAGGTCAACGAGCTCTCCCTCGCCATCGATCCGGCCAGCATCGGCTATTGGCTGACGCGGTCGATGAGCTTCGGTGTTCGCGCCGAAGGCCCCGCGGATGAGTTCGGCGAACCGGTGCTGCGCTTGAAGGACCCTGACAATATCATCGTCAAGCTCGCCGGAACCCGGGATCTGCGATCGCCTTCTGTCTGGGACGGCGCAGGCGTGCCGATCGAACATGCCGTCCAACGGATACGCGGCGCGACGATGCTGACAGAAAAGCCCGAGGAAAGCCGGAGCTTCGTGGAAAGCCACTTCGGCTATCGCTTCCAGGCAAATCGCGGCAACATCGACCGCCTTGTCTCCGAAGCCGGGGATGTCATCGATGTCCGCAACGCCAAGGGCTTCTGGTCCGGCGCGCCGGGCACGGGCACATTCGACCATGTCGCCTTTCGGGCAGCCGACGACGAGGCCCTGCTAGGGGTTTACGAGGCCCTGGAGACCACCGACGCACCGGCCGCCAACCTTCATGATCGAAAGTACTTTCGCTCGCTCTACGTTCGCGAGCCGGGTGGCACCCTGATCGAGCTTGCCACCGACAAACCCGGCATGAGCGTCGACGAGCCGACAGCGACGCTTGGCACAAAGCTCTTCGTCCCCAAGGATGCCATCACCGATCTCAAGGATCTCAAGGTCGTCCTGCCGCAGTTTTCGATGCCCGGCGAGCCGCGCGTCAACTATCGCGACCTGCCGTTCGTCCATCGCTTCTATACCCCGCCGGACCCCGACGGCAGCGTGCTGGTGCTGCTGCACGGATCGGGTGGGAACGAAACGACGCTCATGCCGCTCCTGCATAAGGTCGCGCCGCGCGCAACCCTGCTCGGTGTGCGCGGACGCGCAACCGAAGAAGGCATCCCGCGCTGGTACAAGCGCATTACGCCCTTCTCCTTCGACCAGCAGGACATCAAGAGCGAGGCCGAAGCATTTGCCGCCTTCATCGACGGCGCCGTGAAGTCGTACGGGCTGGACCCGAAGAAGCTCGTCTATGTCGGTTACTCCAACGGCGCGAACCTCCTGAACTCACTTCTCTACCTTCACCCGAACCTCGTTCACAAAGCCGTCCTTCTGCGCTCCATGCCGGTGCTGAGCACGTTTCCGCATGCCGATCTCACCGGAACCGACCTGCTCGTTATCAGCGGCAAGACGGACGCCTACGGAAGATATGCCGGCGACCTCGAAGCCCGGCTCAAGAGCGCCGGCGCGACAGTCGATTCGAGTGTGATCCCGACCGGTCACGATCTCGGGGACGACGATATCCCGGTGATCCGCAAGTGGCTGACCGAAGAAGAGCGCTGATTATTCAGCGCCGGTGAGGCTCGCCGGACATCCGGCGGGCACCGGCTCGCCGGCCGGTAGAGTTTTGTCGATCGCGTAGAGTTTTGCAAAGCCGCCGTCGTTGACCAGCTTCAGCCCGGCGGGTACCACGTCTCCAATATATCTGTCGGGCGTGTCGGCGTTGACGACGAGGACGAAATCGAAGCGGTTTCGCCAATCCCGGAGATAGGGCGTATAGGTCGTATCGCGCGCCATCACGGCAGGGCAGATCAACACACTGAGCGACAGCAGATTTCCCTCAGGCACCGCGATCTCCGACCACGGGGGCAATACTCGTAGTGGCTGCTTGCCGATGGCCGTGAAGACCGTTGGAACGAAAGCATGCGACAGCGGCACGGCCAGGGTCGGCAGGTGCCGGAAGGTGTCTTCCTGCCAGAAATAATAGCGCGAATTGCGCGGCAGATGCGCCGGATCGGGCTCACGCTTCAGCGGCATGATCGCTGAGCCCGGCGGAGCGGACACCAGCACAGCCTCGATGGCTGCAACATCCTTCTGGCTATGCCACCAGTTGAAGCCGATCCATCCCGTCCTGCCAAAAACGACGATTCCCAACGCTACCAAGAGCCACATTGCCTGTCGGCGATTTAGCACTGTGAAGGGACACACCATGACTGCTGCAACTAGCGCCGCCATGATGGGGAAGCGCCAGCTGATCCATCCCGTTCCGAGTGCATGGAGCGGCGAGAGACAGGCAAGGATGAATAGTCCCGAAGCGCTTATGGAAAGGCCGGCATGGACACCCTGCTTTCCGGACTGCGAAGCACCGACACGAGCGAAAACGAGCACAATAGTGGCGACGGTAACGAAGCTCAGATCCACTGTCGGCACATAGGTCGAGACGGCGGATATGATGTTGATGAACAACGCCGGGACGCTGTCGTTCCAGATCGCTTGAAGCCCGGCTCCTTCGACGCCAGGCAAATTCGACGTGTTCAAGAAGAGCGCGACGGCCGGAAGCGCACAGGCAGTGAAAACGGCCGCGAGACGCACCGCAAGCCGCGCCAGGGCCCTCCCCGAGCGCAGGATTGCAAAGCTCCAGGAAAACTCCAGCCCACAGACAAGCGCGATGTAGAAACCGAGCGAGAAGATGTGCGTGACGGTCAGCAGCAGAGACCCGAACATTCGCCACGCAAAGAGCACGAATGGATTTCCGGCCTGCAGGCGTTCATCAACGCACGCCAGGAACAGCGCCAGGCCGAGGCCGATCTGAAAGTTGAGAAACCCTCCGACTATCGTCGAGCACCACGACAGATAGAGGATGGCGATCTGCCAGTAGAAGGCGTGGCCGAACAGACGACGGTGCAAAGTGATTGCGCCCAGCGGCGGCAATATGATTGCCAGGAAGAGCAAGGACCTTGCAAGCAACGACGGGCCGACGATCGGCCCGATCCAGTAGGCCAGCAGATCGATGCCGACGTTGGTGAACGTGCGGTTCCAGTCAATCGAGTAGATCTGCGGGAACGGTTGTTCCGAGATGCCTCCCGAAAGCAGCCAGATGCGCGCGTAGTGATTGGGGTAATCGAGCAGCGGGGGAAACTTGAACGCCGCCACAAGCAGCGCGACAAACGCGATATAGGCGACGATGAACGGTGTAGAGTTCTGACTGACCACAGGAGCGTTGTCGCTAGCGACCGGCTCGGGTTTGTGCGCCACCTGATCCATCACCTGGGCTTGCCGGCCGCAAGCACAGACGACGCCCGATCCGGGAAGGCCGCGGCCAGGGCTTCGCGCCTCTCCTTTGCCGTCATGTCGGCGAAGGTTGTCTCGAACTCGGCAGATGCATCGCCACGTACCATCGTCTCGATCATGAACATCGGCCGCCGCTTGCTCTCCTGGACGAGGCGACCCAGATATTCGCCAATGATGCCGATACAGATCAGCTGGATGGCGCTAAAGGCCGTGATCGCAGCCATGATACTGGACCAACCGACGATCGTTTCTCCGGCGACCCACCGAACGAGGGTATAGGCAAAAAGCATCATCGCGACGCCCGCAGTGGCAATACCTAGCCAAGTGCTGATACGAAGCGGTGTCGTTGAAAAGCTGGTGATGGCGTCCATTGCGAGACCGATCATCTTGCCCACTGGATATTTGCTGCCACCCGCAAAACGCGCGTCCCGTTCGTAAGGCAGGGCAACCTGACGCCCGCCAATCCAGCTGACCATGCCGCGAATGAACCGGTCACGCTCCGGCATGGACAGGAGAATATCGACCACGCGACGGTTCATGAGGCGAAAATCCCCGGTATCGCGCGGGATGGTCACCGAGGCGAGGCGCGACAAAAGGCGATAGAAGACCGATGCCGTGGCCAGCTTGAACCAGGTCTCGCCCTCTCGCCGCGTCCGCTGCGCGTAAACAACATCCGCGCCGCGATCCATGATCGGCATCATCATCAGCAACAATTCAGGAGGATCCTGAAGATCGGCGTCGATGAGAAGTACCCGCTCGCCTCGCGAGGCGGATAGACCGGCAGTCGCCGCAAGCTGGTGGCCATGGTTGCGCAGAAGCCGCACGCCCACGATCTCAGGTATCGTTCTGGCCAAGCTGGCGATCACGTCCCAAGTGCCGTCCGTCGAACCATCATCGACAAGGATGATCTCGAAGGCCCCGCCAGCGACGCTATCAGCCGCTGACACGGCACGACGGCAGAATTCCGCCAGGCCTTCCTCTTCGTTGTGGCAGGGCGCGACGATTGAAAGCATGGGCTGAAGCGACGTCCTCAAGGCAGACACCCCTATGTGATTCGGCCAAGAGCGTATCCGTGAAACGTCAAACCTCCTTTAACGTTCTCGCTGCGAGGCGAGTCGTCGTCTCTATTCTAGTATGACGACAGCGCGAATTTGGGTGCGGATCGGCAAATATTGAAGCCGTGGGCGGGCCATTCGGATGGTGGCGATTGCGTGTCTGTCGCGAAATACGATCTGCGCTGCTTTGCAGCAAAACGCCAAACGGACAAACCCATGCAACCTCGCCGCGGCCAAACCATCAACAAAGAACAAATTCTGAAATTTATTACTTTATGATCTCTCATTAAATGAAATTACGGTATTTTCCGCAAACTCAATCCGAAAGTTTTATTTTCAAAGTAGTTAACCCATTCTTTGTGATCACATTATGCTACACAACAGAATTCAATCATGAGATTTATTCACATCATATATCATTGAACTTTCTTGTCAGATCCTTCAAACAAGAAATGACCACATTCTTTTGGTTTTTCAACCCTCTGTACTGTTTTGTTGCAACGCAAAATGTGCCTTGCCGAAGCCGGATATGCGCCCTATCCTCGCTTCAACATCGATCGCAGAAGGGGAAATTGAATGCCTCCTCAGCCCGTGGATATCAGCCTGATCATCTCATCGAGAAATCGGGCATATGGACTGACGAACTGCCTGGATGCCGTTTCTGCTGCTGCTCGCCAGGCAAGCTATTTGAGGCTGGAACTGGTCTTCGTTGACAATGGTTCCAGTGACGGAACCTCCGATGTCGTGCGCCAATGGGCAGCAAACGCGCCGTTGAAGACCAATCTCATCTATGAGGCGACGCCTGGCCTTGCCGTCGCGCGAAACACCGGAATGAAAGCCGCCGCGGGTCGTATCCTTGCCTTCACCGACGACGACTGCGAACTCTTTCCTGATTATTTCAGCACGGTCGCCGCCCTCTTTGCCGGCGACAGCAAGGTAATCATGCGCGGTGGCCGGATCGAGCTTGGCGACGCGCGCGACCTGCCGGTGACGATCAAAACGGAACTCGAGCCCGCGACGCTCACCAGCGACCTTCACGCCGGCGGCTTTATCCACGGCGCGAACATGGCCTTCCCTCGTACATTGATCGACAAGGTTGGGCTTTTCGATACCCGGTTCGGTGCGGGCTCCCCATTTCGTTCGGGCGAGGACACCGACTATGTGCATCGCGCCTTCAACGCCGGTATTCGCGTCGAGTATCTGCCGGATTTCGCCGTGAAGCACTTTCATGGCCGCCGCGAGCTTGGCGACGTGAAGAAGCTGCAGAGCGGCTACGCGTTCGGCAACGGCGCGCTATACGCCAAATATCTTTTCGATCGCCGCTCCAACATGCGAGGCATGTTGCGCTGGGATATCCGCCAAGCGGTTCTTGAAGCCGTGGGCCGGCGCAAGCTCAGCGACGAGCTGGGATTGACCTATCGCAGCCAGCTTCGTGACAACCTCACCGGCATGCTCGCCTACTGGCGCGGCCAGAAGACACAGCGACCCGCTTAATCGGCCCCGTTTCCCACGGGATCAATGCGCGCTTTTCCGCGCCTATTCGATTGGACAATGAATGGCAGATACGGCAATTGCCCACGCCGACCTGAAGAAGAAAACCGCGCTCTCCGTCCTCTGGTCGGTCATCCGCGTTGCCTGGAGTACGGTTGCGACCTTCGTGATCTTTGTCGTTCTTGCGCGCATTCTCGGTCCCGGCGATTTCGGGACTTTTGCATTGGCGAGCCTGTTCGTCGAGATCGGTCGCGTCCTTGCCTATGCCGGCCTCGGGGACGCGATCACGCGCCAGCTCGATCTCGACGAGGAGCTGGCCGACACCGCATTCTGGGCGACCATCGCCTTCAGTGCCATCGTCGCCGCCGTTGTCTTCGTGTTTGCGCCTTACTATGGCGACCTCGTCCGCGATCCGTCGGTTGCGGGCATCCTGCGCTGGCTGGCACCATTGCTGCCGGTTTCCTCGCTCGCGGTGATCCACAATGCGCGCCTGGCGCGCGAGTTCGGCCACAAGAGCCTGGCAGGCCAGGCAATTGCCGCCAGCATGCTTTCCGGCGCAACGGCTGTTGTCTGTGCTTTGCTCGGCTGGGGTGTGTGGGCGCTTGTCGCGCAAACGGCCGTCAATGCCGTCGTTACCGTTCTGCTCGGCTGGGTCTCGTATCCCTGGATGCCGAAGTTCCGCTTCAACGTTCCACTGTTTCGCTCGGTATTCCTCTTCAGCATCAGCCTTGTCGTGACGCAGCTGATGTGGATGCTTCTCGCCCGCGTCCAGGACATCTTCATCTCGCGCTGGTACGGCCCGGTCGAAGTCGGCCGTTATCGCATCGCCTGGAGGCTGATCGAACTCATCGGACAGGCCGTCCTCGCACCGATCGGAAGCGTCGCCCTGGTGACACTGTCACGGCTGCAGAATGACCGCGTGGCCTTCCGCAATGCCTACAACAAGATCGTCGGCGCGGCTGCTCTCGGCACGATTCCCCTGCTTCTCGGCTTTGGCGCGCTGTCCAACGACATGATCGCGCTGCTCTTCGGCGACAAGTGGGGCAATGCCGGCGATATCGCGACGGTGCTGGTTCTGATGTCGGTGCCGTTCGTGATGAACTTCTTTGCATCTTCGGCTCTGTCGGCGGTCAACCGGGCGGAATCGATCCTTTCGGTCGCGGCGCTTCAGCTTGCCGCGACGCTGGTGCTCACCTGGCTGCTCGTGCCTTACGGTGTCGTCGCCGTGGCCGCCGGCTACACGCTGCGCGCATGGCTGACGATGCCTTACCAGCAGTATGTTCTGAGCAAGTATGCCAACATCGACGCGAAGAGCACTTTTAAGGCTGTTGCCGTGCCCTTCTGCGGTGCAGCCCTGATGGCGGTCTGCGTCTGGTTTGCGCATCCTGTCATCGTCGCTCACGTTGCAAACCGCTGGCTGTCGCTGGCGCTCAGCATCGGCCTTGGCGCCATTATCTACGGTGCCTTTCTGCCGACATTCGGCCGCTCGGCCATTCGCCCCTACATCGCACTCGCGCTCTCGCTGCTGCCGTCCCGCCGACAGGCCGACGCGCAGAGCACATGAGCGCGTCCCATGCAGACCTCTTGTCACCGACACAAGGAGCCTTCCGTGCCTGAATCGAACAATGCGACGATCAACCGCCTGCAGGGGCTGATCACTGCCTGCCACGCCGACCTTTTCGATCCTTCTGAACGCTTCGCGCTGCTCAACTTCCCGAACCACACGAACATCGGCGACAGCGCCATCTGGCTCGGCGCGCTCGCCTATTTCGACCGACATCGCACGCGGCCATCCTATGTCAGCGAAATGTCGACCTTCGACGGCGATCGCATGAACGCGGCGATCGGGCACGGGCGCATCTTCATCAACGGTGGCGGCAATTTCGGCGATGTCTGGCCACACTACAGCCCGTTCCGCGAACGGCTGCTCAGCGAATATCGCGGCCGTCCGATCGTGCAGATGCCGCAGACGATCCAGTTCCGGTCGCAGGAAAACATCGACAGCATGGCCCGCGCGATTGAAAAGCACGGCAACTTCACGCTGCTCGTCCGCGACAAGCGGAGCTTCGAATTCGCGCGCCTGTGGTTCCAATGCGAAGTCCGCATGTGCCCTGACATGGCGTTCTGCATCGGTCCGGTAAAGCTCGGCACGCCGCAGCACGAACTTCTGCTGAACCTTCGCGACGACGTCGAAGTCGGCGGTGCACAGGATCTGACAGCGGCAACGCTGCGTCCCGGCACGGTGAAGTCCGACTGGACCGACGATCCCGCTGACTTCCAGCGGCAGACGAAGCACGCCGCGATCCTGAAGGGCCTGATGACCGGTCGTATCGGCGGGCGGGCACGGATGACCGAACTTGCCTATCGCGAGCGGGCGCAGCAGCGCTTCGATCGTGGCGTGGAGCTGCTGAGCTCCGCGCGGCAAGTCATCACCGACCGCATGCACGGGCACATCATGTCGGTTCTCATCGGCGCCGACCACTGCGTGCTCGACAATAGCTATGGGAAGACGAGTGGCTTTATCGAGGCCTGGGGCACATGCAATGGCGCCAAGGCAGCGCTCGCCTCGACCGTCGACGACGCGCTCACCATTCTCGATGCACGCCGGGTCGAGCAGGCCGCCGTCGCCTGATCCCGTCAGCCTCGCCGGGCGACCATGATCCCGGCGAGAACCACCATGCCGCCCAGAGCCTGCATCGGCCCGATCGGCTCGCTCAGCACGACCCAGGCCAGGATCGCCGCCACGACAGGCTGCAGCAAAAGCGTGAGCGACGAGAATGCCGCCGGCAGATAGGCAAGCGCATAGGCGATCGCCACCTGCCCGCTGGCGTGACTGACGAAGGCCAGCCCGAAAACGATTGCCCAGCCATAGGCCGTCGCCGGCAGCATGTGATCTTCAAAGAAGAAGCCGAGCGGGAAGACGCAGACGGCCGCCGCGCCCGTGCTCCACAGCATAATGCGGGTCGTATCGAAGCGGCTGCGCAGCTTTCCGATCGCCAGAATGTATCCCGCATAGAATATGGCCGCGACCACCGCCACACCGTCTCCCTTGAGGTCGCCGTTGCCGAGCGCTGCAGGTCCACCCTTGAGGATGACGACGCCGGCAAGCGCGAGCGCGAGGCCAAGCACGAAGACGCGTGTAACGGCCGCGCCAAAGAACAGAAGGCCGATAACGGTGACAAAGACGGGAGCGAGATTGGCAAGCAGCGTCGCATTGGCCACGGAGGTCATGGTGATCGACAAGTGCCAGGCCGCGAGATCCATGGCCAGAATGACGCCCGGCAGGATGAGAAGGCCATAGTCGGAGAGCCTCTCGGGCTTTGGCCCCGCATCCTTACGCTTGGCGAGCGAGAACGCGAAGATCGGGATCAGCGCGAGGGCCACGCGCCAGAAGGCCGTTGCCATCGGGCCGACTTCCGACAGGCGCACGAAGATGGGCGAGCCACCGATCGCCGCCCCTCCCAAGATCAGGGCGGCAAGCGCAAAGCGGTTTGACGGCGAGGACTGGACGGCGACGCTGGAGGCCTGTGACATGTTTTCCGATGCTTTCCGCGCCGCTCCCGTTGCACCCGGCGGCATTTCGCAGCCGGTTAGCAGATGTCTCAGCGGGAGAATAGCCGAGGAGCGACAAACGCAGGCAAAACCGATAGCGCCCTACAGTTTTCTGCGTCGTCGCGGCAAAAAAGCATCGATCACCCGGAGATAACGGTGGAAAACTCGGGGTTGCCACGGATCGTGTTGCTGACGGTGCAGATTTCGTCTTCGGCCGCATGAGCGATCTTCAGACGAGTCTCCTCGTCGATTTCACCCTGAATGGAGAAGGCAATGTTGAACTTCTGCACCCGCGAAAGCCCTTCCGTGGCCTTCTCGCCGGTCACATCGGCAGTGATCAGCGTGATCTTGTCGAGGACACCAAGCTGGCTTGCAGCCATGCGCGCACTCAGGACAAGGCAGGCGGACAGGGACGAATAGAGGAGGTCCAGCGGATTGAACCCGGGCTGAGAGGGGCCAGTCACGATATCGAGCTCACCCTTGGTGGCTGTGGTGACATGCGGAAAACCGGTGCGGCCGAGAACGGCAGTGGAGCCAACGGGACGGGGACGAGCCTTGAGATCGGCCATGGACGATTCCTTTGATGAGTACGGCCACTCTAGATAGGGACTTCGCGCACGACACGCAACGAGGTCGCGGCGGCCTATGAAGTTGTGCCGACGACAGAAATACACGTCGACAGCGATTCGCGCCGACCTAGGTGCGGATCGTCAATCCCAGTTCCCTATCCCTATTTCTCAGGATAGCCCTGCTCCAGCTTCGCAGGGCAATATGAGTCTGCACTAATACAGAACCGACTCATTGGAGCCATCCATGCGAGCACTTGAAGCTGTTGCTGTTGCACCCAACGTCCTTCTTGAAGCAGAGCCGTTCGGCTATGTCCGTGAAGTCTACGTTGACGATGAACCCTGCTGGGGCCTGTTCGATTCCGACGGTGACGTGATCTTTGTCGGCGACGCCCTAAGCGACTGCCACACTTACGCGACGAGAGAACAGATCCGCATTCAGATCGTGCACTGACACCGATCGGCGGTGCTCGACCAAACGAGCACCGGTAGCTCAGGTGAGATTTCAGCGATAGGGCTGCGCCCGTGGCGTGACCACCGTTTCCTCGCTCGAGAAAATGATGAAGGCGAAGAGCAGAACGCCCACGAGGGTGATCACCGATGCAATGCCGACGATCGGCTCCATGGCCGCATTGCCGAGCAGCATCAGATACAGGGACGGCACCATGAGCGTCACGCCCGCGGTATAGACACAGTACTGGATGATCGCGATGCGCCGCTCAGCCTTGCGGGGATTGAGCGCATGATAGCCGCCGAAGAGCGCCATCGTCACCCACCCCAAGAGATTACAGTGTGCATGAGCGCCAATGACGCTGTGATCCTGAGAGATCGCCATGTTCAGCCCCATGCCGATACCGACGATCAGAAAAATTACCGCGGTCTTGAAGTATAGCTGCGAAACACGTGGCATCGATATTCCCCTCCATTTCCCCCGAGGAGTACTATCACCGACTCCGCTAATTTAGAAGAGACAACATCGCTCGCATTTCTGGCTGAATACTGGAGCGATATCGGACAAACCTTGCGACCGATCAAGGCCCAAGGCTGTCATTGCCTCCGGACAGAACAGGGTGGCTCATCAGCACTTTCTTAAACTCTGTGACCTACCCTCATCGTTCAGCATATTCGCGGAGAAGCGAAATGAGGGACATCTACAAACCGTTCGTCACCGCCGACGACCCCGACCGGGATATTCGTTGCCAGGACGCTATGCAGTTTGCTTTCCAGGATCTTGTCACGGCATCGGTCGCCTCGGGTTGGAGCGAGCGGGAAAGTCTTGAGGCGATCCTGTATCTTGCTGAAGACCGCCTGCAGGTCTGCGTCGCCAACGATGATTCCGCAGCCCTGCTCGACGTTCTGAAGAAGATGCTGAAAACAGCTTAGGCAGAGCCTCAGACAAACGGCTGCTGAAGACGCCGGCGCTACGCTGATTTCGCGAGTTCGGTATCCACGCCGTCAGCAAGGATTCGCGCCTGACTGATCGATGTCGCGGTCGATACCATCAGCAACAGGCACAGCGCCACGGCGCGCGGCACCGCCTGCTCACCTGAAGCCCATCGACGACTCGTCAACTGATCCACTCCGAAGAGTTCTTCTATGGCAGCCATAGTCAGTCCGAGGACCGCGACTGCGGCTCTGTACTCCGACGCTTTCATATGCGCTGTTCCCGGCGCGTTTTACGCGCGCTATTCTTTCGAAGTCGCGTACTTTAGTTTCATTTCATGTTCTGGGTGCCCCAGCGGCGACATTTCACGGCCTATTTGCGACCGAATGGCGCAAATACGAAAGAGGCTGTCAATGGACCGACGGATCCGTGTCGTCGAGGAACGTACGTATTCCATCGCGTGCGACTGTGGCGAGAAACTCGTCGAACGCCTCGCGATCGGTCGGGAATGTCTCTTCCCACTCGATCAGGTCCTCATCCTGGGTGATGACCTCCATCTTCCAGTCACCGTTGGTTCCAGCCGGCCGAAAGATATCGACAAGGACCGTCACATCGTCTTCGGTGAACTCACCCGCGAGTTCGGAGTGCTCGAGTTTTTCTTTCTTGGCCATGTTGCTTTGCTTTTCTTGCTCAACCGTGAATGCGGAATCGAAACGTCCCGCTCCGGACCGCTGCATATCATGATTGCGCCACCGGCGTCAGCAGATGGCGTTGCCATGGCGGATCAAGCCACAGCCTGTGTCAAAGCGGCTTCTTCACCAGTGGCGACACGCGGACATAGGAATTCTTCGGATCGTAGGAAGCCTTCGGCAGCCCCTTGCCAGGCCTCACCACGCCGGGGGCGAGATGCCCTTCCGGTCCGAACAGGTAATCGGTTCCCGCACAGAGATGCGCCAGCGCTCCGTTGTCGAAATATTTGAAGCTGTCGTCGGCAAGGAAGGTCGGATCGTCATAGGCCTTGCCCTTGATCTTAGCGTAGCCCACCTGGGTCTTATAGGCTTGCAGAGCCTTCCTGTTGACGGCGGAGCTCTTGCACTGCTCCCCGGCGATGCTGGCGAGCTTGACGACCCGCAACGCCTGGGCATCAGCGCTGGCCAGCGGCTTCATCGATTGGGCGACAAAATAGTTGGTCGCGGGGTCATTCGTCATGCTCTTGCGCCAATAGGATGGAAGCTGAGCTGCACCGGACGCGACAGTCGAAAGACCGACCGCGATAACCATCGAGAATGCGAACCTGAATCCAGTCTTCATCATACCCCTCCCCGTGTCTTTCCCTGACTCAGTTTAGCTGATTCGCAGATAAGACAGGACACGGCAAACGGCTTCAAGCTGTGGGGTGTGCAGCGTCGAGGTAATGTTTCGAATTTCACGAGGAAAGAGTGGTGCCCAGACGCGGATTTGAACCACGGACACGCGGATTTTCAATCCGCTGCTCTACCAACTGAGCTATCTGGGCTTACCTGCTTCGATACATTTCTCGCTGGCGAGATCTGCAGGGGCTTGGTTTTCCCCGGAAGCGAGCGGGGTTATAACATCTTGTTCGGCCATGGCAAGCGTCAAATGCGAGTTTTTTGACAGGCCTGTGAATTTTCCAAATTCATGAGCAAATTTAATGGCTTCCCGTCGTGGAAAACCGACTCATTCCTCGTCGGGGTATTCCGCCTTGGTCTCATCGTCGGCAACGGGGATCGCGTAGGAGCCCGTGAGCCAGCGCGAGAGATCGAGTTCGCGACAGCGGTTCGAGCAAAAGGGATAGTGTTCGCGATGCGAGGGCTTGCCGCACTCGGGGCACGGCCGCGCCTTGCGTAGCGGCTCGATCTTGGCGCCGATGCTCTTTTCTTCAGACATGATCGGTCCTCCGGGTTTGTGCCCGTCGGCTCAGCCTTCGGGCCACCGGCTGTGGACGTCAAAGCCCTCGCCGGTCAGAAGCAGAATGGTTTCATAAAGCGGCAGGCCGACGACGTTGGTGTAGGAGCCGACCATCTTCTGTACGAAGGTGCCGGCCAGACCCTGGATGCCATAAGCACCGGCCTTGCCACGCCACTGGCCGGAGGCCAGGTAGTTTTCGATCTCGAAACCGGACAAACGCTTGAAACGCACCTTCGTTTCAACGATCTTCTGGCGAACCTTGCGGTCGGGCGTCACGAGACAGACGCCCGTATAGACCCAATGACTGCGGCCGGAGAGAAGGTAAAGCGAGGCAGACGCTTCGTCGGCGAATTCGGCCTTGCCGAGGATACGGCGGCCGACGGCGACAACGGTATCGGCAGCAAGGATGTAGCTGCCCTTCCAGGTCATGTCGCCCTTGATGGCAGCAAGCGCCGCCTCGGCCTTTTCCGTCGAAAGTCGACGCGCCAGCGAGCGCGGATGCTCGGACTTCTTCGGCGCCTCGTCGATGTCCATCGGCATCAGGCGCGACGGCTCGATACCTGCCTGATTGAGGAGGTCGACGCGGCGGGGAGAGCCGGAAGCCAGAATGAGCTTATATTTCAGCGCCATGGAACCTCGACAACCGGCAAGACGGGAGCAACAGCCTTTCGAGCTTCAGATCAAGCCTACTTGAAGCGGTAGGTGATACGGCCCTTGGTCAGGTCGTAAGGCGTCATTTCCACGAGAACCTTGTCGCCCGCCAGGACGCGGATGCGGTTCTTGCGCATGCGGCCGGCCGTGTGGGCGATGATCTCGTGTTCGTTCTCGAGCTTCACGCGGAATGTCGCATTCGGCAGAAGTTCGGTCACGATTCCCGGAAATTCGAGGACTTCTTCTTTAGGCATATAAGGGTTTTCTTCCTGTCGGTTGATGTGACGGCAGCGGCCGTCTCAAAATTTGGGCGGAAACTACACAATCAAGGGAGGTTTGTGAACCTAATTGATCGGGTTTCTGTCATTTGTTTCATGCGGATTGCGCGGCAATGCCGCTTCTTCTCGCCAATCGGGTCTCGATCATGTCGCTGAGGTGATTGCGCACCCCTCGATAGGCATCGAGAATCTGCTCACGCGTTCCCTGAACCACCGTCGGATCCATGGTCGGCCAGTAGACGACGTCGACGGCATTGGCACGGGTCAACTCCAGCGCGGCGTGATGGGCCTGCGGAGAAAGCGTGATGATGAGGTCGAAATAATCGTCTTCCAGTTCCTCAAGCGTTTTCGGGTGATGACGGCCAAGAGACAAGCCGACCTCATCCAGCACGGCATCCACGAAAGGATCGCGCTCGCCCGCACGAACGCCGGCGGACCTGACATAGATATTCGCCGGCAGCATGCTGCGGGCAATGACCTCGGCCATCGGCGAGCGGATGGCATTGAGCCCGCACATGAAGAGGATGGCTCCCAGCTGCCGTTCCTCGTTCTGGCCGATCACCGTTTCCATGGCGATCATCCGCGCCAATAGAGAACGCAGACGAGCGTGAAAAGCCGGCGCGCCGTATCGAAATCCACATCGATCTTGCCGTTCAGCCGGTCCTTCAGTGTTTGCGAGCCCTCGTTGTGGATGCCCCGGCGCCCCATGTCGATCGCCTCGATACGACTGGGCGACGCGGAACGGATCGCCTCGTAGTAGCTTTCGCAGATCAGGAAGTAGTCCTTCACGATCCGGCGAAACGGCGTGAGGGACAGAATATGCGTGGCGACGGGATCGCCGCCATCCGTGGTGATGGCGAGCACAAGCTTCGACTCGACCAACGAGATATTCAGCCGATAGGGCCCTCCGTCATGACCGATCGGAGTGAAGCTGTTTTCCTCGATGAGATCGAAGATCGCAACGGCGCGCTCATGCTCGACATCGGGCGTCGATCGGCCGATGGTGTCGTCCAGTACGACGTCGCAAAGCCGGAAGGCGCCGTTTGCCATCCCTCACCTCTCCAGGTTCAGGCGGATTGCCACGGACCGCGCATGGGCATCGAGACCTTCGGACACGGCAAGCGCAATCGCCGCCGGGCCAAGGGTGCGAAGCTGCTCTGGCCCGAGACGCAGGATCGACGTCCGCTTGACGAAGTCGAGCACGCCGAGACCGGATGAAAAGCGCGCGGAGCGTGCTGTCGGCAGCACGTGGTTCGATCCGCCGACATAATCGCCGATAACCTCCGGCGTGTGGGCGCCGATGAAGATAGCGCCGGCGTTCCTGATGCCCGAGAGCAGCGCATCCGGATCGGCAACGGCAAGCTCAAGGTGCTCCGCGGCGATACGGTTTGCGAGCGGGATCGCATCCTGCAAGTTCTTCACGAGGATGACGGCGCCGAAGTCCCGCCAGCTGGCGGCAGCCGTCTCGGAACGGTTGAGCGTCTTCAGCTGGCGCTCGACAGCAACCTCAACAGCCCTGCCGAACTCGGCATCGTCCGTCACCAGGATCGATTGAGCGCTTGCGTCATGCTCCGCCTGTGCCAGAAGATCAGCCGCGATCCAGTCGGCATTGTTGTCCTTGTCTGCAATCACGAGCACTTCCGACGGTCCCGCGATCATGTCGATACCGACCGTCCCGAAAACATGACGCTTGGCGGCTGCGACGAAGGCATTGCCCGGGCCGGTGATCTTGGCAACCGGCGCGATCGTCTCCGTGCCATAGGCAAGTGCGGCAACGGCCTGGGCGCCGCCGACACGGTAGATCTCCGTCACGCCAGCGATCTTTGCAGCAGCAAGCACCGCCGGGTTGACCGCACCACCCGTCGCCGGCACCGCGATCACGATGCGATCGACGCCAGCGACCTTGGCGGGGACCGCATTCATCAGCACCGAACTCGGGTAGCTCGCTGTGCCGCCCGGCACATAAAGGCCGACGGCTTCGATCGCCGTCCAGCGTGATCCGAGCCCGACGCCTAGGTCGTCCTCGTAGATGTCATCCTTCGGGAGCTGCCGGCGGTGGTGTGATTCAATGCGCACGGCTGCGACCTTCAGCGCGCCCAGCACTTCGGCCGGGACCTCGGCCACGGCGGCATCGATCTCGGCCTCGGATACGCGCATCGGCGTGATGGCGTAGTCGATCCCGTCGAACTTCTTCGAATATTCGGCAAGTGCGACGTCGCCCCGGGCGCGCACGTCATCGATAATGGCGCGGACGATCGTGTTGACGTCTTCCGATACTTCGCGCTTGGTCGTCAGGAAAGCGGCGAAACGCTGCTCGAAATCCCCCGATGTCTGATCCAACCAGATTGCCAAGGCCGATATTCCTTCTCGATATTCAATGAACGCAGAGGCTTTGATCACGCACCCGGATGGCGCGGCTTTGAGGCGGTTTCCCATGCCCCACCGATATCCGCAAGCTGAACTTCGATGCATTCGACATCGAGCTCAATCGTCGCGCCACCGGCCAGAGCGAGCTCGACCAATCCGTCCGGCCCCTCGCCTTTCTGCTCGAAGCGAATGGCAAGCAGCGACAGGACCTCATCGCGCTTGTTGCGATCGACGCCGACGGAGCGAACGGCAAGCACGCGCTTGAAGACAAGTGCGGCCCGGCGGCGTTCGAAACCCTTGCGCTTGCGCGCGGCGTCTTCCCAGACGAAGCGGTTGGCGGCAATCGAAAACTGAGCCTCGCGCGGGGACCACGCGACATCGGCGACCTTGAAGACACTATCCTGCAAATGCGCGGAGATGACGGCCAAGTCTTCGTTGTCAAGCGCAAGCAGCTTCAGGTCGGTCATACAGGCATATCCCATCGCCAATACGCCGCCAGAATGGCGGCGCCTCAGACAACGGACATAAGACGCGGCAACGCAATGCGCAACCGGCATAAGGGGTGCAAGCGGGATAAGGGGCGATGATCGCCCCTTTCCTTATTCGCTGACGCGTTCGACGATCGCGCCGCAGCGGGTGAGCTTTTCTTCCAGCCGCTCGAAGCCGCGATCGAGGTGATAGACGCGTGACACCATCGTCTCGCCTTCGGCAGCGAGGCCTGCGATCACGAGAGAGACGGAAGCGCGAAGGTCTGTCGCCATCACGGGCGCGCCCTTGAGACGCGGCACACCTTCGATCTTCGCGGTCTGGCCTGACAGCGAGATCTTGGCGCCGAGACGGGCCAGTTCCTGCACGTGCATGAAGCGGTTTTCAAAGATCGTCTCGGTGACATGCGAAATGCCGGTCGAGCGCGTCATCAGCGCCATGAACTGCGCCTGCAGATCGGTCGGGAAGCCCGGGAACGGATCGGTGACGATATCGACCGGGCGAATGCCGGCACCGTTGCGGCGAACGCGCATGCCGTTGTTGGTCGGCGAGATCTCCGCACCCGCGCGACGCAGGGTCTCAAGCGCGGTATCGAGCAGAGCGACATCAGTGTTTTCCAGGACGACGTCGCCGCCGGCCATGGCAACGGCCATCGCGTAGGTACCGGTTTCGATACGATCAGGAAGCACGCGGTGGCGCGCGCCGGAGAGCGAGGTGACACCCTCGATGGTGATCGTCGAGGTGCCGGCGCCGGTGATCTTTGCGCCCATGGCGATCAGGCAGTTGGCGAGATCAACGACCTCAGGCTCGCGAGCGGCATTGCCGATGACGGTCGTGCCGCGGGCAAGCGTTGCCGCCATCATCATCACGTGCGTCGCGCCGACCGATACCTTCGGGAAGGTATAGCGCGCGCCGATCAGGCCACCCTTCGGCGCCGTCGCGTTGATGTAGCCACTGTCAATTTCAAGGTTAGCACCGAGCGCGGTCAGGCCGTCGAGGAACAGATCGACCGGACGCGTGCCGATGGCGCAGCCGCCCGGCAGGGAGACGCGGCACTGGCCTTCGCGCGCCAAGAGCGGGCCGATGACCCAGAAGGAGGCGCGCATCTTCGACACCAGCTCATAGGGAGCGGTCGTGTCGACGATCGTGCGGCAGGTGAAGTGGATGGTGCGCGAGTAGGCGTCTTCCTGGCGCTCGCGGCGGCCGTTGACGGCAACGTCGACGCCATGATTGCCGAGGATGCGCATCAGAAGCTCGACATCGGCCAGATGCGGAACGTTTTCGAGCGTCAGGGTATCGCTGGTCAGCAGCGAAGCAATCATCAGCGGTAGGGCGGCATTCTTTGCGCCGGAAATCGGAATGATGCCGTTAAGCTCATTACCGCCGACAATTCTAATACGATCCATGGGCGCTTACGGGCGATGCCCGCCTTTCTGAAAGGCTGTCTTTTAAAAGGATGCGGGTGTTTAGACGAAATTAGCGAACGCTTCAATTCGTCGCGGAGCGAACATTACGATTCGTCCATTTTTGCGGCAGGCAGGCCATTTGTCTCATCCGCCTGGCCTGATCGGCGCGCGCGCGTCTGTTGTTTGCGGCGAGAAAGATTTTCCCGAAGTTTTTCGGCTGCGCGATCACGGCGCAATTTCGCCTGCTGTTCGATCGCGGCTTTGCGGCCCTTCTGGACGTTTTCAGTGTCTTCACTCATGTTTCATGGCTTACCCGAATTCGCACCAATTCAAAAGTGGCCAGGTTAATCTGCACAAAGATGGAAATTGCGGCTTGCGCTTACCTCAAACCTATGGCAATAGCCGCCCCGTTCACGCGATGCAGCCGGTTCGGTTGCGCGTCTGGTCCTCGCTGCCGTAGCTCAGTGGTAGAGCACACCCTTGGTAAGGGTGAGGTCGGTGGTTCAATCCCACTCGGCAGCACCAGTTTTCCTCAACGAAATCAAAGAGAAAACTGCGGACAGTCAGACAGCCTAGCTGCGCGAAACAGCTTCAAAGACCAGAACATTCCGCGAATAGCACAGATAATCCGTGCAAAATCCGTGCAGCATGTTCTTGTCCCGTTCCTCCATGGGGAGCGGATATGACGAAGCCATCAGCCTTTTCCGTGAAAATAAACGGCGGCCCCGAGCAGGAGATCGTCTGCCGAACCGGTCTCTATCATCGCGCCGCCGCAGCAGCAGTCGCGATGCTCGACTATCCCGAGAAGACAGGCCAGTGGGATGTCGTCGAGATCTGGGTGCCACAGCTTCAGCCGGACTACCCGCCATCCTTCTACGCGATGGAGAGCGACATCTACGGCAACATGATCGTCAAGCACCTGCCGGGATCCGGCAGATCCATCGTCACATGAACCAACCCAACGCCGCGCGCAGGAGCGAAGCCAGTCTTCAGATTGGGAAGCTTCGAGAACTGTGAGTAATTTCAATGCGGCGTTTCACTAGATCTGGACCTCGCCGGGCACTACTCGGCGAGGTTTTGAAACGCCGGAGCTTGGGCCCCATTTTTCAGGGCAGGATCGTCGCTGATAGGTTCAACACCAATCAGTTTGACATGAAAGTGCGAATTCTGTGGACCGGAACGCACCAAGAACAAAAACAACCGTCTCGGCGACATTGCAACTAAGTGATTCTTATAGGACGATGAGGTTGAGGCGACGGAAGAATCGACCCCTGCCGCCGCCTCGTTATGTCAACCTAACTGTGTAGGCACGACCACTCTAGACCGATCCGGTGAGTCGTCAAGCTTCGCAGCCAATGTGGAGCCATCAAGTGGCAACCTATTTTCTGTCTTTTAGAATCGCTGACAAAACCGTCAACGGTAAGACTTACTCTGAACGCCGTGAGGCGATGATCAATGCGGTGCACTCTCAAGGCAATGGTTTTTGGGAGGGAACGACATCGTTTATCTGCCTGGAGTCTCCGCTTAGCACGTGGAATATCGCGGCCAAAGCGTCAGCTCCACTGAGCAAGAACGATGACATGCTTGTAATCTTCGACCCATCGGACATGTCGATGGCACATTTCGGGAAGATTGATCACCCGGCCGCACTCGAGTCGTTTTTCAACGTAACGAAGAAGCTTTGAGAAAAAGCACCATCGGCGTCGTTTGCGACGGTGGTGCTCGATGACAGGCTGCGACAAACTGGAGCGACCTATGACCGGAGTAGACGCGGCGGCAAGTAATTGGGCTGTGCTTTGGCCAGTGATAATCGGCGGGGTACTTGCTCTGCTTGGGGGAGCGATTCCACCCGTCGTTACGCACTGGCTAAACGTGGGTAGCGAAAATCGCAAGAAGCGAAACGAACACTTAGAGGCTCTTGTGAATGCCGTTTACGAGCATGATCACTGGCTAGACCTTGAGCGCCGAAACTACATATGGAAAGGGGAAGAGCAAGCCGCAGCGCAACCCGTTCAAAAGGCCGCCGCTCTAGCGGCGATATATTTCCCGTCTCTGTCTAAGCCAATAAGCGACTTGAACCTTGCTTCTGGCGCCTACAAGGTCTGGATATATCAAGCTGCAAGTAGACGTGCTCGCAACGAGTTAGCTAGCACACTGAACGAAGGCTTCGAAGAAGTTTATAATCCCTATTACGCCCAACTTGCGAAGGTTATCGCGGAAGTGAGCAGAATTGCTGGGGCCAAGAAGGTGTGACTCCATGCCGGAGTACAGCAATTGAGGGAACGCATATGCTTATCGATTGGTGGGACAAAACCGCCCGCTCTTGAATGATTATGCTTTCCGGTTGAAATGTCTCACATCTGAGAACGGCGTCGGAGAAGCGATAGCGATGGAAACAATCAGGGTTGGTGATGTAGTGCGGACCAAGCACATCAGATCGCCAGCGATGTTGGTAATTGCGCTGCACCTTCAGAACGACGACAGCGAGATTGCCGAACTGCTTTGGTTTGACGCCAACATGAATGCCAGACAACTCGCGCTGAGCACGATACTGCTGGAACACTTGCCCCCAGGCTGACGGAACGAGACGCCGCCCTGTGCGTTTAGCGGCATAGCGTCGGGTCTCCTTTCTCCGGCGCGGTTGCCTTTACTTGCCCCGTGCGTCTAGCGGGGCATTTTTTGCGGATCGGTCTCGATGAGGGGCTGGTTGACAACCCTTCATCTCAGCATAATCTGAACGCGTAAACACTTTGTTGGCTGGATTAGAGGTGTCTCATGTCTCTGCTCAGCTTCGCAAACTTCAGCGATCACGAAGTCCAGATATTGACGGACATCGTTGCACATTGGTGTCGCGATCATTGCGTGGACATCGAGTCAGAGGAGGGTCGCGCTGCGATGGCCGCAGCCGTCGACAAGGTGCTCGCGGGCGAGCTTTGCCCGGTCACTCTTTCGGAAGCGATCAACTTAGCCATGCAAGACCGAACCTCTCACTCGATCTCGTAAACAGCCGCGTTATCCTGCTTCTCGCGCAAGCCCTTATAAGAGGCGTGCCGTAGCTTCCCGTCATGTGTCCATGCGCGGTACTCAATCTCGGCAATCAATGTAGGCTGAGACCACACGAGATCTTTGCGACGGCCGGAATACGCGATAGGCGCCGTCTTTCGCCTCAGGCGGTCGAGCAGATTTCGCAGCTGCAGGGCGTCGCGCTCTTTGAACCCCGTCCCAACTGATCCGACGTAGATCAGGTTGTCGCCTTTGCGGGCCGCGAGCATCAAGCTTCCAATGCCGCCGCGTGCGGAAAGCGAGTGCTCGTAGCCTACGATCATAAAACTGTCGCTCTGAACGCACTTAACCTTCACCCAATCGCCAAGGCGACCCGAGCGATAGGCGCTCTCTCGATCCTTGGCGATGATGCCTTCAAGGCCGTGCTCACAGGCCGCATTGAAGATCTCGCCGCCGTCGCCATCGATCTCCTGCGAAAGCTGGATGGCGCCGTTCTCGTTGGCGAGAAGCGATTCCAGCAGGTGGCGACGACTGCTCAGTTCCATGCCCCTGATATCGTGACCATCGAAATAGAGAAGATCGAAGGCAACGAGGATCGCGGCGTTGGTGACCAGCTTGCCACCACGCCCACCCAGCGATTGCTGCAGGGCGCTGAAATCAGACCGGCCTTGTTCATCGAGCACGACCGCCTCGCCGTCGAGGATGGCCGTAGCTACGCCGAGCTGCTTCGCCGCATCGACGATCGCCGGGAAGCGATGGGTCCAGTCATGGCCGCCCCGAGTCAGGACCCGCACGCGCTTCGGCTCGATATGGACGGCCACACGATATCCATCCCATTTGACCTCGTACGTCCAGTCCGGCCCAGTCGGCGGCTTGGGCTTGAGCAGTGCCAAGCATGGCTCTATCCGCTCGGGCATTGGGTCGAAGGGGAGGTTCGGCTGTGCCGGGTCGCGCGGCTTGCGCGCTCTGGAGCGAAGCGGCTTCTCGGGAACAACGAGCGGCTTTGAAGGAGGAGACTTTGCCATTAGATAATTACATCAGGCAAAGCTTAAAAAGATAATGAATTCGAGACGGCGACCGCGACGGTTTGTTGCTGCGGGGTGATTGACCAGGGCAGACGCTGAACCGATATTCCGCGCATGATCGATCCCGGCCCCTTCAACGAAATCAGGCTTCTAAATCACACCGTCGTGCACTGGCGCCTCACCGATGGATGGTGGGAAATCGCCGCCTACCGTACATCGGGCGGCGGCGGCATGTTGAGATCCGTTACCGGCGAGCTAATCCAGAGGGTGTCATCAAGCGGTCCCGGGACAGAAGAGTTCAGTGAGGCGCTCGGTATGGTCATGTTGATTGCATGCACAAAGATACAGAGTGACCGTATCAACGGCGGCCCCAGAAGATAGCTAGGCGTGAGACCCGCCTAACCGGTCACTGTCCAACAGGTATCTTAGTCGCCAACAGATCTGCGAGCGCACGATTGCCGGAAGTGTTAAGGTGCACAATGTCGTAGAAATTGTTCATGCTCAAAGCCATAGACAAATTGATGCAGCGCGCCAGGCCGCTACTGGCGCAGGCAGCTTCCATCTCTTCGCTCTTCTCCTGGAAACGATCAACGTCGTATCCGTACAGATCAAACGCATCTACATTATTGGGCGTCACGAAAGCGGTTGTGACCGCTGATGCTTCTGCGACGGCAGAGATCATTGTTGTAATGGTGTCTCTGTTGATATCGATCCTGTATCGGTCTGGTGAAAGCTTCGTCTTTCGAAAAGTCTCGCGCCCCCTGACCGTATCAGGAAGAGGCAGTTTTTCAGCCAACAGCAACCTTCGCATTTCAAATGCGCACTTTTCGAACTCAAGTGGGGCCGGCTCGATCGGACTCACGTATCGAAGATGATCGCCCACAAAGTGGCTTTGATTGAGATTTACGAACGCCAAGCGAGCCGATCCGGCAGGCAGCTGACGGGCAATGAAAGCGGTATCTTCTGGACGGCCATCAATCACAGCAAGATTGACCACCCGCAACCCCATACCTGCCTTCTGGTTAATCAGGAAGGGCCACGTGCTTTCGAGGGGAAACCCGCTATTGAACGGTTGGCTGTCCCCCAGCACGATCATCGACGGCAGTGACCAATCCTGCATTGATATGAAGCGCCGGACGGCTGGCGCACGACATTGCTCGGAAAGCAAGCGGACGTTAGGAAGCCGATGATCGCGGTTGCCTAACCAGTTATCGAAGGCGGAGTACGCTCCTGCATACAGCGATGCATTAAGCACTATCAGGGTGAGAACGAAAACGAAGACTGTTGTCCGGGATGTTCGCATGCCGCCCTCAAAAATCGAAATAGATGAATTTGGCGGCCAAGCCGGCCTGCATGAAAAGACCGTAGCTCATGGCGCCCGCAGCGACGAGCGCCGCCCACGGCCGAACGAAAGAGCCCCCTGAGATCCAAACCTCATATCGAGCCTGGATGTCCTGCGTGCGAACGGTGGCGGCGACCAAGTACGCAGTCGTGAAAACCGCGAAGCAAATCAGGACTGCCTCAACACTTGAACTCGGCGAGAACATAGCCCGTTCATAGAATGCACCGAGATGGCCGGCTGCCGCATCAGCATCCCATGCCGACCACAGCGACGTGACTACATTCCAAGCACCCGAGAACGTCGCCGCCCGGAAGAAAGTCCAAGCGAAGGCTACGACAGCATTAGTCAGGATAATCGCCAGCCAAACGGGAAGCGTTGGCAACTTCGAAGCTCGATACAGATGAACAGCGATCAAGAAGATGCCGTGTAGTGCTCCCCATACGACAAACGTCCAGTTCGCCCCATGCCAAAGGCCGCCGAGAACCATAGTCGCCATCAAGTTGACGTGTTTCCGTACCTCGCCGCAGCGATTTCCACCGAGGGCGATGTAGAGGTAATCGCGCAGTATTGTGCTCAGCGTGATATGCCAACGCCGCCAGAAATCGACAACTGACGTCGCGCCGTAGGGCGTAGCGAAATTCCAAGGCAGTTGAATTCCGATCATTAACCCGAGACCGACCGCCATCTCGCTATAGCCGCTAAAATCGAAGTAGATCTGCAGCGTGAAGGCAACAACGCCCAGGATCGCCGAAAGCCCATCCAAGGCCCCAGCCTCGGCAGCGCCAAATATGGGGTCCGCGATTTGCCCCAATGGGTCGGCAAGAAAAACTTTCTTCGCAAATCCCAGAAGGAAAACGGCGAGCCCGACTTCCATCGTCTTCGCGGTTATCTGATAGGCCTTTTCCTCGATCGGCTTCAGGAGCTCGTTTGAGCGCGTGATAGGCCCTGCAATGAGGTGCGGGAAGAAAGAGACGAACGCCGCGTAGTCGATGGGGTGCGGAATATCCCGCCCCGCCTCACGGTGTCGATAGATATCAACCAGATATGCGATCTGCTGAAAGGTGAAGAACGAAATTGCCAAAGGCAGATGTTCGGAAGCTGATGCAGGGTTGCATGAGAGAATGCCGAACATCGAGCCAAAGAAGCACCAGTATTTATACCAACCGAGAAGCGCCAGGTTGAAGGCAACACCTGCGACAACTATCGGCTTTGTCCTCTTTGTCGTCTTCAAAGCAACGACGGCAGCATAATTTACGACGATTGATCCAATCAAGATTGGCAGATAACCGACATCCCAAGACGCGTAGAATAAAAGGGATGCAGCAAGGATGACGACATTGAGCCAACGTCTCATACCCACCGAAAACATGAAGAAAATGATCAGCCAGATTGGCAGGAACAGAAAGATGAAGGCGTCTGAACTGAAGATCATTTTTAGCAGCTGCCGTGGCCATAACGATGATAAGGCTGTCTCGCATACGCAACCACAAATCGCAAGCTGCAACACAGACGGGGCAGGCTTCAGTTTATCCGAAGCCAGTGCCGAAGCGCAGCAATCGCGCCGTCGCTAGCCCAGGCGACAATGCCGCCAATCGTAAGGCCGGCCAGAGCGATCAGGCCAGAGATGCCGACGCCGAGCGCCTTCATACGCTTCCATTCGTCGATTGCTGGCGCAACCATCTTTTGATTGCTCTCGACCGTCGCCCGAAGTTCTGCGATCTGATCACGCAGCTGCGCGTCCACCTCGCCGCTGATTGCGACAGTCGTTTCTAAGTGAGCGATCTTGCCCGTTTGTTCATCAAGTCTCTTGTGAATGACGGCTCTACTATCGTGGGCATGATCTTTTTCATCCCCGAAATCCTCTCGTAGATAGCTGATGCTTTCGCGAATGCCTGCGATTGATTCTTCCACGCGCCCAAGTGAGCGCAATATCTCTGCCGCTGTCGCCACGATTGGATTTCACTTCCTGCACGCCGGCTGCTGATCGCAGGTTTCATTATGGGCAACGACTTGCTCCGCAAACGGTCGATCGTTGGCAATTATGAATTTCCGGGTCGCCGGAGAAGGCGCGAGACGTTCGAAACCGGCCCCATCATTCGCAGGAGCCCGTGTCACGCACCCACTTACCGCCAAGCTTGCGGCACAAATCACTGTCACTAAGCCTGCTAATCGCATCGTTCGTCACGCCCCGCTCTTTGATCAAGTCAATGGACCTCTGAAGGGCCGCCGATCTCTCTGCAGCCCTCCCCTCGTTTCGGGCGGCCGGAAGCCACCAGATCTCCGCAATCAAGACCAGCACCCCCGCAGCTATCGACGCGCCCAGCAACGCCGCCGCAGGAAGCTTCACGCTGTCGGGAATGAGCTTGGACAGCATCAGTCGCCCTCCACGGCCGCCTTGACGTCCTTGATGGCCTTGATCAGCCAGTTCCGGAATAGAAGGCCGCCAATCGCGAGAGTGACTGCCGCGCCAATAATGACCAACAGAGCGCGCCAGTCGAAGCCGGCAAAAGCAGCGATACCGAATCCACCGCCACCGAACATCGCCGCTATCTTGCCGAGCAGATTGAACTTCTTCTTAACGCCCGCCTCGACGGCCGCCGGCACAACTTCCTTTTCCTCAACGACGGGAGCGGCGGCGAAAGCAGCCATCTTCGTCGAGGCGCCAGAGAGCGCCAGCAAGGAGGTATGCAACGCAGCGCGCGTCCTTGGGCCAGCGTCACCATCAACCTCCAGCCCCTTTGCCGCCTGAAACTCCCTCACAGCATCAGGCCGCAAACCAAGCACCACGAGCGCCAGGCGCACGAAATGATCCACGCGATCGGCAAAACCATTAAGGCCGCCATTGACGCCCTTTGTAATCATCTCGATGTCACCCTGATCGGCAAAGCGATTGAGCCTGCGGCTTTCCCAATACCAGAGCGGAACAAGACCTTCCCAAGGATCGCTATTGACAAGGTCCGGGTTGGAAACGAAGTCAGGCGGGTGATAGCCCTTGCCCTCGCACCAGTCGGAGAACGCCTGATAGTTGGCCTTGCCGGTGAGCTGCATGCCGGTGCGACCCATATACTTCTTGCCATCGCCGTCGAGCGCCGATGTATTGCCGAGATCGATGCGCGTGTCATAACGAGCCTGCGCCGGCGTCGGTCCCCAGATCTCGCGATCGTAGCGGAAGTCGCCGCTTTCATGCATCAGCTGCGCGAGGTACTGGACGACACGGTGCGGGCGATCGAGCCCAAAATCGCTACCGTAGCGGTCAAGCGCCACGATAACAGAATTCAAATTGCTTGCATTGACCGGGCCACGCGCAGACGCGCGGATTTGCTGAGCCGTAACAGGTACGTTCATTGGCACTCTCCAGATTGAATGATTAAAATGGCGATCGCGGCTTCGCGACCTAATCGAGTAACGCGCCGTCGCGCCAAATCTGGTCAATGGCTGCGGATGACATGCCTTGCATGGTGCCGAACATTGCCACGCACCAGTTGGAGCGAAGGAAGTTTTGAGCGCTGAACGACATGCGGATGGACCACTGAATGTCTTCATCCGGTATCAAGGCGATAATCGCCTCAATCGCAGCCGGCAGCGTTCCGACGGTCACCGCATCAAGCGCTTCAGCCTTCGTGATCAACCCCCGGCTCGCAAGCACCTGGAAGAACTGACGTCGGCTGATCTCTTCCGGGACATACTCGGTCGTAACGACATTTCCCCACGTTTTTACGACCATTGCAGTACCACCCCTGAGATATCTACATTCTTGTTGTTCAGCGTTTTGATGCGCCAACGCATCGAAGTTCCGGACGGCTGGGCACCGAGTGAACCGGAACCTTCGTACACCTTCGCGCTGCCAAGGTTTGTCGACAGCGAAAGCGTTATGGCCGTCCACGTCGTTCCACCGTCGCGTGATACTTCAGCGGACACGTCAGTGTTGATGGTGATCGCATCGACTTCGACAGTTTGAAGCGCGATACGTCCCGTGGATGGCACGCTCGCGGCGGCGTACGACGTGCTGACCAGTGTCATGTTGTCATAGACAGGAGCGAAAAACTGCGCTTCCGCGACGTAGATACCCGACGACGCCGTCGTGGATGCATCAAACCAAACATAGTCCCATGCTGTCATTGGATCTGTGGACGTGATAGTTCGACTGACCCCCGCAGCATCTGAGAAGCTGGCAGTGCCGAGAGACGTTCCGTCAGTTCGGGAGGTGGGTGCAGATCCGTTCTTGCCGCGAAGCACCAACGTGATCGTTGACGCCGACAACGTCCCATCAAGTCCGTTATCGCTGGAGCCAATGAGGGTCGCGGATTGGATGGCCTTAGCTGCACCTGTATAGTTCTTGCCTACATAGCCATTGGTGGCAGTGTTGCTGACGGTTCGGGCGCAGTTAGCTAGCGCTTGCGTTGTCACACCATCAAATGCGGCAGCAAGACCGCCAAGGGCAGTCGTGTCACCGATCGCGGTTCCGGTCCCCGCAGCAATTAACGTACCGGTTGAGATCGTCGGTCTGTACCAGTCGTTCGTTGCGTCATAAGATTGGTTTGTCGATCCGCCAGTGTTAACACCCGTTTCATCGTCAAACGAGTCCGCCACACCGCCTACCATGCCGAGTCTTTGCCCTTTCAGGTCGGCAATCTCGATCGCAAGGATTGCGTCGTTTTTCCCGCCACCCCCCGATGCAAGCTTTTCGATCGCGGCTTGCACGGTTGCCGGGGATCCGGCAAGGTTCGCAACGGAGTTGTCGAATGACACACTTGCGGCGGTCTGCTGTAGCCAAGTGCGAAAGCTTGCCGGCGACAACGCCTTAAGCAGCTTCCCCGTGGTTCCGTCGAATAGTGCGGCATAGCTATCTGTCACGGAAGCCGGCCCGGTGACGAGATCGGAAACCAGCTTTCCGCCGTCAACGATCGCTTTGCCCGTAGTGCCGCCGAACGCAGCGATGCGTCCCGCGACCGACGACGATGGACCTGTGACGTCCCCTGTGCCGGTCCCGTCCGTTCCCTTCTGCGCTACGAGCTGCCAATAAGTATTCGATGTCGTCGGAAGATCGGGAGGAGCGTTACCGGTTGTTGACACACGCGCGATGTATGTCGAACCGTTGTAGAGAACGGTGTCGTCCTTGGCATACGCCGTACCAGCCGCGTAGGTTCCACGGGCAATATAGACGGAACCGGCGGCGCCCGGAATCCCTTGCGGACCAGGGTCGCCCTGATCACCTTTAGGGCCGATTGGGCCAGTGCCGTAGCTAAACGGACCATCCCAATCGCCGGGCGTGGAACTGGCCTTGACGTACAAGGCTGGCTCAGAGACACCCACCGAGACAAGATACGAATATCCCTTAGCGCGATCGTCGTAATTCACGCGTCCTGCAAGATCACCGCTGGCGTCATATTTGTAGATCGTTCCGGCTTCGAGTTCGGTGACTACCCGCGCAAGCGTATTGCTATTGGCATTCAGTTGCTGGAGCCACGCCGTATCGCGAACCAATGCATAGTCATAGGTCCCGGTTGCCCCAGCCCACGCGATCGCGGCGGTAATTTGCGTGTCGCTATCGACGCTCTCGATCGGGAGCATATTTCCGTCGGCCTGGGCGGCAATGAAGCCGCCGCCAATCAGCGCCACTTCCCAGCCAGTACCAATGCCCGTAATCACGGCAGAACCATTCGTCAGGGCAATCTGCCCTGTCGTATATGCAATCGTCATAGTGTGAGCCCCTATGCTGGGATGCCGAAAATGTAATAGCGGATCTTGGTTGCGGCGCAGGTCACCGCCTCTGTCGTCGTCGTGCCGCTGCTGCTGGAGCCGCTTTCCCAGTAGTATCGATGCGGCAGACCTCGAAACGTGAAGAAGCGGATCCGGTTGGCCGTGAACTGGCAGTATGTCGTCGTTCCCGAAGTGTATCGAGTGATCACACCGGTCGCGACGTTGTTGATGAAGCCCGCCGCAACGACCGGCTGTCTGATGCGCTTTCCTGTGGCGGTACGGTCGGTACTGCCCACAAGGGTATCGTTCGGCTCGCCGGCCGGGTGGATCGTGAAATACTTCACGAACGGAAAGAGGCCGGCGCTGTCGAAGGCGATATCGGTCGTCTGTGCACCCCCAGTGGGGATGTCAAATACGCCGGTCTTGATGATCTGCAGACATGGCCAGCGGCTATCGATGATCACATCGGCAAGGTTCGGTGGATTTGCAGCGCCAGGGCGAAGGAACTGAAAGACATCGACCCCGCCAATCGTGACTTGCCGGAACACCTTGTTCGATCCGGCTGAAGCCGCAGTGTTGTCCTGAGCGATGATCAGGAACCGAGCCCGACAGGACGAACCGCTGTTGCTGAAGACAAGCGTCGTGCCGGAAAAATAGTAGTTCGCCCCATAGTCGTCGTCGTCACTCGGAAGGGAGGCCGGAAACGTGATGGTCGAACCCTTGTACTGAATCACGTCGGCAATGAACTCGCCACTGACGTTGATACCGGCGAGCTTCGAAGAAAAGTCGTAGACTGTCGTTCCGGCTGGAAGCGCAATATCAGCTGCTGCGATGATCTTTGCCGGCCGGGTGGTGCTGTCAAAGGCGAGTTTGGACGCCGTCGCGGTGCGAACATCATACCCCGGCTTCGAAACTCGGCAGTAGTCCTTGGTAATCTGCACCTGCATTTGTCCAGCGACCGGAGCCAGCGGAGGATTCACGAAGGCTGTCTCGTCACCCGGAAGGTTCCAGACAAAAGCCTTCGGGTTGTTGCCGGAAGACGAATAGGCCGCAAGGCCGTAAGGGATTGCAACGTTGATTTCGTTGCCGGCTCCGGGGATGAAGTTGCGTACATACCCTTCATCCGACAAAGACGCGGTGTAATAGAGCGTGCCCGAACCGCCGGTGGTCTTACTGATCTTGCCGTGGATATACACGCCAGAGCTATTAACGCGCTTCACGTCGAAGACCGGCAGATCATAATCGAGGTCGCCCAGCGCCTCCCAGTACTCCTTCTTCCAGAAGCAAGAGACATTTCCCGTGTCGTAACCGATGCGAGCGCGCTGGAAGCTGTTCTTGTTGGTCCCGGATGGCAGGAATTGCGCCACGGTACCGTCTGCATAGTTCAGCTGATTGGCGCCGACGAATCGGATCTGCACATCCCATTTGCTGTTGAAATAGAACTTCGCATAGTCACTATCGGACGTGCTGTAGGGATTGTCGGCGTTGTCCTTCATGATTTTGATGCAGCCAACATTGGTGCTGTCAACACCGATCAGAAGACGCACCATCAGCTGTAGACCTCGATTGTTCCCGCAATGCCGTTGATCTGGAGCTTGTTGTTGTCGGAAATCCAAGCGCCACCGTAGATCGTTCCGATGCGAGCGACGTTGAGCTTCAGCTCTCCGGCCTCGACGACAAACGGCAGCGCAGCCTCATCCCCGGTCAACAACATGAACTGATCGACGTCGAAGGCGGCGCGGGATTTCAGAACGCCGCCTTCCGTATAGAGCTCGATAAAGAAGCCGCTCTCTTTCCAATCGTCACCAATCGCGCCCTTCAACAGGATCGCATAGCGAACATTGACACCTTCAGGGGCAGCCACCGCCTGAAACGCCACTAGGCCGTCGGCAAGATTTTCCCCAAATGCCGCGATCAACTCTTCGGTCTGCGCCACGACATTTGCGATGCTGGAGTTGAGCACAACGATTTCCTCGCTGAAGCTCGCCCCCTGCACCGAGAGCTTTCGACTGATCGACTGCGATACGCTGCTCGTGATCTGGTAATTCTGTTGGATCTGAGCCAGCAGGGATTCCGTACGACCAAGGCCGGCATAGAGATCACGAAAGACAGCAAGAACGTCTTCTTTCAGGTTCCCGAGACCGATTTCGAGATCCGCGTTGCCACCGTCCAGCGACGATACTGTGACCGAGTCCGTCCAGTTTGTCGGACGGTCGGCAGCCACCAGCTTATGGCGAAACTGATAGTCGGTCAGACTGAGAATACCCTCTTGGATGAAGGCGATGGTGCTCGACGTATCGACTGTTCGCGTGAACTTGTTGGTAGGCTCGGTCTTGATCCACCACTCTATCGTGACGCCTGTTACCGTTGCGTCCTCGACCGCCGCCCACGAGATCCGGAAGGCCGGATAGGATCGGCCGTCCGCACCAACACCAATGACCGGAATGACCGCAAAGTCCTGCAGCTCGTTAAGATATATCGGTTCCCCGTTCGGGATTGGGACCGTCGGCGGGATCACGCCCACCGCGTCGTAGATCGAGCCGTCCCGCTCCTGAAGCGATAATGAGACGTTGCGCGGACCGTCGCTGGTCAGCGCCTTGATGGAACGCGCCTGCACCATATAGACCCGCTCGCCATAACGAGCCGAGTCCCAGCGAACCCAATCGCCCGCCTTGATCGTCTGAAAACGCGGACGCAGGACGATATCGGCGGTAGCCTCAAAGCGGTTCTCATTGAAGTAGATCGAGGCCAGCTGATTGGCTTGACCCTTGTAACGAACCTGCGCGAAGTCGAGGTTGATATCACGCGTACGGCGATCGAGCGCGACATAAGAGGCGTCGGTTTGCGTATCGTATCCCGCCGGAGACCACATGTTCGACGGCTCTGGGTATGTGCCCGAAACCGCATTGACAAGATCCGACATAGACCGCCGGCGCTGGAACCGAACCGGCTCACTGATCACCAGGTCATCATCGGTAAAAGTCTCGACAATCGGCTGATCGGTTCCGATCAACGGCCAGGACCCATCAACGTCGTCGATGACGGCCCCGCCGCAAGCGGTCATGACCGCTTCGATATTGTCGCCGTGCTGGGCATCTGCATCAAACAAGATCGAGCAGCGGTAACGCTTCTCCCCGCCAGCATCCTCGTCGCAGATGTTCATAGCCGCGACATAGCGATCGAAAGGAAGGTCTGCCGCCTCCATTCCCATTCCGCAAAACAGATCATTATTGACGGAGAAGCCCCGACGATAATTGTATTCCTGCACGATCGGGTTTTCCGAGAACTCATAGGTCGAGTAATCATCCCATCGGTGCGAGCCGGAACCACCCACGGTGGAGTCCTTGCGAATATCATACAGACGGGCACCGCGGATCTCGAAGAAGAAGTCGGGGAACTGAGAAAGCTTGTCTTGACTGTAAGTCAGAGCAACCTTCACCCAACAAATGCCAGTCCCAATGTGATCAGCGGTCCAGCGTCCCGCCGGGTTCGAATGCGAAATCATGCCCGCATCCGCCGCAGTTTGTGTCCCGCTGTAGAATGTGAATTGCATGAGGCCGGCATAGGCGCCACTCGTGACACTGTAGACGGTCTTGACCGAATCCGATGAAACGACGCCTAGCGCCAGCCGCGACCCGCCGGCCCAGATCTTCGAGAGGCCGTCGCATGGAAAATCGGAAAGCACGTAGACCTGCTCTAGGTACTTATTCGAGCTGCCGTACGTATTGACATAGCAATCGTGGCCAGCCAGGCCTACGAGACCGCAAGCGACTTTCCGGCTAACGTTTTCACCATATTCGCGCTCGAATTCGACGCCGCCAATCTGTTTCTGGTTCTTCTTGGCCTGCCGCTGCTGAATCTTGCTGACGATGAGATTGAGGCCAATCCCGATGATGGCTTTACCGATAATACCGAGAGAACCGAAAAAGCCGCCAATGGCGCCGACGACTGGAGCGAGAAAGGGCATCAGGTCACCTTGAATGCATATGCGACGGATGAGTTTGGCAGGAACTCAACAGCCTCAGATCCGCGCGTCATGAAGCCAATCGAGGTGAACAGGCCGCCAGTAAGGACACCATCGCGATCAACCACGCCGATATCCCCGCGCTGCGCCATGCTGGGAGCGATTTCCGCAAACTTGGCAGCGAAGGCATCGCGAACCGTCTCGAAGCCATGCTGGCGCAGCTTCTTCGCCGCGCCGGCTTCCGTGCTGTAGCCGATGGCGGCGGCGTACATTCGATCGCCCGTGACAGCCTCGACCCCATCGTCTGCGATCAGATAGCAGTCTGACGTACCATAGATTGATGGCAACGCCTGATGCTTCGCCACAACCGCATTGAGGCGCTTCTCCCAGCCGGGAAGTCTAACCATGTCGATTACAGTCCCTTAAAACCTATGGCACGCGCTGCGCCGGCGGCTGCACTCTTCGCCGTATTGACGGCAGAGCCGACCGCCTTGCCCCATGCGATATCAACGCGGCCAGCGGTTGCCGCATGTTCGAAGAACCTATCGCCGGGGTCGCGGCGCTGCTGATCGGCGACTGTTCGCTTCCGGCCGTTCTGCCTTGAGTAGTCAAGCTGCCGACCCTCGCACCGAGCGGTCAGGAAATAGCCGCGTGTCTCGTCGACGTTGTGCTCGATCACATCGAGGTAGCCGCGAGCGACTGCCTCGACCTGGATCAGTGCCATTGTGTCCGGATGGAAATGGGCATCGTAGACAACGACTGGCCGATCTCGATAGTCCTCGCTTTCGATCTGGGTGAGGATCGCCGGCGTGAGACCGAAATCCTTGCTCTCCGCGAGGGTCAGCGTAAACCCGCCATCCGCCGCCGTCCCGGTCCCGCCGCCGATATCAGAAACCTCAATCAAACCGAAGGGCTGGTAAGTGACGCCGGCATAGGTCAGGGGCTCGCGTCTGGCTATGAATCCGTAGAGGCCAGACCCGAGCTGGATGCGGACCATCTGACGTGTAGAGATGCGCCCCGCATCGTAAAGAGCTTTGACTTCCGTCGAGAGGGTCATTGGCTTTCCGTCAGCTGGAACGAAACCGTGTAAAACCGCCCGTCACGCGGAGCTTGGAAGCTACCCGGAACCGAACGCATCACCAGCGCAGGCTTTGCAAAGCGGACAACCGCACCAGGCTGGGCCACCGTATCGAAGGGCGGAGGTTCGACCGTGATCGTCCGTGTCGCACCTGAACCGGCGATCTCAGTCGTACGGCCGACATAATAGCGACCCGCGCGTTCCAGGCCGATCCGATCCCCAATAACCAGAGACAAGGCCGCATCGACGCTATTGATGGAGAGAACGTTGCCTCCAGAGACAGACACCAGGTTGCCAGCATCATTCGCAGGGGCCTGGGCATTGACGTGGTTTAGCGGGTAGCAAGCCCACGGATGGCGAAAGAGAACGGTCCGCAGTCCTCCTCGGAGCGAGAGCCACCATGCTTCCACTACCGCATATTCGGACGGCAGGAGCGGACCAGTAGTCATTTTCGCTTCCCAGACGGGATCTTCCACCTGGGTATAATTGATAAGCCGTGCCCCTGAGGGCGAGGCTTTTGTCGCGTCATTCAGTATGAGATCCGCTGTCGCGTAGCGCACATCGGGCAACTCACGGGGGAATGCAATTGCCATCAGAGTATGCGCCTCTTTTGAGCGTTTTTCACGGCATCCACGACCGTTCCGGGGATCTCGGCTCTCATACGAGCGAGCTCCTTTCGCAGGGCAGCAAGCTCAGAGGCATCCGCCCCATCGGCGTTCAGCACCGGCGCGAAGCTAAAACTGAAACCGCCTCCCGGCGCCGTTGAAGGAGATGGGGCAGACACCAAGCCTCCCTTGGCTAGGCGCAGCATCCGTCCACTGTTGATGGCATCGAGAAGATCCCGATGCTTTCTGGTCGCGGCTGCATTGACGACGTATTCGCCGTCAGACAGACGGGCGGGAATGCTATCGCTCGTTCCCGTTCCGGGACCGCGTATGTGCCCACCGCTTGCAGCCTTCACCGTTCCGCCTGAAAGGCTGGAAAACAGACCGGAAAACCAGTTGTTACTACCGCCCGCCCCAAAGAGGCTGTCCAGAGCGCCGTCGAGGAGCTTGTCGCCAAGCTTCTGCAACGCGCCACTCAACGCATCGATCGCGGACTTACCTTCGATCAAGTCTTGGATGAAACCCTTAGTGGCATCCTTACTAAGGTCGCGCCACTCTTCCATGCTTTGCCGCAGGCGATCCTGCGATTCATGCAGCTGGTTCGAGTTCACCACGGCTTGCGCGGAATTGTTGGCGAGAAGCAACATCGCCTCCGCTTGCGCTTTCGCCTTCGGTGAAAGGCCATCGAACTGGCCGCTCAGCAGTTGCTGAACGTCGGTAAGCTCCTTCCCCGCAGCGGTCCCGGCCGCCTGGGCTGCTGAAAGAAGATCCTGCGCCGTTGCTGCACGCTCGGACGCAAACCCATAATCATTGATGTAGGGGTTGAGCGAGGACTGCGCAGCGGTTTCCGCATTGAGCGCGGCCGTCCGCTCGGTGATCTGCTTGACGCTGCGCTCGTACTCGTCGAGCCTGGCGCGCTTGGTCTTGCCCGCCCCGTCCGTCGACAACGGTTTGTACTTGCTATCGTCGATATCCACCGTCGGCTTCTTGTAGCCGGCCGGAAGGTTGGGCCCTTGCAGGGGAGCTATGCGACCCTTCTTGTTTCCATTCTGGCCGAGTACGCTGTTCTTGATCGCCTCAGACGTTAGGGCGCCAGCCTGCTGGATTTGACTTTCAAACGCTTCGTTGATGCGATCAGTGATATTTGCGGTGCTGGTAATAGTCAGGGCACCGCCGAAGTAGCTCTTTGAACCGCCTTCCGTCACACCTGGCAGCATATTGACGATGCTGCGCCCAATGCCGTCGAAACCACTAATCTCCGAGAGCTTTGAAAGGAAGTTCTCGGAGGAAGCCCGAGCCTCTTGCAACGCGCCCACAACCGCGCCGATCTGTGTTATCAGCTGATCGAAGTTGACATTGTCGATTTCGCTAGCAATGCCGCCGATAGCGTTGCCTACGGTCTCTGCGGCCTTCGAATTCTCGTTGAATTTGGATGTCGCATTGATCAGCGCGTTGCGCAGGTCCGTAAAGCGTTGCTCGATTGTCTTGGTGCTTCCGGCCAGCTTATCGTCGAGAACGTATGAGCCCGCCTCGATCCCGTCGAAGAACGCCTTGTTCGAAATCTTGCCGCTCTTCACCAACTGCGTGAGCTTGGAGACGGAGCCTTCGGCCTGCTTGATCCCTGCAGCCGCTGCCTGAAGAAGGCCTGGCATGCCATCGATCAGCGAATTCCACTCTTCAGCCTGAATCTTGTTGCTGCCCAGCGCCTGGGCCAGCTGCATCAAGGCACCACTTGCCTCCTGCGCGTTGGAGCCAGACAACCGAAGCGACTTGCCGACGTTGTCGGTCAAGCCGACGAGCTGATCACTGGAGACGCCCAGCTCCTTCTGAACGAGAGATACACGGCTATAGAGCTGCACCAGACTCTCGATCGGAGCGGAATTCTTCTGTGCTGACGCAAAGAGGCGGTCATAGGTCCGCGTCAGGTCATCACCCGAAAGCCCCGCGACCTTGAGAGCGTTTGTGATGTTCGTCGCAGAATCGGAGAGCGATTGGAAACCCTTTGCCCCGCCAATGACGGCGAAAGCCTTGGCAATGTCACCCCCCGTCGCCGCAAAGCGAGAGGTGATCGCCTTGTTCATCTTCGTGAAGCGGGTCTCAATATCCTTGGCCCGACGGTTCGCTACGCCATTGGCGCGGTTGAGCGCGTTCTCAAAGGCCCTCGTTCTGGCTTCCAGCGCGACGACAAGTTTTTCGATGTCAGCCAAGAGAACCTCGGTAGCTCAGGTTTTAGAACCCGACGATGCCCAATTCAGCTAGGCGGTCGCCATTCATCGGTGCGCTGGCATCGGCGCTGTCGCCATTTGCCAACCTCAGGCCTTCCAATGCACAGGAAAACTCCCAGAGCGTCATTTCTCCGACGTCGCGGTGGAGGATTCCGGCCCACTGGTAGATCGATGAGAAGCGCCATTTTCCTCGCGGTCGCGGGTTTGGGTCTTCTCCTCCCCCGCTTTCGGCTCCCCCGGCGTATCGTCATCCACGCCGAAAAGAGATGCCATCAGTACCATCCGGGCCGTCATGACGGACATCGTAAGCGGAAGGTCCTCGACGTGCTTCTGCACCAACACGCGAGCGTCAGCCTTCGACATCCCGCCACCCTCAAGACCGAGGCGAATAGGCTCAATGACGTCATCGACCATCCACCGGCCATCGGACAGACGCTGCAGGATATGCTGCGGACCAGCGTCGCACTTCACCTGCAAGGCGCGAAGGAGTGCTATGTTAAGCAGGAAGGCGTGCTCGCCGCCTTCCCACGTGATGTCGGTGCCTCGCATCAGGGCGCTTCCACCTTGGCAGTGCGTGTCGGAACGCCGTCAAACTGGATTTCGATGCTGGCGGTGACAGCCTGGCCCTTCTCGACCTCATTGCCGAGCGAGGTGAGGTAGGCTCCGCCGGTCTCATATTCCGTGTCTCCAACTGCCGCATTGGCATGATAAAGACGGACGTTCTTCTTCGCGCCCGAATACCACCAGTCGAGCATCATCTCGTGGCTCTGGCTTGCCCAGGTGCCGGTAGCGGTCATCGACACTTCCGACGATTCAACCGACTTTTTCACTTCGAGCGGCAGGCTCTCGTCTTCGCAATCCCGCGGCGTCGAGCTGCTTTGTAGGTTGGTCTGTCGGCTGATGCCGCGAGAAGTGATGCCGCAGATCTTAGCAAAGGTTCCAGGGGTGGCAGTCTCAAGTTCGAGAACGAAGTCCTGAAACTCCGCGCTGACGGGCTTAACCATTGTGCTCTCCATAAGCAAAGGCCCAAACGGGCGTGATGGGCATCAGCCCGGTTGACGTTAGGATTTCTTGTTTGCGCGCTTCGCCACGTCTCGACGAGGAGCGGGAACCTCGGTTGCCCAACCCCTACCAACGCAGTACGCGATGAAATCCTTGGGGCGGCACTGTGGATCGGAGGATGCCTTGGCATTGAAGGAGTAGATGCTCGTTTTCGACCGGCGCCAGTTGCTTTCGACGTGAAAGATTGCCCAAGCCATCACTCTGCCTCCTCGATAATGGCGCGCACCCGAACGACGCCGTGGCTCGTGAGCCCGTCTGGATCGCGGAAAACCTGCGTGAACGGCACTGACAGGCTGACCAGAGCGTTCTGAGCTAGCGAGTGGGTTCCGCGCAGCGCCTTGCGAGCAGCACCGACGATCCGTCTGCAGGAAACATCGAGGTCCGACTTACGGCTCCAGCAATCGAGCTGGAAGTTGTACTCCCCGCTCAGGATGCAGTCGGAGCTATCGTCTGACGCATCGGACGGCCCAAAGCTGATGTAGGCCTCTTTCGACCCGAAAGGTTTCTCAGGAACCCTGTCATACACGCCGGATATCAGGGCCATGAGAGGTGAGAAGCCGGTCAACGACGAATAGAGGAGCCTCTGCAGTTCTTCCTCTGGGCTCATGCAACCGCCTCTTTGATAGCTTTTCTGATGTTGCGGGTGACGCGTCCCTTCACGCGGCGCTTAACCAGGCGCCAACCAGGGAAGAAGAAAGGCTGAGCGGGGGCGCCGGGATTATGCGAACCTGCGTACAGGCCTTTATTGATGTGCGGCTGGGTGCCGAACTCGACGAAGCGAGCGTAGAATGCGCCGCCACCGCCCGCGTAAATCGTGATCCGCATCGAGTCTGAGGATCGCTTCGAGCTGCGCGCGAGGACCAAGGCTCCTTTCGGAGCATCGCCCCAGGTCCACGCGATGCTGTCTCTCAGCTCGCCGCTATCGACCGCTACGAGGCTCTTCATCGTTTCGACGACTTCGTTCGCGCTTTGCTCCATCGCATCGCGCACCCGCTTTTTAACGGTGTCGGGAATGCGGCGCGTCAGCTTCAGTCGAAGCCGGTCCAGCCCGGTGACGGTCATCCTTCAGCAACACCGCTTTGGCAAAGGAAATCGATCCATGCCCGATCTGGGGTGATGGTGATATCCCTGATATTGAAGATCCGCCCGTCGCGATTGTCGCGGATGCGCCAGTCGGAAGTGACCGATTTCGACTGAGACGATGCACGGACAAACACAACAAGGGTATGCTGCCCCTGTAAACGGCTGGCGATCACCGCCTCACCGCCACGCATGTCTATGTAGCCAGCGCGAGACTGAAAACGCTCGACCCAGCCAGACGACACGTTGCCAGCGCCATCATCGAGATCCTGCCTCTCTTCGAACGCCACTGCGAAATACAGTTTCCCTGCGGAGCGCTTCTCGGCCATTGCCTCACACCCTCAGCCAGCGGTAGGGGTCGATCAGTAGCCGGCTCGACCTAGGTAATCCGTCTAAACCACCTCTATCTTCGTAAAGCGAGGCGACGTACATCATCGCTGCAACCTTGAAGACTTGTTCAGTCCCAACAGGCACGAGCGAAATGTTGCAATACTGAAGAACGGCGGATTCCGCAGCATTCATATACGCTTGTATAGTCACGTCGTCGTCATCGGTGTCGACGCGCAAATGCTCCTTCACTTCAGCGAGCGTGTAGAGCGGGCCAGTGGAGAGGACGACGACGTTTCCCATAGCGCGGACTTCCTTACTTATCTTCGCCGTTTTCAGGCTTGTAGCCGAGTGCCTTGGCGGCGGCCTCAGAGCCGGAGAGAGATGGGTCATTGAAATCGATCCGGTTCTGCTCTTCGGTGGTGTTGGCGCGGGGATCCGCATCAACAGCCGGATGTGACGGATCGACGTCAGCAACAGCCTGGATCGGCGCACCCGAAGGATCAAACTCCGTGGCAGGCGCGACACTTCCCGTTGGGGCGTTAGGATCGATCGTCTCGACCGTTTTAGCCTTCTTCGTAACCATGATGATGCCTCCTGGTTGATGATTGGAACGCGGGAGGCGAAAACCGCCTCCCGTATTGCTTCAGGTCGACTAGGGGTTCACTGCGACTTTAAGGGCGCGCATAGGCTCCGGATTGTGGACGCCGCCGCCAACGCGCTTGGTCGTATAGAAATGCACGAACGGCTTGTTGGTGAAGGGATCACGAAGGACACGGATGCCGACGCGATCGACAACGAGGTAGGTCGCATCCATGTCGCCGTAGAGTGCTGCGATGTTGTTCGCCGCCACGCCCGGCATATCGGGAACCTCGACGATCGTCTCGCCTGCGAGGGTGGCCGGCTGGCCAGCGGCATAGGACGGCTGCCACAGGTAATTGTTCTGACCGTCCTTCAGCTTGCGCATGGACGACTGAGCCAGGCGGTTGGCATAAAGCTTGGCATTCGACCGATACGCAGCCGGCAGGCTGTAGAACAGGTCAATGAAGCCATCCGAGGTGAATGCGGCGGCCGCGCCGCTGTTGACCACCTGGATTGCGCCCCACGGATGCTTCGCCGCGTTTGCGGCGCCGGTCACATAGGTGAGGATGCCGAATGGCTTGTTCGCGCCATCGCCGGAGATAAAGGCGATGCCCTCTTGGCGGGCAAACTCGGTATCGACTTCGTCGGCAAGCCACTGTTCGAGGTTGATCGCCGCGTCGTCAAGAAGCTGCTGCGAAATCGCTGGATTGGCGTAAATTTCGCCGGGAACGAAATCCAAGGTGCCGATCTGCGGGGTTGAGGTGGCAGGGCGAGACGCCGTTTCGCCAACCCAGCCGGAGCCGATTGCCCGGTCGTTGAACAGCTTCTTGAAGCCGGCGCCAGTGATAGAGATCACACGGGCGTTGGCGCGGATAGGCGAGATTTCCTTCAACTTGTTGGTGATGGTGCGATCCCACTCCACAGGAGCGAGGTAGCCTCCATCGGCGTCGGTCCCCTTTGTCATCGCGGCCTGGACATCACCCTTTCGCATGTGAGCCTTGAAGGCATTTACATATTCGGGGTCGGCCTGGAGGTCGCCGATGACCGCACCACCGAGGTTAGCGGCAGCTACCTTGGCATTGAGGTCGTCGATTGCCTTCTGGAAGTTGCCGACTGCGGCGTCGATGCGGTCGACCTTCTCGCTCACAACGACGTCGGCCTTCGCGCTCAGCTTATCATCGTGAGCCTTCTTGAATTCCTCGAATGCCGTCTGGAGAGCGGAAATCATTGCCTTCGGGTCGTTTGCGTCGGCACGAATGCCAAGGCCCGTGACAGCGCGAGGTGTAGAGAGCGCCGTCGCAGCAATGAGGGCGGCGCTGGGAGAAACGTGCTTCATTTGAAGCTTCCTTCTGTTTCAGGATTTAAGGGTGGAAAGCAAACCGGTAAGACCGGCCCAGTCTTCGCCAGCGCCGGGCGTGGCTTCAGAGGCAGCGCCGGGCGTGCCTTTGATCTTGTTGATGCGCGCACGAGCGTCCGAGCGCGAGCTGCCGGCCGATACCAACGACAACTCAAGTGCGCGCAATTCATTGATGTCGATGTCGCGGGATTTTGCCTCCTCGTCGACCTTCATGGTATCTGCCGCGAGCAGCGCATCGGCGAAACCTCGCTCGATAGCCTGAGATCCCGACATGTATGTTTCAGCATCCATCCATTTCGCGACGTCCTTTGCATCGCGGCCGGTCTTAGCAGCGTAGAGGTCAACCATCGCCTGGTCGAACGGTGCCAACCAATCAGACGTTTCCGCCATGTCGTGACGGTTTCCGATCGCAATGACCCAGCAATTATGGATCATCAGGAATGACGCGGCGCCGATCTCGACGCGATCGCCAGCCATCGCGATGATCGAGGCAGCGGAGGCCGCCATACCCATGACCTTGACGGTGATGTCCTGCGGATGTTCGCGAAGGACATTGTAGATCGCGATCCCCTCGAACATGTCGCCGCCAGGGCTGTTGATCTGCACCTCGACGGGCCGATCACCAATCGCACGGAGCTGTGCGGCGATACGCTTCGCCGTTATCCCGCCACCACTCCAGTAATCCTCGCCGATAACGTCAAACATGGTGATGACGTTGTCACCCTGCTCGATTGCGCGAATGCCGGAAGCATCGGCCGCCCACTTGTCTAGCACCGACGATTTCGTCAGGGCGCAGACGTCGCGGTTGGCGGGCAGAGGAAGCGCACCGTGACGGGCCTTCGCGAAAACGATCGAGCGACGATCAGACGTCATTGCCATTTCCTTTCGGGGTGCTTGCCTGAGCGCTCATTGCGCCCTTACTGACTTCATTGCCGCCATCCGTGGCCGGCATATCGGCGAGATCGCGCACTTCGTTCTGCGACATCCAACCGGGGGCGCCGCCTGCTCCAAGAGCCTTGGAGAAAAAGTCTGCCTGGTCTTTCATAGAGCCGCGCAGCAGAGCGCCGGCATTGTATTTTGCGGAGAACCGATCCTTCTCATCATCGTCGAGGAGAGATCGCTCCACCGACTGCTCCCAAGCTGTAAACCAAGGACCGAGCGCGTACTGGACGAAGAAACGACCGAGGGCCTCAATGCCAGATCCCCAGCTGGTTTCGTCGACCATGAGCAGCGGTCTCGGCACACCAGTGACGCGGGCAATTTCTTCCACCTGAAGTTTTCGGATCTCGGTAAGCTGGGCATCACGAGCGTTACCGCCGGGCACTTCGAAGCCCATCCCTTCCTCAAGGATAAGGTTTTTCCCCGCATTATCGGCGCCCTCTTTCTCGGCCAGACTGGCTCTCAAACGCTCGAAAGCCGGGTCGGAAAGCTTTCCAGGGTGCCTTAAAACGCCGCCGATGAAGGTGCCGTTCTTGAAGAGCCGGCCGGCAGCAAGTTCAGCCGAAAGCGCTATCCCGATTGCGTCTCTCGCCTGTTTGACGAGCGAAATGCCGCGCAGCCCGTCAAGAGAGAGGCCGCGAAGATGAAAGACGTCTCGGCTAGACAGCAGTTGGGTCAGCCCGTTTTTCGGTTGATACCTATAGGTGACGGACCAGTCGCCGTTCTGGACCGGCGTGACCATCGTCGGGTCGAGAGGTATCAGCTGGCTGACAACGCGGCGCCCTAGGCGCACACTGTAGGAGCGAACGATCCGTGCGTAGCCATCACCGTTCGCGAGCGCCCGCAGCTGCATGAGAGAGCGAAAGTCAAATGCGGTTTGCCATCCATTCGGCTCGCGATGCATCAGCCGGTAGATGGGATGGTCGGCCGCCTTCTCCTTCGTATCGTTGTCGATCAACTGGAAAGGCAGCATCCCGATAGCATACGAGATCAAGCTGAAAGCACGAAACAGCGAGGTATTGCGCATCGCCGTATCAACGGACACAGCCACACCGGAATGACTTTCGAAGCCGAAACGCAGGAACTCAACGAGCCGAGGATCATCCAGTGAGTAAATCTGGACACTGTCGCCCACAGCATCAGCACGAACGCTGCCAGTGTCTGTCTTCTTTGAGCGGAACCGATCCCAGACCTTCACGTCATACCATCCTTATTCCGCGTTCTTCGTAGACGGAGATGCCTACCGCTTCGGGGTTCTGGAACATCAGCATCGCTGCATTGAAGAGAGCCATAAGCATGTCTATCTTCGCCGCGCCCGACACTTCCTTCGTCACGACATAGTTGCTGCCGCGAAGCGTTTGCTTGGCATTGCCGACTGACCACGCCATCATCGGCTGGTCACCGTGGAGGAAACGTCCATCCTCCAATTTCAGAGGAACCGACGAGATCGCGGTCTGCAGTTTCCAACCCTGCCCAATGGCTTGAACGAGGGGCTGCTCAAGGCCTACGGCTTCGAGGGCGTCGAGAAGCAATGCGATCCCAGCACTGTCCAGACCAATCCCATTCTGCTCGGGCAATAGCCCGCTCTCGAACACGCGGAGACAGATTTCCGCCGCAGATGTAGCCTGCTCTTCGCCAGAGCGAGCGATTTCGAGATCGCCATCTTCTTCGAAGCCGCGCAGGCGAGGCGCAATGCTCTTGCGCTGCTCGAAAACCGTCTTCCGAGCCCACGCTCTTCCCCAGCCGAGCCAACGTTTTGTGTACTTCTCACGCCCCAGGACATAGAGAGCGGCCAAGTCATCCGCTCCGCCCCAGTCAATGCCGATGGTGCAAACCTCGGAGCGCTTCAGCAAGGCATCGAGGCTGGACAGTTTCGCATCAATGCAGCTCTGCCAATGCAGCGCGCCGGACCAACCATCACCACCAAGGCCGACACCGATTTCGATGTTGAGATGCTGACTGGCCCATATCTGCTCGGCCTCCTTCGAGACCTTGCCGTTGTTTTCATAGTCGTCGATCAGTGCCTGAGGGTCGATCGAGCGACCCATGTTCGGAAGGATCAAGCCCCAGTTTTTCGGGTTGCGCCAAAACTCTTGATCGAGCTGCTTTTCGACGGGATACTCATAGAGAACCGGCAACATGATCGGCGATCGGCCACCCTTTCCATCGCGGATCTTGCGAGCTTTATCCAGCTCAGTGCGCCAAATGCCTGCCGGCGGCTCGTCCGACTGCGTGGTTATCATCAACAGCCGGCCTCGCTGCTTAGTGATGCCGCCGCCTCGAATTTGCTGCATCACCGCCGCAGCCTTGGCCTTTTTTCCGAGCTCGTGCACCTCGTCGATAATCGTCATGATCGGGATCTCTCCCGTGACGATCGAGGTGTCGAATGTCTTGACGTCCAGAGACGTGCCCGTCTTGTAGCGAGTGATCGTCTTCGTGTGATCCTGAACCTTGAAGATCGTCTCAAGCTTAGGATCGAGGCGGATCATGCCCTGCGCCTGGTCAAAACAGCGCTCGGAAATGTTTTGGCTGGGACCAACCAGCAGCATTTGGCGATTAGGCGCCTCGATGATGTACAAGGCCGTGAGTGCCAGACCGGCAACATACGTTGTCTTCGAGTTCTTCTTCGGGACCATGCAAAGCAGCTCCCAGACCGTTGGGAGCAACGTTTCCGGGTCTTCGCTGGCGAGGAAGACCGCCAACATGTCGCGAAACCAATCGCCGCACGCCTCCACCAGGGGAGGATTGCCGGGCACATCCGGCAAGCGAAGCCGATTAAAGAACGCGATCGCCTTTCCGGCTTTGATCTTATCATATGGCACATCAGCCATTGGCGTCTGGCCGGCGAGCAACTTGTCCCACCAGTCGGGGCAAGCGAAGCGAGGCAGATCCTCCTCAGTGTCGTGCATTCTGTGAAGCTTCCTGCTCCAGCTCCGCCATTAGATCCGCATCAGCATCCCGCGCGCGGATCTCGTCGAGCTGCTTTTTGCCGAGCCGCTCTGATGGAGACGGCTTTTCGTCCTTCTTGGGCGCGGAACCGAGTTCCCGCTCAACTTCCATCCGATCGTTGCGCTCTAACAGTCGACCGAATTCTTTGAAGGCGCCGACATTGCCGCCCTCGGCAAGTTCCCACGCCAGCTCAAGTCGCCTTGCGTCCATCTGGTCGCGAGCTGCATCACGGGCTTTTAGCTCGTGAAAATAATTCTTCCGCAAAGTGGGCAACGAGATCGCCAAGGCGTTGGCGATCCGTGGGTTTGCCCATCCGAGAGCTACTAACATCTTGACTCTATTGCGAGTTTTCGGAGTCACCTCGTGAGACGGTCGACCGACCCCTCTTCGGGCGTCTACAACCGGGTTGCCGAAGAGGTCGATTTCCTGATGCACGAGAAAAAAATCTCCAAATGAGAGGGACGCGGGTCTAGGCGATCGAGGCCTTTCAGACTTTCGACCCACCCCCCTTGGGAGGCTCAGGGCCGTCCTTCGTCGATGAGCTTCGCCTCGATCTTCACGGCACTGATCATGCCTGCGAGAGCTATCAGACGACCTACCATCCACATGCGGATGCCAAAGGCACGAGGCATGCGAATTGAGATCGTAAGGTTCTCCGTCAACTCGTTACAATCAAGCTTCACTTCCGCCATCAAATCACCAACGAGCCTGAGCCCGCTCCTCTTTCTGCTTCTGACTGTCGTGGTAAGCCTTGCTCACCGTCTGCAGGTTGTTGATGTCCCAAAACAGTTGCTCATCGCCGTGGTGCGGCTTGATGTGGTCGGCGACTGGACTGTTGTCCGCAGGATATGTCCCGATGCAGAGAACGCCTGTCTGCTTGCAGGTGTAGTGATCACGCACAAGCGCCGCTTGTCGGAGCTTCTGCCACCTCGCGGTCTTGTACCATTGGCGCCAAGCCTGAGACTGGTCTCGATCGCGATGGCGTTGCGCTTCGGCTTCCTGCCGTGTTGCTGGCGCTATCGGTGACAGCCGCGAGCCAAGGGCTGAGAGACGCGGCTTAAGAGAAGTGAGCTTGCCCATATCCCTAGATGCAATAAAGGCGACCTTTCGGCCGCCTCAGTATCAATCTCATAGCTGTAGCACTGGCCTTGAATCGGTGCCTCGTATGCGAGGCCGTCAAGGCTGGGGTCGGGGCTATATCCCTGAGGCTTGGCGCCTGCTCTGCCCGATATCGCGTATCGGGGATCGGAGGGTTAGCTTGTCCGGCTCATCCAGTGCGACAATTGCTGTCATGACTTTTTCAGAAACGCAAGTGGCATGCTCTCGATCTCGAAGGCCTTCCCCATGACATCAATGACAACCTTCGCACGAGCCTGCCGGCACCACTTCACCGCGACGACAACGCACGTGAATCCAGCGAATGGGCCAAACGTTATATGAGCGACATCACCGTCCTTCATCGTCTTATCGGTTGCGATGCGTGGAACGTCACCAGAGACGCTAAGTGATTTGAAAAGCTCAACATCTTCGTTTCTGATGACGTGGTATCCGTCCGATCCGCCGACGATATCGACCACGTATTTGCTGCTGCGCAGCCCATGGAATGCCTCTGGAGACGGAACGCAACGCACCAAGATGTAGGACGGGAATAGTGGCCTCAGGCTCTCAATTCCCTTGCCTTTGTGAACCCGAACGACTGTTTCCACCGGCATGAACACTTCGACTTTCGCATCCTGCAAGAACTTTTCCACAGCGTATTCCCGACCGCTCTCCACCCTCAGGCAGTACCATTTCGCCATTTTCGGCTTCCTTTCGATCAATTCCTTGGATGCAGCCCGCAGCTTTGCTGCTGCGATTCGTGCGATTCGGTCTGCCCTCGTCGACCGCTGATAGGCGCGATCGCGCTCGATCAACGACAGTTCGGCTTCCATCATTGGGCGGTACTTGATCTTCTTTCCGGTGATTTTAGGCTGCATCGTCATTGTCCCGCTCCATACCGATTGCATTCTTGAAGTCGCTCAGCGCATGCTCGCAGGCCTCGTCGATATCCTCGATATCAGGTGACAGCCTGGGGAACTGCATCCACTCCAACCCGTCAGGAGCGGGCAGCCATGGCCAGCAACGAGCGTGGTGTAGACGCTTCCATGCCTCCCACACCTCGCCCCCGACCTTCACCTTGTCGAAACCTTGGGATGCATCGACGATGCGTTGCGGGACGTTGAACTTGCGGCGCTGGACGGTCGTCTCGATCAGGCGAACAGCCTCAGGCCATCCCTGCTTTTCTCGTTTGTCACGCCAGATCAGATCGCGCTTTTCCGGCTTATCACGGACAATCACCTCTTCCAGGATCGTCAGCTGCAGGTATCGTTCCGGCCTCATCAGTTCAGCGAGAAGAAGGCCGCGACCGGCTCTCGAATAGGCGGAGTAGGCTTCCGGCGCGGCCGAAGCCGCTGCTGCAGTCGTTTCCTGCAGCTTTTCCCAACGCTCCTCCCTGAGATACGTGGCAGCCGAGCAGAGGTGCTTCCTGCCCGTCGACAATGCCGCCGCCTGATAGTCCGCAGACTTCGCTTCGGCCTTCGCCCGCTTCTCAGCCGACAACATCAGCCAGACACGCCGTGCATCCGGTTCGCTGTCGCTGATCGCCGTCTTCCAACCGTGGAAGAACCGCTTGAAGCCACGCTCGATCACCGCAGGATCTTCTTCCTGATTTTCAGATCCGCGCTCGCGCTCTCTCTCTTCTCGTTTATCAGGAGGCGTTAAGGTAGAGGCGTTAATAGGTGCCGGTCCAGAACCGGCAGGGGGTGCCGACTCTGGATCGGCAGGGGGTGCCGGTATACCGGCAGGGGGTGCATCGGAACCGAAGTCGGAAGTAGGATCAAATTCCTTTTCATCCTCCGCGTCCCATGCATCAAACGCAGAGCTTTCGACCTTGGAATCGTAGATCACCCGATACCAATGCGCACTGTCGCGGCCACTTGAACTGACGACCTCGCGACGCTCCAGCGCGCCGATATCGACGAGCCGGTTGATGGCCGCTTGGACGGTCGAGCGCGAGCAGTCCAGTGCCTTTGCAAGCTGCACTTGGCTGCGCCGGCACCAGCCGTGGCGCGTGTTGGCATTGCGGCCGAGCATGCAGAGAACCTGCAGATCCTTGCCTTTCAGGCGCGGGTCTGTAACGATCCACCCCGGAATGATGGAAAGGCGTGGCTCGCTCATGCGGCCACCTGCCCGGAGGCCAAGCCGCCCCACTGATCGCCGAAGGCATCGGCAATCCCCTGAAACGTCTCAGAGCGCATTTTCCACCGATCCGGCCCCGGAGAGGCGCGGTGGACCTTTGACCATCGCTTGTGCTCATCCGTCCCTTTCGCAGGCGGCACAAGCTTGTTCGTCGGCACCAACAACGGCAAGCCGCGAAGATAGAGCGACGTCGCCTTGAACGCAGGATCTCCGAACCACCATGGCTGCACCGTCTGCGCCGGAGGTTGATAATCGCGTATCAGCTCCTTGGCGTACTTGTGCATGATCGGATTCTCGACGCACACGCGCTCGATCGGCGCGTTCCAGCAGTCGGAGAACAGCGATGCGCCGTCTTCGAGATCACTCCACATTTCCTGCTTGGTGCGACCAGGCGGCGGCGTTGTCAGCCATCGTACACCCGAGTTGCAAAGTCGGGTGCATGGCGGATGCATGACCGCCAACAGGTCCCACCCGTCTCCAAGCAGATCGCGAACATCGCAGACGATATGGCGGTTGCTGCCATCATCGGCAGGAAGCAGGTCGCATGACCACGCATCATGGCCGCGATCGGCAAAGGCACGCCGCACGCGCCCTGACGTTTCGCAGCCGACCAGAACCCTCATTGGCTTCATTCCGCCCCCTCGGTGCCCGCACGCACCGCCGCTCGTAGATCTTGCGCCGCCAGCTCGACGGTCAGTTCGATTGTCTGTGGATACCTGCCGTCTGGCAGTCGTCGTGCGTCGCCTCTCGCAAGCAGCGCGTCGAGATAACCGACACCCGCCAGCAGCCCAGCCTTCTGCAGGAGGCGACGGATCGTCATGTGCTCGCGATAAACGAGGTTTTGCGGGCATGCGAAAAGCCAGTCCGCCCGCGCCGCGTGCGATTGGGCGTCCGCGAGGATTTCGACGATAGGAAGCATCCCGCTCACGCCGCCACCTCGTCGAGTGCCTGCCCAGACCGCAGCGCCTTGACACCTTCGACGGCGCCAACCGTGGCGATCATGTTCAATCCCTTGGCAGACGGCAGCCAAGTGCCATCACCAGAGGGCTCGATCAAACCGTTAGAGCAAAAAGCATCGATCAGCGCAGCCGCAACGCTCGTCCGCAGCCCCACGCCCTGCCGGAACCTCACCACGTCAAATGGCTCCAGATGCTTCATCCAGAGAATACCGCGCGTGAACTCCTCTTCGATCCGCTCATCGAGCGTCTTGCGCGGCGTGACGCGTTCACAGTCCTCGTCGCCGCCGTCCGCGAAGATCATCGGGCCGACATGTCCGCCAGCACCCGGTGCCAGAACATCGACCGACTGATAGTGTTGCCAATCGACCCGGATCACCTCAAAGGCGCCATTCCCGCGACCGTATGACCAGTCTTCGTTCCGCTCCCAAACAAACCAGGCGGTATTCATCTGGCTGCTCGCCTTTGGTCCATCCCACCCGTCTCGGTGCATCATCGGCAGGCGTCGCGAGAACACGTAAACGCGGCTCGGCGGATTCTCCTGCATGACGAACAGACGATCAGGATCTTCAAAGCCGCACATGAAGTTGAGGTTCAGCAGCGCCGCCATCTTGCGCGGCCGGTGAACCCTCAAGGCGTGCGCCAGAAAGGCATTCGCAACATCGCCATAAGGCGGGTTGGTGACGATATCCATTCCGACCGTGTCACCCGGCTCAGACAGGAGGAAATCACCGACCTGTTGCAACTCGCCGTGGCGCGTTGACACCTCGCGATCGCGCAAGTCTGAGATGACCGCGTCATAGCCCGCATTTTCCATGACGCGGAGGATTGCCCCGCGCCCCACAGCGGGCTCCTTGACGGTGGCGGAAAAGCTTTCGAGCGCGAGAAGCGTTCGCGTCGCTTCAGCTGGCGTCTCGTACAACTGATCGCCACGCTCTTCCTTCGTTGCGGATTTCGTACCGATCGCGTGTCCGGCTTCCTTTTTCAGTACCGTCCGGTTCGGCTCAAGTCCTTCGGCGAGCCGCGCCTCGACAACACGTTCGATGAATTCCGGCTCAGCCCGCACGGCGTTTCGTAGCTGCCGCGCGACATGCAGCTGCTGCCGATCGACTCCGACCTCGTCGAGAGTAAAACTGTTTTCGGCGATAACGGTTTTCGGGCGGCCGCCTTTGGAGATCTCCCCCTTTGCTTGCGCCTCATCCACCGCATCCGCCATGGCCACGTAGCAAAGGCTCTCGATTTTGAGAGCTTCTGCCTGCATTCGTCTGGCCTTTTCGACCAGTTCACGCGAGGCCTTGACCCTGATCGCGTACGTCACCGCCGCTTTCGCCTGCTCATAAAGGCCGCTGGACAGCAGTTTCGCGGAGGCGTAGTCGCCATCGTCGAGCAGCCCACGGCAATACTCCAGCGAGGCGATCAGATCCGATCCGCCGCTCGCCGCCGCCTGCAGTTGCGCGACCGTCGTTTCGGCGGAGACCTTGCCTGCCGAAATGGTAACGCGGATCTCATCATCTTGAGGCTCATACGACCAGCCTGCGAATGCCGCCTTCGCCTTCTCCGTCGCGAACCAGAGGTCCGACCGGGCCTTGTCCCGCGACAGGAACCCTTTGCCATTGAGCGCCCGTGCCGCGATGACCTCCCGCTGCGGGCCCGTCACGACGCTGAAACCATTGGCCTCATCGAGCGCCGCATGCATCAATCTGGCCTGCGCCGGCCCGAGCTTGGGGAAGTCCATCACTCCGCCCTCATCAGCTTGTCGAGAAAGGCTTCGCCCTTCTCAGTGAGCGAAACGAGGTGCGGATCGTCGTTGACTTGCACCAGGTATCCACCCGCGAGCGTGTCGTCGAGGCCGCGCCGATCGATGTCGAGTGCTAGAGGATAGGCTCGACCATTCTGCCGAGCGTGCAGGCGCGCGCGGTACAGAAGGCGGGTGCCGTAGCAGTTGAGACCGGGATCAGTGATCATCATTCGCCGACCACCTTCAAACCAGCCTTGACGCCACCGGTGGCCTTGACCACGGCCAACGCCTGGCGGAAGCGAGAAATACCGCGCTCGATCGAGGCGGCCTCACGATCCATCGAATGAGCCTCCGCAGGTGTGACAACACCGTCCGCCATGGCGGTCGCACCAGCCGCCATCAGCGAAGCCGCCTTCTGCATCAACTCTGAATAGGACGTCAGCACGTCGACATTCGCCTTGTGCTCTGCGTCCGGGTCGGAAAGCCGCCGCCCGCTCAGTTCCGCCATCGCTTGGGTCACGACGGGAAGGCCGCACTCACTTTCGAGAGCGTAGACGACCGACAAAGGCATCAAGTCCGTATCGCGTGCGTTGTTCATGCGCCCGATGTGGCTGGCCGAAACCGAGGAAATCTCCGCCGCACGGTCGATGCCGCCGACTATCTTGATGAGGTCACGCTGGGCAGCTTTGACGCGGTGAAACCAAGCTTCCGAAGACATGGCAAATCCTTTCCCGCGCCGGGAATTCCGTGCGGTTTTTCCCGTAGTGGGAATTGGTTCGAAATGTGAATGTCAGTCCGTCAGCAGATCACGGAGGACCGCATGCCCGCACAAACAGAAAAGAAAGCGCGCCGGACAGTAGAGGTCCGCCAGTCCGGCGCGAGGCAGCGCGGACAAAGCCGCGCGGGGAACAACGAGACATCATGCGGCCTCCTTGTGTGGCGCCGGGCGGGAAACGTCATCGGGCCAAGCCACATCATCAGGCCAATTGTCGGAAAACCATTGCATCGCCCTTTCGAACGTGCCGGTTGCCAGATCGCCACCGTTCGCAATGCCATCCAGCTTTGCCCCGCGATTGAAGACAATCGTAGACATGCGCTTTCGGCCGTAGCCTGAGGCGGCGGCGAAGGTGTCTGCAACAACGACAATTTGTTCTCGGAGCATCATGCTCGGCAAAATGCGGTCAAATGGCCGCATCTGTCAAGACTAAATAACCGCTTTCCAATAGTTGCTATGCGGCTGATAATCCGCACATGGAGAAACCAGTGACAGAAATCCTGAAGGAAATCATAGCTGCGAAGGGGCTTACGTGGGAAGCCGCGTCCGTCCAAAGCAATATGGAGCGGAGCTATTTCCGCAAGCTTTTCGAGCGCGGAGGCGCGTCCCCACGCGGCCAAACCCTTAAAAAGATCTCCGATGGCCTGGGCATTCCCATGTCAAAGCTCCTGAACGAGGCTGACGATTCGGAGACGACAACCCCACCACCAGCAGTCACGACAGACGTACGCCCCGCATCGGCAACGATGCCGCTACCCATGGAAATGATCAAGGACGTTCCGGTTATGGGCACCGCAGCGGGCTCCCACCTGCGCGGCGCGTTCCAGCTGTCAGCGGAACCAGTGGACTATGTAAGGCGCCCAATCACTTTGATGAAAGCAAGAAACGTGTATTCGCTCTACGTCGAAGGCAGTTCGATGGAGCCGCAATACAATCCAGGCGACCTCATATACGTGCACCCGGACAAACCACCGCGCTTTGGGGACGCCGTCGTCATACAATGCCAGCTTCAGGAGGGCATCTTTGAGGCAACGATCGGCATCTTGAGCAGACGAAGCGCCGACACCGTGACCATTCGAAAACACAATCCTTCCGCCGAGATCGACATACCTAAGGCGACGATCGCAGCGATTCACAAAGTGCTGTCAAACAACGAAATCTACGGCGTCTAGCGCTCCACAAACCGGTTGCATCCACTAAGCGGGCCGCGAATCACTTCGCCGCCCGCTTATTTTTTGTCCCGATTTTTCAACGACATCACAACGAATGCGGTTAAACAGCCGCACAGTCTGTTGACAGCGGTCATTTGTCCGCATTATTTTCCGCATTGTCCGGTTCATTCCTCCTCCCAAGCACCGGATCGCCGCGATGGCGCGCCGCTGCTCTCTCCTCCTCCCGAGCAGCGGCGAAATCGGGAGCAGATGGAGAACGACATGCAGAGCAACGAGCAGGTCACCGCAGCGGATCGTGAGGACCGCGACACAATGTTTCGCCTTTACCAGGAACGCGGCGCCATGACGGACATGGATCTTGTTCGCGCCGGCATCAGCCTTGAAAGCCAGGCACGCAACGCCCCGGCCGTGGCCGAGATGGTTCGCCTCGCCGAAATGGCGGTCGCAGCCTGATCCGATCCGGTTTCGGTTTCCGCTTGTCGCGCCACCCCTCGCGACAAGCGGGCTCCGAAACGGATGCGAAAGGGCTCCATCATGCAAACAGTTCGGACATTCAGTCCGGCAGCAAAAGAGCTGCCGGAGCCGGGTTCCCTTATCCTGCGCACAACGCCACTCCCGATCAAACACGACGGCGTTTACGCGTTCGCGTTGCTCATCATCCTCGCGATCGCCTTGCCGATGGCCTGCGGCCTGCAGGTGACACCATGAGCACGCCGACCTTGATCATTCTAGGCCTTGGTGCGGCCTTCTGCGCTGGCATTTTTTATGCCGTCGCAATCCTGTTCTGCAAGCTGCCGCGCCGCGTGCGCCAATTCTTCGAGACGCGCCGCCTGCGCAAGCTGCGGATCGACGACACATGGAACACCGCGCCGTGGAGGGACATGTGATGACCGTTATCCACCTCCCGCCGCGACTGACCGTCGTTCCATCACGTCCGGAACCGGAACTCACTATCGCCCACGCGCAGGGACTGCTGCGCAGCGCGATTGCCCACCTTCGTCACGCCGAAGAGCACGCGCTGGACGCAGCCTTTGGCAACGGCAGCCTTGAACAGGGCATTGATCTGGCCGTGATGGCCGCCGAAGGCGCCCTGCTCGACCTCCTGCTCTTGAGCGGCTGCAGCACCACCGACAGACCTTTGCGCCAGATCCTGCGGGAGCGCCAGGCAGAACGGGAGAACGGCTGATGAACCCCAAGCTCCCCGGAACCGCAGTGCTCAAGGCACACCTCTTGTCCGGCATGGACAAGAACCAGATTGCGGAGCGCTACGGCGTGCACCGCGACACCGTCACGTTGGCGCTCGAAAAGTACAAGCTCTCGTACCTGGTGCCAGCAAAGAGCGAAGGGCCGTCCCGCCGCATCACCAGGCATGCAGTCCGCGAAAGCATCATGCTGGAGAAAGACCGCATCGTGATCATCCGCGAAATGGTCGCCGGAGAGAACGGCGGGACCTCTCTTCGCTGCATGTCCCTGCCCCGCAATTCGATGCACGTCCACGCCCTGCGGGAGCGCGGCGCGCTTGTCGGAGTGCACTGATGCCGGTCAGCCAGGAGCAGTATGCACACCTGCAGGAAGCAGCACAGTTCGCGCTCGATTGCTGCGCGCCGCCCTTCAAGGTGTTTCTGCACGAACGCAAGGGTTTCGAGTTTCCCCTGTCGGACGACAAGGCCGTCGCCGCCGTGCTCCAGCTCCTGGCCATCCGCAACCGCGACGAGATCCGCACCGACGAGGCAGCCGCAGCCGAATGGCGCTCGCTTCGCACCGAGTTTCACCAATGGAGAGTTTCATGACCGATTTTGTGACCATCGAAGCAAAGGTCTTGGCGAAGGCGTTGAGATTTGCAAACTCAATCGTCGAGACACGGAACACAATTCCGATCCTAAATACCGTGCGGTTGAGCTATTGCCCAAAGGGCTTGACCATCGACGCGACCGATCTCGATCTGCAAGCCTCGATCGAGGTGGACGAGATCGACGGCTCAGGTGAGTGGGCTATATGTGTGTTAGCGCGAGATCTGGCAAAGGTCTCCATGGTTGCGGGAACGGTCCCGCTCCGCATCGAGCCATCATTCAGCTATCGCGACGATAGCACTAGCCATAAGTGGACGGGAAAAACCGCCGAAATCACGGCGGGCGATGCGGCATATAGCGTTCCGGCCATGGATGCCGCAGATTTTCCAGAGCTGCTAGGCGAGCGCATGCAGCGCATCGAGCGGTTCACCAATGGTCACTTTGCAGCAATGCTCAGGAAAGTCTCTCACTGCATTTCGACCGAGGAAACACGCTACTATCTGAACGGCATCAACTGGTCGGCAAAACCGCAGGGGAAGCGCTTCACCGCGACTGATGGGCATCGCCTCGCATCCTGCCGCTATGATGGCAACGAGAGCGGAGAGACCTTCTCCTATATCCTTCCCCGCAAGACGGTCAGCATCCTGATGGCCTTCCTAGACGGCGCCGACATCGAGGTATTCTCTATCGGCAAGGGCAATACCGTTGTCGAGACCATACTGGATATCCAAGCGCCGTCAGTCTCGATCAGGACCAAGCTTATCGATGGCACTTTCCCTGATTTCGATCGGGTCATTCCCAACAACGAAAATCATCGCCTCGATATCGCGCGGGAAGAGATGCTCACCGCCATCCGCCAGGCAACCGCGATAGGACCATCTCGCGGCCCGGCTGTGCGGTTGCGAGGCGTCGAAGGGCGCCTCCATGTGGAGACGAAAAATCCCGACGCCGGCAGCGCCAAGGTAGCCACATCAGCGGCATGGCCCGCTGGAATGCCAGAGATTGGCTTCAATGGTCGCTACATGGCCGAAATGGTCAGGAGCTGCCAGGGAGAGATCCACTTCGGCATGACGGAGGCCAATGCTCCCATCACGCTTTCCGACGACGATAAGGATGTCATCCGCGTCGTCATGCCGATGAGGGTTTAGCAATGACCCATGCGGAAAAGACGCTCGAAGTCGCCGAACTGTACCTGTCGCGCCAGCCGATCCATGCACTTAGTGCGTCTGGAGAGCCATTGTGGTCGCGCGGCCAGCTGCTACGCGCCTTCTGCGCTGGCCAGGTCGCCGTCATCGATGATGACGCCCCATCACCCGTTAATCGGTTGCCGGCGCCGGACGCCTGCCCCATCTGCGCCGAGCCGCTTGTCCCAGATGACATCTGTGCGACCGATATCGAGATGGGCATCTGCCATGCGGCATGCCTTGAAGGGTCACCCACAGTCGATCTTGATAGCGGCGAGGAGATCGACGGCGGCAAGGTCGATACCTATCGCTATGGCGACGATCCTTTGGCCGCCATGCTGAATGCACAGTGCCGTCGCGGCGACTGGATGCAGACGGTAACAGGCCGCCAGTTCTGGCCACTCGATCCGCGCGCCGACGATATCGACATCGAGGACATCGCCCACGCCCTGTCAATGATGTGCCGGTTTGGCGGACACTGCGATCGCTTCTACTCAGTAGCCGAGCATAGCGTACTTGTTAGCGAGAATGTTCCGCCCGATGACGCCCTATGGGCGCTGCTGCACGACGCTTCGGAGGCCTACATCGCCGATATCGTCCGGCCCGCCAAGCGGTTCATCGCTGGATACAAGGATCTGGAAGAGGGCATCATGTCTGCGGTCCGCATCCGATTTGGTCTTCCCAAAGAAGAGCCGGCCAGCGTGAAGCGAGCTGACAACGCGATCCTCGCCGACGAAGCCGCTCAGATCATGGGCACGAAGCCGAAGGATTGGATTTTGCCGGAGCCCCCGCTCGGTGTGCGCATCGTCGGTCTTTCGCCATGGCAGGCCAAGGCCGCTTTTCTCGCGCGATTCCAAGCGCTGACACAGGGGCGATGACCATGGACAGCAAGCAACTCCACATTCTGCAGCATACACTCGGCCTCGATCAGTACGCCCGAGGGACTTTTTACCGCAACCACTTTGTGACGGGCGAAGGCAGCAAAGACCACGATGACTGCATTGCGCTGGTTGAAGCTGGCTTCATGCGCGTCCGGAAAGATCATCCGCTCAGTGGTGGTGATCACGTATTCTGGGTGACCGACGCCGGAAAGATCGCAGTTGTCGAGAACAGCCCCGCACCGCCAAAAAAGCCGATCCTGTCTCGCGCCAAGCAGACTTATCAGGACTGGCTTGAACAAGACTGCTGCATGCCATTCATCGAGTACGCGAAGTGGAAATCTCGCCAGCGCGCGGAGGCTCGCCATCGATGAACCTTCGAATACTCAAAAAGCTTTCGAAACGAGCTATGCCATTGCTGCAGCAACTAGGCGAGGATCGAGAAATCTTTGCTGCTCGGCCATGGGACAACTACACCCATCTTCTCATCACCGACCGCAAGCATTGGGAGCGCGGCCCGTGCCATCCTAGCCACGAGCCGTTCAACCGCTTCGGCGCCGAATGCGCACGCGGGATGAAGTTCCTTACGAGGGAAGGACGATGGGTTGTGGTCAACCCGCCCCATCATCCGCGCAAGGGGACCCCGATGGTCGGATGTACGTCCGGATACTACGAACCGGAGTGGGAAGAAGAGACTGCTTGGGAAGCGCTCGACACCATCGTCCGTGATCACTTCACGGATTGGGACAAAATGGAGGAGGACGATCTGCCATTCGGTGGCGCTCTTTCTCGTGACCTATCCACTCCCTCGCTCATTTTCGCCGCCGCCAATGACATGATCGCCGAGAGGAAGGTAGCATGACCGACAAGCTCTTCGTCATCCGCAAGGGCGGGTACTACTACCGGCCCAACGCTCAGGGCTATACGGCTTCACTTCACGAAGCGGGGCGCTATCCGGAAGCGGAGGCCATCGCGCACATGGACGCCAGCGACCCAGGCGACATCACCATATTCCCGGCTCCGGCTGTTCCCCTGTCACTGACGTTGCCGAAAGACATTGCAGCGACAGCCGAAGTGATCGCGCTAGAACACATCGCCGGCGCTATGGACATGGATACCCCAGACGGCGGCGCGCACTTGGAACGCCTTGCCGTCGCCATCGCCACTGCCCTTGAGGCGGAACGGCTGCGCGCAAGCACCCCCGCGCCCATCCCACTTGTGATGGGTGGCGAACCCACTCCGTCTCGACCGGAGGCCTCCAGCACAACGACTGGCGCTCTTCCCCTGAGCTATGGGTCGCCACCCGCTGATTTAGCAGAACCCATGTCGCCCGCAAAGCTTGTGATGGGGCTTTCGATCGCCGAACTGCAGCGTGCCCACATCGAGCGGCAAGAGGAATGGTGCCCGGATCAGAAGCCGGACCTGTCTTTCCGTGGCAACGAACTCGGTGGCGAATGCGGCGAGGCGCAGAACGTCATCAAGAAGCTTGAGCGCGAACGGCACGGCTGGCGCGGGTCGCGCGATACCGTCGAGCACCTTGCCGAAGAGCTTGGCGATGTCATCCACTGCGCCGTTCTCTGCGCCATCACCGCTGGCATCGATCTGGAGCCGGCTGTCATCGCCAAATTCAACAGCACCAGCGAAAAGAACGGCCTCGCGACCATGCTCCGATCCGCTCTCTCCGCAGTGGAGGGCTCTGAGGGATGAGCACGATTGCCACGCGCCAGAACCATGCACCGAGTAAGCGAGAAGCACTCCACCCCTCCTCTCTCGGTGTAGCCAGCTTCGCGGATGAGAACACCCTTGGACAAAAGCGGACAGCGGTTGGCACAGCGTCCGACAAATCTGCTCAGGGTGGCGACCTAGAGAACAGGCCGGGATCAGATCGGGAAACTTACACGCGAGCGGCACCCCAACATTGCAGCCGGGCTGCCTGCCTATCATCCCGCTCGACAGGCGAGAACCTCAGCCATCGCAGACCAAATCGGCCTTGGCTTCGCGGGTTGAGCCTGGGCGGTCCGAAGCGCACGAAGTTCTTGCGCGCACGGGTCGCGGTCAACATTATAAATCACCCCGGCGATACCGAAGCAGACCAGACATATGAGTACGCACGTCCAAACGAAGTTTCGTCGCATGCGCTCTGTCCAGTTGTGTCGGCCTCCACTGTACGCCCTTGCGGCGAATTAACCACCCCTCCGCCCGCAGAGAATGTAGTGGCGTCTACTCCTCCCGTAGTCGATAGTATTCCTCGCGGCTTAGAGCAGCCTGAAGCACTGCATCAACGTGAGGGAGAAACAACCGCCACGCTGGCACACCCTCAATCCTGGTGTCTTCAGGAAGGTCACTCAATCGACATAGAGCGCGAGCAGCTAACTCGCGCGGGCTTTTCTTTTCCATGCGCTTCCTTCCTCCGGAACGGGGCTGAACGACCATATCAGATCCACGTCAGTCGAGAACAAACGCAGACTGTCGTTAGCACGGCGTCCGGGATATTCGCTCAGTGTACCGCAGTGGTGAACATGCCGGGACCAAATCGGGAAACATCTGAGGACGTTCGCCGTCAGTTCGTACTACTCATTAACGATGTGCTGGGGCCTGATGCATCAAAGGCCCACCGCAGGGCTGGCGATGGGCCTCTAGGCTCAAACAGGCAGGAGCCCATACCTCAACAGTCTGGCGACCAGTTTGTTCCGCCCGCTCAGATGGCGGCGGCGAGTTCACCAGAAGTAAGAGTCCTCATCAGCACATTTCTCGGGCGGCCACTCTTCTCTTACCTCGCGCCACCAAACAGGCGCAACTGCCGCCGCGTAAGCTTCAGGCTCGTGTCCAAAAGGTCGGCGTCGCGCGCGCCAGCGAAGGCGAACTCGCTCTGTAAACCGCTGACAGAATTCTTCTTCGGACATGTTCGAATGATATCACGGGCCAGCACTTTCCGCTACGGGCGGCCTGTGAGCCAACTGTGCTCCATCGCAAGGCGTGCCCTTGACCCGGTGCGTTTTTGGCTTGCCGCACCGTGCGCAGATACGAAGTCCAGAATACGGTTCGAGCTGGAAGTCGTGGCCATTTGCTGGTGGCCGTGTGTTTGCCTGCATTGGGCTGACGAGCACGGTCGCCGTCTTTTCAAGGCTTTCTCTCATCGGTTTAGGACCCCTAAGTCGGTGAGTACGTGGAGTAAGGTAGCGGCGGCGGCGCGGCCGACAAGCCTGCTAGAGACGTCTGCTTCCCCAGCGCCCATAAAGACGGAGAACGCCGATGCTTGACGTCATGATCGACATCGAGACCCTTGGAACTGCGCCAGGCAGCGTGATCGCCAGCATCGGAGCCGTTGAATTCGATGCTTCAAACGGAGAATTCGGCCGCCAACTTTATGTGATCGTCGACATCGAGAGCGCGCAGCGTGCGGGTCTCACGATGGACGCAGCAACCGTCAAATGGTGGCTGCAGCAGAGCGATGCGGCACGGGCGAATACGTTCGCCACCGGGCAGCATATCAACATGGCGCTTATAGACCTGCAATGCTTCATTGAGAACGCGGAGCCAACCCGGATCTGGGCGCACAGCCCATCGTTCGACCTGGTGCAATTGGATGCTGCCTATCGAAAGACCGATCTTCGCATTCCGTGGACGTTCCGTCAGCATCGCGACACTCGGACTTTGTTCGATCTGACTGGCGTCAAGATCCAGCCTAACGGCACTCATCATGACGCTCTGGATGACGCCAAGGCGCAGGCCCTTGCCGTGGTCGAAGCTTATCGCCTTCTCCCACCGCCCGTTTCGAGGGAGGGCGGCCAATGAGCCGCTTCCCCAACACCCGCATGGCGGTCGCTCGCCTCTTGGCCAATATGAGCATCTGCGCCCTTCCGACATCGGAACGCGTATGCATCGACGTCGCATCCTACTACTCGGACCTTCTTCGCATTCGAGCCCAGACGATCCGCGAGAAAGGACAGCACTGGCGCTTCGAAGGCGAACAACCGTCACCTGCTGCCGAGAGAGCGGAGGGTAGCGAATGAGCGCCGGAGGCTCGAACAGGCGTCGGAAGGCTCGCTATCGCAAAGGTTTTGACGACGCCATCCATCAAGCCGCCTCGATCGTTTTGGAGGCAATGGACCGACGCGCCGAGGCCGAGGACCGAACCGGCATGGAGGCCATGGCCATGCTCGTGCTCAGGATCAACCAGCTGCAGCCCACGGAGGATAGATGACCCAAGAAGCAATCGGGCCATTGGGCCATATCTATACGCTTCAGGAGGCCGCAGCTCGCCTCCGGATGACCACGCGTACCGTCGCCAAGGTTGCCAGATCGGAAGGTTTATGCACCATGGCCGGCCGCGACTTCCTTTTCACTGACAGCGATATATTAGCCATTTGGGATTTCATGAGATGCCCCTCAAACTCATCCAGCGGCCCAGCTCCGAAAACTTCTACATCCGTGGCACGGTCAGGGGAAAAAGCGTTTTCGAATCTACTGGCACGAGCGACCGAAAAATCGCAGAGGAAATCCGCATCAAAGCGGAGGCACGTCTCTTAGACGAAAGCGTCCATGGCAAGCGTGCGCTGGTTACCTTCGACGAAGCTGCCGACTCCTATCTCGAGTCGGGCGGCTCGGAGAAATACCTGATCAAGGTGTCAAAGGACGGAAAGGTGTCCGGCGTCGCGGCTCACTTCCGGGGCAAGCTTCTGAAGGATCTGGGGCAGAGCGACCTAGATGCAGCCGGACGTATTCTCTATCCCACGGCAAACTCTGACACCCGCAACCGCCAGTGCTACACGCCATTCATCGCCGTCTGGAACCACGCGGTGGTCAATCAGTGGGCAGAGCCCCGGCAGTGGCGCCGACCGAGGAAGCCAAAGGGCACAAACGTGACCGTGCTAAAGCGGCCGCGCGCGGGAACGCGGCCGACATCATATGATCGAGCAGCAACGTTCGTTGCCGCGATGACGCCAGCTGCAGCACAGATCATGACCGTGCTTTTCTACACCGGCATGCGTCCGATCGAGTTATTCACGCTCGAAGATCATCAGGTAGATATCGCCGGACGATGGATCAGTCTTGATGCGTCCAAAACTGGAGAGCCGAGGGGCGTGCCTATGCATGAATTCCTTGTCCCGCTGTTCACCTCGCTCATGACACGCGGCGGCACCCTCTTTCGGTCATACAAGGGTGAGCCTTACCCCCCGTCCGACGAGTTTGGCGGCCAGATATCGACGGCCATCAACGGCGCGCGTCGCCGCCTGGCAAAGAAGAAGATCGAGATCGCTGACATCTCGGCATATACGGGACGTCACACTGCCTCGACGCAATTGGTGGTGAACGGCATCCATCCCTACGTCAAAGATCAGATCCTTGGCCATGCTGCGGACGACATGAGCCGTCGATACACCAATGTTCCCCAGAAGCCTCTTATTGACGCGATCAACACACTGCCAGTCCCCCAGGCGTGGCGTGATCTCCACTGGTGGAGCGACCCACTTTACTGGTCGCGACGCCTTCTGATGACGAAGGCAGAAGCCGCTAACGCCGCTAGAACGGCGTAACGCGATTATGTGCAAAATCCGTGCAGGACAAAATCTGAATGCTGAATTTGTTAGGCTGGCCTATACCTTACGCAGACTCAAGCAAACCCTTGGTAAGGGTGAGGTCGGTGGTTCAATCCCACTCGGCAGCACCAGTTTTCTCCCCAGGCAAACTTAAGACACTCGGCCAGCAGCGTTTGCGCCCGTTGAGATGCACCGAAAATCGCGTTGCCCGCGCCTTTATCCCCAAGAGACTGCAGTTTCCCCGCAACGGTCGGCTGCAAAGCACGGCCAGCAGACGAAAAGGCGAACCCTGATCCTGTGAGATCGTCGCTCGTTGTAGTAGGAGAGAGAGCATAGACCGCTGGGGAAATCCTATGATGAAAGTACTGCTGGCAACCGCACTTGCTGTCATGATTTCGGGATATGCAGAGACCGCGCAGTCCGCCGTGTCGGGCGACTTCGGCCCCGAGACGCTAAAGCTGATCAACTCCTATCGGACAAGCCGCGGACTTTCGCGCCTCGCCGAGAATCGCACGGTGAAAGCACTCGCCCTACAGCACAGCCGCGAACAGGCCGCTCATGGAAGCATGAACCATGATGGCTTTCGCCAGAGATTGGCGCAGGCCAAGGCTGCCGGGTTGACTGGCGTCTGTTCGGAAAACGTCGGCTTCGGACATCAGAGTGCGCAGCAGCTTTTTTCCCGTTGGCGAATTTCGCCGGGGCATAACGCAAACATGCTTCAACCCAACATGCGATACGGCGCGGTCGTCGTCGTTGGCGGGTATTCGACGTTCTTCGTCTGCAGATAGCGGCTCGACAGCGAAAGACGTCGTTGGCGCGCTCTAGGCCGGCTGCTGGGATCTGATCTTGATCCGCGACATCAGCCATTTTCGCGACGGGCGGTCGTATGCCCGGCTCAAAGCCAAGCTTAAGGCAAACATTCCTGCGACGAATGTTACCATCGCCAGATCGTCATTGATCCCCAGTTTGTGCACCACCGGCACGAACACGAACAACAGCGGGTAGTGCAGGATATACATCGGATACGAGATCTCGCCAAAGATGGACGCCGTTTTTTCCAGGTAGCGCGGGACCTCATATCTGGTGCCGAGAACGACAATCGCCGGCGCAACGAGTATCGCGATCGTCAGATCGAACGGAAGCTGGCCCGGCCACGAGCTGAGCGACATCACGCATATCAGAATAGCCACCGGAACCAGCGACGCGAGGGAGTTCACTTTGCTCCACTGCGCCATTCGGCTGATGATCATGCCAAGGGGAAATGCAAAGAGGATGCGGAACATCCCACCCGTCAGGCTGCCCCAATCCCACCCGACGTTCAAACCGCCGACGGCCGTGCTGCTTGATATGAAGCCGATGGCTGAAACGAGCACGACCGCCAGGAGCGAACGCAACGCCAGCCGAACAAGGACGATCGCGAATAGAACGTTGACCCAAAACTCCAGAAACAGGGACCACGCCGGGCCGTTTAGCGGAAATATAACGGATTCGCTGACGGGAGATGGAAGAAACAACGCATTGAACATCAGCGAACCGACCGGGTTCAAAAGCCCATCGTGACTTCCGATCCAGACAGCGCCGAGCGCTTTTGCGAAGCCGAGCGCGAGACCAAGGATGAAGAGTGGATAGAGCCGGCAGAAACGCTCGGTCATGAATTGGAAAGACGACAACCCCGCACCGAAACGCGCCGAGTAGGTTCGGTCGATAACAAAGCCGCTCAAGACGAAGAAGAAATCGACCGCGATGAAGCCATGTTCAGCCAGATTGGGCTGGCCGGTTGAGCCGTAGTGATAGACGACGACCAATATGGCCGCAACGCCGCGCATCCAGTCCAGATTGTAGTACCGATCAAGATTCTTCGACAAATCCAACCCCGTCGGCCACCGAGCTCAATCAGCACGCGGGTCAATTCTGTTCGCGTGCTGAACACCCCATGACATCGAGCAAAAATACAAAACTCCCCACAGGCGTTAAACTTAGACAAATGGACTACAGCAGGATGGCCTTTGGCGCGTGCTGGTGTCGCCATCTCGAAAGAATTGATGACGAGTGTGGAACCGCATCGGTGATCTCGCGTTGTCGATGCAGATAGCGCCTGACTCTGGTCGCTCTCAAGGCGCAGCCCTTCCAAAACGCTGACTTGAAACGCCCGCAGCGGGCGTGGCGTCCCCGTTTGGTGTTCTCCAAGGAGGAGGATATGCCATGTCCCGCAGAACCTACAGCCGTCACGAGCAGCCCCTTCATTCCAGTGACCTCAGGATTTGCCATAAGGTCTTCCAGGCAGTTTGCGGCGATCTCGGCGTCGAAGTCTCCGCGGAGGAAAGCGACCGAATAGCCGCCATCACCGTCGAACTCTATCAACAGGGCGTCAGGGACGAGCAACAATTGCGCATTCTCGTGGATGCGGCGCGCGGGATTACCTTTGCGCTTGGAACAGACAAGGGTGCGTAGGCGTTCTGAAAGATCCGGATAACAACTGCCCCGCCGACACCGCGGGGCCTTTTTCCGCCGTAGGCTGAGATTGAGCTGAGGCATCGCGATGAGCATTGAAAACCACACGAGTGCGCCGGGCGCCAATATTCATGTCGAGCATTTCTGCGACCATGTGGATGCCAACGGGCTGCGCTGCCGAGAATGGGGATGCTACGGCTACGAGGATCGAGAGGCGGTCACGCATTGGTATTGCCCGAAACACCAGCCGTTGGACTATCGCGGCTTGCCGGCTCATGGGGCGAGGCTGCAATGATCGCCGCAGTGTCGATCAGCTTTCCGGAGGATTTCAGGCTGCATCCGAAAGCAGATGTTTTCTCGTTTGCGGGTTTCTGATTTATCACTAAAATACATCTGCATGCCGCTTCGCGGGAGGGCCGAGCGGATGCGACGTACAAGGGAGGAATTTGCCGATGGCCAATGAAAAATGGAATGAGCCGATCCTCGTAGGTTTCGAAACCACTGACGACGCCCGCACAGTCTCCGGTCCGCTCGATGCGCTGAAATGCCTTTCGGATCTCTGGCCGAACGCGCGCGGCCTTCGTTATCTCAAGGCAAGAAGCACGTGCCGTGCAGCCCTCGACGGGCGCAAGAGCCTAGAGGAAGCCCGCGCCGAATTCGTCGCGGCCGCGGAGGAAGCCAAACTCAGCATCCATTGAGCTCGTTTTTCGGGAAAAGTGTACCGAAACAAGGCGATAGTTTATTTTTGCTTAACCCTCGACGGAGCTCGCCGTGGGCGCGCGGCGAAAGTCGTTGTCACGCCAGCCTGTATCTCAATAGAACAGCGTCAGCCATCATGATGATGGTCAGAGGCTCGTCACCCTCTGCTCTAAAAAGCAGACGAGCCTCGTCGGTTTTACCGCGGAAACCAAGGACTTAGTTGAAGTTCGGTTGTAGCCGGTCGCGAAACTCCGGAATTTTGTCACTTCGATCCGGAATTTCTGCATTTTGTTCCTGGCCATCTACGCCCGGCGCGGGGACGCTTAACGTCCTCTTAAAGCGCCCTCAAACTGTGTTACGGCCTTTGCTGCGTTCGGACCGATCAGGTCATTCGATGGTTCTCCCGCCTAGTTCTTTGCCTAATACGCATTGGCGACTGAATGGCCTCAGGAAAACTATCGGTTGACTTTCGGTGCAAAGCCTCTATTTTCGGTTTTATCGATCTTTTGCTTGCCGAGCTTTGTCTACCGCGCGATTGGCACCGCGCTCTATTCGAACCTTCTCTTTCAAAAATAGTCGTATCACCGTCCGCGAAGCATCGCTTCCGCGGTCCCTCACTCTATGCTTTGAAAGGGTTCATCATGACCACAGGCACAGTAAAATGGTTCAATTCCACCAAGGGCTTCGGCTTCATTCAGCCAGATAACGGCGGCGCTGATGCGTTCGTCCATATCTCCGCCGTCGAGCGTGCAGGAATGCGCGAAATCGTCGAAGGTCAGAAGATCGGCTACGATCTCGAGCGCGACGCCAAGTCCGGCAAGATGTCTGCCTGCAACCTGCAGGCCGCATAATTGAACGTGCGGTCCCATGACCACGGATGTACTGGCAATGGGATAGCGCGTTTGAAGGGCCGGGCAATGTTGTCCGGCCTTTTCGCCTTCTAGCCCCGAAACCCAAGGAGGTTTCATGACCCAGAGCAAATCCAGGGAGCAGGCCGAAATCGCATTCGACCGCGTCCAATCCCAGTTCTTCGCACGCGGCCGAGCCGTCGCGGAACTTCAGACCGAAGAACAGGCGCGACAGGCTAAGACTCAACGGCTTCGAGAAGCACGGCTTGCTCGTGACGAGGCAAGGGATCAAACTCGCTGAATCAGCTTCGGTCGCGAGTAGAGTGACGTGATGCCTCCAGAGGTACAAGAACGAGAAAAAGTCCGGTGACGCGCGCACCGCCAAAGAACGCGAGTTCACTGGCCGATCGTAACAATCGATGAACGCATGCCAGTCAAGGTTCTCGATGATCACGCCCGCGAGGCGCTCGTGAACGTCCTCGAGCGGGGGCGCGAGGCGGGTCAGATTGAGCCGCGCCGCTGTGCTGGACGCCATAGTTCTAACCGGAAACTTTTCCGTCGAAGGCAAGCTTTTGCACGTAGATGAAACGCGCTGCGCGCTTGCCCCTGCGCCGCCGGATATCCTTGGTAAACACCGTTTAACGTCTCAGCAGCCGGACGCAGTGCCTTCTACTTCCAGATAGCCAACGCCGATGATCGTTCCGTCGAGAGCGCGGATAAACGACGGCACGAAATGGGTGCTCGTCTGCGTGCACTCTGTTGCTCCCGCGTATTGGACCAACAAAACGTCGTCCTGCCGCAGCGCCGAATAGTCGCCGCTGAACTCCAGCGACGCGGATGCAGGTAGAACAAAAGCACCCATGGCCAATGCAAATGCGGGCATTCCCAATCGAAGAAGGCGTTTCATCTGCTTCTCCTGCGTTTTGATCGCAGTGTTAACTAGCGGATGCCAAGTTTAGTTCCACCGGTTTGCTACTACTTTCGAGTGGCCGAAGTATCTGCATTTTAGATGATGTTAACATAATCATACCGGAGGACCCGGCGTCAGTGACCGGCCGCCTCATCACCCGTGCAGCATTGCGCCTCCTGGCTCCCGGAGCTGGTCGATTTCGGCGATAGTTGTGGCTGGCGTGACCTTCGCCTCTTGGCGCGCTGCCGATCTCGCGCCATATAAATGGTTGAACTGGCTGGGATCTTGGCAATGACGAATTTTATACTGGCAATGGTGTCGACTGCTGCGCTCGTGGGGTGCGCCACGGCCGAGACGGCGGAGGTGAAACCCATCCCCGGCAGCATCACCTACAATGGACAGCCACGCACCAAGCTGACGAAATCGCCACCCGGCAGCGTCATCTACAACTCGCTCTACGATTCCTCGGGAACGAAGATGCTTGAGACCTACATTCTGCAGCCGGATCGCACGCTGAAGCTCACGCGTCGTGACGTCATTCCGGACTATCCGATGTAGGCCAGGCCCGCATGGTCCGGGTCAGGCATGCGCGCCTGAGAACGTCAGTGGCGGTTCGGCCGGCCTCAAGAAGGCATCGATCGAGGAGGCTCCGACGGCCTCAAGCGTGGACGGAAGCCATTTCGGATCCCGGTCCTTATCGATGATCGCGGCGCGAATTCCTTCGTAGAAATCAGGCGATTTCAATATCTGCAAACAGGCACCGAGCTCACGGGCAAGGCATTCGGCCAGATTGCGGCTTTGCCCGCCCAGCCGGAGCAGACGCAACGTCAATTTGAGGCTGGTGGGCGAGCGCGTGTGCAGCGTACGCAATGTCTCCTCGGCGAAATCGCCGTCTTCTGCCTTGAGCGCAGCGATGATCTCTTCCATCTTGCCGAACCGGAAGGTGCGGTGGATCAGGTCTGCGTTCCGGCGCAGCGGCCCCATGCCGGGATCCGAGGACAGATTCTTGAGCACGGCATCAACGTCCCGGGGACCGGCGCCGCGCGGCAACTCGGCAAGCGTATCGACAAGCTCGGTCAGCTGGAACGACGCAATCTGGAAATCGGCAAGCCCCGCTCGAATGACATCCGCCGGCACGACATTCGAGCCGGTCAAACCCATCCATATGCCCGTTTCACCAGGCGCACGCGGGAGCAACCAGGTGGCCCCGACATCAGGAAAGTAGCCTATGCCGGCTTCCGGCATGGCAAAGCGTGTTCGCTCGGTCACGACGCGATGGCTCGCATGCGAGGACAGGCCAACGCCACCACCCATGGTGATCCCGTCCATTAACGCGACATAGGGCTTCGGATAGGTCGAGATGCGGTGGTTGAGGCGGAACTCCTCGCGCCAGAAAGTCTCGGCAAGATCGGTGCCGCCACGGCCGCTCTCGTGCAGCACGCGGATATCGCCGCCGGCACAGAAGCCACGCTCTCCCTCTCCCATGACTATGACGGTGGCAATACCGGGGTCTGCGGCGAACTCGTCGAGTGCTGCGCTGACCATCCTGACCATGTCGAGAGTGAGACTATTCAACGCGCGCGGTCTGTTCAGGCGAATGATGCCGGCGGAGGCGTGGCGTTCGAGGATGACGTCGCGCTGCTCGATACCATCCTGCATTCCTGTCTCCCTGCCACCTGTATGTGACGCCGTTCTGCTCCTGGAATCAGGCGTACAGCGGCTGTTGCGTCATTGCGAATTTATCGCGTTCGATCGCATAGTCTATGGCTGCGGAGAGGGGTAATGACCGAGAAAAATAATAGCCTTGCGCAAGGCGCACGCCCATGGATCGCAGCCCCTCGGCGACCTCCCCGCTTTCTACGCCTTCCGCTACCGACGCAATGCCGAGATTCTGGCAGAGATTCGCAACCGAACGCGTGATGTTCAGGCAACGCGTGTCGCGATCGAGATTCATCACGAAGCTCTTGTCGATCTTCAGCTTGTCGAAGGCCAGCCGATGAACGTGACTGAGGCTGGAGTAGCCCGTGCCGAAATCATCCAACGCGATGGTGACGCCAGCGGCGCGAAACAGATTGACGACGCGGTCGGCCGTGGCGAAATCCGACAGCAGGGCCGTTTCCGTGATCTCGAACTCGATGCGCCGAGCGTCCACCCCCGAGCGGTGGATCATGGCCAACAACGTCATTGCGGTCTCATGATCGCAAATGTCCCGCGCCGAGAGATTGAACGACAGACGCAGGCGGGACGGCATCAAGGAAAGCGCGTCGAGTGCCTGTCCCAGCAGAACACGCGTCATTCGGCCGATAAGAGCCGTGCGCTCCGCTGCAGGAATGAAGGCGGCGGGGCTGATCCGGCCAAACCGGGCGCTGTCCCAGCGCGCCAGAGCCTCGTAACCCACGACAACACCCGTCTTGAGCTCGATGATCGGCTGGTATTCCAACGACAACTCATCCGCGAAGTTGCCCGCCTGCAATTCCAGTTCGATCATGTGCCGCTGCGACAGGATCGTCTCATGCTCCGGCGAGAAGAATTCGACGCCGCCATTGTGTTTGCTTTTCACCTGATAGAGCGCGAAATCGGCCTTCTCGTAGAGTTCTTCAGCCGTATGGCCACCGGAGGCCAGCTGGACGATGCCGCAGGAACCGGACACTCGAACCGATCCGTCCGGAATCTCGAACGGTTCGCGGACCGCGCTGCAGAGCGCGTGGGCGACATCGGCGATCGTCGAAACGGCAAGGTCATCCGGGAATATGATGCCGAATTCGTCCCCGCCCAATCGGGCGACGACACCGTCATCGCCAATCAGAGCCATGAAACGACGCGCGGTTTCCTTGAGAACGAGATCACCCGCCGCATGGCCGAAGACGTCATTGACAGGCTTGAAACCATCAAGGTCGATGATCCCCAGGACAGGCGGCGCATCCGATCCGGCCCGCAGCCGTTCTTCGAGCGACAGGAAGAAGCTGCGGCGATTGGCAAGGCCGGTCAGCTGGTCGTGCAGCGCGTTGCGGCTGTTTACAAGGTTGAGTTCCTGCGCTTCGGCCTGCTTCTTCTGCAGTTCCTCCGTCAGCCGCACGAGACGCACGAAATTCTGGTAGTAGCTGTTGATAACCCGCAGGAACGGCACGACAAGGAAAGCGCCACTCGTCGCCGTGGCAACGAACACCGGATTGCCGGAGAACATGAACGTGACGATCATCGTCCCGAACGTGATGACCGTGGTCAGTGCCGCCGCCAGTGGCAGATGCATGAGGCAGAATACCGAGGAAATACCGGTGACCACCAGGAAATAGGCGATCTGTCCCTGCTGGTAGGCATTGCCATACTGATAGAGAGCAACCGCCCAGGCACCGAAGGCGCAGGTCAGGACGGCGGCTGCGACCACAGTAATGCGCATGAGCGTCATCGCCCGCTCAGCAGTCACCTCGTCCCTGCCGTGAATTTCCCACCAGCAAAGCCTGAGCAGGCAGGTAACGGACAGGCCGATCGGGATGTAGAGCGACAGCCAGACAGGGGCCGTCCCGATATGGGTTATCGCGACGGCGAGCGCGTTGATGATCAGAAGCACGTAGAGAATAGGGATCTGCGACGCGAGAGCCTTATACTGCGACTTGAGGAAGTCCGGATCATCCTTTTGCAGACGGAGCGACGCGAGAAAGCTGTTCATGATTTCCTTTTCCCCTGGCCCATGCCAGCCAGAGAAAGCTTGATTATTTCCTACTCACGTAGCGTCAGATCGGCTGCCGACCGGACGCATGGTAAATGCTGCGTTAGAAGCCCGCCGCAGCAAGCGCCCGATGAACGCTCTGCAGGTCGTCCACGCTCCTGTTCATCAGCAAAAGTTCCCAATCCAGCGCGCTACGGACAATCGTTTCCAGGGAATCGTATTGCGGCTTCCAATCCAGCACGCGGTGCGCAAGCGTCGAATCGGCGACGACGCTTGCCGCATCGCCGGGGCGTCGCGGCGCCATGTGGATCTTGAAAGACTGGCCGTGCAGGCGGGTGACCATGTTCAGCACGTCGAGAACGGAGTAGCCGGCCCCGTAGCCGCAATTCGCAACGAGCGAGCCGCGCCCACGACGCAGGTGCTGCAGGGCCTTCAGATGTGCTGCCGCGAGATCGCTGACATGGATGTAGTCGCGCACACCCGTCCCGTCATGCGTGGGATAATCGATACCGTAGACATGCACGCTGTCGCGCCGCCCAAGGGCGGCTTCGCAGGCAACCTTGATCAGGTGCGTGGCGCCTGCGGTCGACTGGCCAGCACGACCCTCAGGGTCCGCACCGGCAACGTTGAAATAGCGAAGTGCGACATAGTCGAAGTCATAGGCAGCGGCGGCGTCGCGCAACATGAACTCAGTCATCAGCTTCGACTGGCCATAAGGATTCTCGGGATTGAGAGACGCGTCCTCCTTCACGGGAGCGGATGTCTTCTGGGGGCCGTAGACGGCAGCTGTCGACGAAAAGACGAAGTGGCGAACGCCAGCCTCGATCGCGGCGCTCATCAGCTCGCGCGTCTTGCCCGAATTGTTGTCGTAGTAGGAGAGTGGATCCGCGACGGATGCCGGCACAACGGCCGATCCCGCGAAATGGATAATGGCTTCGATATCGTTTTCAATGAAGATGGTCTTGAGAATCCGGCGGTCCGCGACGTCACCGAGATAGAAGCGCGCCTGGGGAGCAACGGCCCAGCGGAAACCTGTCGACAGACGGTCGAGAACGACGACTTCCTCGCCGGCGTCCAGTAGCGTCCACACCATATGGCTGCCGATGTATCCGGCGCCGCCGGTGACCAAAATTGCCATCGCCTACATTCCCTGCCTTCATTGCACGGATGCAATTGACGCCAGTTTCCTTTCCGATTTTCTTATCAGAAGAGCGCCGGACGGCTTTGAGGCGGGTAAGTTTGGCGATGTGGTTAGAGCGGGATTTCGACGTTCTCTACAATTTTATCGATGTGCCAATTTCGGGCCGAGGGCTCGAGAAACGAGCCCTCGAGCGCCCTATCAAAGCTTGAGAATGTAGTCGCAAAGGCGGTCGGCCGCCGTCTGTATTTGCGCGGGATCGCGCAGGAAGCAGGCACGGAGAAACAGCTCGCCGCCGGCGCCGAACGCCGCGCCGGGGGCCAGGCCGACGCCGGTCTTGTCGACGATATCGATCGCCGCCTTGCGGCTGTCGGTGACGCCGTCAATCTTCAGGAACGCATAAAGCGCACCATCAGGCTTGAGCGTTTGCACGCGATTGGTCGCAATGAGGGCGTCGCAGAGAATGTCGCGCGAGCGCTTTGCCTTTTCGATGTTGGCCTCCACGAAAGCCTCGCCATCATTCAAGGCAGCGACGGCGCCCCTCTGCATGAACTGGGCGACGCCCGAGGTCGAATACTGGATGAGGTTTTCAATCACCTGCCCGGTCTGCGGCGGCGCCACGATCCAACCCACGCGCCAGCCGGTCATCGACCAGTTCTTCGAGAAGGAATTGACGAACATGATCCTGTCGTCGGCGTCCATGACATCGAGGAACGAGGGCGCGCGACCGCCGGGGAAGTAGTAACGAGCATAGATCTCGTCGGCCATGATCCAGAGACCATGCTTGCGCGCCAGCCCGAGAATGGCGGCCAGATCTTCCTTCGTCGCGGTCCAGCCGGTCGGGTTGGACGGGGTGTTGATGAAGAGTGCCTTGGTTTTCGGGGTGATTGCCGCTGCGATGCGATCAAGATCGACTGCCCATTTGCCGCCCTGGAATTGCAGCTGCACGCCGACCGAACGGGCCCCTGCAATTTCGAGCGCCGCGGCAATATTGGGCCAAGCCGGAGTCAGGTAAACAAGTTCGTCGCCCGGGGAAGTCAGCGCCTGCACGGCGATCTGGATCGCCTGCATGCCGGAACCGGTCACAAAGAAATGGTCGACCGGAAGATCAACCGCGAAATTGCGGGCATAATAGTCCGAAAGTGCCTGGCGAAGCTCGGGAATGCCGCGCTGATAGGTGTAGAAGGTCTCGCCGGCGCCGAGAGCATCCATCGCGGCCTTGTTGACGAAATCGGGGCTGGGCAGATCCCCCTCGCCGACCCACAAAGGCAAAAGGCCTTCTCTGCCACGCGCGTAGTTGACGACTTCAACGATCCCGCTTTCAGGCGCAGAGACGGCGCGCGGGCTAAGGCTGCTTACGATCGACATGCATCACTCCGGTTTTTGCCTTCATAGAATAATTACGAAGGCAAATCCCATGACAATCCGTGATGCAATGTCGATTTCTTTGATGGTTGGCCCCGCCATAGCCAAGGGGGCCAGTCTCGATCAGACGGCCGGGCGCTTGGCCAGCAGGTCGCGAATTTCGGTGAGAAGCGCGACGTCGGCAGGCGTTGCAGGCGCTTCTTCCGGTGCTGCCTTCTTCTGCTTTTCGACCTGCTTCTGAAGCGTGTTCACGCCCTTGACCATCAAAAAGATGATCCAGGCAAGGATCATGAAGTTGATGAGAACGGTAATGAAGCTGCCATAAGCAAGAACCGCACCCTGCTGGCGAGCGGCCGCCAAGGTCGGTGCATTGACGTTCGAAGACAGGCCAATGAAGTAGTTGGAGAAGTCGAAACCACCAAAGATCGCGCCAACGATCGGCATGATGATGTCATCGACCAGCGATCTCACGATGCCGCCAAAGGCACCGCCGATAATCACACCGACAGCAAGGTCCATGACATTGCCGCGGGCGATAAATGCTTTGAACTCGTTGAGCATGCGATCTGTCTCCCTTTGATGCAGTCCACTGACATGCCATTGTTTTTATTAGCTACATGTTCGAAACAAATATTCAATTGCTAATTACAAATATCGTTATGTCCTGCCGGCCTTTGACTTAAGGCCTAGATGGGGCCGATGTTCAAAGCCTATCAATTGCCGTAGTCTCGAACCGTCCGGGAGGACCGGCGCATCTGGCGCCGGCGGAGGGTCTATGCTGCCAGGCTGGGTCATACTTGCATCCGCGTTCGGCTATCTGCTGCTGCTTTTTGCCGTGGCAAGCCATGGCGATCGCCGGCGCAGGCGTTTCGGCGTCCCGCAAGGCGGCCGGCCGATCGTCTATGCGCTGAGCCTTGCGATCTACTGCACCTCCTGGACGTATTTCGGCGGCGTCGGACTGGCGGCGCAGCGCGGGCTGGAATTCACCGGCATCTACATCGGCCCGATCCTCGTCTTCACCCTCGGCATGCCGGTGTTGCGCCGGATCATCGACCTTGCCAAGGCCGAGAAGCTGACGTCGGTGGCGGACTTCATTGCCGCCCGGTACGGCAAAAATTCAACCGTCGCGACGATCGTTGCCCTGATCTCCCTCGTCGGCGCCATTCCCTATATCGCGTTGCAGCTCAAGTCGGTGTCGAGCACGGTGAGCGCGATGCTCAATCCCTCCGACTACGGGATCGGCAGCGGCAATCTCTACTTCCTCGATCTGCCATTGCTCGTAACCCTGGTGCTGGCCTGCTTCGCCATCATGTTCGGCACGCGCCACACAGACGCCACGGAGCACCAGGATGGACTGATCCTCGCGGTCGCGATGGAGTCGGTCGTCAAGCTCGTCGCCTTTCTCACCGCCGGCGTCTGCGTCATCTGGTTCCTGTTCGACGGCCCCAGCGATCTCTGGCAGAAGGCCGCCGACAACGCACTCGTGCAGTCCGCCCTGAGCTACCAGACGCCGCTCAGCCGGTGGATTACGCTGACGCTGCTCTCGGCGTTCGCGATCATCATGCTGCCGCGGCAATTCCATGTGACGGTCGTGGAAAACCGGACGCCGAAGGAGCTGCGTCTCGCCGGGTTGCTGTTTCCGCTCTATCTCGTTGCCATCAACCTGTTCGTGCTTCCGGTTGCCATCGGCGGATTGCTGACGTTCGGCGGCAGCGGCAATGCCGATCTCTACATGCTGTCCTTGCCAATCGTCGGACAGATGCCGGTGGTCTCGCTGATCACCTTCATCGGCGGCTTCTCCGCCGCGACGGCGATGGTGATTGTCGCCTCGGTCGCCCTCTCGATCATGGTGTCGAACGACATCATCATGCCGATTTTCCTGCACCGAAAGCTTGCCGGGCGCGCCGGGCAGCGGGACGATTTCGCAAAGACGCTGCTCAACATCAGACGCAGCGCCATATTCGCCGTTCTCCTGCTTGGCTATGCCTACTACCGATCCACCGACAGCACGACCGGGCTTGCCTCCATTGGTCTTCTCTCTTTTGCGGCCATAGCGCAGATGTCGCCGTCGCTCTTCGGCGGGCTGATCTGGCGGCGTGCCAATGCGCGCGGCGCCATCCTCGGGCTCACCTCGGGCTTCGTCATCTGGGTCTATCTGCTGTTTCTGCCGTCGCTCGGCGGACCTGACTATTCGTCGGTCGCCAGCGCCGTGCTCGGCTTCATCTTCCCCGGCACGACTGTCTTTACGGCTCCCGACGCCGACCCGCTCGTCAATGCGACTGTCATGAGCCTGCTCGTCAACACCGCCTTCTTCGTCATCGGCTCGGTCACCCGCAACGCCAGACCGCTCGAGCGTATCCAGGCGGGTATCTTCATCAAGCGGCAATCCCGCTCGCAGTTTGCAACACGCGGCTGGAAGACCCGGATCAGTGTCGGCGATCTTAAAGCGACGATATCCCGCTATCTTGGCGACGAGCGGATGGAGCGTTCCTTTCTGACCTACCAGCAGAGCTCGGGGCGCAAGCTCGATGACGAGCAGCCTGCGGACATGGCCCTGATCCATTTCACCGAGCAGCTGCTCGGCAGCGCCATCGGCTCATCTTCAGCGCGTCTCGTGCTGTCGCTGATCCTGCAGAAGGTCGAGGACGCCTCCGCCGATACGGCGTGGCTGCTCGATCAGGCGAGCGAAGCACTCCAGTATAACCAGGACATGCTGCAGACGGCTCTGTCGCAGATGGATCAGGGCATTGCCGTTTTCGACAGCTCGAACCACCTGACAATCTGGAACCGCCGGTTCCGGCAGTTGCTGGATCTTCCCGAAGCTGCCGGACAGGTGGGCTTCCCGCTTTCCGAGATCGTCGCGATCCTCAGCGAACGGGGCGACCTTCCCGGTGGCGATCACAGCCAGACGGTGCGGCATTTCCTCGCCCTCGACAAACCGTTCGCATTGGTTCTGGCCGGCGGCGAGCGGATCATCGAAGTGCGCTCCAACGCCATGCCTGACAAGGGCATCGTTGCGACGTTCACCGACATCACACAACGCGTCGCCGCGGACAAGGCGTTGAAGCAGGCCAACGAAACGCTGGAGCAGCGGGTGGCCGAGCGGACCGCCGAGCTCACCCGCGTCAATCACGAGCTCGGCGAGGCCCGCGCAGCAGCCGACGATGCCAATCTCGGCAAGACACGGTTCTTCGCCGCCGCCGGCCACGACATCCTGCAACCGCTCAATGCCGCGCGACTTTATTCGTCCGCTCTCGTGGAGCGAATAGGGCAATCCGAAAGCAGCGCGATCGTGCGCAACATCGATTCGGCGCTGGAGTCGGTCGAAAGCATTCTCGGGGCCGTTCTCGACATTTCCCGGCTGGATACCGGCGCCATGCGTCCGCGCCTTGCCTCGGTGCCGCTCTCGGATCTGCTGGAGCGCATCCAGACCGATTTCGCGCCGATTGCACGCGAGAAGAAACTGAAGCTGGTGGTCATGCCGACCTCGCTTCGGGTTCGCTCCGACCCGAACCTGTTGCGGCGGCTGGTGCAGAACCTCGTATCCAACGCCATCAAATACACGATATCAGGCAAGGTGCTGGTCGGCGCACGTCGACGCGGAAACCAGGTCGTCATTCAGGTGATGGATTCCGGCATCGGCATCCCGCCGTCGAAATTCCGGACTGTCTTCAAGGAGTTCGCACGGCTCGACGAAGGCGCCAAGACCGCATCGGGCTTGGGGCTCGGGCTGTCGATTGTCGACCGCATCGCGCGCGTGCTGAGCCATCCTGTCGAGCTGCACTCGACCCACGGCAAAGGGACAGACTTCCGCATCGTCATGCCCCGCGACGTCTCGCGGCAGGTCGAACCATCCACCCCTGCCCCACCCGCCGAACGGTCCGCGCAGAACCTCAAGGGCTTGAGGATTCTTTGCATCGATAACGAACCGCATATTCTCGAGGGAATGCAGCTGCTCCTCGGCGGCTGGGGTTGCGATGTGCAGTGCGCGGATTCGCTGGCCGCGATCGCCCAGCTTGATTTCCGACAACAGGCCCCGGACCTTGTCATCGCCGACTACCATCTGGGCGACGGGACAGGGGTTGCAGCGATCCTCGCGGCCCGCGAGCAGTTCATGTCCTACATCCCAGGTCTGATCGTGACCGCCGACCGCACGCCGGAGGTTCGCGCCGAGGCGGAACGCCACGGCATCAGCATTCAGCACAAGCCTGTTCGGCCCGCCGCACTGCGCGCCTATATCACCCAGATTTCCGCGCAGAAACGGGCAGCGGCGGAGTAGCGGCGACGGCTTCGCTGCTCATCACATCCGCCACGAGGCCGCGCACGTGATCGGCCGATGGCGCATCGCCGAACAGGATCCGATAGATGATCGGCGCCACGACGCGATCCATCACCGCATCCACAGGAGGGAAGCGCTCGCCGCGCCCCTGAGCGCGATCGCCGATCAGCTCCATCTGCTCGCGGGTGAAGGCGTAGCACTTGCAGGCATTGGCGTTGTCTTGCGCAGCCAGCACATCGCGGATCATCTCACGGCCGATGCCTGACGACATTTCCTCGGCATATTGTTCGGCCCATGCCTCCAGATCACCCTTGGCACTGCCGGTGTCCACCGGCCGCATGTCAGGGCGCAGGCGCTCGACCGCGACGTCAGCGAGCAACTCCTGGAGATCGCCCCAACGGCGATAGATCGTCGAGGGTGTCACACCTGCCTCGCCTGCGATCAACGGGATGGTCACGTCCGTTCGCTCCATCGATTGCAACAACGCGCGCACGGCCTTGTGGACCGACGCCTGCACCCGGGCGCTACGACCGCCGGGACGAACATTTTCCTTTACCGCCATTACCAACCCAACCCTCTTCGCTGCGCGCCATGTTTCAAAAAGATTGAGCGATCCATTAACGCAACTTATTTGCTTTTAGCCGACGCCTGACCTACATGGACTAACGCAACGACTTAGCTTTAAGGAGCTTATATATGCGCGGCGCCGGCGAATCCATAGAGACCAAGTCCAATCCGATCCGCTTTCACGCGATCACCCTTGCCACCTTCTTCGGGGCATCGGCCGCGCCGACGCCGCTCTATCGGATCTACCAGGAGAATTTTGCCGTTTCTCCGGTTCTGATCACGGTGATCTTTGCGGTCTATGCCTTTGCACTGCTGCTTGCCTTGCTGATCGCTGGCTCGATCTCAGACCATCTCGGCCGCAAACCGGTGATCTTTTCGGCGCTGCTGCTTGAGATCGTCGCCATGACGTTGTTCGTCGTCGCAAGCGGACCGGGATGGCTGATTGCCGCAAGGATCGTGCAGGGACTGGCGACCGGCATTGCCGGCGCCTCCATCGGCGCGGCGCTCGTCGATGTCGATCGTCCCAAGGGCCAACTGATCAACTCCATTGCGCCGCTCTCCGGCATGGCGATCGCCATATGGGCCACCGGAGAAACCGGCGGCCAGCGGCCGGGCGTCTGGGGTTCGTTGACGCCGCGGATCGCAATCCCTCCGCAGGTCAAGCGATCGCTCGCGTTGGTGACACCGATCAACATTGCGAACTGGACGCTTGGCGGCTTCTATCTGTCGCTGGTACCCTCGCTGGTGGTCAACACGACAGGCAATCATGCACCGCTGACAGGTGGCTCTGTGGTGACCGCGCTGATGGTCTCGGGCGCCGGGGCCGTTTATCTCAGACGCGGCAAGTCGGCCGATTCAAACCTTGGCTTCGGAACGCTCGCGACCATCCTTGGCATCCTGACCGTGGTCGCCGGCGTCCATCTTGCAAGCGTTCCGCTGCTGCTTGCCGGCACGGTGCTGACGGGAATGGGGTTTGGCACCAATTTCCTTGGCGCGATCGGCACGATCATGCCGCTCGCCAAGCCGGACGAACGCGCCGAACTGCTTTCCGCCTTCTACATCCAGAGCTATCTCGCGTTCAGCCTGCCGGCGATCCTTGCCGGCTTCCTGGCAAAATCGCTCGGCTACCAGCTGACCACCGACATCTTCGCAACGGCGATCGTGCTCGTGACCGGGGCCGGTCTTCTCGGCCTGCGCGCCGAGCGTTCAAGGGCGGCGCGTGCAGCGGCCTGATATGCGGGAGAAGCGATAGCGGCTGGTGAAGAGGAATGCTGCCCCCTGAAACGAAAAAAGGCCGGGGCAAACCCGACCTTCCCTTCCATCTCGACGAACCGTGCCAGTACATCCGTGGTCACGATCCGGAGATGATATTCTTTAAGGCTTAGGCAGCCTGCAGGCGGTCAGCCGACATCTTGCCCGAACGCTTGTCAGCAACGAGCTCGTAAGACAGCTTCTGGCCGTCCTTGAGTTCGCGCATGCCAGCGCGCTCAACAGCAGAGATGTGAACGAAAACGTCCGCCGAGCCGTCGTCCGGCTGAATGAAGCCGTAGCCCTTGGTTGCGTTGAACCACTTAACGGTACCTGTGCTCATGACGATATCCTTTTCAAATCGTACACTAAAGATGCAAATCAGCCGGAACCGATGTGCGATGAAACCGATTTTGGAGGAAGTTCGCCAGTAACGACACGAATGTCCGCTACAAAGTTCATCTAGCAAGATCGATGCTGGGCTTTTACCCGGCAATTGTGTTCGTTGCAAGGCGCTTTGGGTCTATCCGCCTCGCTCCCCTTTCGAATTTCACAAGGCATTCGATCCACGAAGGTGAAAGCGGGGCCCGTCGCGGCCCGCTCTCCATCGTGGCGTAACGGTCAGGCCGCCTTCTGCTCTCCCGCGTAGGGGTCGAACCTGGTGTAGAAGGTCTCGTTCTTTGCCGCCATCTCCTGCAGCAGCGCCGTCGGCTTGAAATGATCTCCGTAAGCCGCGGCCAACTTTTCGCAGAGCGCGACGAAGGTTTTCACGCCCATGCCGTCGATGTAGGACAGCACACCGCCCGTATAGGGGGCAAAGCCGAAACCGAGGATGGAGCCGACATCGGCTTCGCGAGGATCGGTAACGATGCCCTCCTCGATGGTCCGCGCGGCTTCCAGCGCGATCGTCACCAGCAAGCGATGCTTGAGAAGGACGACATCGACGTCCTCCGCCTTCTTTTGCGGATAGAAGGTCTTGAGGTCGGGCCAGAGCGACTTCTTGGCAGGCTTTGCCGGATAGTCATAGAAACCCTTGCCGTTCTTGCGGCCACGGCGGTCGAGTTCATCGACCATTTTGTTGATCAGCGTCAGGTGCCGTGGATCCACAGCCGCCTCGCCGAGATCGGCGACGGTCGCCTTCAGGATCTTCTGGCTGAGATCAATCGCCACCTCGTCGTTCAGTGACAATGGCCCGACCGGCATGCCGGCCATCTTGGCGGCATTTTCGATCATCGCCGCCGGCACGCCTTCGATCAGCATGTCATAGGCTTCGTGGATGTAGCGGAAGACGCAGCGGTTGACGAAGAAGCCGCGGGTGTCGTTGACGACGATCGGCGTTTTCTTGATCGCGGCGACATAATCCAGCGCCACAGCCAGCGCCTTGTCACCGGTCTCCTTGCCGAGGATCACTTCGGTCAGCATCATCTTTTCGACCGGTGAGAAGAAATGGACGCCGATGAAATCGACCGGCCGCTTCGAATTCTTCGCGAGGCCGGAGATCGGCAACGTCGAGGTGTTGGAGGCGAAGATGGCGCCTTCGGGCAGCACAGCTTCGACAGCCTCGATCACGGCCTTCTTCACGTCGCGATCCTCGAACACAGCTTCGATGACAAGAGTGGCATCCTTGAGATCGGCATAGTCTGCTGATGGCGTAATGCGCGAGAGAAGGGCCGCGCCCTCATCCTGCGTAAGACGTCCCTTACTGATCGAATCCTTCACCAATCCCTCGGAGACTGACTTGCCCTTGCTGGCCGCCTCCATATCGCGATCAACAAGGGTGACGGGAATGCCGGCGGCGGCGGTCACGTAGGCGATCGACGCCCCCATGAAACCGGCGCCGACGACACCCACCTTCTTCAGCTCCGTCTTTGCGATGCCGGCGGGGCGGCGGGCCCCTTTGCCAAGCTCCTGCATGGAGATGAAGAGGGAACGGATCATCGAGAATGCTTCGGTGGTCTGCAGCACCTGGGTGAAATAGCGCTGCTCGATCTTCAGTGCCGTATCGAAGGGCACCTGCAGGCCCTCATAAACGCATTTCAGGATCGCAAGCGCACCGGGATAATTGCCGGCGGTTTCACGCCGCAGGATCGCGGGGGCGGCCGGCCATAGCTGGGCTGCCGCCGGCGTCCAGATGCCGCCGCCTGGCGCCTTGAAGCCCTTTTCGTCCCAGGGGGCGATCGGCTTCAGGCCGTCCTTGATCATCTGCTTGGCGGCTGGGATCAGCTGATCCGGCTCGACCACCTGATGGATCAGGTTCATCGCCTTGGCACGCGCCGCCGTCAGCGACTGGCCCGTCGTCATCATCTGCAGGGCGGATTGAGCGTCTGCCAGGCGGGAGACGCGCTGCGTGCCGCCGGCGCCCGGGAAGATGCCGACCTTGACCTCGGGGAGCGCGATCTTGACCGACTTGGCATTGGAAGCGACGCGACCGTGGCAGGCAAGCGACATCTCCAGCGCGCCACCCATGCAGGTGCCGTTGATCGCCGAGACCCAGGGTTTGCCGCAGGTTTCCAGCTTGCGGAACAGGCCGGTCATGCGGCCGACGAGATCGAAGAGTTTGTGCGCGGCGTTCGCAGGGTCCTTGACCTTCTCCTCGTTGTAGAAGGTGAACATCGATTTGATCATCGACAGATCGGCCCCGCCGGAGAAGCTCGACTTGCCCGAGGTGATGACAACACCCTTGACGGCATTATCGGCCACCGTCTGGTCGATGATGGCGTCGAGTTCGTCCATCACGTCCGCGGTGAAAACGTTCATGGATTTGCCGGGCATGTCCCAGGTGACGAGTGCGATGCCGTCTGCGTCGGTCTCGACGGTGAAATTGGTGTAGCTCATCGTCTCTCTCCCTTAGACGCGTTCGATAACTGTGGCCGTGCCCATGCCGGCGCCGATGCAGAGCGTGACGAGCGCGGTGTTGAGATCACGGCGTTCCAGTTCGTCCAGCACCATGCCCAGGATCATAGCCCCGGTGGCGCCGAGGGGGTGGCCCATGGCAATGGCGCCGCCGTTGACGTTGATCTGGTCGTGCGGGATGTCGAAGGCCTGCATGTAGCGCAGGACCACGGCGGCGAAGGCCTCGTTGAGCTCGAAGAGGTCGATATCGGCGAGCGTCATGCCGGTGCGCTTCAGCAGCTTCTCGGTGACGTCGACAGGACCGGTCAGCATCAGCGCTGGATCCGAGCCGATGTTGGCGAAGGCCTTGATGCGGCCGCGCGGCTTCAGCCCCATGCTCTCGCCGCCCGCCTTCGAGCCGAGCAGCACGGCTGCGGCGCCATCGACGATGCCGGAGGAGTTGCCGGCGTGGTGGACGTAGTTGATCCGCTCGATCTCGGGATGCGCCTGAATGCCGACGGCTTCAAAGCCGCCCATCTCGCCGGGCATCTGGAAGGACGGGTTGAGCGATGCCAGCGCCTGCATGTCCGTGCCGGGGCGCATGTGCTCGTCATGATCCAGAATCGTCAGGCCGTTCTGATCCTTGATCGGAATGACGGAATTCTTGAAGTAGCCCTTCTCCCAAGCGTTGGCGGCACGCTTCTGGCTTTCGACCGCGTAGGCGTCAACGTCATCGCGGCTGAAGCCGTATTTGGTGGCGATCAGATCGGCCGAGACGCCCTGCGGCATGAAATAGGCCGGAAAGTTCACCGAGGGATCCATGAACCATGCGCCGCCCGACATGCCGAGGCCAACGCGCGACATGCTCTCGACGCCACCGGCAATGACGATGTCATCAGCGCCCTGGGCAATCTTGCCGGCCGCGAAGTTCACGGCATCGAGGCCGGACGCGCAGAAGCGGGAGATCTGCATGCCCGGCGCCTTGGTGGAGTAGCCCGCTTCGAAGGCAGCGCCCTTCGGAATGACCGCCCCCGCTTCCATGACGGGATCGACGCAGCCCATGATGATGTCATCGACGGTCGAGGTGTCCAGACCATTTCGGTCGCGGATGGCCTCAAGCGTCTTGGCCGCCAGGCGCACCGACGGCACCTCATGCAGCGAACCGTCCTTCTTGCCGCGGCCGCGCGGCGTGCGGACGTGATCGTAAACGAAAACCTCGGTCATACCTTCATCTCCCTATCGGCGCAGAGGCGGTGCCAAGCGCTTGAATTCTGCCCTGCGGCGATGCCGCATCCGTCTCTCTTCCCCGCGGGGAAGAAAAGACGCCACCTTCAAAACGCCTCGGCACTCAGCGCCATCATCGTTTCGGCACCCGTCTCGACGCGCGCCTTGCGCAGGGCCGTCTCCGGCATGATCCGCTCCATGAAGAAGCGTGCCGTGATCAGCTTGTTGCGCAGGAAGGCTTCGCGATCGGCTTCTCCGGCGGCAAGGCCATCATTGGCGGCCTTTGCCATTTTCGCCCACATATAGCCGAGAATGACGAGACCGAAGAGATGCATGTAGTCGGTCGAGCCTGCACCGGCATTGTCGGGCTTTGCCATCGCATGCTGCATGAACCACATGGTCGCCGCCTGCACGTCGTTCAAGCCCTTCTTCAGGTTCTTGGTGAAGAAGGCCATCTGTTCGTCGTGGCGGTTCTCCTCGCAGAAATCACCGATCTCCTTGAAGAGCGCCATAACGGCACGGCCGCCGTTCTGTCCGAGCTTGCGGCCGACGAGATCGAGCGCCTGGATGCCGTTGGCACCTTCATAGATCATCGCGATGCGGGCATCGCGCACATACTGGCTCATGCCGTTTTCCTCGATGTAGCCATGGCCACCGAAAACCTGCTGCGCCATGACAGCGTGATCAAAGCCCTTGTCGGTCATCATGCCCTTGAGGATCGGGGTGACCAGGCCGAGAATATCGTCCGCCGTCTGCTGCTCCTTCTCGTCCGCCGAGCGGTGGGCGATATCGGACTTCAGGGCGGTCCAGAGAAGGAAGGCGCGGCCGGCCTCGTTGAAGGCGCGAATGGTCATCAGCGAGCGGCGGATATCGGGATGCACGATGATCGGATCGGCCTTCTTCTCGGGCGCCTTCGCACCGGAGAGAGAGCGACCCTGGATCCGCTCGCGGGCATAATTCGCGGCATTCTGATAGGCCACTTCCGAGATCGCCAGGCCCTGCAGGCCGACACTGAGGCGGGCCTCGTTCATCATCACGAACATGGCGCTGAGGCCCTTGTTCTCGGCACCGATGAGAAAGCCGGTGGCGTCGTCATAATTCATGACGCAGGTTGCGTTGCCGTGAATGCCCATCTTGTGCTCGACGGCACCGCAGGAAACGGCATTGCGATCGCCAACCATACCGTCGTCCGTGACGGTGAACTTCGGCACGATGAAGAGCGAGATGCCCTTGGTGCCTTCCGGCGCGCCCTCAATACGGGCGAGCACGAGATGCACGATATTCTCCGTCATGCCGTGCTCGCCGGCGGAGATGAATATCTTCTGACCTGAGATCTTGTAGCTGCCGTCCGGCTGCGGCACGGCCTTGGTGCGCAGAAGGCCGAGATCGGTGCCGCAATGCGGTTCCGTCAGGTTCATCGTGCCCGACCATTCGCCGGAGACCATCTTCGGCAGATAGGTCTTCTTCTGCGCGTCGGAGCCATGCACGAAGATCGCGGCGATCGCGCCCTGCGTCAGACCGGGATACATCATCAGCGACATGTTCGCGGCGGAGGTATATTCGCCGACGGCAGCGTGGAGCGTGTAGGGAAGGCCCTGGCCACCGAACTCCTCGGGCACGGCAAGACCCGTCCAGCCGCCCTGGCAATAGGCATCATAGGCTCCCTTGAAGCCCTTCGGCACGGAGACCGACCCGTCGTCGTTACGTACGCAACCTTCCTGGTCGCCCGAATAATTCAGCGGGAACAGCACTTCCTCGGCCACCTTCGCCGACTCGCCCAGAATGGCCTCGATCATATCGGGGCTCGCATCGGCGAAGCCCGGCAGATTGTTGTAGCGTTCGAGACCCAGCACATCGTTCAGCACGAAGAGCGTGTCGTTCACCGGGGCCTTGTAGACTGGCATCGTTCGAATTCCTCCAATTCGCTTACCGGGCGAGACCGGCATTTGAGACTCTATTACAAAATATTGACGTTTGCGTAAACGTCAAATTTCAAGCGCCGCGAATTTCTGCGCCCGTTTCGGCTGGCGCATGTCGGGAACCGCCGTCTCGGAACGTCCTATGGCTGTGATGCATTAGCAACGAACAGCGAGGAGGACGAACAATGGTCAAGGTCAGCTCGAATCTCTGGTTCGAAAAGAACGTGCGGGAAGCAGTTGCATTTTATGTGGCAACGGTGCCCAATTCGTCCATGGGGAGAACGACGGTGCTTCCCGCGGAAACACCCAGCGGCCCTCCCGGCAGCGTCACCATTGTCGAATTCAAACTCAGGCAGCAGGACTTCACGGCCATGCAGGCGGGTCCGCTCGATCCGTTCAACCATGCGTTCTCGATCTCGGTGCAATGCGAAACCCAGGAAGAGATCGACCGGATCTGGACACGCTTTCTTGGCAATGGCGGCACCGAAGAGCAATGCGGCTGGCTGCGAGACCGCTGGGGCGTGTGCTGGCAAATCGTGCCTTGCGTGCTCGCCGACATGATTGCCGATCCGGATCGGGAGCGCGCCAAACACGTCACGGAAGCGATGCTCAAGATGGTCAAGCTCGACTTGGCGACCCTTCAGGCCGCCTACCGCTGAACGGAAATCAATTGAAACGGTATATTATGAGGGTGCTATCTTTCTGTGGCGGCTATGTATAGAAATCATGGAGACCCATAATTGGACGCTTCATGACTTCCACAGCCGCCTTCCTTCGATCCAGCCTGCTCATGCTTGCCGTTGGTGTGATGATCCTTCTCGGAATCGTCGGCTCGTCGCTGTGGCTGGTGCAGGCAAACCGTTCATATTCGGATGAAACGGCGTCATTGCGTCGGGTCCGCAGCTCCATCGTCAATCTGTTGACGACGGTGCAGGATGCGGAGACAGGGCAGCGCGGCTTCCTGCTGTCGACCGATCCCGCCTATCTGGAGCCCTACAACAAGGCTCTGGCAAACCTGCCGGAGCGGCGCAAGGTTCTGACCGAGAACGTTTCGTCTCTTCCAGGCTATGCCAAGCAGCTCGACGCGCTCAACGCCGCCATCGATGGCAAGATGACCGAGCTGACGACGACGGTTGCGCTGACCAAGGACGGAAAGCTGCCCGAAGCCTTGGCGATCGTTCGCGATGACGCCGGGCGGGAGCTCATGGACAAGGTTCGAGCGATCCTCGGCGACTTCCTGCAGCAGACGGATGATCGCCTGCGCGTGCTCGTGGAGGCACAGCTTTCCGCCGCCAACAATCTGCAATGGGTTACGATCGGCGGCGCAGTCGCCATCCTGCTTGTGCTCGGCGGCGGCATTCTGATCATTGCGCAGCACGTGCGCGACCTGTCGCAAGCCACGAAGGAAGTCGAGTTCCTGAACGTCGGACTGGAGGCACGCGTAAACGAGCGCACCCAGGACCTGATCCGCGCTAACCAGGAAATCCAGAAGTTTGCCTACATCGTGACGCACGACCTGCGTGCGCCTCTTGTCAACATCATGGGCTTCCTCAGCGAACTCGATACCGCGATGAAGGCTGTTTCGACCTATATTCTCGCCGACGAGAAGCCGCCGACGGCTGAAGAAATCCACGAGGCTCGACAGGCAGTCGAAGAAGACCTGCCCGAAGCGCTCGGGTTTATCCGATCATCGACCCGCAAGATGGATTCGCTCATCAACGCGATCCTGAAGATTTCCCGGGACGGGCGCCGCAAGCTTCAACCGGAGCGTATCGACCTCAAAGCCCTGATCGACACCGCGGCGGCGAATGTCCACCATCAGATCGTGGATGCGAGCGGCACCGCGGATGCACGGGTTCGTGTCGGCAGCATCATCAACGATCGCTTCTCGCTCGAGCAGATATTCGGCAACCTGTTCGACAATGCCGTCAAATACCAGATGCCGGGGCGTCCGCTGCAGCTCAACGTCGACGCCTATCCCGACGGTCCGGGACGGATCAGGGTGGAGGTCAAGGACAACGGCCGCGGGATCGGCCCCCAGGACCTCGAGCGTGTCTTCGAGCTCTTTCGGCGCGCCGGGGAACAGGATCAGCGCGGAGAAGGCATTGGCCTCGCCCACGTGCGCTCGTTAATCCGAAATTTGGGGGGTGACATTACAGTCGAGTCAGAACTTGGGCAGGGCAGCACGTTCATCCTGACGCTGCCGACCGACCTCACCAAAATCGTACGGAGTATGGAACTATGAAAGCAACCGGACAGGAAGTCACGATCGTGATGATCGAGGACGATGAAGGCCACGCTCGCCTCATCGAAAAGAACGTACGCCGCGCCGGCGTCCACAACGAGATCGTGCCGTTCACGCTCGGCAAAAGCGCGCTGGACTACATTCTTGGTCCGAACCGTGACGGGGTGGTGAGCAAGGATCGCTACCTGCTCGTGCTTCTCGACCTCAACCTGCCTGACATGTCGGGTCTCGACATTCTCGCCCAGATCAAGGGCAACGAACATACGCGTCGCATGCCGGTCGTCGTGTTGACAACGACGGACGACGAGCGCGAGATCCAGAAATGCTACGATCTCGGTGCAAACGTATATATCACGAAGCCAGTCGACTATGATGGATTCGCGACAGCGATCCGAAATCTCGGCCTCTTCTTCTCCGTCATCCAAGTCCCCTAACGAGTAGCAAACTGTGCGCATCCTTTACGTCGATGATGATCCAGCCCTTGCCCGCCTTGCGACGCGGGTTCTTGCGCGCAGTGATTTCGAAGTCGTTCACGCTCCATCGATCTCGGTGGGCCTGGACCTGTTCACCAGCGAAGACTTCGAAGCCGTCGTCCTCGACCACTACTTCGAGAGCCAGACGGGCCTGCACTTCCTGGAAGCGATCGCGGAAAGCGGAAAGCAGACGCCGGTTCTCTATGTGACCGGATCCAGCGACGCCGATGTGGCAATCCGGGCATTGAAGGGAGGCGCGGCCGATTACGTCGTCAAGACGGCGACTGATGACTTCTTTCCCCTACTCGTCAGCGCGCTGAACCAGGCGCTGGAAAATGCGCGGCTGCGCAGCGAGAAGGAAGAGGCCGATCGCCAGCTCGTCGTCGCGAAGGAGCGCGCCGAGCTGTTGCTCGCGGAGATGAACCATCGCATCGCCAACAGCCTTTCGCTCGTGTCCGCGATGATCCGCATGCAGATGCAGATCGCCAAGACAGACGAAACCAAGACGGCGCTAAACGAGACACAGAACCGGATCACGGCGATCGCAGGCGTCCACCGCAGCCTCTACACGTCGGAGAATGTCGGCGAGGTCCAGCTCGATGTCTACCTCGGGCCGTTGCTGGCCGAGCTTCAGAGCGCCAACGCGTTCGCGCGCGGCATCTCGGTACAGTCCGATCTCTGTCAGGTCTCTACGTCGGCGGACAAGGCTGTCGCGCTCGGCATCATCCTGATCGAACTGGTGACGAACGCGATGAAATACGCCTATCCCTCCGGAACAGGCGATGTCCGCATCACGCTTCGCACAGAGGGCGATGGCGCGGTTCTCTCGGTGGAAGACGATGGCGTCGGATACAACCGAACGAGCGGGCCAAAAGGAACGGGGCTCGGCACGAGGCTGATAAACGCCATGGCCACCACACTCGGCGCCGAATTGACCTTCGGGCATGACGGTCGATCCTCCGGCACGCACATCGCCATTCACTGGCAACAATAGCGCAAGGCACTGCCCTCGCCCGCAGCCCGGGAGGCACCGCGAGCCAGCGTTGCCAACGGGACACCAAATCATTCCTTGAAAATCGTGCGTGGCCGTTTGCTTCTTTAGCAAGACACGCTAGATTTCGCTGGCTAACTGACGAAATAGCCTGGGAGGAGCGATTTCATGAGACGGACTTGGCCCGAAGAGTTCAACTCCATCCTGAACGATGCGGAAGAGGTCACGATAGACCTACCTCCGATCGAGCACGAAGACGGATCGCGCAGCGAAGCGATCAGCCGGAAAGCGCTCAAGGTTCGCATTGCGATGGAGGACTACGAACGCATCTGGCCGCTGGCCGAAATGCGTTACAGGCTCGATGGAAAGCGACAGGGCAAAGCGATCACGCTGATCACGACCAACCCGCATTATCACCGCTGGCACCCGGCGGATGGCGGCAGTGTCGACAACGTCGCCGATAGCGGGCGGCACTACACGACCAAATATCTGGTCGTGCATTTCCTGCTCGACGACGTAAGGGAAACGGCGGCAGCCTAAGCCGCCTCCCCTCATGCAACGTCCAGCGCCTGGGCGAGATCCGCTATGAGATCGTCCGGGTGCTCGATGCCGATCGACAGGCGGATGGTTGATTCCAACACGCCGATGCGCTGGCGCACATCGGCCGGGACGCCCGAGTGGGTCATTGTGGCCGGGTGGCTGGCGAGCGATTCCGTACCGCCGAGGCTCACGGCGAGCTTGAATATCTGCAGCGCGTTCAAGAACTTGAAGGACGCCGCCTGACCACCTTTGATATCGAATGAGAATGTCGATCCGGCACCCGTGCATTGGGCGGCAAAGGTCCGCCCCAGTGGGGATGCCGGGTCGTGATACGGCAGAAAATGGATCGTCTCGACCTTCGGGTGGGCGTGCAGGTAGTCCGCGACAGCCTGGGCGTTGCTGTTTGCCCGCTCCATGCGCAGCTGCAGCGTTTCCAGCGAGCGTCCAAGCATCCAGCAGGAATGCGGATCAAGCTGCGTGCCGATCGCACCGCGCAGCGCCTTCACCTGCTTCATCACGGCCTTGACGCCGAGTGCCGCGCCCGCGATCAGGTCCGAGTGGCCGCCGACATATTTCGTCAACGAATAGAGCGAGATGTCGGCGCCATGCTCGATCGGGCGCTGGAAGACGGGGCCGAGCAGCGTGTTGTCACAGGCGATGATCGGCGTATGTCCCTGCTTCCGTCCTATCGCATCGGCAACGCGGCGGATCATCGCGACGTCGACGAGGTTGTTGGTCGGATTGGCCGGCGTTTCGATCAGGATCAGCGACACCCGCCCCTTGGCCATCGCCGCCTCCGCCGCGGCCTGCACGGATGCCTCACTGACCCCGTCGGCAAAGCCGACGGCAGCCACACCCAGATTGGCGAAGGTCTTCGCCAGGAGCGTTTCGGTCCCGCCGTAGAGCGGCTGCGAATGCAGCACAGCATCGCCCGGGCGGACGAAGGCAAGCAGCGTCGTGGCGATAGCCGACATGCCTGATGAAAACAGCACGCAGCTTTCCGTTCGCTCGTAAACGGCAAGACGGTCTTCCACGATTTCGCTGTTGGGATGATTGAAGCGGGAATAGACAAGGCCCGCGCCGGTGCCTGCCGGCGGCTCACGCCGACCCGAGACATAATCGAAAAAGTCTCGCCCATCCTCGGCGGATTTGAAAACGAAGGTCGACGTCAGAAACACCGGGGGCTTGACCGCACCTTCCGACAGCTCCGAATCGTAGCCGTAGTTCAGCATCTGTGTTTCGGGATGCAGTGCATGGTTGCCGATGTGCGTTTTGGAGGGATGCGGTGCGGTCATGGTCGTCTCCAGCGTTGAGAGATACGTATGAGGCCTCAAAATTATATCAGAATGCGAAGGCGGTTCTTGCTATTTGGAGCGCGTGTGCGCTTATCGAAGCAATTTATTGCGGGAAGAGGAAATAGATGACGCAGAAAATTGCAGACGAAACGGATCGGCGAATCCTGCGGGAACTGGAAGCCGATGCGCGCATCGCGAACAATGAACTGGCCGAACGCGTCGGCCTGTCCGCCTCTGCCTGTCTTCGTCGGTTGCGCCGTCTGGAGGAGGCCTCGATCATTCAGGGATACACCACGGTCATCGATCCGGCCGTGGATGGCTGGACGATGACGGCGCTCGCTTCCATCCGGCTCAGCCGCCAGCACGAGGATGAAATCCAGATGTTCGAAGAGGCCGTGCGCCAGTGGGACGAAGTTCTCGAGTGCCATCTGGTCACCGGATCACGCGATTACGTGCTCAAGGTGATGAGCTCCGGCTTGGAGGACTACGAGCGTTTCATCAAGGAGAAGATCGCCCGATTGAAGTGCGTCGACACGATCGAGACGAGCTTCGTGATGAACACGATCAAGGCGCGAAGGGTTCAGCGGGAAAGCGCGGCTTAGATGAGCGCAGCTCGAACAATGGCCGTTGAGTGGTGAGGAGGACAGAAGAAGGTGATCGATTTCGAAGTGATCCGGCAACGCGCGGAGGAGCGCAAGGGCGGCGCGGCAGCCCTGCAGGCGATGCTGCCGCCGCTTGCCGATCACGACAAGCTCAGGGCGACGACGGATGACCGGATCCTCGCGGAGATGACGCGTCGCGTTTTCTATAGCGGCTTCGTGCGGCAAGTGATCGACAGCAAATGGCCGGGGTTCGAGGACGCGTTTTCCGGGTTCGATCCGGCCTTCCTGAACATCGCGCCGGACGACTACTGGCACGACCTCACCTCCGACAGCAGAATCATCCGCAACGGCGCGAAAATCATGGCGGTCCGCGCCAATGCTGCCTTTGTACGGGAACTCGCCAATGAGGCCGGCAGCGCTGGCATCTTTTTCGCCGAATGGCCGGCCACCGACCACGCCGGGCTTCTCGAACTGCTGAGCAAGCGCGGCAGCAGGCTCGGCGGCCTGGCGGGCCAGTACTTCCTGCGCGCGATCGGGCGCGACTGCTTCATCCTGACAGGCGATGTGCTTGCCTGCCTCAGAGACGCCGGCGCTGCGCTTTCCCAAACCGGCACGGCCAAGAAGGATCTTCAGCTTGCACAACAGGTTTTCGCCGAGTGGTCGGCTCAATCGGGATTGTCGCTGAACCACCTTTCGAGAATTGCCGCCTATTCGATCGACGCGCCTGGGCACCCCTGAGGTCTTTTTTGCATCGCGTCTGGTTCCACAACGATCCGATGCCTAGGTGAGAGAGATGGATCAGGAGAACGCGACCATGACAGACTTTCCCTACAGCACGGCGCTCATCGTCGGCGCCGGTTCTGGCGTCAGCGCTTCGTTGGCGCGTCTGCTTGCAGCGGTGTGAAGGTGGCCCTGGCGGCGCGCAATATCGACAAACTGGCGGCATTGGCGGCTGAAACGGGCGCGAAGACCTTTGCGACCGACGCGGCGCAACCGGGCTCCGTGGCGGCCCTCTTCGAGGAGGTGACTGAAGAGATCGGCGAGCCTGATCTCGTCGTCTACAATGCCAGCGGCCGGGTGCGCGGCCCCTTGACGGAACTCGATCCGAACGAGGTCGAACAGGCGCTCGCCGTCGGCGCTTTCGGCGGTTTCCTTGTGAGCCAGCAGGCAGCGAAACGCATGGTCCCACGCGGTCGCGGCGCCATCCTGTTTACCGGGGCGACGGCCAGCATCAAGGGTTTCGCTCAATCGGCGCGGTTTGCGATGGGCAAATTCGCGCTTCGCGGTCTGGCGCAGAGTGCTGCGCGTGAACTCGGCCCCAAGGGCATCCATGTCGCGCACTTCATCATCGACGGCGCAATCCGCTCGAAGACACGGCCGGAAAGCCCCGACAAGCCGGACGCGATGCTCGATCCCGATGCGATCGCACAAAGCTATGTTGATGTTCTGCTGCAGCACCGGAGCGCGTGGTCGCAGGAAATCGAGTTGCGACCCTGGACTGAAAGCTTCTGATAGATGCTCCGCTGGTTTTGCGCGCCTGGATTGTGCGCGCAATCCAAACACCCGATTTCCGTCCGAAAATCGGCTGAAACTCACCAGAAGTTAAAGAAATCTCACGCCGGTTAACGGGTTGTTTACCACGTTTCGTGAAAGGTGCCGATTGAGCATTGGCGACCTGCGTTCATTTTTTCAAGTCTCGCGTTTTGTGCATGTCGCTACTCCGTACAGGTTGAGGAAAGCCTAATTGATTATTTCCTCATGGACGGGGCTCTCTGGTCCGCAGTGATGCGGGCGCTGACGGAAAAGCCAATGATCGACCCTGACGAGGGTTCGGACAGACGAAGCGAGCAAGAAGATGAACGGATCGCGATCAAATTCCCCACGGCATTCCGACAGGGCGTCGCTCGATGCACTGAACCGCACGATTGAAGGACTTGAGGCGAGGATCGAAGGATTGATCGGTAGCGGCGTCCGCGATCAGCGGCCACGCGCACCGTCCCCGGTCGCCGAACGCGAAACCTACCCCGACACCTACGGGCAGCGTGCCCCCCTGGCCGCAGCCGCGGCGCGACCGGATCCGCTTGCCGAGATCCGTCAGCGCCAGCGCACGATCGAGGCCAGCCGCGAACGCCCGGTTCTTCGCGAACCGGCACCCTATCCCCGCGAGCACGCACCCTACCAGGAGCCCGCAAGACCGGTTGCACCCGCGCCGCAGCGTCCGGCACCTGCAATGCAGCAGCCGGCAGCACCCGCGAGCCGCGCCTCCGAAGACACCATGACCGAGATCGCGCAGGCACTCGTCAATCTGCGCCAGGACCTGAAGCGTGACATTTCCGAGGGTGTTACCCGCGAAATGAACGCGTTGCGCAACGAGCTGCGCGAGATCAAGACAAGCGCCGCCGACGGGCATTTCGTCGAAGACATCCGCGCCGACATGGGGCGTCTCGCGGAAAGCATCAATGTTCTTGCAGGCCGCTCCAGCACCACCGAAACGCAGGAACTGCGTGGCGAATTCGAAGAGCTGCGGTCGCTGATGGACGGACTGGCGCGCGAAGATTCGCTGCGCCACATGGAAAACCGCTGGGACGGCTTCGAAAACCAGCTCCATACCCTCGACACCTCGAGCCTGCAGGAAGAACTGGTCTCGCTTGCCTACCGTCTCGACGATATCAAGCGTCACATCGGCGGCATGGGCGAGAGCCCGGCCGTGCGCGCACTGGAAGACAAGCTGATCTCCATCGCGACTGTGATGGAACAGTTCGGCAGCATGATCCAGCCGCATGATCGCGTGATGTCCGAGCAGTTCGCAGCTGTCGACACCCGACTTGACGAGATCAGCCGGGCGATCGCCGCCTCCGGTCGCGCCGCCAACACTGGCGATCCGGCCCTGATCCACCGCCTCGAAGGGCGCCTGAACGGACTGGCGGATCAGATCGAGCTGATGGGTCAAAGCGTGGCGAGCCGCGCGGCACCCACCGAGCACCTCGCCGACCGGCTCGAAGCGCTGACGATGCGCGTCGAGGAGCTTGCCAACGCCGAAGCGACCTCTCGCCTCGACGAACGGCTTCAGCACCTTTCCCTGCTCCTCGAGCAGAGCCAGAGAGCTGCCCCGCAGCCGGAGCTGACCGGTGCGCTTGCCGACATCTCCCGCAAGATCGACGCGCTTGAGACAGGCTCGGTCAACGATGCGCTTGCGCAACGGCTGGATTATCTTGCACGCCGGATCGACGAAATGGAGTTCCAGCCGCTGCAGCCGGTTGCGGCGTCCATCGACGACGGCGCGTTCCGCCGGATCGAAGGCCGCCTCAGCGATATCGCCGCGCGCCTTGAAGAAAGCACCGCAGCGCCTGCCACCGATACCGCTGCTCTGCGCAATCTCGAAGACCAGATCGCTCACCTCTCCTCGCTGATGAGCGAGCCGCGCCCGAGCGCCGAGATGCCTGCCGATCTGGATCGCCGCATGGGTGCCATCGAAGACTATATGGCGACCAGCGACGAATACATCATCGAGGCGGCCCGCCAGGCGGCGGAGACGGTCGTTCAGGCCTATGCGCGCAACGGCAGCGTAGCCGGCAGCTCGGCTGGCGTCGACATATCCGCGCTCAATGCGCTGGCCGACGATCTGCGTCATCTCGAAGATCTCAGCCGCAGCAGCGAAGAGCGCACGCACAAGACGTTTCAGGCTCTGCACGAAACGCTGGTTCAGATTGCCGATCGGCTCGATGACATGGAGAGCGGTGCCGCACGGCATGCGCCGAGAATGCCGGTCGCCGATGTCGACTTCAACGTCGATCCCTATTCGCTGGTGCCGGCGGGCGCTGAGGAGGCAGAAAAGCCGGCCTTGTTCGGAACTCGCGGCACGGTGCAGCAGCCCACCCGTACGGAGGCTGCCGCTGCGCCGGTCATGACGGCCACCGAGACAAGCGCGATCGCAATCGAAGCAGCAACGAAGCCCGCGACTGCGGCGCCTGCACCGGCGTCCAAGGGCAGCCTGCTCGCAAGCCTCGGCAAGCGTCTCATTCCCGCGAAGAAGGCCAAGGCGAGCGAGCGGACCGTTATCGATCCGGCCCCCTCGATCGATCCCATCGACGTGATGCCGCCTGAAGCTGCCAACGAGCCACTGGAGCCAGGCTCCGGCGCGCCTGACGTGAAGAAGATCCTGGAGCGCGTTCGCGCCAGCCAGAACGCAGCGCGGACGAGCTCGAAGCCGGTCAGTGAAAACGAGCGTGCGGACTACATCGCCGCCGCGCGCCGGGCCGCGCAGGCCGCGGCAATGGAAGTGGATTCGGATTCGAAAGCAGGCGTGGCGAAGAGTGGCAAGAAGGCTGCGCAAGCCGATGCTGGCAAAGGAGGCGCCTTTGCACGCTTCCGTCGCCCGATCCTCCTGGCTGTCGGCGCCGTTCTGCTCGCCATCATGGCATTCCCGCTTGCCCGCACCCTGACGCATGGCGAGCCGACCCCGTCGGTAGAAGTCGCGACAGTGACCGACGCCGGCAACAGCGCGCTTCCCGCCGACAGCGAAACCGCGCCGGACCAGAGCCAGGCTGCTGCATCGGCAGCTCCTTCTGCTGAACCCGCCGCTGCGCCGCAGACGCCGGTTGCCGCAACCGAGCCGGCACCAGCACCGGCAACAGCAGACCATCTGACCGAAGCCGCGCCGCTCAATGGCGATGGCCCGACTGCGCTTGCGCCCTCCGGCGCGCCGCAGGATGCGTCGGCCTTCGTGCCGGCCGACGCCGCGCCAAAGACCGCTGCACTGGAAGCGCCGGCACCGACGATCGCCGTGCCCGACACCGTCCAGCCGAAGTCGCTCGCGGATGCCGCAAAGAGCGGCGACGCGCTGGCGCTGTTCGAAATCGGCGCACGCTATAGCGATGGCCACGCTGGCGTGACCGCGGATCCCAAGGAAGCGGCGGGCTGGTACCAGCTTTCCGCCGACAAGGGCTTTGCACCGGCGGAGTATCGTCTCGGCAACCTTTACGAAAAGGGCACCGGCGTCGACCGCGACATCAACAAGGCCAAGAAGTACTACGAGCAGGCTGCCAATCAGGGCAACGCCAGCGCCATGCACAATCTTGCCGTTCTCTACGCCTCCGGCGCGCTCGGTCAGCAGGATTACACGGCGGCAGCAAACTGGTTTACCAAAGCCGCCAACCTCGGTGTCACCGACAGCCAGTTTAACCTCGCTATTCTCTGCGCCCGCGGCAACGGCGTCGCGCAGGACCTGACGGAATCCTATAAGTGGTTCGCCATCGCTGCAAAGGGCGGCGACAAGGACGCGTCGCAGAAGCGTGACGAGGTCGCCAACGCGATGAAGCCCGACCAGCTCGAAAAGGCGCGCGCCAAGGCCGATCTCTGGAAGGCGGAGCCGCAGGACGCCAAGTCGAACACCGTCGATATCCCCGATGAGTGGGCCGGCACCGGCACCAAGACATCGTCTGTCGATATGACCAAGGCAATCCGCAACATCCAGGCGATCCTGAACAACAACGGCTTCGACGCCGGCAAGCCGGATGGACAGCTGGGCGCAAAGACGGTTGCCGCCATCAAGAGCTTCCAGAAGTCGATCGGCCAGGAGCCCAGCGGCCGGATCAACGATGAAACGGTGAAGGCTTTGCTCGAGCGCAACAAGGGACCGGCGACGAAAGCCTGAGCCTTCGGATAACCGCTCATCTCTGAGCGCGGGCGAAACAGCCCGCGCTTTGCGCCCTCGGCAGCAAATCTTTCCCAAGCGCCCCTGACGGCACTTGATCCGCAACCAAGCGATCATCTATGCGTTGGGCGGGGATGGCGTTTGCAAACACCAGGGATGCTGCAGCATGGAAATTTTTACCTCCGCCGGATTGCTTGCTCTTCTGCAAGTGGTCCTGATCGATCTCGTTCTTGCCGGCGATAATGCGGTGGTCATCGGGCTGGCTGCAGCGGGGCTGGCACCGGAGCAGCGCAAGAAAGCCATTCTGGTGGGCATCCTTGCAGCCACGGTGCTGCGTATCGGGCTCGCCAGCGTCACCGTTCAGCTTCTCGACATCATTGGCCTGCTGCTCGCCGGCGGGATTCTGCTGCTCTGGGTCTGCTGGAAAATGTGGCGTGAACTTCGCGCCGGCGAAGCAGATCACGCCGCGGACGGGGACAGCGACAGCGCCCAGGCGCCACGGAAGACGTTCGTTCAGGCGGCGACACAGATCGTCATTGCCGACGTATCCATGTCTCTCGACAACGTGCTGGCTGTTGCCGGTGCGGCCCGCGAGCATCCGACGATCCTGGTGATTGGCCTCATCCTGTCGATCGCGATGATGGGTATCGCTGCGAACTTCATTGCACGCTTGCTGAACCGCTATCGCTGGATCGCGTACATCGGTCTGGCGATCATCGTCTACGTCGCCCTGCACATGATCTACCGCGGAGCGCTGGAGGTATGGCCGCACGTGGCGCCGGCCGCCGCAGCGATCAGCGGCTAAATCACGGTCCGTTCACAAGCGCGAGGATGAGCTGGCGGATATTTCCGCCTTCGCTCATCTCCACACGATCGAATTCGCGGCTGCGCTCGCGCTGCCGCGCCGACAGTTCGCCGAGACGCTTGGTAAGCTCGCCCCTTATCTTCCGGCAGCCTGCATCGTCGGCGACGGCCAGACCGACACTCATGGCCTCGATCTCTCGCACCATGTCCTTGATGTGATCGCCATGGACATGTTCATGCTGGGTGATACCGGCAATGAACCGCTCCCAGCTGGCGCGTATCGGTGCCGGTAGCGTCTGGGCCGGCTTGGGCAGCGTGTAGGTGATGATGAGCTTGGGCCGCGCCGAAACCAGAACGCACGAGCCGGCCTGGGGCTCGTACTTCCGGGTCCATGTCAGCTTGAAGGTGGTATGGGCGATGGTACGCCCCCTGCCGTCGATCGAAGGTCCCCGCTCGCCGATCGAAGCGTAGAGCGCAGCCCCCGATGCACCGGAAATCGCGTATGGCTTTACCTCTTCAACGGCCTTCCATTCCGCCGATGCTGCGATCGGGACCGCGGAAAAAGCCGCGACTAGGCACAACCGAAAACACATTCTCAAGCACAATCCCCATCTGCCGACGCACAGGGGATCGAACCTATCGATCGGCTCTTTCCTGTTCAACTCTTGCGGTGATGTCAGCCCTGTCACAAAACCTGAAAAAAGCCTGATTGGTCAGGAGTGATCATGCACGCCGATCAAGGGCAGCCCATGTCGCTTATCGAAAGCCTCTGGCAACGATTTCAAGTTATCATGCGGCAAATTCAAAGGCATGACTAAGACTGCCCGTGGGGGGCAGATCATCATTCGGGGCCGCCTGTGACAATCTATCTGCCCATCGCGGAATTGTCGGTGAACATTTTCATCATTCTCGGCATGGGCGCGGCCGTAGGCTTCCTCTCGGGCATGTTCGGCGTGGGCGGCGGCTTCCTGATCACGCCGTTGCTGATCTTCTACAACATTCCCCCCGTCGTGGCCGTCGCCACCGGCGCCAACCAGGTGGTCGCATCGTCCATATCAGGCGCGATCACGCATTTCCGGCGCGGCACGCTCGATGTGAAGCTCGGGACGGTGCTGCTGATCGGCGGTCTATCGGGCGCCACCGTCGGCATCTGGATCTTCTCGCTGCTGCGGCGGATCGGCCAGCTCGACCTGTTCATCTCGCTGCTCTACGTCGTTTTCCTCGGCACGGTCGGCGGACTGATGCTGCTCGAAAGCGTCAATGCCATGCGCCGGGCGGCAAAGAACGTGCCGCCTGCAGTGCGCAAGCCCGGGCATCATCATTGGGTCCATCGCCTGCCGCTGAAAATGCGGTTCAAGAAATCCAAGATCTTCCTCAGCGTCATTCCGATCATCGCGCTCGGCTTTGCGATCGGCATCCTGACATCGGTCATGGGTGTTGGCGGCGGCTTCATCATGGTGCCGGCGATGATCTACCTGCTGCGCATCCCGACGAATGTCGTGGTGGGAACCTCGCTGTTCCAGATCATCTTCGTCACGGCCTATACAACCGTGGTCCAAGCCGCGACGAACTTCTCCGTCGATATCGTGCTCGCGTTCATTCTGATGGTTGCCGGCGTCATTGGTGCGCAATACGGCGTGCGCGTCGGCCAGAAGCTGCGCGGCGAACAATTGCGCGCGCTGCTCGGACTGCTCGTGCTTGCGGTCGGCCTGCGCCTAGCTGTGGCTCTGGTGGTGACCCCAGCCGACATCTATTCCGTTGTCATGGAAGGCGGGCACTGATGCGCCTTCGCCTTCTCTCCCTGCTCTTTCCTCTGATGCTGCTCGCGGAAACCGCCGGCGCGCAGATGATGTTGCCTGGCCAGGGAACGCAGACGATCGCCGAGGGGCTGGAGATCGGTACGTCGACGAGCGAAATCGCCATCACATCCGACTTCCACGGCGCGGACCTGACGATCTTCGGCGCCGTGACCAACACCGACAGCCTGCTTTTGGCGATCGGCCAGTACGATGTCGTCGTCGTGCTGGAAGGACCGCGCGAGGATGCGACGGTGCGCCGGAAGGAGCGCGTCTTCGGCATCTGGATCAACACGCGCTCGATGACCTTCGAGTCCGTGCCTCATTCCTATTCGATGTCGAGTTCGCGAATGCTCGACGATATCACCACGCCGCTTGATCTGACGGACCAAGGCATCGGCATCGACCATATTCCGCTGACACCGATCGGGTTTGTCGGCAATGCCAGCAATCTCGGCGACTTCCGCCAGGCCTTCAGGCGACTGCAGGAAAAAGGCGGCCTCTACGACCGCGATCCGAGCGGCGTGCGTTTCGTCAGCTCCAACCTGTTCAAGGCGAGCCTGCGACTGCCGGCGAACATCCCGAACGGCGTGCATACCGTCCGCGCCTATCTCTTCAAGAGCGGCACCTTCGTGACCGAAAAATCCGTTCCGCTTCGGGTCATCAAGACGGGCATCGAACAGACGATCACCGACGCCGCGCATGAACAGCCGATCGCCTACGGACTGTTTGCCGTCTTCCTCGCGCTGCTGACCGGCTGGGGCGCCAGTGTGGTGTTCCGCAAGGATTGAGCCAATCGTGCGGCCTGCCAGACTCTTGCCGCCAGACGGACACGTGTTCGCCATTCGCTAAAAACCGACCATTAACATTTACAAGTTAGTAATCTCTCTGAATTGAGAGGCTTCCTGTAATGCGTATCCGTACCCTTCTCGCCCTCGTGCTACTGGCCCTCGTCGCCAGCTGCGCGACAGCTCCCCGACAAACGCGAAACATCTGCGCCGTCTTCGATCAGCGTGACGGGCTGTTTACAAACTGGCAGCGCGCTGCCGAGCGGACAGAGAAGAAATACGGCGTACCGGTCCCGATCCTGATGGCGACGATGTACACGGAGTCCGGCTTCCAGCCGAATGCGCGACCGCCCCGCACCAAGCTCTTCGGCTTCATCCCGTGGACAAGGCCTTCCACGGCCTACGGCTACTCGCAGGCGCTTGACGGAACCTGGGACCACTACCAGTCGGCAACCGGCAACTGGGCCGCACGACGCACCAATTTCGCCGACGCGATCGACTTCATCGGCTGGTACCACTCACAGAACAGCCAGATGACTGGTATTCCGCTGAACGATGCCTATCGCCTCTACCTCGCCTATTACTCCGGCCCGAAGGGATACATGCGCGGCGACTGGCAATCGAACCCACAGCTGCAGAAGACCGCGCAACGGTTCGCCAACATGGCCGCCACCTACCAGCAGCAGCTGCAGGGGTGCAACTGACCGAATCTTGAGATCATTGCAACCATCAGCATCTTTTGCGAGCATATCTACACAATGCCCTCATAGGTTTATTTCTGGCGGGATTGATGTATGATGCAGGCCAGCTGACGATCCAGAGGGGATCCCATGGTCGAGATCATCATCGAATTGACGCGTTTTGCCTTGGACCAACTCAAGCAACTAGACCCGAGACTGAGTTCAGCAATCCTGAGTTTGGTCGTCATAGCGCTATTGCTTTTCATCTGGGGACCCAAAGCGCGCCCGCCATCCGTTCTCCGGCCGCCCGAAACGCTGGATTCGCCACATCCCGTCGCTGCCGACACGGAATCGCTCCTAAGCGAAATTGATCGGTTGAAGAAAATCGCCCAAAATCAACGAGAGGAACTAAAGGAAAAGCTCGTCCCTCACTTTTCGCCGATAGAACACGTTTATTTCAACAGCAACGGAATCACCAATTCCGTTTTCGTTCTGGTCGTCGCTCTTCTCATATTCGAGTACACAACTCTGGCTGATCGAGCCAAGTTGCTTCTTGATAAACTGGCTGTCTCGGCACCACAGAAGGCATTTGTCACAAGCATCTCAAGCCAGTTGATACCGAGCATCGAAAGAGAAGTTGCGATGCTGTTGGCAGCGCTGGCGGTTATGGTGGTCTTCTGCACCCTTGTCGTATTGATCGGCAGGGTCAAAATCGGACGCTCGATCGAGATTATCAATCGCTCGTTCCAACTGTCTTTGTTGATTGCCCTGATCGTCTTTATGGCGATAGCAATTCCGTTGAGCTTGCCCAACCAGTAGCAACCAACAGAACTGAGAACCCAACGGAGTAGATATGATCGTGCGCCCAAGCGGGGCGCGATCAGCGACGACCGCTGCGTGTGAAAAGGGACACACGTCGGTGACGAGTGTCGCCGGCGGACGAATTTTTCGCGCCGGCGCACGTAGCGAAAGGTTATAGGCGGCGGGGTCTATTTCCCCGTTATCCGGCAGGCGATCGTGAAGGAGAGCTTGCCGACAATCAGCGACAGGCAGAAGGCAACGGGCCAGGCGACGACGAAGGCGTGGGACCATTCATGCAACCATTGGCTCGTCAGTCCCATATGAAGGAAGCCAAAGAAGCCTGTCATGCAGAAGGCCATCATCCCGGATATCATGATCTGGGCTATCAGAATTGTCTTCGGATCGGTCATGTTCTCTCCACGTTGCCAGGTGGAGCGTGCTGAAAGATGGTCTTTCACGTCACAGCACCACCCTTGATCAAAGGTTTGGTGCCGTGGGTTCGCGTCAGCGACTAATTCTCGCGCGTGGCGAGCGCCGGAATAACCAACCGGCCTAGAATTTCTCGGCGATTTCGAAATAGCCGACTGCGCCGAATTGTCAACGGTGGCCGGTCGAACCGGCAGAGCCGCTACCCGACCAGATTTCCGAACCGGACGGAATAGATACGATCGCGGCCGAGCAGATGCGCGACCAGCTGCGGCTGATCGAACAACCCCTTCATCGCCTTATGGCGAAGATCCAGGCCGCCGCTCATCACGCCGAAAGCCGGCATCAGCAGGCGGGCGCCATCGGTGGCAAAGCATGGCCGGCGAACGGATTTTTCGCGCCGGCGCACGGTAGCGGACGGGTGCAAATGGCCGGCGATCTCGCCGCTCTGCAGGCCGCTTTTCGGTTCGTGCCGGAAGGTCAGCCTGCCATAGTGCATTTCATCGGTCGAAGACCCGGGCAGATCGACGGTCCCGTCAGGATCGTGATTGCCGTTGATCCATATCCATTCGCGCCCGCGTGCCATGTCGACGATGCGCGACCTGAAAACCTCCGGCAGATGCGCCGAACCGATACGGTCATGGAAATTGTCGCCGAGCGAGATCACGAGCTTGGGATCGTAGCGCGCAATGACGGCCGACAGCACCGTCAACGTCGCCAGCGTGTCATAGGGCGGCAGCATCATGCCGCGACGAGCGAAGGCGGCGCCCTTTTCCAGATGCAGGTCCGAAACGACGAGAACACCGGCATCGGGCAGATAGAGGGCGCCGAGCGGATCGCAGACGGCGGCAACCCCGTGCACGGACGTTTCAACGCCCGGCATGGCTGCCACTCCGTTCAGTTCTCGCGCCAGCGCCAGCCGGTTAATCACGTTAGTCTGTTCCTCGTTCTTACGCCAGGGCTTCGGCGATCAGGTCGTCCGCTGCTTCCGCCAGCACCGCGTCGTGGGCCTCGCCATGCACCGGCTCCTTGCCGATCTCCAACATCACGGGCACGGCCAGCGGCGAGATATGCTCCAGCGCGCGGTGGGTGATGTGCCCCTTGATTCGTCTCAGCATATCGCCAAGCCGGCCGATGTCCAAAAGCCCGGTCGCCGCATCCTGGCGCGTCGCCTGCAGCAAGATGTGGTCGGGCTCATGGGTCCGGAGAACGTCGTAGATCAGATCAGCCGAAACCGTCACCTGCCGGCCGCTCTTTTCCTTGCCCGGGTGCCGGCGCTCGATCAAACCGGCAATCACGGCGCAATTGCGGAAGGTGCGCTTCAAAAGAAAGGATTCGTCGAGCCAGCTTTCGAGGTCGTCGCCCAGCATGTCCTCGTCGAAGAGGTCGGAAAGGCTGAGGCGGCCACTCGCGATCATCCTGCTCATGTCCTCGAGCCCCCAGATGCCGAGCGAGTAATCGGTGGCGACGAAGCCGAGCGGCTTGCCGCCGGCGCGTTCCAGCCGTCGGGTGAGGAGCATACCGAGTGTCTGGTGCGCCAGCCGCCCCTCGAACGGGTAGACCACCATGTAGCAGCGGCTGCCGCGCGGGAAGGTCTCGATCAGCAGCTCGTCGCGCTTCGGCAGGATCGACTTCTCCTTCTGGATCGCCAGCCAGTCGCGCACCTGGTCCGGCAGCCGGTGCCAGCGGTCGGGATCGTCAAGCATCGAGCGCACCTGATCAGCCAAATAGGTGGAAAGCGGAAACTTGCCGCCCGCATAGGAGGGGATCTTCGGGTCATTGGAATAGGCCTGGCTGGCCAGTGCCTCGTTCTCGCGGATCCCCTCGAAGCGCAGCACCTTGCCGGAGAAGATGAAGGTGTCGCCGGGCGAAAGCTGCTCGAAGAAGTATTCTTCCATCTTGCCGAGCGTGGCACCGCCGCGACCGATGCGGCCGCCCTCCCCGCGCTTCACCATCTTCAGGTTCAGCATCGGGCTTTCGACGATGGTGCCGAGGTTCAGTCGGTATTGCTGCGCGACCAGCGGATTGGAAACGCGCCAGCGTCCCTCCTTGGTCTTGCGGATGCGGGCATAGCGTTCGTAGGTGCGTAGCGCATAGCCGCCGGTGGCGACGAAATCGACGATCCGCTCGAAGGTCTCCCAATCGAGATCCGCATAGGGTGAGGCGCTCACCACCTCATCATAGAGCTCCAGCATATCGAAGGGTTCGGCGCAGGCCATGCCGAGCACATGCTGGGCCAGCACGTCGAGTGCGCCGCGCCCCACCGGCGGGGTGTCCTGCGCGCCGAGATAGTTGGCGTCGAGGGCTGCCTGGCACTCCATCACCTCGAAACGGTTGGCGGGAACGAGGATCGCCTTGGATGGCTCGTCCATGCGGTGGTTCGCGCGACCGATACGCTGGGCAAGCCGCGATGCTCCCTTCGGCGCGCCGACATGAATGACGAGATCGACATCGCCCCAATCGATGCCGAGGTCGAGGGTCGAGGTGGCGACCACGGCGCGCAGCCGGTTCGCAGCCATCGCCGCCTCCACCTTGCGGCGCTGGCCGACGTCGAGCGAGCCGTGATGCAGCGCGATCGGCAAGTTCTCCTCGTTGACCGTCCAGAGTTCCTGAAACAGCATTTCCGCCTGGCTGCGGGTGTTGACGAAGAGCAGCGTCGTCTGATGGTCGATGAGTTGCTTGTAGACGTCGGGGATCGCGTATCGCGCCGAGTGACCGGCCCAGGGAATGTGTTCCTCGGTCGAGAGGATCGAAATATCGGGCTTGGCTCCGCCTTCGACGGTGACGATGCCGGCGTGGCGTTCCTGCCCCTGTTCCTGCGCCACCAGCCACTTCTGCAAGTCCATCGGCTCGGCCACCGTCGCCGAAAGGCCAATTGTCTGGAGATTGGGCGCAAGGCGTCGCAGCCGTGCCAATCCGAGCGACAGCATATGGCCGCGCTTGGAGCTGACCAGCGAATGAAGCTCGTCGAGGACAACGTATTTCAGGTCCTTGAAAAAGCGTTCCGCCTCCCGGTTGGCGAGCAACAGCGCCACCTGCTCCGGCGTCGTCAGCAGAATGTCCGGCGGGTTGAGCTTCTGGCGCTGACGCTTGGCGATAGGCGTATCGCCGGTCCGGTTCTCGACCGTGACTGGCAGGCCCATTTCCTCGACGGGCTTCATCAGGTTGCGCTCGATATCGACGGCAAGCGCCTTCAACGGCGAAATATAGAGCGTGTGGATGCCGGTGAAGGCCGAGCCCGGCGGAATCTTGCCGCGACGGGTCAGATCGGTCAGCGACGGCAGGAAGCCCGCGAGCGTCTTGCCAGCGCCGGTCGGCGCAATCAGCAATGTGCTTTCACCGGCCTCGGCGCGCGCCAGCAACTCGAGCTGGTGGACGCGCGGACGCCAGCCTTTTTCCGCGAACCAACGGGTGAAAGGTTGAGGCAGGAGAACACTGGCTTCGGAATCGATCTGGTCCACGACGTTAAAGGTAGTGCACGACGTGGCGAAATAGAATGGCGCGGCTATAGGAACTGTCGCGCGTTAGATGGCGGCGGGTTGGCAAACCACGACCCCAGACCAAGCCTTGGGAGCTTGCAGTCAAAGACGTGCGGACACCGATGGTCTCCGCACGACACGATCGACAAGCGATCAGTAGATGTCGAAGGGGAAGTACTTCTTGGTGATCTTCTGGTAGGTGCCGTTGGCCACCAGCGCATCGATCGCCTTGTTGAAGCGTTCCTTGAGTTCCGTGTCGCCCTGACGGATGCCGATGCCGGCTTCGGTCGCGGTTCCGGGAACGTCACCCAGCAGCTTGCAGCAATCCTTGCCAGCCTTGTTCAGCCAATCCACGACCACGAACTTGTCGGAGATCAGCGCGTCCATGCGGCCGTTCTGCAGGTCGGCGACAGCTTCGTCCTGCGTCGGATACATCTTGGCTTCCGCGCCGCCCTTGGCGTAGACGTCGTTCAGATAGTCGGCCTGGGTGGTCGATGCCTGGGCACCGACGATCTTGCCCTTCATGTCCTCGACGCTCACGCCCTTGAGCGGGCTGTCATTGGGAACAGCCACGGCGAGCGGGGTGGTATAGTACTTGTTGGTGAAGTCGATCTGCTTCTTGCGCTCTGCGGTGATGCTCATCGAGGCGACGATCGCGTCGTACTTCTTGGCGAGCAAGCCGGGGATGATGCCGTCCCAATCCTGGGCGACGATCGTGCACTTTGCCTTCATCTCCTCGCACAGCGCATTGGCCATGTCGACGTCGAGACCCTTCAGGCTGCCATCCGATTCAACGTAGTTGAAGGGAGGGTATGCGCCTTCGGTCGCGATCCGGATGGTATCCTCCGCTGAGGCCAGATGCGGCGCTGCGAGCAGTGCGACGGCGGCCACAAAAATCGTCTTTTTCATGCGGTTCCCTTTTGGAATGGTTTTTAGCTTACCGGACGACATTACCGAATCCGCGCCGCTTCACAAGCCCGCAAGGTAAAGTCCAGCGGCAGCAGAAGACCGCTCCGCGCGGCTACGAGGGAAATGGGCCTTGACAAGAATTTATATCGTGGATATTTTTTATCCACGAATTGAGGAGGCATCTCATGAAACTCGGCGACGGCGTCGAACAGGCCATTCACAGCGTTGCGATGCTGTCGGGATTGTCCGAAGGCGGCGTGCTTTCCGCCGCGGCGCTGGCGGAGTTTCATGGCGTTTCGACGAGCTATCTGCTGAAGCATCTGCAGGCGCTTTCGGGCGCCGGCATTCTGGACACCGTGCCCGGCCCGAAGGGCGGATATCGGTTGGCGAGGCGCCCGAAGGAGATCACGCTTCTTGATATCGTGCTCGCCGTCGAAGGTCCGGCGCCGGCCTTCCGCTGCAACGAGATCCGTCAGCGCGGGCCGAACCCGGTCTCGGATCGTTTGTTTGCCAAGCCGTGCAACATCTCGGCTGCCATGTTGCGGGCGGAGCGCGTCTACCGCGCCGAGCTTGCCAAGACCACCGTTGCCGATCTCGGCGCCGAACTGGCGGAGATCGACGACGGCTCCATCGCCGCACGAAGCTGCGCCTTCCTGCAAATTCATGAACGTAGAACGGCTCGCTGAGCCCCGACAAAGAGGAGACTGCCCATGCAACCGCGTTTCAATTTCGCCAAGGCTTCGCCAGAGTCCTACAAGGCTGTTGTCGCTCTGGAAGAATTCGTCCAGACCTCGGGCCTGGAGCGGCGCTTCATCCACCTCATCAAGCTGCGCGCATCGCAAATCAACGGCTGTGCCTACTGCGTGGACATGCACGTGAAGGAAGCCCGGCACGACGGTCTCAGCGAACAGTGGATCAACCTGATGTGCGTCTGGCGTGAATCGCCGGTCTACGATGCCCGCGAACGCGCCCTACTGGGATGGGTCGATGCCGTCACGAAGATCGCAGAGACCGGCGCTCCGGATGCCGACTTCGAAGCGCTGAAGGCGCATTTCAGCGAAGAGGAAATCACCAAGATCACCGTCGCGATCGGCGTCATCAACGTCTGGAACCGTCTGGCGGTCGGCTTCCGCTCGCAGCACCCGATCGACAAGCCGGCCAAGGCCGTCTGAGCCAGGCTACCGGGATCGACCGACGTTCTCCCCGCAAAACGGGGAGGACACCCACTCAGAGCGCGATGTAGCGATCGGAGCGGTGATTGATGGTGAGGAAGAGGTTCAGGACGACGGCGCCGAGAACCGAATAGAACACCACCGGCGGCGTGGTGACGAAGAAAGCAGCCGCAAGCACGCACATGTCGACGGCCAGTTGAACCAGGCCCGCGCGGATGCCGAAGCGCTCCTGCATGTAGATGCCGAGAATGCCGACGCCGCCCAGGCTGGCGCGGTGACGGTAGAGCGCGAGAAGACCGAAGCCGAGCAGCAGACCGCCAAGCAGGGCGGCCCATGCCGGATGAATTGCGGCAATGCTCATCACCTTTGGCTGCAGGCTCGTCAGCAGCGACGTCAGCCCGATGGCAATGAAAGTCTTCACGGTGAAGGAGACGCCGAGGCGCTTCCACGAGAGATAGAAGAACGGCAGATTAAGCAGGAAGAAGGCCAGGCCGAAATTCACACCGAAAGCGTAGTGCAGCAGAAAGGCGACGCCGGCGGTGCTGCCGGTCAGCAAACCCGCGCTGGCCAGGAAATAGAGCCCGAGGGCGGCAATAAGGCTGCCCGAGAAGATGCCCTGCACGTCTTCCACAGGTGTGTGACGCGTGGCTGTCGTATTCCAGAAACCAAGGGCATTGATGAGCTGTGTCATGTCGTTAGTCCCCGACGGCAGACGAGTTCAAGAACGCCCGAGGAAACCCGGGCGGCACGGAATGGAAATGATGAAATGCTGCCGGGCCTGCTTTTGCGTTCTTTCGAACGCATGTGCTCTTCGGCGTATGGCCTGAATTATCAGGCGCTTTCGCGGCTTTTTCAAGCGAAATACGTAAGTAAGGCTGACCTATTGCGAAATCGCAAGAAACGTTCGTTCACACCGTTTTGTGCGTAAGGAACAGAATGCCGAAAATGACATTCGCGCCATCTTTACGAATGGGCGTTTTGGTGACCGCGACGACTTGCAGGCCATGGCGCTCGCAGAGCTGACGGACATAAGCCTCCGAATGCGCATAACGCAGGGAAGGCTTGAGATCGAAGCCATCCCCATCGCCGGCATCCTCAACGGAAAAGGCAAAGTCGGCACCGGGGGCCGCGAGGGCCACGACAGCATCGAAAACAGTTTCGAGATTGCCGAGATACATCAGCACATCGGCCGCCGTGATCAGATCCGCGCGACGCTCGCCAGCGCCCAGGAAGAGACCGGTTGCCTCGGGCGCGAGTGACAGATCGGCTTGCGCCAGATGGTCGTAGACGTGCTTCTCCGCCGCCTTGGCCAGCATGTTCTGCGAGAGGTCGAAGCCTTCAAGACACGCCACCCGGTCGCGTATTTCCGGCCCGAGCAAGCCGGTGCCGCAACCGAGATCGACCGCCAGCGTGTAGTGCCGCTCCTTCGACGCGATGAGCGCCGCGAGCTTTTGCGGCACGCTGTAATCCAGCTTTTTGACCAGCGAGGTTTCGAACCGATCCGCATAGTCGTCGAACAGGCGCTCGACATAGCTGCTGGGCGGCTGGTCCGGCGTCGCGATATCACCAAGAAGCGCCAGCTTGAGTTCGGCGCCGAAAATGTCCTCGGGGCCGAGATCGAGCGCGCGCCGGTATGCATCGATCGCGCCGGATTTATTTCCGGCCTTCTCACGGTAGCCTGCCAGACGATACCATCCGGCTGCCCAGCCGGGTGCCAGCTCGAGCGCCTGCTCCATCAACTCGGCGGCGGCATCCGGCTCGCCGCCCTCGTCGAGCATCTTGGCATAATCGGCGCGGCGATCGGCAATAACATCGCCTGAGGTGAGCTGGTGCGGCTGCATGATGGGGACCTGTTGGGACGGCACGCATTTGGCGGCGGCCACAAAAAAACTCAAGTCCTATTTCAGAGGCAGAGGCGCCAGCTCTGAAAAAGGCTTGCGAGCAACGATTCGCGCCCGTATTTCAGGGATAAACAGGAGATGGCGCATGTCCGATCAGGTGAACAAGTTTCTGGGCGACTCGCTCGGCCGTACGTTGATCAAGCTTTTGGTCGTGTCGCTGATCGTCGGCTTCATCATGGCCGTGTTCGGCTGGGCGCCACTGGATTTCGTCTACGGCCTCCGCAATTTCGTGCTGGAAGTCTGGCATCGTGGCTTTGCCGCCCTCGGCCGTGTCGGTGATTATCTGTTGCTCGGCGCCACCGTGGTCATTCCGATCTTCCTCCTCATCCGCCTCTTCAACTATCGCAGGTAACATGAGCTCCATCGATCTTTCACGTCGTAACCTGCTGCGTCTGTCGGGCCTCGCGCTGGTCGCCAGCGTTGCCAGCTGCGCAACGGCGCCGCAGACACCCTCGACGCCGTCGGACGGCGAAGACCAGACGGCTGCCGCCCTACCCCTCGTCAACCAGCTGCGCGCCAAGAACGGCTTGCCGCCGCTCTCCATCGATCCCGCCGCAACGGCGGCAGCCCTGTACCAGGCCAAGCGCATGGCAGCGGCAGGCAAGATGAAGCACGTGATGGGCATCGGCGACGGCTTCGGCCCGCGCGTCAAGGCGAGCGGCGTGCAGCTTCCGGCCGCCGAAAACATCGCTGCCGGCCAGCAGTCTGTTCCGGCCGTCGTGACGGCCTGGATCAACTCGCCACATCATCTCGAAAACATGCTTGGCCGCTATACCGGCCTCGGCGTCGCGCTGGCGCATAATCCGGCTTCCAAAAACGTGCCATACTGGGCAATGGTGCTTTCCAGCTGAGGCGATTCTGCCTCCCCTTAGAGGCAGGCCCTTCAAGAGATGGACACGCACGGCAGCGAAAACAGGCTGGCATTCGATGTGACGCACCGGCTGGTGCTTTCCATCGCGATACCGATGACGCTCGGTTTCATGACGACGCCGCTGCTCGGCCTCGTGGATACCGGGGTGGTCGGCCATATGGGCCAGCCGGATGCGCTCGCGGGCCTTGCGATCGGCGCCATGCTCTTTGATCTCATTCTCGGCAGCTTCAACTTCCTGCGCGCCTCGACGACCGGGCTGACGGCTCAGGCGTACGGACGGCGTGATCAGCATGCGCAGCAAGGCGTCTTCTGGCGGGCGCTGATTTCGGCGGTCGGTTGCGGCCTGGCGCTGCTCTGTCTGTCGCCGCTGCTGCTTGCCGCGGGCCTCAAGCTCATGGGGCCGGAGAACGCGGTCGCGCAGGCGACCAGCACATATTTCTCGATCCGCATCCTCGCCGGCCCGGCAGCGCTCGCCAACTATGCCATTCTCGGCTTCGTGCTCGGCCGCGGCCAGGGAACCATCGGCCTGCTGCTGCAGACGATCATCAACGGCATCAACATCGTGCTCGCCATCTTCCTGGGGATCTGGCTCAACTGGGGCGTTGCCGGCGTCGCATGGGGCACCATGGTCGGCGAAACCGTCGGCGCGCTGGTCGGCCTTTTCATCGTGCTGCGCGGTTTCAACCGAGCCGACCGGCCGAAACGCGTAGAGATCTTCTCCAGGCATCGGCTGGGCGAGCTTTTCGCCCTCAACCGCGACATCCTGATCCGGACCTTCGTCCTGCTGGCAGCGTTCACGATCATGACGCGCATCGGCACGAGCTTCGGCGCCGTTACGCTGGCGGCCAACGCCGTGCTGATGAACTTCTTCCTGCTGTCGGGCTATTATCTCGACGGGCTTGCCAACGCCGCCGAGCAGATCACCGGAAGGGCGATCGGCGCGCGCTATCGGCCGGCCTTCGACCGCGGACTGAAGCTGACGGCGATCTGGTCCTTCGGCCTCGCAGCCATCATTTCCATTTTCTTCCTGATCGCCGGTCCCTGGCTGATCTCGGTGCTGACCACCTCGCCCGAGGTTCAGCAGACGGCGGAAACCTACCTGCCGTGGGCGGCGGTCACCGGCCTTACCGGCGCGCTGGCCTTCTTGATGGATGGCGTCTTCATCGGCGCAACGTGGTCAAGCGACATGCGCAACCGGATGCTGATGTCGTTTGCGGGCTATCTGCTCGCTCTTGCGATCTTCGTGCCGCTTTTCGGCAATCACGGCCTGTGGCTGGCGATGAACGGCTTCCTGCTGTTTCGCGGCTTCTTCCTGGCAATGCTGGTAAAGCCGCGCGCCGATCAGACGTTTCGCGCGGCCCAGTAATCCATCTTCGTGTCGCGGAACTCGCGGATCGAGGCAGCCTTCTCGAGGTTGAGCAGCGTCGACAGGCCACGGACGATCTGGGCGGGAAGCCCCGGTCCCTCGTAGACCATGCAGGAATAGAGCTGAACGAGATCGGCGCCCGCCCTGATCTTTTCCATTGCCGTTTCCGCCGACGACACGCCGCCGACGCCGATGATCGGCAATGCCGGGCCGACCCGCTTGCGGATCTTCGCGAGCACCGCCGTAGACTTCTCGAACACCGGCTTGCCCGAAAGGCCGCCGGCTTCCTTCGCCTGCTGCTGGTCTTTGAGGCCATCGCGGGAAAGCGTGGTGTTCGACACGATCAAGCCATCGAGCGCATGCGACAGCACTTCGGCGGCGATGTCGTCCATTCCCTCCTCCGTGAGATCCGGCGCGATCTTCAGGAAGACAGGCGTCTTCCTGCCTGACTTCGCTGCCTCCTCGTCACGCGCGGAAAGCACCGCCGACAACAGGGCGGAGAGACTCTCGCGCGCCTGCAGGTCTCGCAGACCCGGCGTGTTGGGCGAGGAAATGTTCGCGGTGAAATACCGCGCGACCGAATAGAACCGACGGATACCCTTCACGTAGTCATCGATGCGATCGGCGCTATCCTTGTTGGCGCCGATATTGACGCCGATGATGCCATTGCCCCGGATCGGGGAGAGGCGCGCAAAGGCCGCGTCATGCCCCTCGTTGTTGAAGCCCAGGCGGTTGATGACCCCCTCGTCCTCAACCAGACGGAAGATGCGGGGACGCGGATTTCCAGGCTGCGGCTTGGGCGTCACCGTGCCGATTTCGGTAAAGCCGAAGCCGATCTTCAGCAGCGCTTCCGGAACCTCGGCGTTCTTGTCGTAGCCTGCCGCCATGCCGAGCGGATTGGCGAAATCGATGCCTGCAACGGTCTGGCGCAGGCGCGGATCAGCAGCCAGCGCGCAGGCGGGCACGAGGCCGGACTTGAGGGCCGCGATCGACATGCCGTGTGCCGTCTCGGGGTCGAAAAGGAAGAGACCCTTGCGGGCGGCATGCTTGAAGAGATCGATCATGGCTGAAGGTCCGGAAAGATGTGGTGGCCGGCGCTATCCAACGGCAGCGGCTTTTCCCAAAGCACGGCTGAAAGCGGTAGGTCGGCGTAAAGATGCGGAAAGAGAGCGCCGCCTCGGGACGGCTCGAAGACCAGCTTGTCACCCAGCTTCCCGCCATCGACTGCGACCAGCAGCAAGCCAGCCTGGCCGGCGAAGTGGAGCGCGGCTGTCTGCTTGGCCTGATCTGCGGTCGAGAAATGAATGAAGCCGTCCGTCAGGTCGATGGCGGCGCCTCGGAACACGCCGCTCTCGCGGGCCTCCTGCCAGAGCGTCTCCGTCACGATCTTGTAAAGCGTGGGTGTCAGGGTCATGATGGCCTCATGAATGGCTGGTCTTTCCCGGGCTTTGCCGCAAAGAGGCGGCGATGTCCACGCCCCGACGCGAAAAATGCGACGGCCACCGAGATTTCCGGAGGAAACCATGAAAAATATCGCAATCGGCCTTGTCGCCTTCTTGCTGCCGCTGGGGGCACTTGCCGCCGAACCTGACACCTCCCGCTTCCAGCTCGAACGCAGCGGCGATCACTTCGTCCGGCTCGACCGCCAGACAGGCGCCATGTCGCTCTGCGAGGAAAAGGACGGTTCGCTCGTCTGCCGGATGGCCGCCGACGAACGCGCCGCCTACGAGAATGAACTCGACCGGCTCTCCGATCGCGTCACGGCGCTCGAGAACAAGAGCATCGTCAACAAGGCCCTGCCCTCGGATGCGGAAATCGACCGTTCCATCGGCATCATGGAGCGCTGGATGCGCAGCTTCATGGGGATAGTCAAGGAATTCCAGGGCGAAGAGCAGCGCAACGCCCTTCCGCAAAAGACCTGATTTGCTATAATCTATAGGTACGGAGGCCTATTTCGCGAGCGATCGCGGTATATGGAGACGTTATCGAGCTCTTGGGAGGGAGTTTTCGATGCATGAGCAGACGATAATCATCGCAGACGATCATCCGCTTTTCCGCGATGCGCTGCGTCAGGCTGTCGAGGGCATGGACGGCCACCAGGAAATCGTCGAGGCCGGCGATTTTTCCGCGGCGCGCAAAGCGGCCGGCGACCATCCGGATGCGGATCTGATGCTGCTTGACCTGGCAATGCCCGGTGTCAGCGGTTTCTCAGGACTGATGGCATTGCGATCGGAATTCGCCGGGCTGCCGATCGTGATTGTGTCCGCCTCCGACGACACGACCACCATCCACCGGGCTCTGGAACTCGGCGCCTCCGGTTTCATTTCGAAATCATCCGGCATCGAGGATATCCGCCGAGGCATCCAGACTGTGCTTGGCGGGGATATCGCAACGCCTGAAAACTATCGCGATGGACAGGAGCATGATCCTGACGTCGCCAGGCTGATCCACCGGCTGCATACATTGACGCCGCAGCAGAGCCGGGTGTTGACGATGCTCGCGGAAGGCCTGCTCAACAAGCAGATCGCCTATGAACTCGGTGTGTCGGAAGCGACGATCAAGGCCCATGTGTCCGCGATATTGCTGAAGCTCGATGTCGACAGCCGCACGCAGGCCGTGATTCAGCTCGGCAAGATCAACATGGCGCTGGTCGCCTGACGGCGCGACAGAGGATTTTATTCCTCACGTCTCTTTACTCCCGCATCGCTTGCCGCTAATATTTCAGCCGATAGGGAACCGCGCCTGCAGGCGCATGGAAGCAGGCGACATGCTGTCACACGAGCAGATCTGGGGAGCAATCGACAGGCTTGCCGAACGGCACGATCTGACGCCCTCCGGTCTTGCGCGCCGCGCCGGCCTCGACCCGACCTCATTCAACAAATCCAAGCGATTGTCCGCCGACGGCCGATTGCGCTGGCCGTCCACGGAATCGATCGCGAAGGTGCTCGACGCGACCGGTTCCAGCATGGAGCAGTTCATGACCTTCATGCGGCCGGCAAACGGATTTTCCAACATACCGGACGGCGCTTTTCCACCGCAGGGGAGCTCTATCCCATTGCTGGGCTTTGCCCAGGCGGGTGCCGGCGGCTTTTTCGACGACGGCGGTTTTCCGGCCGGGCAAGGCTGGGACGTGGTGGAATTTCCGGCAGCGCCCTCGCAAAGGGCCGGTGTCTATGCACTCGAGGTGCAGGGCGAAAGCATGATGCCGCTCTATCGCGACGGGGACGTGCTGATCGTCGAGCCCGGCGCGCAGGTGCGGCGTAACGACCGCGTCGTCGTCAAGACGCGCGAAGGCGAAGTAATGGCCAAGGTTCTGCTGCGCCAGAGCCCGCGTTCCATCGAGCTGATGTCGCTCAATCCCGAGCATCCGAACCGGACGATCGAGCTTTCCGATGTCGATTGGATAGCCCGGATCATCTGGGCCAGCCAGTAGGAAAATCTTCCATGCGTCCTGCGGCAATTCTGACGGCTGTTGCGGGGATCGGGGTGGTTGTCGGCCTTATCGGCGCGGGCGGCCAGAGGCTTGGGCGCACGGTAGATCCTAACCAGACATCCGAGCCAGCACCGGACGGTGGCCAAGCCGAAGGCACAACGACGCCCGCCCCGCAGCCGACAACCAATCCGCAAGCCAGCATGAATGCCAGAGCAATCGACGCCGCGAGCCAGTTCTACCCGGCTGCGGTGGACGGCAAGCCTCTCGAACGTGTTGCGGCACCCGAGCCGGAAAAGCCGAAAGCGACCGAAGAGAAAGAGGGCATGAACCTTCCGCGGCCCGTTGCGGAAAGCGCCGGCGTCCTCGGCTTCGGCGCCAGGCGGCTGCAGCTTGCCGGCATCATCCCCACCCCGGCGGACAAGATCTGCACCGACCCAAGCGGGGTCGAATGGCCATGCGGAATGCTTGCCAAGACAAACTTCCGGCTTTTCCTCAGACTGAGGACCGTCAGTTGCGATCTCGACAGTGCCGATTGGAGCGGCACAGTTACCACCTCGTGCAAGATCGGCACGCAGGATCTTTCGCAGTGGCTGGTCGAGACCGGCTGGGCCGACGCGGCGGACGGTTCGGCCCTCGTCGAGGCGGGTACAAAGGCGAAGCAGGACCAGAAGGGCCTGCATGGCGAGGACCCGCGCAAGGGTGTCCCCGTTCCCGATCCGCTGCCGGATGAACCAGCCGATCCCTTGTAATGCGCCGGACCAGTTCTTAAACTCGAGGCTCGCTAGAGAGGAACGATCCAGACATGAACAAGCCGCTTTCCGCCCACGATGCGTTGATCTACGTGATGGTGATGGCATCCGCCGTCGACAGTACGATGAACGATCGCGAACTGGAGCGTATCGGCGAGCTGATCGGCTTCCTACCGGTCTTTCGCGACTTCGACGAGGACCGGTTGATATCAGTGGCGCGTGACTGCGCCTCGCTCCTTGCCGGCCCTGAAGGGCTCGATGTCGTACTGGAGACCGTCAAGGATACCGTGCCTCCACGCCTCTACGACACCGCCTATGCGCTTGCTGTCGAAGTTGCGTCGGCGGACCTGTCGGTGAAGGCGGAAGAACTGCGCCTGCTCAGCCTGCTACGCGACCGGCTCGGCCTCGACAAGCTGACCTGCGCTGCCATAGAGCGCAGCGCCATCGCCCGGTTCCGCAAGGGTTAGTAAAGACCGTAAGGAAAATAGCGAAGGTAGATTTCCTGCAGGCGTCCGCTGCGCGAGAGCGCAGCGAGCGCATGGTCGAGCGCGGCCGTGAGAACATCGTCCTTCTGACGCAGCATGATGGTCATGCCCTCCCCGAGGAACTGCTCGGAGAGATAGGGACCGTCGAACAGCTCGCAGCACTTCGCCGAGGCCGGCGACGATACCCAGAAGGACAGCTGCAGCGAATCCGCGAAAGCGGCCTCGACCTTGCCATCCTTCAGCGCGGCAAGCAGCGCGTCCTTGCTGTCGAACGGCATCGCCTTCAGCTTGGGGAAATAGGAGGCCAGCATGGCTTCGTGCGCGGTTCCCTTGACCACACCGACCGTGTGGCCGGCAAGGGCCGTCGCGGCATCGCCCTGAACGGCAACCTTCACATTGCGAACGAAGCGCGCCGGCAACATGAGATAGGGCCGCGAGAAGGCAAACTGTCTCCTCAACTCGGCAGTCACCGCCACGCCGGCGATCACGGCATCGCCCTGCGACGCCCCGAGCGCATCCTTGAGATCAACGAAGGGTAGTGCCTGGATCTGGCATTTGTCGGCGATCTCGAGCTCTGTGCAGATCTCGCGCGCCAGATCGACATTGAAGCCCCCTAGCTTGCCGTTCTGATCGGTGAAGTTGAACGGCGGGAAATCCATCGACGTCAGGAAGCGCAGGCGAACAAGCGCCGAGAGATCCGGCTTGGCAAGGCGCTCGCGGGAATCGAACAGCAGAGGCAATGATGGCGTTGCCTGCTGGGCAAGCGCCGGAAACGCGCCCAACGCCACAACCAGAGACAGGAGAAAACTGCGAAGCCCCTCAAGATTTAGGGATGCCAGTCTAGATTGCATCATTATGCTTCGACCTCGGGGATTAGCATGCACTGCCATTGTGAAACGGTGTATCAGAGTCATGCGTATCGGGGAATATGCGCCAGGCGGAAACGAAGATTGCGAACGGCCACGGCATCCCGTGGCCGGCAGCACCATGCCGCCCGCGCAGCTCCCGCACCCCGACCCCTACCAGGCGGAAATCGAGGTTCTTCTGAAGCTCGGCATCGGGAAGCCAACGGTTGCGAAGGCGGCCCAGTCCGCTCGCCACCATGGCACGACCGTGGAGCAGGAACTGCTGGCAAGCGGCTTGATCGACCCCGACAGCTATTACGCGGCACTCGCACGCGGGCTGACGCTTCCGTTTCTTTCTGCCATCGATGCCTCGCTCGTCACCGATGACATTGCACTCGATACGCAGCTCGTCGAAATCAAGACGGTCCGGCTGAACTACGCCAGTAAGTCGATGTTTGCGATCGTTCCCGAAGCGAGAAAGCTGGCCGCGCTTGCGCAGGCATTCGAACGGCGGCCCGATATTGCTGACAGGATGCTCGTCACGACGCCGTCGGCCTTGCGCGCGGCGATCTGGCAGTCGGGATCCGAGCGCCGATTACGGCAGAGCATCAGCACGCTCTTCGACAAGGGCGCGCGCTTCAGCGCCCGCATTGTTCTTTCGGGGAAGCAGGGCTTCCTGGCGGGAGCCGGCCTGTGCGCGCTTGGCTTTGCCATTGCATCCAGTGCCCTTACGCTGACCATCATCCACGCTGCCATTTCGGTCCTGTACATGGCGGCGATCCTGGTCCGTGCCTGCGCCCTCTTCTGCCGCCATCGACCGACGGCGCATCCCATCGCGCCCCATCGCCTGCCCGTCTACACGGTGCTCGTCGCCGCCTACAAGGAGGCGGGGATTGCAAGCCAGCTCGTGGATGCGCTGAAACGCCTGAACTGGCCGGCGTCGAAGCTCGATATCAAGCTGGTGTGCGAGGCGGACGACCATGACACGATCGCAGCCTTCCGCGCGCAAAACCTTGGTCCGCAGTTCGAGATCGTCGCCGTGCCGGCCGCGCATCCGCGCACCAAGCCGAAAGCGCTCAATTATGCGCTTGCTGGTGCGAGGGGTGAATTCGTGGCGATCTACGATGCCGAGGATCGCCCGCATCCGGACCAGTTGCGCGCCGCCTATGCGCAATTCCTGGCCGGGCCTTCGGATGTCGCCTGCCTGCAGGCGCCGCTTGTCGTTTCCAATGGCTCCGCCTCCTGGATCAGTGCCGCATTTGCGCTGGAATATGCGGCACTGTTTCGAATGCTGCTGCCGATGCTGGCGCGCTATCGCCTGCCGCTGCCTCTGGGCGGCACCTCCAATCATCTTCGGCTTTCCGATCTCAGGAGCTGCGGCGGCTGGGACCCCTACAATGTCACGGAGGACGCCGATCTCGGGATGCGGCTGCATCGGCTCGGCTACAGGAGCGGCGTTATCAGCTGCCCGACCTATGAAGACGCGCCGACGACCTTTCGCATCTGGCTTAACCAGCGCACACGCTGGTTCAAGGGCTGGCTGCAGACTTGGCTGGTGATGATGCGTGCGCCGGTCGCGCTGGTCAGGGAAATGGGCATCGGCGGCTTCATCGTCTTTCAGCTGCTCATCGGCGGGATGCTGATTTCCTCGCTTGCCCATCCGTGGCTCATTGCGCTTCTTCTGACGACGGCCACCTACATTATGCTGGGTCTGCCGTCCCTCGGCAGCAGTGACGGCGCGCTCTTCGTCCTCGATATCGCCAACATGCTGGCAAGCTACGGCCTGTTTCTGCTCTTGGGAACAACGGCGATGCTGCGCGACGAGAAGAGGCGAATGGGGCGGGTCTGGGCCTATATTCCGCTCTACTGGCTGATGATCTCGGCGGCGGCCTGGCGGGCTGTCCTGGAGTTGCCCCTCAAGCCATTTTTCTGGGACAAGACACCGCATCTGCCTTCCGACACCGCACACAAGTTGCACAATCGTTAGCGACCGGCGACTACAAGTGAAGGGGCGAAAATTTTCCGGGGACAGCAGCTCGCTGTTAGCCCGGCATTAAGCAATTTACCATTCTAGTCAGGCCCGACGACACCGGCTCCCGGCCGAATGCATGATGCGCATGTCGAGCCTTCCCAGGCATCGTTCGTTCACGAACAGAACCTCGCCCTCCGCTTCTCAACTGCCTCCCCCAAGCCGGTGCAATACCGCCCACGAGTGGACCTACCCCATGCTGAAACACCTTAAAATTCGGACCAAAATCATATCCGTTGTCGCGCTTCTCGGGGTGATCGCACTCGCCGGGCTGATCTACATCGTCACCGAATTTCGTGGCGCGGACGCGGCCTATAGCGCCTTCATCGACCACGAGGCCCTTGCGGCTATGCAGGCATCGCGTGCCAGCGCCTCGGTCAACGCCGCCGTTCTGCAGACGACTGTCATCGGCGGCCTGAAGGCGGGCACGCCTGCCTTCGACGCAGCACTTGCCGCCCCGAACCGGTTTACGCAGGCCCGTGAGCGCCTTCAGCAAGCAGTGGATCTGGTTCCCAGCCGCCGGCAGGCGATCGATGAATTGCTGGCAAACATCGACGAGATGCAGGCCACCTCCAACAAGGCCACGGATCTTGCCAAGGCCGGCGACACCACCGGCGCGCAGCTTGCCGTCGGCATGCTGAACTCCCAGCTCAATGCCATCACGCCGAAGCTCATTGCCAACAATGATGCCTTGATGTCGCTGCTCAACGATGGCGGCGATGCGCTGTCGGCTACCGTGAACCAGCGGATCGAGTTCTGTTTCATCCTCATCGGCCTTGCCGTCCTCGCCGCCGTCGGCCTGAGCGTCTGGATCGCCCAGGCAGGTATTTCGACCCCGATGGCACGTCTGCGCGAACGGATGACCAAGCTCGCCCAGGGTGAGACGGCAAGCCCGGTCGACGGCCTCGATCGTCGCGACGAAGTGGGCCAGATGGCGGAAGCCGTCGCTGTGTTCCGCGACAGCGCCATTGCACGTGTCCGCCTCGAAGGCGAAGCCGAGCGCAACCGCAATCTCAGCGACAGCGAACGCCGCGAACGCGAAGCCCAGAAGGCGACCGAAGCCGCCGATCTTGCGCGCGCCGTCGACGCACTCGGCGATGGCCTGCGCCGCCTGGCAGCCGGCGATCTTGCCTCGCAGATCAACACGCCCTTCGTCGGCGACCTCGACGCCCTGCGCCAGGATTTCAACAACTCGATCTACAAGCTGAACGAGACGATGCAGACCGTGGGCGCCAATGCCCGCGCCATTAGCGCCGGCGCCAACGAAATCCGTTCGTCGGCCGATGAACTCTCCAAGCGCACCGAGCAGCAGGCCGCCTCCGTGGAGGAAACCGCTGCCGCGCTCGAGCAGATCACCACGACGGTCCGCGATGCTGCAAAACGCGCCGAAGAGGCCCGCGAGCTCGTGACGCGGACGCGCACCGGCGCCGAAAAGTCCGGCAACGTCGTCCGCAAGGCCGTCAATGCCATGCAGCAGATCGAGCAGTCGTCGGTCGAAATCGGCAACATCATCGGCGTCATCGACGATATCGCCTTCCAGACCAACCTGCTGGCGCTGAACGCCGGCGTGGAGGCTGCGCGTGCCGGTGAAGCCGGCAAGGGCTTTGCCGTCGTCGCCCAGGAAGTTCGTGAGCTGGCTCAACGTTCCGCCAATGCCGCCAAGGAGATCAAATCTCTCATCACCACCTCCGGTGATCACGTGCAGACGGGCGTCGCTCTCGTCGGTGAAACCGGGCAGGCGCTCGACGCCATCGTTCACGAGGTGCAGGAGATCAATCAGCACGTCCATGCGATCGCCGAAGCCGCGAGAGAGCAATCGACCGGGCTCCAGGAGATCAACACGGCCGTGAACACGATGGACCAGGGAACGCAGCAGAATGCGGCCATGGTCGAAGAAAGCACCGCTGCGGGCCATAAGCTCGCAACGGAGGCAGCAACGCTCACCAACCTCCTCGACCAGTTCAAGCTGACGGGCACGGGCGGCTTTGTGGCCGGCGTTGCCAGCGTCCATTCAAGTCCTGTCCAGGCAGCTCCGCGGGCGGCTTCGCAGCCGGTCGTGACCCGCAAGGCCCCTGTCCGGGTCGCAACGCCTGGCCTCTCCCGGCCAAGCTCCTCACCTGCACGCGCGCTGGGCCAGAAGCTCGCCAGCGCCTTCGGCGGCGGCTCCTCCAGCGCCAGCAACGATGCGGATTGGACAGAGTTCTGATCGGGTATCAGCCAATAGAAATGAAAAAGGGCGGCCGACAAGCCGCCCTTTTTTTATCGCTCTGATGCGTGCGACGTAGAGTCCTTGAAGGTCTTCCACCTCGCCAGAACGAAAACGGGCCCGGCATTATCGTGCCGGGCCCGTTTTCGTTGATCCGCGTTACGCTCAAGCAAAGCCGAGCGGTATGTTCTCCAGCGTGCGGCCACGGCCATAATCACGCTCGTAGGAGGAGCGCTTATCCTCGCGCTTGGCGGCACCTTCCGTTTCCGGCGCCAGATAGCCGTCTGCATAGGTTCCGGTATCGCCATAGTCCGGGGTTTCGCGTTTGGCCGTGAAGATTTTCAAAAGCATTCAGCTACTCCTCCTGATCGTGCAGACAACGACGTCGATAGCGTCTCGGTTCCGTCCTAGCGGAGAATAGTTAAAAATTAACTATAAACATTAGAGGATCGTCAATAAGTAGCAGCGGATCGAAGCCATCTTTGCCAAAAAATCGACGAAGGGCGGCCCGTGCGTCTGCCTATCATCATTTCGGATCATCGGAATGATTGGTCCTCGGCCGGATCAGCGAACGAACCCCTGCCCGATCCACATCCGGTGGCGTCATGTTCAGCCTAACGGTGAAGCGCGGGGGGCGCGGAACCGTAGTACTATCGCAAACAGCAAAGTGCCGAGGGAGGTCGAACTATGCTGTCTCGTGGGGGGATGACTGGAATAGCCATGGCGATTGGTCTGGTGGGGTGCGCAACAGTGGTGCAGGATGCCCCGACCAAGGTTTCAGCCGTTAAAATGACCTGCGACAGCGTGACCAACAAATGCCGAACGCCGCAATGGGGACTGCGCGAAGACCGATGGAAGGGTGAGCGCATTTCCTGGCGAGTGGAAACGCCGCCCGGCTGGACGCTGGCGGGCAATCCGAGCGCAAGCTATGCCGGCAAGGGCGTCTACGACGTCAGCGTCACAGAATGGGGACCGACCTTCCTCACATGCCAATGGCATGCCGAAGGCGGCTGGGGCCTCTTCGCCTCCGGTGGATGGGTCGCGGGCTACTGCTTTGCCGACGGCGTGCCTCCAGTGACCAAGATCACACCGCCTCCGGCAAAACCCGGCAAAAAACCACGCGCTGCCTCTTGAGCGTCTGACGCCCCCGAGTGTGCGCCAGCCGCCGGATTCATCCTTGCAAACCCAGGAGCGGTGGGTGATGCACAAAGCCGGATGGTGGGTGATAGCTGGAGCGGGTGAAGGGAATCGAACCCTCGTATTCAGCTTGGGAAGCTGCTGCTCTACCATTGAGCTACACCCGCGTTATCGCGACCTTTCCAACAGAAGGTGGTTTCTGTCAAGCGGGGCGTGGAGAGGTCACAGGCGGAAGTGCTTGGAGAGCTTCAGGCCCTGCGCCTGGTAGTTGGAACCGAGGCCGGATCCGTAGAGGCTGGATGGCTGTTCCTGCATGTGTTCATAGACGAGGCGACCGACGATCTGGCCGTCTTCGAGGATGAAGGGGACCTCGTGGCTGCGCACCTCGAGCACCGCGCGGCTGCCACGGCCGCCAGCGGGCGCGTGGCCGAAACCGGGGTCGAAGAAGCCCGCGTAGTGCACGCGGAATTCGCCGACGAGCGGATCGAAGGGCGTCATTTCGGCTGCGTAGTTCGGCGGCACGTGGACCGCCTCGCGCGACACCAGGATATAGAATTCATCCGGATCAAGAATGAGTTCGTTGCGGCCGCGGCTGTAGAGCGGCTCCCAGAAATCGAAGATGTCGTGCTGTGCCTTCTTGTCGACGTCGACGACGGCGGTGTGGTGCTTACCGCGATAGCCGATCAGGCCGTCCTTGTCGCCGGCAAGGTCGATCGACAGTGCGATACCACCGCCCGATACGTTCGGCTGCTTGCTGGCGACCAGCGTCTCGGCATCGTGCAGCGCCAGCAACTCCGGCTCGCCGAGCAGGGCCTGGCCGACGCGAAAACGGATCTGCGACAGACGCGAACCGCGGCGAACGACGATCGGGAAGGTGCGCGGGCTGATCTCGAGATAGAGCGGACCGGAGTAGCCTGCCGGGATCTTGTCGAATTCCTGCGCGTAGTCGGTGATGACGCGGGTGAAGATGTCGAGACGGCCGGTCGAGCTTTTCGGATTGGCCGAGGCCGACATGTCGACCGGCAGGTCGAGGCGCTCCATCAACGGCACGATATAGACGCAGCCGGTTTCGAGCACAGCGCCTTCGCTGAGATCGACGACATGGAGGCTGAGACGGTCCAGCTTGTCTGAAACGAGATGCGACGGGCCCGGCATGAAGCTCGCGCGGACGCGGAACGCCTTCGCACCCAACCGAAGATCGAGGCTCGCCGGCTGGATCTGATCATGATCCAGATCGCGCTCGGAAATGAGCCGCCCTGCTTCGAACAGCGCCGCTATCGCGCGATCCGCCAAAATACCTGTTTCGCGAGCCATCATGCCCCATCCATAATTTGCCGCAGACAAAACCAAAATCGAGGAATTGACGCAAGCACGCAACGGCAGTATTGCAGCTTTATCCCGTGGTGATTTGGCCGGTCGGCTTGCAGCCACGTTAAACAAGTGGCTAAATAGACCGGGTTGAAACCGGTCTGCATTTGCGGCCGGTTTTTTTGTGTTTGAAAGTGGTGATGGCATGAGCAAGACTTGGCGCCCGGCAACCCAACTCGTCCACGGCGGAGCGCTCCGCTCGCAGTATGGCGAGACGTCCGAAGCGATCTACCTCACGCAGGGCTTCGTCTACGAAACGGCGGAAGCCGCCGAAGCGCGTTTCAAGGGTGAGACCGAAGGCTACATTTACGCCCGCTACGGCAGCCCGACCAACGACATGTTCGAAAAGCGCATGTGCGCAATGGAAGGCGCCGAGGAAGCCCGCGCGACGGCGTCGGGCATGGCTGCCGTCGCTGCTGCCATTCTCTGCCAGGTCAAGGCGGGCGATCATATCGTTGCCGCCCGCGCCCTGTTCGGCTCCTGCCGCTGGGTTGTCGAGACGCTTGCGCCGAAATACGGAATCGAGTGCACGCTGGTCGACGGACGCTATCTCGAGAACTGGGAAAAGGCGATCCGCCCGAATACCAAGGTCTTCTTCCTGGAGAGCCCGACCAATCCGACGCTCGAGGTGGTCGATATTGCGGGCGTTGCCAAGCTTGCCAACCAGATCGGCGCAAAGGTGGTCGTCGACAACGTCTTTGCGACGCCACTCTTCCAGAAGCCTCTGGAACTCGGCGCTCACGTCGTCGTCTATTCGGCGACCAAGCATATCGACGGCCAGGGCCGCAGCCTCGGCGGCGTGATCCTTTCCGACAAGGAATGGGTTACCGAGCACCTGCAGGACTACTACCGCCACACCGGCCCGGCGATGTCGCCCTTCACGGCCTGGACCTTGCTGAAGGGCCTGGAAACACTGCCGCTGCGCGTCAAGCAGCAGACCGAGAATGCGGCCAAGATCGCCGATTTCCTGGCAGAGCAGAAGCAGATCGCCAAGATCATCTATCCCGGCCGCAAGGACCATCCGCAGGCCGATATCGTTGCCAAGCAGATGAAGGGCGGCTCGACACTGGTCGCGCTCGAACTGAAGGGCGGCAAGGAAGCCGCATTCGCGCTGCAGAATGCGCTTGAGATCGTGAAGATCTCCAACAACCTCGGCGACGCCAAGAGCCTGATCACGCATCCGGCGACGACGACGCACAAGAACCTGACGGATGAGGCACGCGCCGAACTCGGCATCTCGCCGGGTACGCTGCGCCTGTCGGCAGGCATCGAGGATGGCGACGACCTGATCGAGGATTTCGCCCAGGCGCTCGCCAAAGTGAAGGCCTGATCACAACTCAGGTGGCCGGGTCGCCTTCGATCCGGCCATCTTCCGGCATGGCAACCCTGCCGCCGCTCGCGCCAGGCGGGCAAGATATTAGTCTTAACACACGAAAAAGTCGCGATTCCGAGCATTTAGACGCATTTAAGGGATGTTCGAAGTACCGTTTATTGACGTATCAGGGCTCTTATAAGATACCAGTAACGTATTGCGGCTAAGGTGTAAGGCATGTACCGCGCGCTGACACGAGACATTGAAGTGGTGGTGGAGCCCTTTTATCTGGAGGAGCAATCCGACCCGGACGACGATCGCTATGTCTGGGGCTACCGGATCGTCATCAGCAACAATTCCGATCTGACCGTTCGCCTCGTCAACCGCTATTGGAACATTACCGACCAGAACGGCATCGTCGATGAGGTGACCGGAGCGGGCGTGGTGGGCGAACAGCCGCGCCTGGAACCGGGCGATACCTACGAGTATTCGTCGGGCTGCCCGCTCGATACGCCGTCGGGCCTGATGTTCGGCCATTACCAGATGGAAACGGAAAAAGGCGAGCTCTTCGATGTCGAGATCCCCGCCTTCTCCCTGGATTCGCCAGGACTGCTCAGAGTCCTGAACTGATCACTCTGCAGCCTCGGTCACTTCCTCGACCTCATAGCGATAGGTCGTGGAGCAGAATTCGCAGGTAACCGCGATCTGGCCGTCTTCCTGGCTGGCTTCGATTTCATCCGCCGAGAAGCCCTTCAGTACGCCCTTGATCTTTTCGCGCGAACAGGAGCAGCGGTCGAAAACCGCGCGCGGTTCGTAGACGCGTACGCCGCGTTCGTGGAACAGGCGAAAGAGCAGCCGCTCGGTTCCGACCTGCGGATCCGTCAGCTCGTCGGCATGGATCGTCTCGACGAGCGAACGAGCCTCTGCCCAGGCGTCGTCTTCCCGGTGTTGGCTGGTGCCGGTGTCGCCATCGCCGCCATGCAGATCGGACTGGCGCATGCGCTCCGGCGCCTCCGGCAGGAACTGGGCGACAAGCCCCCCTGCCCGCCAGCGGTGGCGCGCCTTGCCCTTCTCGTCGCGATCAAACAGCTCGGCCGCCGCAAGGCGAACGCGCGTCGGGATCTGCTCGGACTGGCGGAAATAGGTGCCGGCGATATCCTCCAACGTGGCGCCGTCGAGCGCGACGATGCCCTGGTATGGCTGGCTGAACTTGCCCTGATCGATGGTGAAGGCCAGCATGCCCTTACCAAGCAGTTGCTCAGGCTCGGTCTCGCCGGCCGCGATGGCGGCGTCGAGAAGGCCTTGATCGAAGCGGGCATAGGCGCGCACGTTTTCCGGCGTCGAGAAGTCGGCGACGAGCAGGTCGACCGGACCGTCGCTCTTCGTCTGGACCGTGAATTTGCCTTCGAACTTCAACGACGTTCCGAGCAGCACCGTCAGCGCGATGACTTCGGCCAGCAGCCGGGCGACCGGCGCCGGATAATTGTGGCGCTCAAGAATGGCATCGAGCATCGGGCCGAGCTGGACGGCGCGACCGCGCACATCCAGGCCTTCGACCTGAAAGGGAACGACGTGATCATCGCCGGCGAAATCGAACTCGCCGAGCGTGGCTGCAGGTTCTGCCATGGTCTTCTCCTAGTCTGTGAGCGGCGGACAAAGGTGCCCATCCGCTCGCGCGGCCACAGGCCTTTTCGGCCGAATGTGGCATCCAGTATGGTTCAGATCGCGCCCAGGCACCAAGCAAGAATCGACTTCTGCGCATGAAGGCGGTTTTCCGCTTCATCGAAGACCACGGATTGCGGACCGTCGATCACCTCGTCCGTGACTTCCTCACCACGATGGGCGGGCAGGCAATGCATGAACAATGCATCCTTGCCGGCCTGCGCCATCAAAGCCGAATTGACCTGATAAGGCTGGAAGACGTTGTGACCCCGGGCCCGATGTTCCTGATTCATGGAGACCCAGGTATCGGTCACCACGCAATCGACGCCGGCAACCGCGCGGTCAGCATCGTGACCAAGCATGATTTCGGCGCCCTCATTGCGGGCCCAGTTCAGATAGTGATCCTTCGGCTCGGAACCAAGGGGTACGGCCATGTTCATGCGATAGCCGAACCGCGCAGCCCCTTCGATCAACGAATGGAGCACGTTGTTGCCGTCGCCCGTCCATGCAACGGTCTTGCCCTTGATCGGGCCCCGATGCTCTTCGAAGGTCATGATATCGGCCATGATCTGGCAGGGATGCGTGTCGTCCGTCAGCGCATTGATCACGGGAACGGTCGCATGTTCGGCAAGCTCCAGCAGCCGGGAATGCTCCGTCGTGCGGATCATGATCGCATCAACGTAGCGCGACAGAACCTTGGCCGTATCGCCGATGGTTTCAGCGCGGCCGAGCTGCATTTCGGTGCCGGAAAGGAACAGGGTTTCGCCGCCGAGCTGGCGCATGCCGACGTCGAAGGAGACGCGCGTACGGGTCGAGGGCTTTTCGAAGATCATCGCCAGCATCTTACCTGCCAGCGGCTTGTCGCCCTGGCCTGCCTTGAATGCCTGCTTGCGGGAAATAGCGTCGTTCATGATCACCCGCAGGTCGGAGGACGATACCGCGGAGAGATCGAGGAAGTGTTTGGGGGAAGCCATTGTCGTTACCTATTACGCCCGCCGTCAGGCCGGGCACCTATCCGTTCAAGCCGTCTTCTTGATCTTGGAAGCGCGAACGCTTTCGGCGGCACGCTCCAGTCGGGCGAGGCCTTCTCGGGCTTCATCGGCGGTGACCACCAGCGGCGGGAGAAGACGAATGACATTGTCGCCGGCGGGGATCGCCAGCAGTTGCGCTGCGCGGATCGCCTGCAGCAATTCAGACGATGGCACGGCGGCCTTGACGCCGAGCATCAGCCCTTCGCCACGAACATCCTCGATGACGTCGGGATAGCGATCCTTGAGCGAGGCGAGCCCCTGGCGGAACACCAGCGAGACGTCACGCACATGCTGCAGGAAGCCGTCTTCGAGAATAACGTCTAACACGGCATTGCCGACCGCCATGGCGAGCGGATTGCCGCCGTAGGTCGAGCCGTGAGTACCGGCCTTCATACCAGACGCCGCCTCAGCAGTCGCCAGGCAGGCGCCGAGCGGGAAGCCGCCACCGATGCCCTTGGCGACAGCCATGATGTCAGGCGTCACACCCGACCACTCATGCGCAAAAAGCTTGCCCGTGCGTCCGACACCGCTCTGAACCTCGTCGAGGATCAGCAGCAGGCCGTTTTCATCGCAGATCTGGCGCAGCGCCTTCATGAATTCTGTGGTCGCGGGACGGATGCCGCCCTCGCCCTGAACGGGCTCGATCAGGATGGCTGCCGTTTCCGCTGTGATCGCGGCCTTCACCGCTTCGACATCGCCGAACGTCACCTGGTCGAAGCCCGGCGCCTTGGGGCCAAAGCCTTCCAGGTACTTTTCCTGTCCGCCGGCGGCGATGGTTGCCAGTGTCCGGCCGTGGAATGCGCCTTCGAAGGTGATGATATGGAAACGCTCGGGGTGCCCCTTGGAGAACTGGTAGCGGCGCGCCGTCTTGATCGCGCACTCGAGTGCCTCTGCGCCGGAATTGGTGAAGAACACCTTGTCCGCGAAGGTCGCCTGCGTCAGGCGCTTTGCGAATGTTTCCTGGCCCGGGATTTCATAGATGTTGGACAGGTGCCAGACCTTGTCTGCCTGCGCCTTCAGCGCACCAACGACATGGGGATGCCCATGACCAACCGAGGTCACGGCAACGCCGGCACCAAAATCAAGATATCGCTCGCCAGTTTCAGTGATCAGCCACACGCCCTCTCCTCGCTCGAACCGCAAAGGGGCACGAGAGTAGGTATCATAAAGCGGCGCGGCTTCAGCCATGGCGCGATCTCCTGTCATTGGCTACATCGGACTCCGGCTAAAAAGGGGGTCCAGAAAATTAAAAATGCCGCCTTTCGGCGGCAAGCAGCACTATTTACTTTTCGCACTGCAATGTCAACAAAACTGAGGTTTTAGTGCATGCGTCAAGCTGGCAATCAGGGCGCCTAAATCTATCAACAATTAATGTTGCATAAATGACTCTCCGCCCCAGCAAGTTGGGGAAAACTTGAAATTCGATTCTCCGCGATTCAACCGACTCTTGTCACGGAGTCAGCCTCACACTAGGTTAAAACTCAATTACTAGACTGCATGCGGCGGAACTAGTCACCAAAATCGAGCAAGCGTTTCTTGCCTCGGACACGTCCGGGGCAACGGTGAAGGATTCTGCCTACACCAACGCTAATAAGGCGGAGACAGGGGCATGAACTGGACAGACGAGCGCGTTGAAAAACTGAAGAAGCTGTGGTCCGAAGGCCTGAGCGCCAGCCAGATCGCGGCACAACTTGGCGGTGTAAGCCGCAATGCCGTCATTGGCAAAGTTCACCGCTTGAGCCTGCCGGGCCGGGCCAAGGCCGGCGGCACGTCGACGGCGACAAGAACGCCGAAGCGCGCCACGTCGGCACCACGCGCTCCGAATTATGCATCCCGGATCACCGCCACCCGCACCGTCACCCGCCAGCAGGGCGCGACGATGCTGAAGGAAGAGATCGACATCGATGCGATCGAAGAAGTCAGCTACCGTCCTGCTGCCAACGTGGTCGTACCGATCTCGCGCCGCCTTGGCCTGACGGAACTCACGGAACGCACCTGCAAGTGGCCGGTCGGCGATCCGCTGAAGGACGACTTTCACTTCTGCGGCTGTGAATCCCCGGATTCCTCGCCTTACTGCACCTATCACCAGCGCATGGCATACCAGCCGGTGAACGAGCGCCGGAAGGCTGCAAACCGGGTCGCTTGATCCGGAAGCCGGATAAGGAATGCAAAACGGGCCTTCGCGGGCCCGTTTTTTGTTGACTGCGCAACGCGGACAGCGCTCGCATGCCATACCGGGCGCGCTGCGTTTCTGTAGGGGGATGCGTGTTGCGTTCGGCGTTCGCGCGCACTGGAGCATGCGGTGAAAATATCCTGCCTACATACGGCCGACAGCAACATTGCTGTATTCGAGGCCGCGGCACGAGAGATCGGCCTCGCCGAGGGAACGCTTGCCCATACGGTCCGGCCCGATCTGCTCGCAGACGCCGAACGCTCGGGTGGGCTCACCCGTGACATTGCTCATGAAACCGCTTCGCTGTTGCGATCGCTCGGTCGAACGGCTGATGCCGTTATCCTCACATGCTCGACCCTTGGGCCGTCGGTGGACGCATTGGGCGACACCGTGTCCATTCCCACCCTTCGCGTCGACGCTGCCTTGGCGGAACAGGCAGTTCAGGCTGGAGGCCGGGTCGTCGTTCTTTGCGCGGTTCAAACCACCGTGGAACCAACGGCGCAACTCTTCGCCACGGCAGCCGAGGCAACGCAAACGGCGTTCGAAGTGCGCTTGGTGCCGGGGGCATGGAATCTCTTCAAGGCCGGCAATCGTGATGGATATCTGGCGGTCATTGCCGAGGCGGCAGATGCCGCTTACCGCGAGGGGGCCGCGGCCGTTGCTCTCGCCCAGGCGTCGATGGCGGGCGCTGCCGATCTGGTCAAGGATGGTCCCAAACCCCTTAGCAGTCCAGCGGCGGGCCTGGCCGCCGCTGTGGCAAGCGTTTCGCGAGACGCCTGACACCGGCGGCTCGTTCCCTATGCCCGCAGGACGCCCCCAGCGGCCCGCTCTGCTGGCGGCTCGATGGAAGCCTAGGCTTCCATTGAGTATCCGGCGCCGCGAACGGTACGGATCACATCCTGCATGTTGGAGAAGTTCAGCGCCTTGCGCAGACGCCCGACATGGACGTCGACGGTCCGTTCGTCGACATAGATGTCGTGGCCCCAGACGCCGTCCAGAAGCTGCGAACGCGAGAAGACCCGGCCTGGCGAGGCCATGAGGAATTCCAGCAGGCGGAATTCCGTGGGCCCCAGGCGGACTTCGCGGCTCTTGCGATGAACGCGGTGGGTTTCGCGATCGAGTTCGATATCGCCGCACTTGAGGAGCGACGAGAGAACTTCCGGCTTGGCGCGGCGCAGCATCGCCTTGACGCGGGCAACCAGCTCGGGTGTCGAGAACGGCTTGACCACGTAATCGTCGGCGCCGGTGGACAGGCCGCGAACGCGTTCGCTCTCCTCGCCACGGGCCGTCAACATGATGATCGGCAGACGTTCGGTTTCCGGCCGCATGCGCAGGCGACGGCAGAGCTCGATGCCGGACACGCCAGGCAGCATCCAATCGAGGATCAGAAGGTCGGGCGTGCGCTCCTGCAGCCGGATCTCGGCCTCGTCGCCGCGCAGGATGGTGTCGACCTCGAAGCCTTCGGCCTCAAGGTTATAGCGAAGAAGCACGCTCAGGGCCTCTTCGTCTTCAACGACAGCTACTTTAGGTATCATTCGTTTCGGTCTCCTGGGGGCGCGGTCGCGGAACGATTATTCAGTGACTGCGCCGACGGTGTTGGCGGTATCGTCCTTCGGACGTTCGCCTTCCGGCTGGGCACCGGTGGCCATGTAGTAGATGGTTTCGGCAATGTTGGTCGCATGGTCGCCGATGCGCTCGATGTTCTTGGCGCAGAAGAGAAGATGCGTGCAGCTGGTGATGTTGCGCGGATCTTCCATCATGTAGGTGAGCAGCTCGCGAAACAGCGAGGTGTACATCGCGTCGATTTCCTCGTCGCGCTCACGGATCGACTTGGCGCGGTCCGCAGCACGGCTCGTGTAAACGTCGAGAACTTCCTTGAGCTGGACAAGCGCCAGCTCCGAGAGGTGCTCGAGGCCGCGAGCGAGCTTGCGGGGAACGCCGCTGCTCTGCACGGCGATGACGCGCTTTGCAGTGTTCTTGCCAAGATCGCCAACGCGCTCGAGGTCGGCCGCGATGCGGATCGAACCCATGATTTCGCGAAGGTCGGCGGCCATGGGCTGACGACGTGCAATGGTGATGATCGCCTTGTCGCCGATCTCGCGCTCGGCGTGGTCGAGGATCACGTCGTCGGAAATGACCTTCTGGGCCAGCGCCGTGTCGCCGTTCACCAGGGCGCGGACAGCGTCTGAAACCATCTGTTCTGCAAGACCGCCCATTTCCGAAATACGGCGGGACAGGAACTTCAGGTCGTCGTCGTAGGCGGAATAGATATGTGTCGATGCCATGGGGCTTATCCTTGAATGTCCTGAGGGTTACCGTTGCCGGAGATCAACCGAAGCGGCCCATGATGTAGTCCTGGGTGCGCGGGTCATCCGGGTTGGTGAACATCTTGTCTGTGTCGTTTTCCTCGACGAGGTTGCCGAGGTGGAACATGGCGGTACGCTGCGAAACGCGAGCCGCCTGCTGCATCGAGTGTGTGACGATGACGATGGTGTAGCTTTCGCGCAGTTCGTGGATGAGCTCCTCGACCTTGGCGGTGGCGATCGGGTCAAGCGCGGAGCACGGCTCGTCCATCAGGATGACTTCAGGGCTGACCGCAACGGCGCGAGCAATGCAAAGGCGCTGCTGCTGACCGCCGGAGAGGCCGGTGCCGGACTCGTGAACGCGATCCTTCACTTCGTTCCACAGGCCGGCACGCTGCAGGCTGTGTTCGACGATCTGGTCCATGTCAGCCTTGCTCTTTGCGAGGCCGTGGATACGCGGGCCGTAAGCGACGTTCTCGTAGATCGTCTTCGGGAACGGGTTCGGCTTCTGGAACACCATGCCGACACGGGCGCGCAGTTCGACCACGTCGATATCCGGATCGTAGATATCATCGCCGTCGAGCGTGATCTTGCCGGTGACGCGGCAATTGTCGATCGTGTCGTTCATGCGGTTCAGGCTGCGCAGGAACGTGGACTTGCCGCAACCGGACGGGCCGATGAGCGCCGTCACGGTATTTTCGCGGATGTTCAGCTTGACGTCGAAGAGCGCGCGCTTCTCGCCGTAGTAAACCGATACGTCCTGGCCAATCATTTTATACGGAATGGTATTCATCTTCTGGTCCAGCGCTTTCTCGACTGCTGCTTCCGTCAACATGTTCATGATGTTTACTCCGTTTACCAGCGGCGCTCAAAGCGACGACGCAGAAGGATAGCTCCGAGGTTCATGACGATCAGGAACAGGAGCAGGACGATGATGGCGCCGGAGGTGCGCTCGACAAAAGCGCGCTCGGCTTCGTTGGCCCACATGTAGACCTGCACGGGCAGTGCCGTGGAAGGATCCATGGGGGTGGCCGGTGCATTGGCGACGAAGGCGACCATGCCGATCAAAAGCAGCGGTGCGGTTTCGCCGAGCGCATGGGCCAGGCCGATGATGGTGCCGGTCAAGATGCCAGGCATTGCCAGCGGCAGGACATGGTGGAACACCATCTGCATCTTAGAGGCACCGAGACCAAGGGCTGCCGCGCGGATCGACGGCGGCACGGCGCGCAGCGCGGCGCGGGTCGCAATGATGATCGTCGGCAACGTCATCAGCGTCAGCACCAGACCACCGACCAGCGACGCGGAGCGCGGCAGGCCTGCGAAGTTGATGAAGACGGCGAGGCCGAGCAGGCCGTAGACGATCGAGGGAACGGCCGCGAGGTTGTTGATGTTGACCTCGATCAGGTCGGTCAGCTTGTTCTTCGGCGCGAATTCTTCGAGGTAGATCGAAGCGGCGACACCGATCGGCAGCGCAAGAACGAGAACGATCAGCATCAGATAGAGCGAGCCGATCAGAGCAACGCCGAGGCCGGCTGCCTCAGGACGGCTCGAGTTGCCATTGACGAAGAGGCCGGTGTTGAACTGCTTGTGCAGGGTGCCGCTTGCCGTGAGCTGCTGCATCCAGCCAACCTGCTTGTCGTTCACCTTGCGGTTCTTCTCGTCGACCTTGAGATCGATCTGGCCCTTGTTGGCAGAGTCGATGTTGGCGTCGGCCAGCAGCGTGACATTGACCGTCTTGCCGATCAGCGACGGATCAGCCACCACCATGTCGCGGAGAACGATCGGAGCGCCCTTGGAGATCATTGCCGAAGCGTCGCGCACGTCAGGGCGGCTGGAGGCATTGATCCCGAGCGTCTTGATCATCGCATCGCGGATCAGGACGGGATAGTTCGCGGCCACCAGCACCGACGGATCGGTGGCGCGCTTGTTATTGGGGTCCAGCGTCTTTTCGCTGAACTCGATCGGCAGCGTGATCGCCGTCTGCAGGAAGGACGTGTAGCCCTTGCTGATTACGGTGGTCAGCAGGATCGCGAGGAAGATCAGGCCGAAGGAGATGGCGGCGATGCCGTAGGCCTGGAACCGACGCTCGGCGGCGTAGCGGCGCTTGATGCCGATATCGCGGCGAGCCGGTGCCTTGGAGACGATTGCGCCTGCGGGGGAAACAATATCCGTCATTCGTACTGCTCCCGGTATTTGCGCACGATGTAGAGCGCGTAGATGTTGAGGCAAAGCGTGATGAAGAACAGCGTGATGCCGAGCGCGAAGGCAACCAGCGTCTGCGGAGAGGTGAACTCAAGGTCGCCTGTCAGCTGGTTGACGATCTTGACCGTCACTGTCGTCATCGGCTCGAAGGGGTTGATCTGGATGCGGGCGGCAACACCGGCCGCAAGCACGACGATCATGGTCTCGCCGATGGCGCGCGAGGCGGTCATCAGAAGAGCGCCGACGATACCCGGCAGGGCGGCAGGGAGAACGACCTTCTTGATCGTTTCCGAACGCGTGGCGCCGAGGCCGAGAGAACCGTCACGCAGAGCGCGCGGCACGGCGGTGATGATGTCGTCGGACAGCGAGGAAACGTACGGGATCAGCATGATGCCCATGACGATACCGGCGGTCAGAACGCTCTGCGCCTGGATGAAATTGGTATAGTTACCGGTCAGAAGGCCGTTCACCTGCGAGGAGAGGTCGCGCAGGAAGGGACCAACGGTGACGAGGGCGAAGAAGCCGTAGACGATGGTCGGGATACCAGCCAACACTTCGAGAAGCGGCTTGGCCAGCGAGCGAACCTTGGGAGCCGCATATTCCGCCATGTAGATCGCGGCAAACAGGCCGACCGGAACAGCTACCAGCATGGCCACGAAACCGATATAGAGCGTGCCGAGCAGCAGCGGGATCAGGCCGAACTGACCGAAGGACGAGCTGCCGGCGCCAGCAAAGCGCGGATCCCAGACAGTGCCAAAGAAGAAGTCGGCGGCCGGAACGGCCGCGAAGAAGTGGGCGGCCTCGGACAGCATCGACAATACGATGCCGATGGTCGTGAGGATCGCGATCGACGATGCCAGCAGCAGGCCCCAGAGCATGACGCGCTCGACACGGTTGCGAGCACGGAAGCGAGGTGCGACCTCGCGCAGGGCGTAGAAACCGCCGGCAACGGCCAGGACCAGAACGATCGCGGTCATCACGGCGCGGCTGGCGCCACTTTCCGCGTTCAGCTTCTGGGCGGCTTCGATCATGTAAGGCTGCGGTTCGCCGGCGAGCGGAACACCCTTTGCGGCGAGCTTCGCCTGAAGGCCTGCCGGATCGCTGGCACCCGCGCCGATTTCCTCCTGCGTCAACGCCGGCAGACCGCGAGCAATCGCGCTGACCATGCCGTAGTTCAGGTTCTGCTGGGCCGCAGGCTGAGCCTTGATGTCATCTGGGAACCCGCCGCGGACGGACGATTCGATGATGGATGGGCTGATGGCGAGCCAGGCGCACAGGACGATCAACGCCGGCAGGATCGCCCAGATGGCGGCATAGGCGCCATAGTAACCGGGTCTGGAATGCAATGCCGAGGACTTGCCTCCGGCGAGTGCCGTAGCGCGGCTGCGTGCTGCCACGAAGGCAACGGCGCCCAGCACCACGAGGCACAAGAGTATGACGGATGTACTCATTCGATAAGGTCCCCAGGCCCGTGGCCCCAAAAAACCAGAACGGCGGGCGGGCCGATCCGGCTTCCAACGATGGAGAATTTCAGCCTTACCGGGCCGAGGCACCGACAAGGCAATGCCGGCGCGACCTAGGTCGCGCCGGCAAAGTCAATTACATGGTCTTGCCGTCTTCAACAGACTTGCGGATCTGGTCGCGCTCAGCGTCCGGAGCGGCAACGAGGCCGTATTCGACGAGCGGGCTGTCAGGGCCGATCATCTGCTCGGAAACGAAGAAGTTGACGTATTCCTTCAGGCCCGGGATGACGCCGAGATGTGCCTTCTTGACGTAGAAGAACAGCGGGCGGGAAACCGGGTACGCGCCGTTGGAGATGGTTTCGGTCGACGGAACGATACCGTTGACGGTCGCAACCTTCAGCTTGTCGGCGTTGTTTTCATAGAAGGAAAGGCCGAAGACGCCAACGCCGGTCTTGTTGGCAGCGATGCGCGCCAGCGTTTCCGGATAGTCGCCGTCGATGTCGACAGCAGCGCCGTCCTTGCGAACTGCAACGCAAGCCTTGGTCTGGGCAGCAGCGTCAGAGATCGAAGCCTTGATGACGTCGAGAGCGCCGGAAGCCTTGCAGCCAGCAGCCAGAACGTTCTGTTCGAAGACTTCGCGGGTGCCGTGCTTTTCGCCCGGGATGTAGGCAGCGATATCAACAGCCGGGAGAGCCGGGTTTACTTCCGACCACTTCTTGTAAGGATTGTCGACGAGCTTGCCGTCAACAACGACCTGAGCAGCCAGAGCCTTGTAGATGTCGGCCGGAACGTAAGCAACGTCAGGGTTCGAAGCGTCGGTTGCGAAGACGATGCCGTCGTAGCCGATCTTGACTTCCTGGATGTCGGTTACGCCAGCAGCCTTGCAGGCTTCCAGTTCCTTGGCGTTGATCGGACGCGAAGCGTTGGCAACGTCAATCGTGTCAGGGCCTACGCCCTTGCAGAATTCCTTGAGGCCAGCGCCGGTGCCGCCAGATTCGACGACCGGCGTTTTGAAGTCCTTGAAGGTTTCGCCGAAGGTTTCGGCAACGATCTTTGCGTAAGGCAGAACGGTGGAAGAACCACTGACCTGGACCTGGTCGCGAGCAACAGCCGCGCCTGCGAAAGCGGCGGAAGCAGCCAATGCGGCGACCGTAAGTTTAAAAGCGTTCATATCAATCTCCCGGGCATATAGCGGTATGGGTGTGGCCTGGAACGGCCCCTGGGCGGCGCCGTTTTGTTCAGCGGCACGCTCTCTTTAGCCCCCGATGCATAGAGCTTTTATGTCAGTTTGGTGAAACATTTGTGACAGATTATGTCACTGTTTTTACTTTATAAAAATATCTGCCGCTGCAGCCGCATTGCGGTTTTATGTCAAAACCGCACGGTAAAGCTCGTTCCCTTGCCCACTTCGGACTTCACGATCAGGCGTGCACGATGGCGCGTGAGGATGTGCTTGACGATGGCAAGACCAAGCCCCGTACCCTTTTTCGAGCGGCTATCCTCGATGTTGACACGGTAGAAACGCTCCGTCAGGCGCGGCACGTGTTCGGCCGGAATTCCGGGACCCTTGTCCACAACAGTCACCTCCACCGGCTCGCCCTGCTGGCTTTTCAGGAAGACATCGACGGACTTTCCTTCCTGACCGTATTTGCAGGCGTTCTCGATCAGGTTTTCAAAGACCTGAACGAGCTCGTCACGGTCGCCCATGACTTCCGCCTTGCCTTCGGGAAGATGCAAGGCAATCTCGACGCCAACGTCCTTCGCCAGCGGCAAGAGCGCGTCCTTGACGTGGCCGAGCAGCGGCACAAGGTCGACCTTCTGGTCCGGCGCGATGTGTGACTTCAGCTCCAGCCGCGACAGGGAGAGCAGATCATCGACCAGACGGCTCATGCGCGTCGTCTGGTCGAACATGATGCCCAGAAACCGCTCCTGTGCCTTGAAGTCACTCTTTGCAGGCCCTTGAATGGTTTCGATGAACCCGCGCAGGGAGGCGAGCGGCGTGCGCAGTTCGTGGCTGGCATTAGCAACGAAATCCGAGCGCATACGATCGATGCGCCGGACTTCAGAGATGTCGCGGAACGACAGTACGAACAGACGCTCGCCCGCGCTTTCGTCAAGCTCGACCGGCGAACTTCGGACAATATAGACGCGCTCGGACGGCAGGCGCTCCGAATGTTCGATCTGGTTCGGCGCATTGGTGGCGATCGTCTCGCGCACCATATCCAGTATGCCGGGGGAACGCAGGCTTGCAGAAATGTGCGCGCCGAGCGCCACTTCACCAAACGCCTTTTCAGCCGCGCGGTTCTGAAAGAGCACCGATGCGTCACCTGACAGCACCATGACCGGAACATCGAGTGCCGAGAGGGTCGCCGAGACCTCCGGCAGCAGGCTGCGACCAACCGGCGCCTCGATCTCTGCGACAGGCACCGGGAGCGGCACCCTCGAAACCGCCTTGGCGGGTGACAGGATCGCGATCAGCAGGAGCAGCAACAGACCAAGCACGGCCCACGCGTTGATGCCGGCGACCAACGCAACAAACGCAATCACCAGCGCCACCAGCAAGGCGAGCCGCCCGCGACGGACGCGTTCAAGCGAGCCTCGTATCCATGGTCTTTCGTATTCCAACTGCCCCTCGCAAACGCCGACGCGCTTTTCGCTGACCTGAAACTTTGCCTGATAGCTGCGATTCGTGACAGATATTTTCGACCCGGGCCAGCGATCGACGTTGATTGGCAAACAACACACAGAATTCTGCGCCAAGCGGCAAGTTATTTGATTTTCAACGGAAAATATGTTCGCCTGCGGCAACATAGCCCAGGAGGATCGTCATGGCCGATGATGTCGAAAGCAGAGCAGTCGAACTGGATATTCGCGGCAAGGCACGCGTTTTTGACGTCGACGATCCTGTTCTGCCGGACTGGGTGGACGAAGAAGCGCTCAAATCTGGAGGCTTTCCCTACAACAAGAAGCTGAAGGAAGAAGAGTATCTGGAGGACCTCCGGAAACTGCAGATCGAATTGATCAAGGTGCAATTCTGGCTGCAAGCGACTGGCAAGCGCGTGATGGCTCTCTTTGAAGGCCGCGATGCCGCTGGCAAGGGCGGCGCGATCTCCGCCTCCTCGGCGCACATGAACCCCCGCCTCGCGCGCGCCGTCGCCTTGACGAAACCGACCGAGCGGGAAGCCGGGCAATGGTATTTCCAGCGCTATGTCACCCAGTTTCCGACGTCAGGCGAATTCGTCCTCTTCGACCGTTCCTGGTACAACCGCGCCGGCGTCGAGCCTGTCATGGGGTTCTGCACGCCGAAACAATACGAAGACTTCCTCGTGCAGGCACCGCAAGTCGAGAAGGCCATCGCGCACGAAGGCATCTTCTTCTTCAAATTCTATCTCGATATCGGCCGGGAAATGCAGCTGAAGCGCTTCCACGACCGGCGGCATGATCCGCTGAAAGTCTGGAAGCTGTCATCGATGGATATCGCCGCCCTGACCAAGTGGGGCGACTACAGCGAGAAGCGCGACCGCATGCTGAAGGAAACGCACACGGATTTCGCGCCCTGGACGGTCATCCATGGCAACGACAAGCGCCGCGCGCGGCTGAACCTCATCCGGCACATGCTGAAGACGATCGACTATGATGGCAAGGACAAGGAAGCCATCGGCAAGCTCGACGACAAGATCATCGGCTCGGGACCGGGCTTCCTGAAATAGCCTATTGGCCGGGAAGGATGCGAACGGCGTAGAGGTTGATGCCGCGCGCCTTTCCATCGAGATCGCTGTTGATCAGCAGACTGCCTGCGGAACTCGGCGCCAGCGAGCGATCGAACTTGACCTGCAGCAGCACGTCCGACTTCTCGCGGTTCACGGTGAAGCGATGGCGTGCGCAGTCGCCAAGCGACTGGAAATCGCATTCGACGGTGATCTGCGTCGGCTCGTCCGAGGTCGATTGCAGCGTGATGGCGATGGTCGAGGACTTGCCCGCCAGCTGCTGCAGCACGTCGGCCGGAACGCTGATGGCAATATTGCCGTCCGCGTCACCGCTCTGCGACGTCAGGCGCATGGCCGGGCCGTCGTTTTCCGCAACGTTCTCCGTGCGCGACTTTGCGCCCTTGGCGATCTTGTCCGCATCCGACGGCTTGAAGATCTCGATCCAATCGGCAGAGAAGGAATTCTGCGGATCGATTGTGACCGGCGTGGCGTTGCCGCCCGCGTTGGCGGCTTCACCGGCGGAACCGTCGAAGTCCTCGGGCTGCGTTGTCGCAGGCGGATTGGCCACGCTGGTATCGCGTTCGGCCGCACTCATCAGCAGACCTGAGGTATGCGCCCACCACGCGCCCATGCCGACAAAGGCAAGCAGCACGCACCACACGAGGAGCCTTGAGAAAAACTTTCGCGGCTTGCGGCGACCAGCCGCGCGCTCCGGACGGAAATCCATGCCTGCAGCCGGCTTCGGCGCGGCGGCAAAAATCTCATCACGGGCGGGAGCAGCCGCCAGATGGTCGGCATCTTCTGCATGGACGCCGGCAAGGCTGGCTTCGTCTTCGAAACGCGGATCGGTGCTGGCAAATTCCCGGGTCTCACCCGATATCGAGACGCTGTCGGCATCAGGGCGCGGACGATGGGCGACCGGCGGCGGCACGTCCACCACCGGCGGCACCGGAACTTCAGGCGGGCCCTGGCGGGGATGAATGCGCTCCCGCTCCTCGGCCTCGATCATATGGATCGTGGCCTCGAGACGGTGGCGATGGTGCGTTATCGCCTGCGCGTCGGTAATATCCTGCTTTCGCAGCCCCGCTTCCAGCGCTTGGCGCGCCGATTGATAGATCTTGGCTCGGACTTCGGGATTGTTGCGATCGGCGCTGTTGAGTGCCGTTCTGATTGCCGTTTCTAATCCGCTCACGTCCGGTCCTTTACTCTGAGACTGGGCATAGTCCTTAACAATAGGTAAATCCGGTAACCGCTAGCGCAACAAACCGCAAGCCTTGCACCGCATTCAACCACGCGCAGGCAGGGGATAACGGCAGGACGGCACCGCCGGACACAACAATAGCCGATATTTGACGAACGGATAGAGCAGCCTTTTCCTCGGCGAAACTCTCTGCTATTCAATTGACGTTTTCGTAAACGTCAATTTCTACGGTGACCCATGGCCCTGCCCCCGATCCTGACGCAAAATCTCAGACTGCCGGTCGTTGCATCGCCACTGTTCATCATATCACACCCTGATCTGACGCTTGCCCAATGCAAGGCGGGGATCGTCGGCGCCTTTCCGGCGCTCAACGCGCGCCCGGCAAGCCAGCTGGACGAATGGCTGGCGATGATCACCGAAGAGCTGGCGGCGCACAACGCAGCGCACCCGGAGCGACCTGCCGCTCCCTTCGCGGTCAACCAGATCGTTCACATGTCGAACAAGCGGCTGGAGCACGATCTCGGCCTTTGCGTCAAATACAAGGTGCCGATCGTCATCTCCTCGCTCGGCGCGGTGCCCGAGGTGAACGCGGCCGTGCATTCCTATGGTGGCATCGTCCTGCATGACGTGATCAACAACCGTCATGCCAACTCCGCCATCCGCAAGGGTGCCGACGGGCTGATCGCGGTGGCCGCCGGCGCAGGCGGCCATGCCGGAACGCTGTCCCCCTTCGCGCTGGTGCAGGAAATTCGCGAGTGGTTCGACGGGCCGCTGCTTTTGGCCGGCGCGATCGCCAATGGCGGCGCCATTCTCGCGGCGCAGGCAATGGGCGCTGACATGGCCTATATCGGCTCGCCGTTCATCGCGACGCAAGAGGCCCGCGCCTCCGACGACTACAAGCAGGCGATCGTCGAGGGCGTTGCAAACGACATCGTCTATTCGAACTATTTCACCGGCGTGCATGGCAACTATCTGAAGCCCTCCATCCAGGCCGTCGGGCTCGACCCGGACAACCTGCCTGAGGCAGATCCTTCGAAGATGGATTTCGAGCAGGCGGTCGGCGGCGCCAAGGCCTGGAAGGACATCTGGGGCAGCGGCCAAGGCATCGGCGCCATCAAGGCGATCGAGTCGGTCGGCACGCTCGTCGACCGGTTGGAGCAGCAGTATCTGGCCGCCCGCGCCAGACTGGCCCTCTGACGAAACCGGCACGAATTTCCACAGCGTCCTTCTTTTTTGCCAAACACGTAACAGGGCGCTTGAAATCTCCAGCCAATGCTTGTATCAGCGCCATGCAAATCGCGGGCCGCATCGTTCGGCACCTCGGGATTGCCGCTTTAGCTCAGGTGGTAGAGCACATCATTCGTAATGATGGGGTCGCAGGTTCGAGTCCTGCAAGCGGCACCATTCTCCACTTCAAAATCAAAACGCTGGTTGATCGTTGCGCGCCATGGGCCAGCCCGCCACTGTGCGCAGCGGGCGTAGGACCCAGCACTTACTTGGCGACTTTTCCCGCTGGCGCGAAGCCGGCGGCGTGGCGAACCTGTGCGCCGAGATGAGGCGCGGTTTTTGCCGACGCCTTGTCCTTCTTGGGTTTGCGTACTTCGCGATTTCCTCTGATTTGACCCTTTGCCATTTTGAAGACTCCTCCCTGGTTGGGCCACATCGACGATGGTGGCGGCAGCCTATGGGGCCGCCCAAACGAATCCAAATGCAAGCGGTTTTTTGAGCAACGGGCGCGAAGTTCGCAGTGGCACCGGCGAAGGCATCGGGCGGGTCCTTTGCGAAATCTTCCAAGGCGAGTGATTGCATCGCCCGACAACACCATCGGCGCGCATATCCTGCCGGAACGATCGCCTTGATGCGACCATGAGGCGAGAAAAGCTAGCGATTGACAGTCGCCGCGAGACAGACCAAGCTAATACAGTCTTGGCTAAACTCTTGATTTTGGAGGAAGCAATGGGGAATGGCGTCGCTCGAACCTTTGCTCTGGCTATTTTTGCCCTTGCCATGATTGCAACCGCCAGAGGGGCGGTCGGCCAGGACGCCGGGACGGCTGCGCCCCCGCCACCCAACGTGACAGTGATGAAAGTGACGGAGAAGGACATTCGCCCCTCCGTTTCCTTCACCGGCCGCGTCGAAGCGATAGACAAGGTGGATCTGCGCGCCCGCGTCGATGGGTTCCTCGAAAAGAAGCTGTTTACCGAGGGGCAGGACGTGAAGGCCGGAGACCTGCTCTTCGTCATGGAAAAAGGCCAGTATGAAGCGGCCGTTGCCCAAGCCAAGGGGAACATAGAAGCGTCACAGGCGCTGCTGACGCTGGCCGAGGTGGAGGTCAAACGACAGACCGAACTGGTCAGCCGGAGTGCTGCACCACAGTCGCAGCTGGATCTGGCGCGGGCCAAGCAACAACAGGCGGTGGGACAGCTTGACCAGCTCAAGGCGGCGCTTACCCAGGCCGAGCTGAACCTCAGCTACACGGATATCCGCTCACCCATTGCCGGGCGCATCGGTCGCTCCCAATACTCCGTCGGCAATTTCATTGGTCCATCCAGCAACGTGCTGGCGACCGTCGTCAGCCAGGATCCAATCTATGTCTCATTCTCCGTATCGCAGCGGGAAATTCTCGGGATTCGGGAGAAACTCGGCAGTACGGGCAAACTCGGAGACATGATCCATGCGGCCGTGGTTCTGGTCGAGCTCGCCGATGGCAGCCGCTATTCGCAACCGGGGAAGATCGATTTCGTCGATGTGACCGTCAACCAGGGCACAGACGCGGTCCCCGTCCGGGCGACGTTTGCCAATCCCGACCGCATCCTCATCGACGGCCAGCTCGTCAACGTCATCGTTCAGGGCGACAAGCCGGAATCGGCGCTGGTGGTGCCGCAATCGGCCATTCAGATCGACCAGGGCGGTCCTTTCACGCTGGTCGTGAACAAGGAAAACAAGATCGAGGTGCGCTATATCGTGCCGGGGCGGATGGAGGGATCCGACGCCACCGTCACCAAGGGTCTGGCGGTTGGCGATCTGGTCGTCACTGAAGGGATACAGAAGGTTCGTCCGGGACAGGTCGTCGCGCCGACCGAAGCCAAATCGGGGTCGTAGCTCATGCTCTCGGGAATTTTCATCGATCGGCCACGGCTTGCGGTCGTCATTTCGCTTGTCATCACCATAGCCGGCCTTGTGGCCCTCACGCTTATTCCCATTGCCCAGTTTCCCGACATCGTACCGCCGCAGGTATCGGTGACGGTCACTTATCCGGGCGCTAGCGCGGAGGTGGTTCAGCAATCGATCGCGCAGCCGATCGAGTCTCGCGTCGTCGGCGTCGACAACATGATCTACATGAAGTCGACCAGCGGCAATGACGGCAGCTACACGCTGACCGTCAGCTTCGCCGTGGGCACCGATCCCGACATCAATACCGTCAACGTGCAGAACCGCGTGAACCTAGCCGAGGCGCAATTGCCGCAGGAGGCGCGCTCGCAGGGCATCAGCGTCAAGAAAAAGTCCTCGGCCCTGATGCAGCTGATCGCGCTGACCTCGGAGAAGGGCGAGCACGACCAGCTGTTCCTCTCGAACTACGCGACGATCAACATCATCGACGGCCTGAAGCGGATCAAGGGTGTGGGCGACGTCTCTCTGCTGACCCCCTGGGACTACAGCATGCGGATCTGGATCACGCCGGAGCGCCTGACCAAATACGGCATGACGCCGAATGATATCGTCACCGCCTTGAAGGGCCAGAACATACAGGCAGCGATCGGACGCATAGGCTCGCAGCCGGCGCTGCCCGACCAGCAATTCCAGCTGACGATCCAGACCAAGGGCCGGCTCACCACGACCGACGAATTCGGAGCTGTCGTGCTGCGCGCCGAGCCCGACGGCTCCTTCGTGCGGGTCCGCGATGTGGCGCGTGTCGAGCTTGCCCCGAAGGGAGCAGAGCAGATTGGCCGCCAGGATGGAACACCGGCAGCGGTGCTCGGCATCTACCAGTCGCCCGGCGGCAACGCCATCGCGACGGCTGCGGCGATCGGCCAGCTGCTTGAGAAACTCAAGCCGTCGTTTCCCGATGGCGTGAGCTACAAGATCACCTATGACACCACGAAGTTCGTCGAAGAAAGCATCCACGAAGTCGTCAAGACGTTGCTGGAAGCCTTTGTTCTCGTCGTCATCGTCGTCTTCATCTTCCTCGGCAGCGTTCGCGCGACGTTGATCCCGCTCATCGCCGTGCCAGTTTCGCTGATCGGCACATTTGCCGTGATGATGGCCCTCGGCTTCTCTGCAAACACGGTTTCGCTGCTGGCGCTGGTTCTTGCAATCGGCATCGTGGTCGATGACGCGATCGTCGTCGTCGAAGCGGTCGAGGCCCATCTCGAGAAGGATCCGACCATCTCGGCGGCCGAGGCGGCGCGGCGCGCCATGGCCGAGATTACCGCGCCGATCGTTGCCATCACCCTGGTCCTGCTATCGGTCTTCGTGCCGGTGGCGTTCATTCCCGGGATTTCCGGCGAACTCTTCCGTCAGTTCGCCGTGGCCGTCTCGGTGTCGATGGTGATTTCCGCGATCAACGCGCTCTCGCTCTCACCGGCGCTGTGCGCGGTGTTCCTGAAGGCGCATCACGGTCCGCGCCGTGGCCCGATGGGGTACATATTGAGAGGCATCGACCACGCACGCGATGGCTATGCGTCCATCGTCAAGCGTCTCGTACGGTTCGCGGTGCTTGGTCTGGTCCTCTTGGTCGGGCTTGCCGTCGCGACAGGTTGGCTGTTCAAGACGACGCCGACCGGCTTTCTTCCGTCAGAGGATCAGGGCGCCATCTTCGGTGAAATCATTCTGCCGGAGGGCGCATCCGTCAACCGCACGGATGCAGCCGCGAAGGGCGTGGAAGACATTCTTCGCAAGACCGAAGGCATTCAGGGCGTCATGTCCGTCGTCGGCTACAGCCTGCTCGACGGCCAGGTGAAATCCAACTCGGCCCTGCTGGTGATGACGCTGAAGCCCTTCGCGGAACGAACGACGCCGGCGCTGTCGGTCAACGGCCTCATCAACAAGCTCACCAATCAGTTGCAGTCGATCCAAGGCGCCAATGTCATCGTCTATAACCTGCCGCCGATCATCGGACTGGGAACGGGCAGCGGCTTTGAATACCAGCTGCTCAGTCTCAGCGGCGGAAGTGCTACGGAAGTTGCCCAGGCGGCCCGTGGCCTCGTTTTCGCAGCCAACCAGGATCCGGTGCTCAACCGCGTCTACACGACCTTCAGCGCCAACACGCCACAGCTCTATCTCGATATCGATCGCGAAAAGGTGCAGACGCTCGGCGTCCAGGTCGCTGACGTGTTCAATGCGCTCCAGTCGGTTCTCGGCAGCACCTATGTCAACGACTTCAACCTGTTCGGCCGCACCTGGCAGGTGACCGTCCAGGGCGAGGCATCGGCCCGCGCCCGCATCGACGACATCTATCGCATCAATGTCCGCAACAGCAGCGGCGAGATGGTGCCGGTCAGGGCGTTTGCGCAGGCGCGCCTGATCCTCGGGCCGCAGCTGATCGTTCGCTACAACAACTATGCCAGCGCCACGATCAACGGCGGTCCGGCACCGGGCCGCAGTTCGGGTGAAGCGATTGCCGCGATGGATGCCGTATCAGCCAAGACGCTTCCACCCGGCTACAGCTACGAATGGACCGGAACCGCCCTGCAGGAAATCGAGGCGAGCGGCAAGACGACCGTCATCCTTGGCCTTGCGGTGCTCTTCGCCTACCTGTTTCTGGTCGGGCTTTACGAGAGCTGGAGCATTCCCGTCGCGGTGCTGCTGTCGGTCACGGCAGGGATTGCCGGCGCAATGCTCGCGCTGAAGATCGCTGGCCTCGACAACAACCTCTACGCCCAGATCGGACTCGTGGTGCTGATCGCGCTAGCGGCCAAGAACGGCATCCTGATCGTCGAGTTCGCGATGGAGCGGCGCAAGCATGGCCTGGGCATTTCCGAGGCGGCCGTCGAAGGCGCAAAGGAACGGTTCAGAGCGGTGATGATGACCAGTTTCGCCTTCATAGCCGGCCTCGTTCCCCTGGTGATCGCCGAGGGCGCGGGCATGCTCAGCCGCCGCGGCGTCGGCACTGCCGTGTTCGGCGGGATGCTGGGAGCGGCGATGGTCGGGATCTTCTTGATCCCGGTACTCTACGTGATCTTCCAATGGTCCCGGGAGAGGGTAAAAAGCATCGGACGCACGGCCAAGCCGACCGTCACGGAATAGACGGACTCATTCCGCAGCACCCTCTCCTGTCTGCGGAAGCGACTGGAGCAAGGTCTGTCGCGCCGACCGCAGATGCAGCCGGCAAGAAAAGTCGATGGCGACAGGGTCGCGCGATTCCAGCGCGGCGATGTAGTCGAGATGCTCGTGAATCGCCCGCTCGTTGCGCTGCCGGGCGAAGGCCTTGTTCCACTGGTAGTGATAGTGAAAGATGATGGCGATCGCGTCGTAGAAATCGGCGATGAAGCGGTTCTTGGCCGCGCCATGGATCAGCAGGTGGAAGCGCTCATCGAGGGCCGAGAACTCCTTGTAGCGCGTGTCGAGGTCCTTCAATATTTCCTGATGCTCGGCCTTGATCTCCGCCAGCGCGCGCCAGGCGTCATGCTCGGCGGAAAGCTTGCCGAACTCGGCTGCCGAATGCAGCTCGAACATCTCGCGCACATCGGCGAGCTCAAGCGCGAAATCGCGAGTGAACCCCTTCAATATCCAGTGGCTGTTCGGACGCTTTTCAATCAGCCCGAAACGGGAAAAGCGGATGAGAAACTCGCGCACGCTTGTGGTGCCGGTGCCGATCTCGCGGGCGAGCTCGAGCTCATTGATCTGCATCCCGGGTGCCGCATCGTCCGACAGGATGCGCTGCATGAAGCTGCGTTCGATGATGTCGTGAAGCGAATCCGTTTCCTCGGACGGAAAGAAATCCGCGTCGCTCGGGGCACGCAGAACGACTTTCTGCCGCTTGTTCCAGCGGATGATCCCCTCCTCGCTGAGCCGAGTGAGGATCGCGCGTGCGGTGCTGCGGCTGATACCGAGCTGGGCGGCTATTTCCGGCTCCGACGGCAAGGCTTCGTCTGCACGCAACGCCGCGGCATAACGATTGTACGCCTCCTTGAAGACCGTATTTTGCCTAGCCATGCGCACCCTGCCTTGTTCTGCTGCGACATGGCCCGAAGGCCCGCGACCAACGGACTTCGGTGCATGGCAGAAGCTTATCTATCAGCAATCCTTATCTTATTTTGGATCGCGTGCGGCTGTTCGCCTCCCTCGTCCACAGGATCAACAATCCCGTTGACTTGAAAATGTTTATTGTAGATAAAAAACAAAATCAATGCGCATTCGCCGATGCAGCGAGTGTTTCCTTAGGGAGAAGTTTGTTGAGAAAAGACCCCTGGATCATCCTGTCTGCAGGCGACAATGTTGCTGTCGCAACGGCTGCGATCGCCGCCGGTGAGACAGTCGCAGGCATCCAGACCCGCGAGAAGATCGACCCCGGCCACAAGATCGCGCTGACCGATATCGCGCTTGGCGAGCCCGTGGTGAAATACGGCCAAGCGATCGGCCGCACAACCGCAGACGTCAAGGCTGGCGATCACATTCATAGCCACAACCTGCACTTCGAGAACGACCGTCTTGCCGCGACGGCGAATTCGGCCCCTGAGGAAGCAAGCGCTGCCGACCGTGCCCGGACCTTCATGGGGTATCGACGCGCCGACGGCCGCGCGGCGACGCGCAACTACATCGGCATCATCGCGAGCGTGAACTGTTCCACCACGGTCTGTCGCGCGATCGCAGACCAGGCGAACCGTACGATCCTGCCGCACTACGAAGGGATCGACGGCTTCGTGCCGATCGTGCACGACCAGGGCTGCGGCATGAGTTCCACCGGCGACGGCATGGCCGTGCTGCACCGGACGCTGGCCGGCTACACCAGACACGTTAACTTCGGCGGTGTGCTGATGATCGGCCTCGGCTGCGAGGTCAACCAGCTGACGCTCTACGGCCAGAGCGGCGCCGGAAACTCCAAGCGCCATTTCAACATTCAGGATGCCGGCGGCTCGCGGCGCGCCGTCGAGCGCGCGATGGGCATGCTCAAGGAAATCGCCGACGACGTCGGCAAGGAGCGGCGCATGGCGCTGCCGATCAGCGAGATCATCATCGGCCTGCAATGCGGCGGCTCGGATGGCTTTTCCGGCATCACCGCCAATCCGGCGCTCGGCGTTGCGGCCGACCTGCTGGCCGCGGCTGGCGGCACAGCCATCCTGTCGGAAACCTCCGAGATCTACGGCGCCGAGCACCTGTTGCGCAGCCGGGCTGTCAGCGACGAGGTTGCCAGAAAGCTCGACGACAAGATCGCATGGTGGGAGAAATATGTGGCGCTGCACGGCGCTTCGCTGGACAACAACCCCTCCCCCGGCAACAAGCGCGGCGGCCTCACGACGATCCTGGAAAAGTCGCTCGGCGCAGTCGCCAAGGGCGGGCGCTCGCCGCTGACGGCTGTTTACGGCTACGCCGAACGTGTGACCGCGCCGGGGCTCGTTTTCATGGATACGCCCGGCTACGATCCGGTTTCGGCAACCGGCCAGGTCGCCGGCGGCGCCAACATGATCGCCTTCACCACCGGCCGTGGCAGCTGCTTCGGCTGTCGCCCGGCGCCGTCGATCAAGCTGTCGAGCAACTCGGCACTCTACGCGTCGATGGAGGAGGACATGGACATCGATTGCGGCACCATCGCCACCGGCGACGCCACGATCAGCGCCAAGGGCCGCGAGATCTTCGACCTGATCATCGACACGGCTTCGGGCAAGAAAACCAAGAGCGAAGAGTTCGGCTACGGCGATAACGAATTCGTGCCGTGGCATCTCGGAGCAACGCTCTAGATCAAGCTAATTCGTATCTTCCGAGGAGGAATGATGAAGACGAGGAGGATCGGCAAGACCGGACTGGAGGTGACCGAAGTGAGCTTCGGCGCCGCCGCGCTTGGCGGCCTGTATCGCGCCTGCCCCCGTGAGCAGGCGATGGAGACGCTCAATGCGGCGTGGGATGCCGGCATTCGTTACTTCGATGTGGCGCCGTGGTACGGGCTCGGCCTGGCCGAGCGCTATGTCGGCGATTTCCTGAGAAGCAAACCGGAAGCGGAATGGGTGCTGTCGACCAAGGTCGGCCGCCTGCTGCGGCCCGTGCCGACCGGCACCGTGCCGGATTACAGCTACGTGGACCCGCTCTCCTTCGATGCGGACTACGACTATTCCTATGACGGTATCATGCGCTCGGTCGAATTCAGCTATGCCCGGCTGGGGCTGAACCGCATCGATATGCTGTATGTCCACGATATCGGCGGCTACACCCATGGCGCCGCCAAGAATGCCGTCTACCTCAGGCAGCTTCTGGATAGCGGTATCAAGGCGCTCGAGGAGCTGAAGTCTTCGGGAGCGATCAAGGCCTTCGGGCTTGGCGTCAACGAGGTCCCGGTCTGCCTCGACGTCATGCACAACGCCGATATCGACTGCATCCTGATGGCAGGGCGCTACACGCTGCTCGATCGTTCGGCCGTCGCAGATCTTCTGCCGCTCTGCCGGGCAAAGGGAACCTCGCTTGTGGTTGGAGGCGTCTTCAATTCTGGCATCCTGGCGACAGGGGCAGTGCCCGGCTCGAACTTCGACTACATGCCGGCAACGGAGGAGGTGCTCGCCAAGGTTTCCGGCATGGAGGCGGTTGCGAAGAAGCACGGTGTCCCGCTGGCCGCACCGGCATTGCAGTTTGCGCTGCGTGACCCGCTTGTCGCCTCCGTTCTGATCGGCACGGCGAAAGCATCCAGCCTGAACCGCAACATGGAACTCTTCGACCCGCCGCTGGCGGAGGCGATCTTCCCCGAATTCGACAGCTTTACGCTTGTCGCCCCGCCACTTGGCGCAGAAGCCGTCCGCGTATGAGGAACTGAGGAATGCTCAAGGGAATCCACCCCGTCCTGAACCCCGATCTGCTCCGCGCCATTGCGCGCATGGGTCACGGCGACGAAATCGTGATCGCCGATGCGAATTTCCCATCCAGCACGATGGGGCCTGAAGTGATCCGCGCCGATGGTGTCAGCGCAACGGCCATGGCCGAAGCCATCCTGACCCACATGCCGCTCGATACCTTCGTGCCGGAAACGGCCTGGCGCATGCAGGTGGTCGGCGATCCCGAGGCAACGCCCGAGGTCTGCAGCGAATTCCAGGCGATCGTTTCGGCGCGCGCCGGCAATTTTGCCGTCGCATCGCTCGAGCGCTTTGCTTTCTACGACCGGGCTCGGACCGCGGCCTATATCGTCGCGACCACGGAATTTCGTCTGTACGGCAACCTGATCCTGAAGAAGGGCGTGGTGCATCCGGGTGAGGTGTTCTGGGGGTAACCTCAGGACACGGAGAGATGAAATGGAATATACATTCCGTATTGACATTAACACGGAACCGTTATTTCATTCACTGGCGTAAAGCTGCCTTGTGATCGAACGTGGAGGAGACGGTTCGAGAGAGGGCAAAATAAGGGAGGTCTGATCGTGGCGTTCGGCGCCTCGGTCGCTGCTGTTGCACTCCCAAGCATGACTGAAACCGCGCCAAACGGCTTAAGCGCATAGACTTGCAATTGGGCCAAGGCTCGGCTAGCTTCCAATTTGAAAATGTTTTTTATCGATAAAAATCTCTCGTCCGCGTTCGCGAGAGATTTCCTGGAGGAGAACGCACCTGAGAGGAGAACCCACATGCGCATGAAATCCATCCTGTCCCGCCGAGCCTTTACCGCTCTTGCGGGCGCTGCGGTGATCGCGACCGCGATGCCGATGCCGTCTTTTGCGGCTGACGTCACGATCCCGATCATCGTCAAGGACACGACATCCTTCTACTGGCAGATCGTTCTGGCCGGCGCCCGCGCCGCTGGCAAGGATCTCGGCGTCAACGTTCCGGAACTCGGCGCGCAGGCCGAAACCGACGTCAACGGCCAGATCAGCATTCTTGAAAACGCCGTTGCCGGCAAGCCGGCGGCCATCGTGATCTCGCCGACCGAGTTCAAGGCACTCGGCAAGCCGATCGACGAAGCCGCCAAGTCCGTTCCGATCATCGGCATCGACTCGGGTGCGGATTCCAAGGCCTTCAAGTCGTTCCTGACCACCGATAACGTCCAGGGCGGCCGCATCGCCGCAGACGGCCTCGCAGCCGCTGTCAAGGCAGCAACCGGCAAGGATGAAGGCAAGGTTGCCATCATCACCGCTCTTCCGGGCGCAGGCTCGCTCGAACAGCGCCGCGAAGGCTTCCTCGATCAGGTCAAGACCAAGTATCCGGGTCTGACTGTCATCGCCGACAAGTATGCAGACGGCCAGGCAACGACCGGCCTGAACATGATGACCGACCTCATCACCGCCAACCCTGATCTCGTCGGCGTCTTCGCCTCCAACCTGATCATGGCGCAGGGCGTTGGCCAGGCGATCGCTGAAAACAAGCTCGGCGACAAGGTCAAGGTCATCGGCTTCGACAGCGACGACAAGACGATCGGCTTCCTCAAGGACGGCGCGCTGGCCGGCCTCGTCGTTCAGGATCCTTACCGCATGGGTTACGACGGCGTGAAGACCGCGCTTGCCGTATCCAAGGGCGAGAAGGTCGAACAGAACGTCGATACGGGCGCCAACCTGGTGACCAAGGCCAACATGGCCGAGCCGAAGATCGACGCGCTGCTGAACCCGAAGATCAAGTAATCTTCGACAGGGCCGCGCGCGAGGAATCCCGCGCGGCCTTTTCTTTGCCTGTGGTATCGTCTGCCGGGGAGAGCGGACGACTGGCAGAGACAGGAATTTGCGAGGAGGAGAACATATCCATGAGCCTGGAAGAGATCAGTCATCGCCATGATGACAGCCCCACGCTGAAAGAGGCAAACCGCGTTCCGGCGGGCTCGCCCATCCTCGAACTCAAGGGATTACAGAAGAATTACGGCTTCGTCCAGGCGCTCAAGCCGGCGACGATCACCTTCCTTGCTGGCGAGATCCACGCGATCGTCGGAGAGAACGGCGCCGGGAAATCGACGCTCATCAAATTGCTGACGGGTGTCATCAACCGCACGGCGGGCGAGATTCTGTGGTGTGGCCAGCCGGTCGCGCTGGGCACGCCGAACGAGGCGATTGCGCGCGGTATCAACGCCGTCCACCAGGAAGTCGTGCTCTGCCCGCATCTGACCGTCGCCGCCAACATGTTCCTGGGCGATGAAGTCAAGCAGTTCGGCCTGATGCGCAAGAAACAGATGGTGAGCATGGCCCAGGCCGTGCTCGATGATCTCGGCTTCGGCCTGCCGGCCGCCGCACTGCTGAGCGAGCTCACGATCGGTCAGCAGCAGCTCGTCGCAACCGCTCGCGCGGCGATGCGCGGCACGCAGTTCCTGATTTTCGACGAACCCACGGCCTACCTCACCCGCCAGGAATCGGCGCAGCTCTTCAAGCTGATCCGCCGACTGCAGAGCGAAGGCGTCACGATCGTCTACATCAGCCACCGCATGGAAGAAGTCTTCGAGCTGGCCGACCGGGTTTCGGTGCTGCGAGACGGGACGCATGTGGGCACCCGCCCGATCGGCGAAACGAACGAAGCCGAGCTGATCGCGCTGATGATCAACCGCACGATCGAACAGATCTACCATAAGGAAGACATCGCCATCGGCGAGACGATCGTCGACGTACGCGGGCTTTCCGGCCCGGGCTTCGAGGATATTTCGCTGTCGGTGAAGGCCGGACAGATCGTCGGGCTCTACGGCCTCATCGGCGCCGGGCGTAGCGAGTTCGCGCTGGGCCTCTACGGCCGCGAAAAGACGACGGCGGGCGAAATCCACTGGATGGGCAAGAAGGTCGATATCAAGAACGAGCGCACGGCGATGGAACTGGGCATCGCGCTTGCGCCGGAAAGCCGTCGCGACCAGGGCCTTTGCCTCAATCTGCCGATCGGCCTCAACATCAACCTGCCGGTGTTCAAGCGACTGAGCAAGGGGCCGGTCATCAGCCTGGCCGAGGAGGCGAAGAACGCAGATCAGCAGATCCGCGATCTGTCGATCAAGACGCCGAGCCGCCGCGTGCTGGTATCGGCCATGTCGGGCGGTAACCAGCAGAAGGTCGTCATCGGCAAGTGGCTGAGCCATGGCGCACGGCTCTTCATCTTCGACGAGCCGACCGTCGGCGTCGACGTCGGCACCAAGGCTGAAATCTACAGGCTGTTCGCACGGCTTCTGAAACAGGGGGCGGGCATCATCCTGATCTCCTCCTACCTGCCCGAAGTCTACGAACTGGCAGACGACCTGCATGTCTTCCGGACCGGTAAACTTGTCGCAAGTCACAAGTTCCATGCAGCGTCACATGAACAAGTCCTCAGCGAAGCGATCGGCGTCTGAGAAATAACAAGAGGGAGAGAGACCATGACCGTAACCCCCACCGAAGTCGCCGCGCCGACGCAACGCCGGAAAGTAAACATTCTGTTCGGGCTCACGCTGATCGGCCTGCTGGTGGCACTCTGGGTCGCGCTCGGGCTCGTGACCAACAGCTTCTGGACGCCGCTGAACATCAGCAACCTGCTGCGCCAGGGCTCCATGACAGCGATCCTCGCCCTTGGTGAAACCTTTGTCATCATCACTGCCGGCATCGACCTCTCCGTCGGCGCGATCGTCGGCTTTGCAGGCGTCATCATAGCGTGGCTGCTGCAGGCCGGAGTTCCCGTCTGGGCCGCGATCCTCCTCACGCTCGCCTTCGGCGTGGCAATCGGCGCATTCCATGGCTTCGGCATCGTGCACATGGGCCTGCCGCCGTTCATCATTACGCTGGCGACGTTGACGGCGCTGCGCGGCTTCGGTCTCCTCATTACCAACGGCTCGTCGATCAACATCACCAACGAAGCCTTCTCCAACTTCTCGCGCGCCGATTTCCTTGGAGTACCTAGCCTTTTCTGGATGGTGATCCTCGTGGCGATACCATCCTATGTGCTGCTGCATCTCAGCCGCTGGGGTCGCTATCTCTTCGCCGTCGGCTCCAACAGCGAAGCGGCCCGCCTCTCCGGCGTGCGGATCAATGCCATCATCTACATGGCCTACATCCTGTCAGCGACCTTCGCTGCCTTCGTCGGCGTGCTGCTTGCCTCGCGTATCGCGATCGGTAATGCGACGCAGGCGGACGGTTGGGAATTGCAGGCGATCGCTTCATCGGTTATCGGCGGTACCAGCCTCTTCGGCGCGGTGGGCTCCGTCCATGGCCCGCTGATCGGCGCCTTCATTCTGGCGACCATCAACAACGGTGCGAACCTGCTCAACGTCAACTCGTTCTGGCAGCGTATCATCACCGGCCTGCTGATCATCGTCATCGTCTACTTCGACCAGCTGCGCCGTCGCCGCGGTTCGTAAGCACTTACCTTGGAAGCCGGTCCATGAACCGGCTTCCGCATTTCAGGAATGCGAGACCATCATGAAAGCCGTGCTCTGCCAACAACCAGGCGTCCTCGAAGTGGTCGAGCGCCCCTCCCCCGGCACGCCTGAAGCCGGCTGGGTACGCCTTGCGGTGAGCCATGTCGGTATCTGCGGCACTGACTACCATATCTTCGAGGGCAAGCATCCGTTCCTCGAATATCCTCGGGTGATGGGGCACGAGATCTCGGCAACGGTCGTCGAGGCGGGTGAAGGCGTCGCCATGGCCGTCGGCACGCCCGTCATCGTCAATCCCTACCTGTCGTGCGGAACCTGCGTCGCCTGCCGCCAGGGCAAGCCGAACTGCTGCACCAACATCAAGGTTCTGGGTGTGCACACCGACGGCGCCTTCTGCGAGGAAATTACAGTTCCGGCCGGCAATCTTTATGCCGCAAAGGGGCTGAGCCTCGAGGCTGCAGCCACGGTCGAGTTCCTGGCCATCGGCGCCCATGCCGTCCGCCGCTCGATGGCGCCCGCAGGCTCGCGCGCGCTGGTGATCGGCGCAGGCCCGATCGGTCTCGGCGCTGCGGTCTTCTCGCGGATCGCTGGGCATGACGTTACCTTGCTAGATACAAGCGCCGAGCGCCTCGACATGGCTGCTGAACGCTTCGGCTTCACCTCAGGCATCGTCGCAAACGATGGCACCGCCGATGCCGTGAAGGCAAAGACGGACGGTGACGGTTTCGACGTGGTTTTCGATGCCACCGGCTATGGCCCGTCGATGGAGAAGGCCTTCAGCTTCGTCGCGCATGGCGGGGCGCTGGTTCTGGTCAGCGTCGTCAAGGACGACATTCGCTTTTCCGACCCCGAGTTCCACAAGCGGGAAATGATGGTGGTGGGCAGCCGCAATGCGACGCGCGTCGATTTCGAGCATGTCGCGGCGTCGATCGCGGGCGGCCTCGTGCCGGTCGATCAGCTGATCACGCACCGCACGACGCTCGCTAACGCACCGCGCGATCTCGCGCGCTGGGCGCACGAGAAGAGCGGGTTGATCAAGGCTGTCATCAAGGTCGCCTAGAGCGCGTCGATCGTCTGGCGCATCCGACGAATCACGGCGGCGTCCGTCCTGATAGCAGACGACGCCTCGAAGCCGAAGGCGACCGCGCGCGGATCCACGCTTGCAACAGGAGAGCTGCAGGAGCCGTGGATTTCCCGCGCGCCCGTCGCACGCAATATCTCGGCCGCGTTCGTCGGTCGCACGCCGCTGCCCGGCATGATCGAAATGCGGCCTGCCGCCTTTTTCGAAAGGCGGGCCAGCGTTTCCAATCCATCAATCGCCTTGGGGATGCAGCCCGACGTCAGGACGCGTTCGCAGCCGAGTTCGATGGCCTGTTCCAGTGCCGCGTCCGGGTCGGGCACCAGATCGAACGCCCGGTGAAGGGTCGAGCCGAGCCCGGCCGCGTGGGCTTTCAGCCGATGGATCATCGGCATATCGAGCGTCCCATCCGGCCGATTGGCGCCGATGACGACGCCGGCAAGGCCGAACGCCCTGACGGCGTCGATATCCGCCATCATCGCCACCTCGTCCGCCGCATCGAAGATGAACGGGCCGGCATGTGGGCGGATCATCGCGTAGACGGGGATGGGCGCCGCGGCTGCCGCTTTCATCAGGCCGGCCAGTGGCGTGAGGCCGCCGACTTCGAGCGCCGAGCAAAGCTCGATGCGATCAGCACCGCCCTCGATTGCGGCGGCGAGGCCCCGCGGGCTGTCCACACACACTTCCAGCAAGATTGTCACTTCCGAATCTCCCCTATCGTCGACGTTCTTCCTTAAGCCAACATCGCTGCCGGCGCGACAGGCTCACCGATAATTGCCGCCACGGTCTCGATGATCATGGCGCTGGCATCGGCTGCCGCTTTGCGGTGATTGAAGGCGACGTAATAGGACATCGCCACATGGGTACCGAGCTCCACGAGACGAACCCTGTCGGCGATGGGCAGCGCGCTGACACGCCCGAGGAACGACACGTAGCCGTGATTGGCAACGAGATCGACAATGACCGGCAGAGAATCGGCAGCCGTTATGTCCTGATTGCGGAACCGGCGATTGACAGCGCGCTCGTGGCTCAACGCCATGACGGCGTGCCCGAGGCCGGTGCGCGAACTTGGGGTGCAGATCGGGTGGTTTTCGACGAGTGCCCGCACGGTTGTGTCACGGCTCGCCCGCGGAGCGATCATCACCATGTCGGTTTGCAAGAGTTCCCGGTGCTGAAAGCGCTCCAGGCCGAAAACGGAATCGAGAATGGCGACATCGATGCGGCCGGACTTCAGCGCTTCGCGAAGATCATCCGCTGTCATCAGCACCAGCGAAATCGCGTTCTTGCTGCGGCTGGCGTTCCATTGCGAGACGAGGGTCCCGAGGCAACGGGCGACCCAGCTTTCGGAACCGGTTGGAATGATCGAACCGATCCTGAGCGCGCGTGCGCTGCGCTGATACCGTTCATCAGCTTGCGACTTGAGGTCGTTCCACGCCTGGACGACGGTGGAGAATATCGCGTAGGCGCGCTGTCCCTCGTCGGTCAGCGTCGAGCCCTGAGCCTGACGGGCAAAGAGCTGATGCCCGATCAGCTTCTCGAGCGTCGCAATCTGCAGTGACAACTGGGGCTGGCCGAGTTTCAGCCGCCGTGCCGCGCGGTTTATGCTCCCCTGGTCCGCCACCTCGAGAAAACGCTCCATGGTCGCGATCTTGATGGCGATGCGGGCGGGATTGCTTTGGGCGTTTCCGATCCACTCCGAAAGCTGCTCGACCGAACGGACGATCGGCTGCAAGCCGTCCCGCACCTTGCCACTGGCGAGCAATACAACGAGCTCGCCGGAACCGCGCTCCGTGAGCTTGATAGCCAGCTCCGTTTCCAGACCGCGGATCGCCGCCGACACCGTCGACGCCGCCATCGAAAGCTGACGCGCGGTTTCGCGCACCGAGCCGGAGGACAAAACGTGGCTGGCGATGAACAAGGTGCCGAGCTGCAATCAATTCTCCCGTAACGGACTGAAAAACCGAACGATATGGTGTGTTCGCGAAAAAAGATATCCCTGCCGGGAAATGAGAAGGCTATCGTTCTTGTCAAGAATAGATCGGGACAGCGGCACGCCAGCCGCGAAAGAGCATCCGACAACCGTGGAAACACGCAAGGGAACAAAAACAAATCGCGGCGGCGATGGAAAACGGAATGCGATTGCGCGCAAGCGATTGCATTCGAAGCCATAATCTCGCCGCGACCGCAAAACTGGAGGGGCTTGCATCGATTTTTCGAGCGCGCACGCTATTTCCATGACGCACGTATTTCCGGGCGATTGCAGCTTGCTGCCCTCGCTGGCGATTTTATACGTGGGAGGCTCCCCGCCAGGGCTTCCCGCGAGATTTAACGGTGTAAATCAAGGGGACATTCCATGCTGAAGACATTCGCACTTGCCGCCTCGCTCTCCGCCTTCGCGGTTGGCGCGGCTCATGCCGCAGACGTCGTCGTTTCGTCGAAGATCGATACCGAAGGCACGCTGCTCGGCAACGTCATCGTGCTCGCGCTCAATGCAAACGGCATCAAGACGCAGGATCGCGTCGCGCTCGGCACGACGCCGGTTCTGCGCAAGGCGATCACTGCTGGCGAGATCGACATCTATCCCGAATACACCGGCAATGCCGGCTTCTTCTTCAACAAGGCCGATGATGCCGCGTGGAAGAACATCGACCAGGGCTATGAGCTGGCCAAGAAGCTCGACTATGATGCCAACAAGATCGTCTGGCTGGCGCCATCGCCTGCCAACAACACATGGGCCATTGCCGTGCGCAACGACGTGGCCGGCCCGAACAACCTGAAGACCATGTCCGATTTCGGCAAATGGGTTGCCGGTGGCGGCGCTGCCAAGCTCGTGGCCTCTGCTGAATTCGTAAACTCCGCCGGCGCACTGCCTGCGTTCCAGACGACCTATGGCTTCGCGCTCAAGCCGGAGCAGGAAATCGTGCTTTCGGGCGGTGACACGGCCGCTACGATCAAGGCTGCAGCAGACCAGACCAACGGCGCCAACACCGCCATGGTCTACGGCACCGACGGTGCGATCCAGGCTGCGGAACTCACGGTTCTCGAGGACGACAAGAGCGTTCAGCAGGTTTACGCACCGACGCCGATCATCCGAGAAGACGTGCTGAAGGCCAACCCGAAGATCGAGGAAGTGCTTGCCCCGATCTTCAAAAGCCTGACCGCCGACGAGCTGCGCAAGCTGAACGGCAAGATCCAGGTTGACGGCGAGCCGGCAAAGTCGGTTGCCGAAGGCTACCTGAAAGAAAAAGGCTTCCTGAAGTAACAGACGGACGCTCCGCCTCGCGAGGGGCGGAGCAGCCTTTCTTTCCGGACAGGGATGGATCGATGGAAGAAACCTTAGCGGTCCGCAAACTGGACCGACTCGGCGTGGTTCTCGTTGTTGTTGGCGTCATTGCGACGGCGCTTCTGCCCTTCATATACGTCAAGGCAAACCGGATTGCGGCCGGCAAGGCGATGCTGCTGCCGCAGCTTCTCAATCAGCCATCCGTCATCATCCTGACCCTGCTGCTTCTTGCAACGGCGTTTGCGGCTTTCTTCCTGCAAAATGCATACATACGGCTTGTCACAGCAACGCTGTGCCTTGCCGCCTTGCTTGCGGCGATGGGCTTGGCCGCCACTGCGTTTACGCCACCCGGCAGCAACGCCGCACGCATGACGCCTGGCGGCGGTTTCTGGGTGCTTTTCGCCGTGATCGGCCTCATCGTTTCGGATGCGCTGGTGAAGATCAAACTCACGCCATGGATGCGGATCGCGGCGTTGGCGGCCTATACCGCCCTTCTCTGGCTCTTCCTCTCATCCGGCCTGCTCGACAGCCTTTCGATCATGAAGGAATTTGCGACGCGATCCGATCAGTTCTGGACGGAGGCCTTGTCGCACCTGCTCCTCGCGCTCGGTTCGCTTGCCATCGCGATCGTCATCGGACTTCCTCTTGGCATCTTCTGCTTCTGGGTTCCGAAGCTGCGCGCCGCAGTGCTGCAGGGCTTGAGCCTGATCCAGACGATCCCAAGCCTTGCACTCTTCGGCATCCTGATGCTGCCGCTCGGCTACCTCGCGACGCATGTGCCCGCCGCAGCCTCGATCGGCATCCGCGGTATCGGCGCGGCGCCGGCGCTGATCGCCCTGGTGCTCTACTCGCTGCTGCCGATCGTCGCCAATACCGTCGTCGGCCTGCAAGGCGTCGATCCGTCGGTACGCGATGTCGCGGCCGGCATGGGCCTGACGCGCCGGCAGGTGCTGACACGGATCGACTTGCCGCTTGCCTTCCCTGTCATCCTGACCGGCATCCGCATCGTGCTCGTGCAGGCGATCGGCCTTGTCACGGTCGCGGCGCTGATCGGCGGCGGCGGCTTCGGTATCTTCATCTTCCAGGGCCTCGGCCAGACGGCCATGGACCTTGTATTGCTCGGCGCCGTGCCGACAGTCTTCTTCGCCTTTTCCTCGGCCGTCATCCTCGATGCGGTCATCGACAGCATACGGGGAACCGCCGCATGAGCATGATCGAGATCCGCAACGTCACCAAGCGCTACGGCGAGGCAACCGTCGTCGGCAACGTCTCGATGAGCGTCGAGAAGGGCTCGATCACCGTCATCGTCGGCACTTCCGGTTCAGGCAAGTCCACGCTGATGCGCATGATCAACAGGCTGGTGCCGATCACCGAGGGCCAGATTTTCGTCAACGGTCAGAACGTCATGGACGTCCCGGTGACGGAGCTGCGCCGCAAGATCGGCTATGCCATCCAGGGCCACGGTCTTTTCCCACATCGGACGGTGGCGCAGAACATCGCAACCGTGCCGCAGCTTCTCGGCTGGGATACGACAAAGACCAACAACCGGGTCACCGAATTGCTGGGCCTGTTCAACCTCGACCCCGCGACCTTCGCCGACAAATACCCGCATCAGCTCTCCGGCGGCCAGCAGCAGCGTGTCGGCGTGGCACGCGCGCTGGCGGCGGAACCGGAGCTGCTCTTGATGGACGAACCATTCGGCGCGCTCGATCCCGTCATTCGCGGCAAGGCGCAGGATGATCTTCTGGCCATCCAGAAACAGTTCGGCACCACCGTCATTCTCGTGACCCACGACATGGACGAGGCGTTCCATCTCGGCAACCAGATTGCGGTGATGAGCGAGGGCAAGCTCCTGCAATGTTCGACGCCAGAGAAAATCCTCACCGAGCCGGCCGATCCCTTCGTGCAGCAGCTGACGGGCACCTCGGATCGGGCGCTGAAACTGATGTCGCTGCTATCGCTGAAGGACAGCATGGAACCGGCGAAAAGCGACCTGCCCTATGCACTCCAGCAATCGCTCAGCCTGCGCGATGCGCTGGCGGAAATGATCTGGCAAGGCGTGGACGAAGCCGCCGTCCAGAACACTGAGAAGACGCCCGTCGGTTCGATCTCGATGGCGCGGCTGCTGGAACTGGGCCGCAAGGCATGAAGCTGATCGTCGCCAATCTCTTCCGTGTGACGGCGCTTGTGGTGCTCTTGATCCTGCTCTTCAGGACAGAGTGGCTTTCATTCCTGCTTGTGCCGCTGACCAGCAACAACGCGCCTGCGGTCTACGCGCAGAACAGCCTGCCGGCGCTTGCCGCGGCGCATCTCTATCTCGTCGCGATCTCCATCGCAGGCAGCGCCGTGCTCGCCATTCTCGGCGGCATCTTCGTGACCCGGAAAAGCGGCGAGGACTTCCTGCCGCTATCGCGCGCGATCGCCAATGCCGGCCAGACCTTTCCGCCCGTCGCGGTCCTCGCGCTTGCCGTTCCCGCCACGGGCTTCGGCGCCGCGCCGACGCTGATTGCGCTGTTTCTCTACGGCCTGTTGCCAATCTTCGAGAATACTGTTTCAGGCCTGCGGCAGGTTTCCCCATCGGTGCTCGATGCCGCCGATGGCATGGGGATGAACGCGACGCAGCGGCTGTTTCGCGTCGAGCTGCCGTTGGCATTACCGCTGATCCTCGAGGGGCTGAAGGTTGCAACGGTCATCAACATCGGCACGGCGACGATCGGCTCGACCGTTGCGGCCAAAGGTCTCGGCGAGGTGATCATCGCCGGACTGATTTCCGACAATACCGCCTTCATCCTGCAGGGAGGCCTGATCGTCGGCCTGATGGCGGTGCTGATCTACGACGCGATGGGTCTGATCGAAAGCACGATTACGCGAAGAATGGGCTTGCGCGCGGCGTGAGCGTGCGGCTACCAAGGCTGCCGTGATATCGGCAATGGGAGGCAACCTTGGCCAAGATGATCCACTCCATGATCCGCGTTCTCGATGAGGCGCGTTCGGTCGAGTTCTACGGCAAGGTTCTCGGTCTGGAGATCGCCGACCGCATCGACTTCGAGACCTTCACGCTGATCTATCTCAGCAACCGCGAGACCGGGTTCGAGCTGGAGCTGACGGTCAACAAAGGCCGGGTCGAGCCCTACGTCCTTGGGGACGGCTATGGCCACCTGGCGGTATCGGTTGAGGAAGTCGCCGTCGAGCATCAGCGGCTGACCGAGGCGGGCCTCAATCCAGGCAAGCTGGTCGAACTCAATCGCGACGGCAAATTGCTCGCGCTGTTCTTCTTCATCACCGATCCTGATGGTTACAAGATCGAAGTCCTGCAGCGCCACGGCCGCTACCTCTAAAGAGCTTACACGATGATCGAAAAGACTGACCTGAACAGCGGCTGGACCCTTATCTGTAACGTTGCAGGAAGGCCTGATCTTCCCTCTAGCATTGCCGCGGCCGTTCCCGGCTGCGTGCACCTCGACCTTCTCGCACACCGCCTGATCCCCGATCCCTATATCGACGTCAACGAGATCACCAACGACTGGGTCGGGCGTGAAGACTGGACCTATCGCTGCAGTTTCGAAGCGTCGCCCGATCCCGACCGGATACAAGAACTGGTTTTCGACGGGCTTGATACCATCGCAACCATCTCGCTCAATGGCGAGGAGATCGGTCGCACCTACAACATGCACCGCAGCTATCGGTTCGACGTGTCGAACCGGCTGAAGGCCGGCGCGAACGAGCTCAGCGTCACCTTCCGCTCTGCCTATGCCTATGGCGCCGAGATGGAGGAGCACTACGGTTATCGGCCCAACAACTACCCCGGCCCCGGAAATCTGATGCGCAAGATGGCGTGCAACTTCGGCTGGGACTGGGGCCCGACGCTGGTAACGGCGGGCATCTGGAAACCGGTGCGGCTGGAAAGCTGGGCGCGAACCCGGCTGGCGGAAACGCGTGTTTCGGCCACGCTTGCCGGCGGCGATGGCGTGGTTTCCGTTCATGCAAAGATCGCGCGGCAGGATGCGACTGCCGGATGCCGGATCACGGCCGGTATCGCCGGGATCAGCCAAGCCATCGAAATCGCAGGGACGGACGAGATCAGTTTCGAGCTGCGGGTCCCCTCGCCGCAAATCTGGTGGCCGCACCATCTCGGCGCGCAACCGCTCTACACGCTGGATATCGAGCTGCGCGATGCCGTCAGCAACGACTTACGTGATCGCTATTCGAAAGAGATCGGCTTTCGCTCGGTCCGCCTCGACACCGCCCCGGATGAGCACGGCTCGGCGTTTACCTTCGTCATCAACGATGTACCGCTGTTCCTCTGCGGCGCCAACTGGATTCCCGATGACTGCTTCCCCTCTCGGGTGACCGCGGAACGCTATGTGTCCCGCATCGAGGAGGCAAAGGCTGCCAATATCAACCTGCTGCGCGTCTGGGGCGGCGGGATCTTCGAACGTGACGAATTCTACGAAGAGTGCGATCGCGCCGGCATGCTGGTCTGGCAGGACTTCCTCTTTGCCTGCGCGGCCTATCCTGAAGAGGAGCCGCTGCGCGGCGAGGTCGAGGCGGAGGTACGCGACAACGTCGTGCGGCTGATGCCGCATCCGTCGCTCATCGTCTGGAACGGCAACAACGAGAACATCTGGGGCTTTGACGAGTGGGGCTGGCGGCCGATCATCAAGGATGGCGAGAGCTGGGGTCTCGGCTATTACCTCGATCTGCTGCCGAAACTCTGCGCGGAACTCGACCCGGCGCGCCCCTACTATCCCGGCAGCCCCTATTCCGGGACCATGGAGATCGCGCCCAATGCCGATGAGCATGGGTGCAAGCATATCTGGGATGTTTGGAACGACGTCGGCTACGAGGTCTATCGCAACTATATCCCGCGCTTCTGCTCGGAATTCGGCTGGCAGGCGCCGCCGAACTGGGCGACGCTCGAGGAGAGCGTGCACGATGCGCCGCTGACACCTGTTTCGAACGGCGTGTTCCACCACCAGAAGGCCACGCAGGGCAACGACAAGCTGATCCGTGGGCTCAGCGGACATCTGCCCGAACCAACGACCATGGACGACTGGCATTTCGCCACGCAGCTCAACCAGGCGCGGGCGATCCGCTTTGCCATCGAGCACATGCGCTCGCATCGGGCGGTGTGCAAGGGTGCGATCGTCTGGCAGTTCAACGATTGCTGGCCGGTGACGTCCTGGGCGGCGCTCGATTCAGCCGGCCGGCGAAAGCCGCTGTGGTATGCCATGCAACAGGCATTCGACCCGCGGCTCCTGACGATCCAGCCGCGCGACAACGGCCTTTCTGCCGTGGCGGTCAACGAACGGACGCTGTTCTGGCGTGCCAAGATCAGTGGCCAGCGGCTGAAACTCGATGGCACGGTCCTTGCGGAGTTCGAGTTCTGGCGGCTTCTCTGCGACCGCTTCGAGGCAAAGGCGTTTCCGCTCCCAGGCGATATCGCGACGCCGGACAACAGCCGCGACGAAGTTGTCGTGGTGCAGATGCTGGACCGGCGCGCGTTCCATTACTTCGTCGAGGATATCGATCTCAAGCTGCCCAAGCCCGAGTTTACGGTTTCCGTGAGCAAAACTCGTGAGGGTTGCGATATTGCGGTGACGGCGGTGTCCTTCCTGAAGGACCTTTGCCTGATGGTGGACCGTCTCGATCCTGATGCCGTCGTGGATTCGATGCTGGTCACGTTGCTGCCGGGCGAAAGCCATCTGTTCCGGGTCACTACGGCAAGGAGCCTCTCGGCCGCGGATATCACGCCCGGAACCATACTGCGGTGCGCCAACGACCTCGTCACGAAAGGCTGAGGGCAAGTCCTTCCTCTGAAGCCCGATTGACCCCAAAAATGGGTCGATAGGGGTCGATCCTGTTGCTGATGGCTTAAGACTGAAGCTGCTACTGGGGCCCGATATAAATGCTCCAGAGGACCGCCAATGAGAATGACTCTACTCGCTGCTGCCTGCGCGCTTTGCGTGGCTGCTCCCGTCTCCAATGCCTTTGCGTGGGGATGCATCGCCATCTCCGATAGCGGCAGCGCCTATGGCTATAGCTATGATTTCGACCGGAGAGGCGATGCGGAAGATCGCGCGCTGAACGAGTGCACCGCACGCACAGACGAGATTTGCGAAATACAGGACTGCGACGAGGACAAATAGTCACCACCCGCCTGCCAGGTCAGCCTTGAATCAGAAACCTCCGGCTTCCGCCGGAGGTTTTAGTGGCTAAGGCTCGACGGTGGCCCGCCGAGACGGGCCTGTCCGTTTTCGCCTCGCGAACGACGTTACATCCAGTAGGGCGGCACGCCATAGTAGTCATAGACCCGGCGGCCATTGTCGGTGTACCAGCTGTCGTCGTCGTCCGAATAGCTCGGCGCACCTTCGATCTGTTCCTTCGTCAGATCGATCCGATATCCATCCAGCTGCGTGTCGTAGGTGAGTTTTTCCCACGGCAGCGGATAGTGATCGTGGCCAATCCCCATGAAGCCGCCAAAGCTCAGCACCGCATAGGCCACACGGCCATCCTGCTTGCCGAGAATGAGGCGCTCGATCGACCCGATGTGCTTGCCGTCGGCACCATAAACGCGGGTGCCTTCGACGCGGTCGCTGGCAATCAGCGTCGGCGTATCCTTGACGTTGGGGTCACGGCGGTTCTTGTCAGCGTCCTGATGCAGCATTGTGCACCTCCTTTTTAGTGTTTCCTCGTCTTTGGTCTGCGCTTTGAAAACGCCCCCCGTTGCTCAAGGTTCCGAATTTCTCGCCGAGAGTGCCTACCTCCTGAAATATTGACGTTTACGTTAAGGTTAGGATAGCTTCAATCTCGGCTTGAACCGTTCAGGCAATGACATAAGCTGCTGCATTGGAAGATGGAGGATCATCCAATCGGCTTGCCGGGACACCGGTCGGCAGCGAAAGGGAGAGAGACACGATGAACAGCATTTCCGTCTATCCGGACGGCGCCAAACCCGAAAAGCCTTGGCTTGCCGCCTATCCCACGATTGTTCCCGCGGAGCTTCCGCCGCTGGAATATGCATCGCTGGCGGAACTGTTGGAAAAATCCTGCGCGCGCTATGCCGACCGAATCGCTTTCTCCAGCATGGGCAAAAGGCTGAGCTACCGCGAACTGGAGAGCCAGACGCGCAAGGTTGCGGCGTGGCTGCAGGGCAGCGGCCTTCAGAAGGGCGACCGCGTTGCGGTGATGATGCCCAACGTGCTGCAGAACCCCGTTGCTGTTTACGGCATTCTGCGCGCCGGCATGGTCGTCGTGAACGTCAACCCGCTCTATACGCCGCGCGAACTGGAGCACCAGCTCCGTGATTCCGGCGCCAAGGCGATCTTCGTGCTGGAGAACTTTGCGCGCACGGTCGAGCAGGTGCTGGCAAGGACCGATGTGCGGCACGTGGTCGTGAGCTCACTCGGCGAAATGCTGGGCGCCAAAGGGCTGATCGTCAACCTCTTGGTCCGAAAGGTGAAAAAGCTCGTCCCCTCCTGGTCGATCCCGCAGCACAAGACCTTCAGGCAAGTTCTAAACGCAGGAGCTGGCAAGACCTACAGGCCAGCAGAACTGACGGTCGGCGATATCGCATTCCTGCAATACACCGGTGGCACCACCGGCGTCGCCAAGGGCGCGGTGCTCACCCACAGGAACCTGCTGTCGAACAAATTGCAGCTAGAACTCTGGCTGAAGTCCGCCTTCGAGAAAAGGCAGCGGCCCGAGGTATTGAACTTTCTTTGCGCCTTGCCGCTCTACCATATCTTCGCGCTCACGGTGAATTCGCTGATGGGCATGTCGCTTGGAGCGCATAATATTCTGGTCGCCAACCCGCGCGATATTCCGGCACTGGTGAAGGAGTTTTCAAAGTCGAAGGTGCACGTGTTCCCCGGCTTGAACACACTCTTCAATGCGCTGATGAACAATGCCGATTTCGCCAAGGTCGATTTCTCCTCCCTGGTGATTTCGCTGGGCGGCGGCATGGCGGTCCAGCGGCCGGTTGCCGAACGCTGGCTGAAGGTGACCGGCACGCACATCACCGAGGGCTATGGGCTCTCCGAGACCTCGCCGGTGGCCACCGCCAATCGCTTCGATTCTCCCGAATTCACCGGCTCGATCGGACTGCCGATCCCGTCCACCGAGCTCGACATCCGCGCCGAGGACTGCACCTCGCTGCCGCTCGGCGAGGTTGGGGAGATCTGCATCCGCGGCCCGCAGGTGATGGCCGGCTATTGGAACAAGCCGGAGGAGACAGCCCGCGCAATGACGCCGGATGGCTATTTCCGGACAGGCGACATGGGCTTCATGGATGCCCGCGGCTACACCAAGATCGTTGACCGGAAGAAGGACATGATCCTGGTTTCCGGCTTCAACGTCTATCCGAACGAGATCGAGGAAGTGGCCGCCATGCACCCCGGCATCATGGAGGCGGCTGCGGTCGGCGTCGCGGACGGACATTCCGGCGAGGCGGTGAAGCTGTTTGTCGTCAGGAAGGACCAGGCGTTGACGGAAGCCGATGTGAAGGCCCACTGCGCGGCGAACCTCACTAACTACAAGCGCCCGCGCTTCGTCGAATTTCGCACAGAACTGCCGAAATCACCGGTGGGCAAGATCCTGCGAAAGGATCTGCGGAGCTAGGTGACTTCAGGCATTCACCTGAAGCCGTCCAGTAGCCACGAATGGTCTTACTACTGAAGCACGAGCCGTGGCAGCCATCGCGAGGAGGCAGCGAGCACCGCCCCTTCGTGCGAGCGGTTCTACTTCGCCTTCTCCAAGTCACCAGGCTTCCAGCTGTAATCGATTGCCGCCTGTTCCGGTCCATACAGGCGAAGGATGGCAAAGAAACCACGCGTTGGCGCAGTGGGCAGCCAGTTTGCTTCCTTGCCAGCCGGTGCCTTTGGTCCGATGTAGAGGTCGATTGTCCCGTCGGCATTCACCGTGGGTTTGTCCCGCGACCCGAGAGAGGGGAACCGCCGCGCATCCGTCGCCAGACCAGAAGCATTTTCAGCTTCATACAGTGTGAGTGACCAGAATAGTTTCGCCGGCAGGCAGCGTCAGCTTGTAGGAAGCGTCCCCGCTCAAGGGGCTGCCGTCGGCGTCGTTAAACGCGTAGGCGGCACCTCTACCGGGCGTCTGCGATACCATGCCGGGACTGATGGAGTAGTAGTCCGTAGAGAACCAAGCACGGGGCGCGACCTCGGTGTAGCCGGCCTCCCTGTTGCGGAAACTGAGGTCCATGGTCTTGTCCGGCCCCGGCTCGGCGGCATTGTTGACGGGGTTCAACCATTGGCGATCACTCCAGACGCGGTAGTCGCGACTGCCAACCGTCGGCATCATGCCGATCGCGCGGCTCATCTTGTAGCCGGTCTTTGCAGCCGCATCGAGGATTGCTTTGGTTGCCGCGTCAGGATCGAACGCCCCCCCCCGCAATCAGGCCCATTTTCGCCAGGATGCCCAGACCATCAGCGTCCGCCAGATTTTTCCCTTCGCTATCGACCAGCCACTTCAATTGCTCAAATGCCTCGAAGTCGGAGCGTGGAAGCATGTTTGCAGGAACGCCCGACGCATTGGGGAACTGCATTGGCTTGCGCTCCGCCTTTGGGACGTTCAGCGGATAAACTTTGGCCTTCTCCATCAATGACACGGCTGGCTTGAGGTCGTTGGGATCGGTATAGAACGCCCTGAGAAAGATAAAGAGGTTGTTGGTTCCCGAGCGGTAGACAAAGTAACCCTTTGGCACGTGCCCCTTGTAGCCGGGCGGCAGGACCAGGAACTTTCCACCCTTGCCCGCATCTGGACCAGGCAGACCGACATCGCCGGCGAACTTGCCGCCGTCGACAGGAATAGGACGCTGCCAGAAATCGAGAAGAATGCCCTGGAGGTTTGGCGGCGCTTCGAAAACGACAGGGCCGGTCTTGCCCATGTCGACATAGCTCATCGCATAGATCACGTCCGAGTTGGGCGTCGTGACAAGCGTCTTGGGATCGAGGCGCTCTTTCCAGATGGGCAGGATGTTGTACCCAGCGCCAAAGGTCTTCTCCGAGCCGAACTTCATGCCAAGCGTATTGATCAACGGCAGCGCCCACAGGTAAGCTTGGGTTGCCTGTTGGAACTTGAGTTCCTGCAACAGCTCAGTCGCCGTCGCGGGCGTTGGACGGTTCTGCTGGAAAGGGGCGTTGGCCAGTTGGTCAAAGCGTGACTGATCCGCGAATGCCAAGCATGGCAAGGTCATGCACAGGGTCGCGGCAGAGGTCATTAGGAATGAACGAGACATCGGATTGCCTTTCTCCCGAAAACAGATCCGTTGTCCGCCGTGTCAGGATGAAATTGAAGTGCGCAACGGTAAATTCGCGGCAATCGCGTCCGGCTCTGATCACGGGCTGTGTTTGGGGGGCAGTGTTTTTTGCAATGTGATGACCGCTCGAACTTGATTTGCGCCCTACAAAGCGAATAGTTTCCGCGACCCTCTCGCCCTGCAAAGGAGCCTCCCATGAATGCCATCGTCGAACAACTGAAGAGCACCGCGGCCGCCACCAAGGCCACCGATATCCGCGCTGCCTTCGCCGCCGATCCGCAGCGCTTTGCGCGCTTCACCGCGTCTCTCGACGACCTGCTGATGGACTATTCCAAGACCGCCGTGAACGACGAGATTCTGGCTCTGCTGGTGAAGCTCGCCGAAACCGGCGGCGTCGAAGCCAAGCGTGACGAGATGTTCTCCGGCAAGGCGATCAATTTCACGGAAAACCGCGCCGTCCTCCATACCGCCCTGCGCAACCGCGCAAACACGCCGGTCCTCGTAGACGGCAAGGACGTGATGCCAGACGTCAACGCCGTGCTGGCCGCAATGGGCAAATTCGCCGACGGCATTCGCTCCGGCACGCTGAAGGGCGCGACTGGCAAGGCGATCACAGACGTCATCAACATCGGCATCGGCGGCTCCGATCTCGGCCCGGTGATGGCGACGCTTGCGCTTGCGCCATTCCACGACGGTCCGCGTGCGCATTTCGTTTCCAACATCGACAGCGCGCATATTGCCGACATCCTTAAGCTGGTGAAGCCCGAGACCACACTGTTCATCGTCGCCTCGAAGACCTTCACGACGATCGAGACGATGACGAACGCGCAGACCGCGCGTAAATTCATTGCCGATGCGCTGGGCGAGGCAGCGGTCCAGCATCACTTCGCAGCAGTTTCCACCGCGCTGGACAAGGTCGCGACCTTCGGTATCGACAGCGCGCGCGTCTTCGGTTTCTGGGATTGGGTCGGCGGACGCTATTCGATCTGGTCGGCGATCGGCCTGCCGCTGATGATCGCTGTCGGGCCCGAGAACTTCGGCAAGTTCCTCGATGGCGCGCATGCCGTCGACAACCACTTCCGTCAGGCGCCAATTACCAAGAACCTGCCGATGCTGCTTGGCTTGATCGGCTACTACCACCGCAACGTCCTGGGTTACGCCACGCGCGCGATCCTGCCCTACGACCAGCGCCTGTCGCGCTTCCCGGCCTATCTGCAGCAGCTGGACATGGAATCGAACGGCAAGGGCGTCACCGTCGACGGCACGCCGGTCGAGGGCAATTCCGGCCCGGTTGTCTGGGGTGAGCCCGGCACCAATGGCCAGCACGCCTTCTATCAGCTGATCCACCAGGGCACGAGCGTGATCCCGGCGGAATTCATGATCGCAGCCAATGCCTTCGAACCGGAGCTTCGCCACCAGCACCAGCTGCTGATGGCCAACGTCATCGCCCAGTCGGAGGCACTGATGAAAGGCCGCACCTTCGCAGAGGCGAAGAAGCAGCTGACCGACAAGGGCATGGACGACAAGCAGGCCGACTTCATCGCGCCGCACCGTGTATTCACCGGCAACCGTCCGTCGATCACCTTCGTCTACGACAAGCTGACGCCCTATGCGCTGGGACGCCTGATCGCGCTCTACGAACACCGCGTGTTCGTCGAAGGCGTGCTCTTCCGCATCAATTCCTTCGACCAGTGGGGCGTCGAGCTCGGCAAGGAACTGGCCACTGGCCTGCTGCCTGTGATCGAGGGCAAGGAGAGCGCGGCTGGCCACGACTCCTCGACACAGGGACTCGTCGCGGCACTGGCGAAGCTCGCCAAGTAAGCCACAACGCACCATGTCACGCTTCCGCAATCGCGGGAGCGTGACGGCCCTCTCGGGGAGGATGTCTGATGGCCGAAGCCGACCGACGCGATCACTGGCAAGGCGTCTACACCAGCAAAGCGGAAACCGACGTCAGCTGGTATGAGGATACTCCTGAAATCTCGATGGCACTGCTTCGAGATGCAGGGCTGCAGCCGGGCATGTCAATCATCGATATCGGCAGCGGTGCGTCACATCTGGTGGACGCGCTGGTGGCCTATGGGGCAGCCCATGTCGGCATCCTCGATCTGTCAGCGGCAGCGCTTGAGACGGCGAAGTCCCGGCTTGGCAGCGGCGCGCCGGTGGAAGCGTTTGTCTCCGATATCACCTTATGGACGCCTGACCGACAGTACGACCTTTGGCATGACCGCGCGGCGTTTCATTTCCTGACGGCGACGACGGATCAGCAAGCCTATGTCCGCGTGCTCGTGCAGACCCTCAAGGACGGCGGGAAAGCGGTGATCGGCACCTTCGCCTTGAACGGACCCGAGAAGTGCAGCGGTCTGCCCGTCATGCGCTACGATGCCGCAAGCCTTCAGGCGGTCCTTGGAGCGCAATTCAAACTCATCGCGACCCGCCAGCACGAGCACACCACTCCCTGGAACACCGTGCAGCATTTCCAGTCCAGCGCCTTCGAAAAGGTCCCTTCGGGACAACCGGCCTAGCAATACGAGCAAAGCCGGAACGCACCGATCCATCCAACGCGTGAGGTTCACATGAAAGCTTCAGTCATCGTAGCAGCAGCGATTGTCCTCTCGGCGGCGACAGCACGCGCCGCGCCACCGTCCGACATATCCGATCTAGTGGGCGCGCGTGCCGCCGGTGCTGAATCGGAGATGCAGGCGCGCGGCTACGAGGATGTCGGCGGCAACAATACCTGGTGGAACGCCGCAAGCGGGACCTGCGCAAAGGTTCACGTCTCGAACGGCCGCTATAGCCGCATCGACAAGTTAAAGCCGAGCCAATGCCGCCAGCGGAGCAAGTGATCGCCAGCATCGATCCGAGCTGATTAACCTACGGATCGGCCACCGGGATTCTGGTTGCCGAGCAACCTCATGTAGCCTTGACCATCGCTGGCTTTGTCCATGTGGCGTCCAGTGCTTCCGGTTTGGGCCAATAGAGACGCATCGCAACAACAAACGGTCCCTTCGGCGCCGGTAGCCAGTTGGGCTCCTTGTCCGTCCCCGGGGATTCGTTTTGAACATAGAACGTCAAGCCACCGTCGGCATCCCTAACGAACTGCGACAACATCGGCGAATTCAGGAGGTACCGATTGATCGGATTAGCGACGAGGAGGCTCTGCGGCATTTCGTACATGGTCAACGACCAGAATGCATTGACCGGTGGCAGCTTGTCGGCTGCGAAGTGGATCGTATACCGGTTTGCGCCATCTAGATGCTTGCCCTCTGAATCGATGGCATAGGCGGGATATATCGCCTCCTGCTTGGAATTTCCGTAGATGCCGAGGACAGCGGCGGTCATCCGATAAAGATAGTTGTTCTTCAGATATTCGCGTGTGCCGAACATATCGCCAGATGTGACCTCACCGCTATCGAAGCGTTTTTTCAGCGCTTCCAGGTCAGCCCAAGCATCGGCTATGCCCTGCTGCAAGGCGTCCCTCGTCTCTGGCGAAATCTTGGTCGGGTCGAAGGTCTTGCCAGCCCCAATACCAATCTTGGCGAACCGCTGCATCAGTTCGGTCTCCGATGGATCGGTGGGGCAGAACTGCAGGACAAAGTTGAGAATATTGAAAGACTCGAGGGACGTCTTTTCGTCACTTGCCGTTAGCGGCGTGATGAAATCAATCGCGGCTGCGGCTGTCGGCGCGGGTTGCGCAATGAATTTCGAGAGCGGCTCTGCTCGGTATGCCGATTGGATCTTCTTGACGTTCTCAAGGTCCTCCGGATTGAAGAGTTGCGTTCGGTAGATGGCGAGCACCAACTCGGTTTCCGAGCGGATGACCTTAGCGATGCCTTTCGGCGCCTCGCCCTTCCAATTCGGCCCCACGATCAGGAAGCTTCCGCCTCCGTTACCGGTTGCACGACTGCCGATGTAGTCGAAATTGAATGTGTAGGCGTCAATCAGCTGGATGCTGAAATACCGATCCTTCTCGATCGGTGGGACCGTCAAGACGATAGGCTCGGCGCGCAGATCCAAGCCCAGCATCGAGTACGGCGTATCCGAATTCGGCGTCTGGATCGCGGTGTCGGCTGGCGTATAGACGCGTGGAATGTTCACCAGCTGATTCCATGGCCCCTTGTACTCGGGGTCCTTTGCATCGACGAAATAGGCGTACTGGATGCGATAATTGTCGATGATCGGGAAGCCGTAGATATAAGCCTCTTTGGCGATGGCGCGCACTTCGGCCGCGCCAAGCTCGGCGGCGGTAGCTCTCCCCGCATTGAGGCTCGCCAGGCCCGCCGCCACCACCAGTCCCTTGGTGAACTCGCGTTTTGTCAGCTGCATGCGTCTTCTCCCGGATTGCTTCGTGCGCCAATGCTGTCGATTGCGATCATTTCAGCGGCTGCGGCTCGGGAAATTTCCACGATCCGTCGAGGATTGCCTCACGCGGGCGGTAGAGCCGAACTGTATAGTTCCAGCCAGACACGATGGGCAGGCAGTTCGCGATCTTGCCGTCGCAGCCACCGAACTGGACCTCTATCGAGCCGTCGTCACCCTTTTTCGCCGTCACGTTGTTGAGCGAATAGGCATTATACTTGTTTTTCTGGAAATAGCCTTTGGCGTTATAGAGACTGATGGACCAGAAGCCATCAACGGGAACGTCCTTTACCGTCAGCTTGTACGCCGTCTTGCCGTCGTTCTTGGCGGGCGTGATGTTAAGATAGGTCGCATCCTTGTCGGGGTTTCCGCCCCACGCCGCGGCGCTTGCGACCAGATGACGAACGGGATCGACCGCATCCTTGGAACCAAATGCCCTGTTGAAGTCGGGCATTGTCGTCGCCAGGACGAGAAGCGCATCACGCACCTTCTTCTGGCTGGCCGGATCCCAATGCGGGATTTCGAACTTACCGGGTCCGCCCGCCTGCTCGACCTTGATCGCGTCCTGCAATGCGTGAACCTGTTCGACGTCCTTCGGATCGGTTGGATCGACAAATGTTCGGATACCAATGGCCATGTACCGGGTACCGACCTGATCCTTGGTGAAGGTACTTGCGCCGCCATACGATACTGTCGGGATATAATGGTCTTCGTTTATCGCCATCAGGGACATGAACCGCTTTCCGGCGTCAGGCAGCGTGACAGTAACCGGTCCGGCATCCAGATCGAAGACTGCCGCCGAGTAGAGAGTGTCACGGTTCAGTCGTATGACCGTCTGGTTGTCGATTGTTGCCGGCTCGCGGCGATGGTTGAATTTACCGAAGCCGCCGTCCTTGGCGAAGTTGCTGAAATAGAGATCGCTCTCGGCGCGGATGAAATTGTCCACTGTCACCGGCTCTGCCGCATGTGCCGCAAGGGCCCCCGTCACCACCGCAAGTCCGACTGCAGTGGCGTGGATGAACGGTCTGCACGAAATCGACAGCTTGCTTGGCATGACATTCCTCCAATGAATGGAGGTGAAAGGTCGCGCAACATTGTCACAACGAGAAGTACGTAACGGTAACAATGCCGTAAATGGTCCGGTTTGGCAGGGTCCGGGTAGTGCGATGCTTCGATGCAAAGCTCTCGCGCAGCGTCGCCCGCTCTAGTGAAACGGACGAACTTCGACCGGTGCCCGGCAGGCCACCGCCGCCTTGCGCCCCCACGCCAGCGCCTCTTCCATATCAGCGGCTTCCAGCACCCAAAAGCCGCCAATGTGCTCCTTAGTCTCGAGGTATGGCCCGTCGGTGACGGAGATCTTGCCACTGGGTTGCACCCGCACCGACTTGGCGCGGCTTGCCGATTGCAGACCGCCGACGAAGACCCTGACGCCGGCCGCCACCATTTCGTCATTGAGCACGTCGATATCGCGGTCCATCGCATCGTCTTCGGCAACGGCGGGGTCGTAGTCGTCTGGATGGTGAATGGCGACAAGGTACTGCGTCATGGCTTTTCCTCCGTAGGTTTCGGCGGGGCGAGTGTCCTGCCCTCACCATCAAGACGAACGGCTGGACCGAAGTTCGACACGTCATCTGACGGTTCAGCGCGGCGGCATCTTTTCGAACTTTGGCAGGTGTGGATCAACTTGATCCCATGGCTGGCCGCTGGCTGTCCAGCAGATCAGCTGTGGCTTGTAGCGCGTGGGATCATCCAGGCTAGCGGCGCGGACAACGAAATAGCCGGGAATATCGGGAAATGTCATATAGACGGGGGCGCCGCAGGTGGGGCAGAAGGCGCGTCGTTTGACAACGCCGCCGTCTCCAACCGCGTCCCAATGCGTCGCCTTGCCTTCGACGACCGGTTCACATTCGAAGGTGAGGTGCGATGCGTGGCCCGTGCCGCTCTCGCGCTGGCATTGGCGGCATTGGCAATCAAGCATCACGATCGGTTCGGCGGAGACCTTGTAGCGGATCGCGCCACATGCACAGCCGCCAGTATATGGCTCACTCATGTTTTCCTCCTCTGGGATGACACTGATGATCGATGGTGCGAATTTATTCACCGATGATGGGACCGATACGTGGGACGACCTTTTTCCAGCCCTCGCTCATGTTCCTGAAGGCGGTATCGTTCTTCGGCGTGACAAAGCCGGAATGGACAAGGCGCAGTCGCGTGCCGCCGTCGACGGCGCTAAGCGACCAGCTGACCACGGTGTCCAGAAGCGAGCCGTAGCCCACATTCGTCGCATGCCCCCCTTTCCAGGTGTAGCCGAAATGCCTGTTCGGCTCGACATCGACCACTTCGCAGTGAATGACTCCATCCCATTCGCCGGCGGGGGTTGTTTGGAAGGTGAAGCGGTTGCCTACGACGGGTTCGAAGCCATTCGGCTTCATCAAAAACCGCGCGATCATGTCGCCCGACGTCAATGTTCGCCAGATCGTCTCCGGCGCATGCGGAAAGACCTCGTCAACGACGATATCCTGGGCATCCTGTTGCAGCATTGCCTTCGTCATGGATCGACCTCTTTCAATAGGGTTCGCAGGCTATCGAAGCGTTCCTGCCAGAAGAGGCCGTAGTGGCTCATCCAGTCGAAAAGCGGCGCAAGCCCTTTCGGTTCTGCGCGGTAGTAGACGTTTCGCCCCTCCGGCCGCTCCACGACGAGACGCGCCTGCTTCAGTGACTTGAGGTGCTGGGAAATGGCGCCCTGGGTGACGCCACTGCCGCGCGTCAGTTCGACGACAGTAATTTCCCGGGCACCGACGATGCGCTCGTAGACCGCACGCCTTGTTGGATCGGCGAGAGCACGCATCACGGAAGAAATCTCACTGGTTTCGATCATGCCAAAACAATTAGTGCAGACTAATTGAATAGTCAATACTAATTAATTAGCTCACAAGGCCGTTGCCGCCTGGCTGCATTTTTATATGGTTGGTGTCGAAACTGGGCCCCGTTGATCGTCATGCTATCGATCACTCCAGGGAGATGTCGGATGAACGAGACGGACGATGAGCTTTTGAAATTCGATGCGCATGGCGCGGCGCCGTTGCCCGCCACCGCAAACACTGCCTTCGTCGATCACGATGGTGCGCGGATCTGGTATGCGGCCTATGGCACAGGCCCCACCGTCATCCTGCTGCACGGCGGTCTCGGGAACAGCGGCAACTGGGGCTATCAGGTTCCTGCGCTGGTTGGGGCCGGTCGACAAGTCGTGGTCATCGACAGCCGCGGGCATGGCCGGAGCACGCGCGACCAACAGTCCTTCAAGTACGAACTGATGGCCTCGGACGTTCTTGCCGTGATGGATCGGCTGCGGATCGAGAAGGCGGCATTCGTCGGCTGGAGCGACGGTGCATGTACGGCCCTCATCCTTGCCGACCAGAAACCCGAGCGCGTCTCCGGCGTCTTCTTCTTCGCGTGCTGCATGGACCCGAGCGGCGCCAAGCCCTTCGTAGCGACACCAGTGATCGACCGGTGCTTCAGCCGCCACAGAAAGGACTATGCCGCGCTATCGGCGACGCCCGATCAATTCGATAGCTTTGTGGAAGACGTGAGCCGGATGATGGCGACCGAACCCAATTATTCCGCCGAGGATCTTGCCGGCATCACCGTGCCGGTCGCGACCGTGCTCGGCGACCGGGACGAATTCATCAAACCGGAGCACATGGCCTATCTCGCGCGCACGCTGCCAGCGGCGCAGCCAATCACCATGCAAGGCGTCAGCCACTTTGCGCCGCTACAGAGACCCGAGCAGTTCAATCGCGAAGTGCTCGGATTTCTTGACCGGATCTAGGTCTCAGAGACCGATTTCGTGTGCCCATGGTGGGTTCGCGCCGGCGCGCGACACGGTGACGGCGGCAGCCTTCGCGCCCAGCGACAGGGCGTTCTGAAGCGCCTTCTCGTCGAGGGACGCGACCTGTGCCTTGGTCAGCAGATTGTCCATCTTCAGGGACGCCAGAACGCCGGCATCAAAGGTATCGCCGGCGCCGACCGTATCGACCACGGTGACACGTTCGCTCGGCACGGTGACCTTGCGCTCGGCTGTATAGCCCGATGCGCCTTCGGCACCCTTTGTGATGACGACGAGCTTGGCGCCATGCTTCAGCCAGTAGGCGGCCAGATCGTCATGGCTGCCTTCGAGGCCGAAATACTCCAGATCCTCGTCGGAGAATTTGAGAATGTCGGACTTGGCGGCCATACGGCTGATGCGGGCGATGTGGGCCTGCTTGTCCTTGATGAAGCCCGGGCGGATGTTCGGATCGAGCGAGATCACCCGCTTGTCGGCTTCACGATGGAGCAGCGCCTCGTAGGTCTCGCCACAGGGGCTGGGGATGAGGCTGATGGCGCCAAAGTGCAGCGCTTCGCAATCGTCGCCAAGAGCCGGAAGATCGTCCGTTGTGATCATGCGTCCGGCCGTGCCCTCGTCATAGAAGGCGTAGGTCGCGTGGCCATTGACGAGCTTGACGAAAGCGACCGTGGACGGGCGCGGCGTGATCGCGCAGAGGCTGAAATCGACGTTGCTCGCCTTCAGCGTATCGCGCAGGATCTCGCCCATCATGTCGTCGGCGAGGCCGGTGAAGAAGGCCGTTGGAACGCCGAGACGCCCGAGCGCGATCGCGGTGTTGAAGATCGCTCCCCCGGCGTATGGGGCAAAGCCCTTCTCGCCAAGGGTCGTCTCCCGCGGCAGCATGTCAATCAGCGCTTCGCCACAGCACAAAATCATTCCGGCCTCCCAAGCATTGCAATCCATCGATATTCAAATCGATTAGATAATTTCATGGCAAAAGCAAAGCGCCGCGACGCAATTCTTCATTCAAAGTGATGAAATACCGCCATTGCGCCCAGACCAGGCGAGCGGCGCATCGAGGAAGGCTTCGACCTCGTTCAAGGTCGTCTCGTCGAACAGCTTCTGTGCCTTGGCTACGGCGAGCACATCGCGCCAAGTCGCGATGTAATGCAGCTTCACCTTGCCATCGGCAAAACGCAGCGCGCCTTCGTCGAAAATGCCATAGTAGAACAGGGCGATGCCGTGATCGACCACACCGCCAGCCGCGCGGACGGCATCGATGAATTTGAACATGCTGCCGCCTGCGGTCGTCAGGTCTTCGATGACGAGGACGCGCGAGCCTTCCGGCATGTTGCCTTCGATCTGCGCGTTGCGGCCGTGGCCCTTCGGCTGCTTGCGGACATAGATCATCGGCAGGCTGAGGCGATCGGCCAGCAGGGCTGCAAAGGGGATGCCCGCGGTCTCGCCGCCGGCAATGCAATCGAACTTCTCGAAGCCGGCCTCGCGCAGGACAACGCTGGCGGCGAAGTCCATGACCGTCGAGCGCACGCGGGGGAACGAGAGCAGCTTGCGGCAGTCGATATAGACGGGGCTCGCCATGCCGGACGCAAACTTGTAGGGCTGGGCGGCATTGAAATGCACCGCCTTGATCTCCCAGAGCATCTTCGCGACCAGTTCGGCCATGACTGCGCGGTCGGTGAATGTTGCCTGGATCATCGCTCTCTCCTTTGGTCAAATTTATCGGCCAATAGCAGCAAGCGCGACAAGTTTCCAGAACAGCGGCGGTTTCCGCGTCGAGAATGCCGACGAAAATGCGTCCCACCCAGCGGCGTAATCAGCAGGCTCCGCAGGACGCCCATCGCTCCAGCGACAAGGGCGTCCGATAATCTCTCATTTTTTCAACGCGTTGGACTTGCGCGGCGGCAATAGCGAGATATCGTCTCGCCATGGATCACTATGATGTCTTCCACCGCCTCGGTGTCGCACTTGCCATAGGCCTGCTCGTTGGCGTCGAGCGCGGCTGGCAGGAGCGTGATATCCGGCCGGGTGGCAGGACGGCCGGCATCCGGACCTTCGGCCTGACCGGCTTTCTCGGCGGCGTGGTCGGAACACTGCTGCCGCTGACTGGCCCATTTCTGCCGTCGACGATCGCAGCCATCCTCGGCATTGCCTACATCGCTGCAAAATGGCGCGAAGCGGACGAAGACAAGGATTACAGCGTCACCTCGCTGGTCGCCGCCCTTCTGGTCTTTGCGCTTGGCGCTCTTGCGGCCGTTGGCGACGTCGTCACGGCAGGCGCCGGTGCCGTCGTGATGACGGTGGTGCTGGCATCGCGCACCAGCCTGCACGGGTTTCTCCAGCAACTGACCTGGGTCGAATTGCGTTCGGCATTGATGCTGCTTGCCATGACCGCGATCGTGCTGCCGCTGCTGCCCGATAAGACGCTGGATCCGTGGGGAGCGCTCAATCCCTTCTCGCTGTGGCTGCTGACCATCACCATCGCTGCGCTGTCTTTTGCAGGCTACGTCGCGATCCGGCTCATGGGCACGAGCCGGGGAATATTGCTGGCCGGCGCCGCCGGCGGCCTGGTCTCTTCGACCGCGCTCACGCTTTCATTCGCCCGCTATTCCAAGGAAGCGCCTCAAGGGGCGCGCTATCTGGCGGCAGGAGCGGCGATTGCCGGCGCGCTCTCGTTCGGGCGCGTCCTCGTCATTGCCGGCGCGCTGTATCCCGGCATTGTGGCGCCGCTTGCCGCCGGCCTGCTGCCGGCGATCATCGTATTCGTCGGCGCTGCCTTTGCCTGGGTATCGCTGTCGAGCGCGTCGGCCGACGTGCCACAGGTCGAGTTGCAAAACCCGTTCGAAATTCAGACAGTCGTCTCCTTCGCCGCTCTCCTTGGTATCATCAGCCTGATTTCGAAGATGGCGATCGTCTATATCGGAGCATCGGCCCTGTTCATCGTCGCCGCCATCTCCGGCATCGTGGACGTGGATGCGATCACCCTGTCCACGGCACGGCTCGCCGGCACGACCATCAGCGTACAGACGGCCGCCGACGTCATCCTCATCGCTGTCGGGGTCAATATGGTGACCAAGGTCATTCTCGCGTTCGGGGCAGGCCGGAAGGAATACGGCGTGGCCCTGGCACAGGCGACCGCGGCGGCGATCGCGCTCGGCGCCATTGTTTATCTGGCCTTCCGCACCTTCATGCCGGCGTGACCGACGGCCTTGCGGCGATAGACGCGGCGATCTGCTGCGCCTCGATGCCGATCTCGCGAAGCAGGCCGGTTGCGACGACCGTGAAGCCGCAAAAATACAAGCCATCGCCCGCCGGCTGAAGCTGGCCCCGCCCCGGGCCGTCGGCACCGCCGAACCTTTGCTGGAAATCCGGCAGCAGCGCATCGAGTGCGGGCAGGTAACCGGTCGCCAGGATGATGGCATCGAACTGGTCGCGTCGACCGTCGGCGAACTGCACGTCCCTCCCCTCGGTTGTCGAAATACCACCAAAGATCTTGATGTCACCCGATCGGATCCGCTCGATGGTACCGATGTTGATCAACGGCGTGCGGCCCCTTTCCCTGATCGTCGTCAACGGCCCCTCGCGCGCCCGTTGGAGGCCGAACCTTTCGAGATCCCCAAAGCGCAGGCGCAGGAACGGCGTGTTCATGAGGTCTGCTAGGCGGGTGGGAAGGTACTGCTGGGCAATGGCGATGCTGACGGCAGGCAATCCGAAGAGTTCAAGCGGAATGACGTTCACCGGGCCGCGCACCGACAAGCCGACATGGAGCCCGGCTTCGGCGCATTCGAGCGCAATTTCGCCGGCCGAGTTTCCGAAGCCGACGATTAGGACACGCTCTGCCGCAAGGTCAGCTGCATTCCTGAATTCGGACGAATGAAGAAGCTTGCCCGTGAACCGTTCCTGGCCTTCCCAAAGCGGGAGCGAAGGCACATTTGAACGGCCGGTTGCGACGACCACATTGCTGGCGTGGAATATGCCGCCTGATGTCTCGACCGCCCAGCGATCTGCTTTTCCTATCGCCGTGACGCGTGCGCCGAAGCGTATGTCGATGTCGTTGAAACGGGCGTACTCGTCGAGATACTCGATGACCTCAAGCCGCGACGGGTATTTCGGAAAGCGGCGGGACATGGGCATTCCGGGCAGGCCCGAATGCATCTTGTGCGTATGCAGATGAAGCCTGTCATAGTGCCTGTGCCAGGAGGCGGCGACGCGATCCTCCCGCTCCAGCACCAACGCCGCGCGTCCCCGCGCACTAAGGGCCGCAGCGCATGCCAGTCCTGCAGGCCCCGCGCCGACGATGATTGTCTCGCAAGCTGTCACGGAGGCCCCCTGTGGCCAGAATTCCGTAAAACGATAACACGAATTGTGCCGCGCAACGAGTGTGGTGCGCGTGGCGACACCGCCCTTGGCGGGTACCAACCGCGCCGGCAACGGCATTTTTCCACAGCTGGAATACTGTTTTAGATCGCACTTACAAGCACTGGATTGCAGGCCCTCCCCAGGACTGTGATACCTTTCGAGGACAGAAAGCGTCGAATTTTAACGTTTCCGTTAGGATTGAAGTGAGGGACTGGATTCCATTTTCGCGGCCGCAAAAGACGCCATGAGGGAGTCCAGAATGCGCCTGTCGATGTCCACTGTTCGTAAAACCTTCAGCACCTCGCTTACATTCAAGATCTTCGCCGTCTGCTTTCTTGCAACACACGTGCCTCTGCTGACGCTGAGCGTATATCTCGCCGCGGGCTTCCAGAGTGCCGCTCTTCCCGTATTGGCGACCGTGCTTGCGGCCACGCTTGGCGGCACCGTCTTCTGCCTTGCTTCCTTGTGGGTGTTGATCCGCCCATTGCGGGATGTTGCAGCCGTGATCGAGACCTATCGTTCGACCGGTGCCGTCAAATCCATCCGCAGCCAGCGCAAGGACGAGGTCGGCGTCGTTGCAAACGGCATATCCGCGCTGATCACCGAACTCGATGCAACGCTGTCCCAGCTGCGGCGGCAGGCGACGACGGACGTGCTGACCGGGCTCGGCAATCGCCGCTGGCTGAAGGAGATCGGCTCCATGGAGATTTCCCGCGCCGCCCGCGATCGGGCGCCGATCTCGGTCGTCGTCTTCGATCTCGATCACTTCAAGTCGATCAACGACCAGTTCGGCCATGATGTCGGCGATCAGGTGCTGATGATGGCAGGCGCCACCATCCAGCACAGCCTTCGCCCTTATGACATAGCCGCCAGGATCGGTGGCGAGGAATTCTGCCTGGTCCTGCCGCGCACCGGCGTCGACGCAGCTGTCACAATTGCGGACCGGTTGCGCAGGCAGCTTGAGGCGAAGGCGGTCGGCCCTCTGCCTGTCGGTCGGGTGACGGCGAGCTTTGGCGTCTATTGCGGCGATCCTACCGAGGAAAGCTTGAAGACGATGATGACGGCGGCCGACCGAAAGCTCTATTCCGCCAAGAATGGTGGACGCAATGCGGTGCACTGGGCGATCGCGCGGTCGGCCGAGCAGGGAGCGATCAGGGCCTAGTCATCCCTGCACGAGTTGGCTGAAATCGGTGGGGAGCATCTTCTTGTAGAGCGCGATCGCAGCCCGCCCTTCATCATCCTCGAGCGAGGCGGCATATCGGACAGCAGCCGCGAGAAGCTGCATGGTGAGCCTCGCGATTGCCAATAGCTGGCCCGGCGGCTGGGTCGGCCACAGTCTTGCGAGGACCGACAACAGCACCTGGGCGTGAAACTCCATATCGTCGGCATCGATCTGTTGCAGCAGCCGATCGGCCTGCGCTGCAAACCATATGTCGCGCATGACAGGCTCGCTGCGGAAGAAGGCGTAATACTCGTCGGCAATGGTGCACAGCGCCTGTCGAAGAGCGACCGGGTCTGCGACGCCTGCCAACTCCGCCTCGACGCAGCGCCTTCCCTGTTCGTTGAAGCGTTCGGCGAGGGTACGGATGACGGCGCTCTTGTCCGGGAAATACTGATAGAGCGCGCCAAAGGACAGGCCCGCTCGTTCGACAATCTCGCTCATTTTCAGCGCGTCGCTGCCATGGGCTTCGATCAATTCGGCCGCGACAGACAGGATCTTTTCGAACCGCTCGCGCCCGCGCTGCTGGACCGGCACCCGGCGCAGCTGGCCGATCTGTTCCGGTGAATTTCCTGATCCGCCATTCGGCATGCCCGGCATGAGACGCTCCGATTTATCGTTGACGACAGAAATAAGAGAGTTTATCTCATTTTACAAATGAGAGAGTTTCTCTGCTTTGTAAAACAATGGAGGGGATGAGTATGACGGTCTTTCTTGCTATCGCGCTTGTGGCTGCGGCTGTCGGCAGCGGGCTAATTGCCGGGGTCTTCTTTGCCTTTTCGACGTTTGTGATGGCCGCACTCGAGCGCCTTCCGACAGAGCAGGGAATTGCGGCGATGAACTCGATCAACGTCACGATCGTCCGATCGCCGTTCATGATGCTCTTCGTTCCCACCGCGATCCTCTGTGTCGTGATTGCGGTATTCGCACTCCTGAACTGGCGCACACCGCCGGCCATGTGGATGCTGGCTGGTGGGGCGCTCTACGTCGTCGCATCCTTCATCTCGACCATCGCCTTCAACGTGCCGCTGAACGACGCGCTCGCGAAAGTCAGCGGCAGCGGCCCTGATGCGACCGCGCTTTGGGCGACATATCTGAAGGATTGGACATGGTGGAACCACGTCCGGACAGTGGCCTGCCTGCTTGCCTCGGCAAGCTTCGTCAGGGCGATGATGGTCCTCTAACAAGGCTGAAGCAGAGTGGCTCCGCTCAGGAGCCGGTGCGCACCGTTTCCATGGGAACGGCGTGCAGGTGGCTGGCGAGCTCCACGCGGTTTCGGCCGGCGCGCTTGGCGGCATAGAGCGCCTTGTCGGCCGCCCGCAGCAATGCGTCGAACGGCACCGGCGTGGGGCGGCCGGGCGCAACGCCGGCGCTCACGGTGCATGTTGCGATCGCGCCGTCGAATACGATCTGGCGTTGCTCGAACGCCCTGCGAATGCGTTCGGCCACGAGTTCCGTCTGGCCGGGCGTGACATCCCGCAAAACCATTGCGAACTCCTCGCCGCCGAGCCGGGCCGCGACGTCGCCCGCCCTGCAGTTGGCCCGCAGTTCATCGGCGAACAGTCTGAGCATCCGGTCGCCGCCGGCATGGCCGAACGTATCGTTGATCGACTTGAAATGATCAATGTCGAAGACGACGACCGCGGAGGTCGAGCCCATCTCGCCGCTGCCATACTGGTCGAAGAGCGCTCGACGATTGAGCAAGCCGGTCAGGGAATCGGTGGTCGCTTCAATGCGGTGGCGGGCCGCCAGGCGCCACTGGTGCAGCGCAAGCGATAGCGCGCCAATGCCGGTCATGCTGGCGATGCAGATCGCCAGGCTCAGATCCTCGGCCCAGTTGCTCGGTGCGGCGCCAAGGACCACCTTGCCGTCCGCCAGCAGAACGCTGGCACACAGGACGAAGGATATGGCTGTCAGGATGTAGAGCGCCGTAATACCTGTCAGCGGCACCGGCGCCTCCGCGCGCGCCAGCCAATACTGATAGGCGGTTACGAAAAGCAGTGAGGCGATGACGGTGTTCTCGGCAATGAAGGCAAACCCGTCGTAACCGATTGCCATCGGAGGGATGGTGACGGCATATCCGGCAAGCGCGGCTGCGACCATCATGCGGCACGGCAGACGTCCCGTCCGGAACTGGTAGCCGGCGCCCACGGCGGCAGCAAAACCGGGAAAGAAGAAAACGAAGGCCGTGATGCCCAGCAGCTTCGTGGGCGTACCGACGTAGAGCCCATAGGCAAATATGCCGCTGACAATCAAAACGAGGCCGATCGTGCAGGTGAGCAGGAATGTTTCGGTGCGCCGCGCGAACCAGCTTCCGAGCAATGTTACTGCAAGACATGCCGCCGATACTGCCAGCGCGATCAGCAGGGAATTGTAATCAAGCGTCATGCTTCAAACCCGCGGCTTCTGCCGCGCCCTCGTTATTGGAAACAGTTTACGCCCCCAAAACGAATGTCTTACGAATTCCGTTAAGAAATCATGTATTTAAAGCATAAGTTTTGCAGCAAGAAGTTTTCCTTGCTGCAATGGATGAATAACACAGTCAAAATCGTCGAGTATAAATATATACTAACGTTCGATATCCCAGTGCAGCGGGAACATCGGATCGAAAACAGTCACGGGACCGGCGCCCGTTTCTCTCTTCGTGGGAAGTACCAGAGGCTCGGCATGCTTGACGAGCGTGATCCGTTCTTCGTTGGCCGGCAGGCCATACCAGGCAGGGCCGTTCAGCGATGCGAAAGCCTCAAGCTTGTCGAGCGCATTGTCCTGTTCGAAGACATGCGCAAGGCAGCTCATCGTATTGATCGACGTATAGATGCCAGCACAACCGCAACCGCATTCCTTCAGCGGATCGACATGCGGCGCGGAATCGGTTCCGAGGAAGAAGCGGCTATCGCCGCTGACGGCTGCGGCGCGAAGAGCCAGGCGATGATTTTCCCGCTTGGCGACAGGCAGGCAGTAGTAATGCGGGCGGATGCCGCCAACCAGGATGGCGTTGCGGTTGATGATCAGGTGATGCGTGGTGATCGAACCGGCGAGATTGGCCTTTGCCGACTTGATGTAGTCGATGCCATCGGCCGTCGTGACGTGTTCCATTGTCACCTTGAGTTCCGGCAACCGCTTGCGCAGCGGATCGAGCACCGTGTCGATGAAGACCGCCTCGCGATCGAAGATATCGACCTCCGGCGTGGTCACTTCCCCGTGGACACAGAGCGGAAGACCGATCTTCGCCATACGCTCCAGAACCGGCATTGCCTTTTCGATATCGCGCACGCCGCCATGCGAGTTCGTGGTTGCGCCGGCCGGGTAGAGCTTGACTGCGGTGATCAATCCACTCGTCTTGCCCGCCTCGACGTCGTCGGGGTTGGTGTGTTCGGTGAGGTAAAGCGTCATCAAAGGCTGGAAACGATCGCCCTCCGACAGCGCCGCCATGATGCGGCTGCGATAGGCTTCCGCGTCCGCGGTGGTGACGACAGGCGGAACCAGGTTCGGCATGATGATCGCGCGGGCGAAATCGCGGCTTGTGTCGCCGATCACGCCTTCGAGCATCGCGCCATCGCGCAGGTGAAGGTGCCAGTCATCAGGGCGGCGGATGGTGATCGATTGCATGGCTGTAACTCCGGCAAGGCTGACCTGTAAGGCTCGCCCGCGGCATTATCACTCCGCCACCTCTTCTGGCAAACAGTTTGCCAGCAAAAAGTCAGGCCGGGGGCCCGAACTGGTTCGCGCCGGGGGTGCCTTCGCTGATGTACCAGTAGAGAAGTATGATGGCGCCGATGAGCGGGATCAGGCCAATGAAGATCCACCAGCCGGACCGATCGACATCATGGAGACGTCGAACGGTGACCGCCAGCATCGGCAGCAGTGTTCCGAGTGCGAACAGGGTGCTGAGGATCTCGTGACCGAACAGAAGGTAATCGACAAACGCCAGAACGAAGGAGGCGAGGACGCTGAAAAGTGTGAACCACCAGAATTCAGAGCGCCGGGCGCGGCCTTTGAACACCGCATAGTTCGAGAAAACGGACGTAACGGCTTCCGTGAAATCCATCAGCTTCCCCCAAGGTAACAAAATTCAAAGTTGCAGATGGTGAAGCTTGCAACGATTCGCTGGCGCTTGCAATGTTGGGGGAAATCAGGCGATTTCGAGCGTTACATCCGCAGGGCGGCGATTACCGAGGATCAGACGCCCGTTCGGAAGATCGTTGTCATAAACCTTGGCGCTCGCCTCTTCCTCGCTGAGCTTGTAGCCTCGCCAACGCGCCCACAGGCGCTCTTCGAGAACCTCGATCGGCGGCGCGAGCATGATCGAGTACCCGAACACACCTTCCAGTTCCGCCCATTTTCCCTGGCTGAAAAGCAGGTAGTTGCCCTCGACGATGATAAAGCGGTGCTCGGGCGAGACGGAGCGGGCAGAGGCAATGGCAAGCTCGCGGGACCGATCGAAAACCGGCACCAGTACTTCCTGATCGGCACGCTGCACGGCGCGAATGATATCCAGAAACCCCCTGACGTCGAAGCTTTCGGGCACGCCCTTGCGCGCCAGCATGCCGCGCTCGATCAGGATCGCATTGTCCATGTGGAAGCCATCCATGGGCAGGACTTCCGCACTCTGGCCAACGGCGCGCAGCGCGTCGGCGAGATTGTCAGCCATGGTGGATTTGCCGGCGCCGGGCGGACCGGCAATGGCGACGAGAAAGCGCTTCGCGTCGCCGGCGCGGGTCACAACCTCGCCGGCGATATCCTTGATGTTGTCGCTCATGCAGCAACCGGCTCCGTTGGAACAGACTTGGCGCCGGTCATGAACGCGACGGCGTCCGACATGGTGTATTCCTTGGGATCGATGACCGTCAAGCGACGCCCCAGCCGGTGGATGTGGATGCGGTCCGCCACTTCGAAGACATGCGGCATGTTGTGCGAGATCAGCACGATCGGAATGCCGCGAGAGCGGACATCGAGGATCAGCTCGAGAACCTTGCGGCTCTCCTTCACCCCGAGGGCCGCCGTCGGCTCGTCGAGGATGATGACCTTGGAACCGAACGCAGCGGCACGCGCCACGGCGACACCCTGGCGCTGGCCGCCAGAGAGCGTTTCGACCGCCTGATTGATGTTCTGGATGGTCATCAGGCCCAATTCCGACAGCTTCGTTCGGGCGCGTTTTTCCATCTCGGGGCGATCGAGCATACGGAAGACGCTGCCGAGCACACCGGGTTTGCGGATCTCGCGACCGAGGAACATGTTGTCCGCGATCGACAGAGCCGGAGACAGGGCAAGGTTCTGGTACACAGTCTCGATGCCGGCCTCACGGGCTTCCATCGGAGACTTGAATTGCACCTGCTTGCCCTGAAGCCTGATCTCGCCATCATCAGGCGTGATCGCGCCCGAAATCGCCTTGATCAACGATGACTTGCCGGCGCCGTTGTCGCCGATCACCGCCAGGATTTCGCCCGGGTAGAGATCGAAGTCGGCATTGTCGAGCGCCGTGACGCGGCCGTAACGCTTGACCAGTCCGCGTGCGTAAAGGATGGGTTCGTTTGCCATGATTACACCGACACCTTTCTGATCCACTGGTCGATCGCGACTGCGGCGATGATAAGCACGCCGGTCAGCAGCACCTTCCACTGCGGATCCGCGCCCAGCATGTTGAGACCCATGGAGACGACGCCGACGATCATGGCGCCGAAGAGAGTACCCAAGATGGAACCGCGGCCACCGAAGAGCGAGATGCCGCCGATCACGGTCGCGGTGATTGCCTGGAGGTTATAGTCGGTGACGGCGGATGACGGCGAAATCGAACCGTTGCGGCCGATCGAGACCCAGGCGGCGAAGGCGGCGATGACGCCCGAAATCGTATAAACCGTCAGCAACACGGTCTTTGTCTGGATACCGGACAGCTTCGCGGCTTCCGGATCATCGCCGACGGCATAGACATGCCTTCCCCAAGCCGTGTGATTGAGGATGTACCAGAGACCGAGAACCAGCAGCACCATGGCGATGACGCCAAGCGTCAGAACCGCGCTGCCAACCCGGAAGCTGATCGCAAAAAGGTGGAGCATCGGCGCCTGCGCGTCGACGTCGGTATCGCGTATCGTCTCATTGGCCGAATAGATGAAGTTCGTCGCCATGACGATGTTCCAGGTGCCGAGCGTCACGATGAACGGCGGCAATCGCATGTAGGCGACGAGGAAGCCGTTGAGCAGGCCGCACAGGCCGCCGACGACCATCCCGAGGAGCACGGCAATCGGCGTGGGAATGCCGTAGGTGATGGCACAGTTGCCCATGATGACGGCCGAGATCACCATGATGACGCCGATCGACAGGTCGATGCCCGCCGTCAGAATAACCAGTGTCTGGGCCGCGCCGAGAATACCGACGATGGCGATCTGCTGCAGGATAAGCGTCAACGTATAGGACGAGAAGAACCGCCCGCCGATCGCGATGCCGAAGATGATGATTGATAGCACCAGCACGATCAGCGGCACCGCCGCCGGGGTCGAATGCAGGAAGTGCTGGGCGCGCTTTAAAAGTGAGACGTCCTGATGATCGAACGACGCGACGTTCTTGTCGCTGCCGTCGAGAACCCGCTCGAATTCTTGTGCTCCGGTCATTTTTCCTCCTCCGCTTTCGCGCCGAACCGCGCGCGGAAGCTGGTGCGCTCTTCCATTCCGGTCTTGCTACGCCGGTTCTTGAGACAACAGCTGATGGTCGGGTCGAGAACGGCCGGGGTCAAGCCCCGGCCGGCAGTGATGCTAGATCGCGGGGCTTAGCCCCAGCACTTCGCAGTGCCTTCCTTGACGTCGATCGACTTGACGCCGGAAACCGGCTTGTCGGTGACGAGGGATACGCCGGTGTCGAAGAAGGACTTGCCTTCCGTCGGCTTCGGCTTTTCGCCGCTGTCGGCGAACTTCTTGATCGCTTCGACGCCGAGAGCGGCCATCATCAGCGGATATTGCTGCGAGGTCGCACCGATGACGCCATCAGCGACGGACTTGACGCCCGGGCAGCCGCCGTCAACCGAGACGATCAGCACGTTCTTTTCCATGCCGACGGCCTTCAGCGCCTGATAGGCACCAACCGCGGCTGGCTCGTTGATCGTGTGGATGACGTTGATGCTCGGATCCTTCTGGAGAAGGTTTTCCATGGCCTTGCGGCCGCCTTCTTCGTTGCCGTTGGTTACGTCGTGACCAACGATACGCGGATCATCTTCGTCACCGATCTTGTTCGGATCCTTGGGGTCGATGCCGAAACCGATCATGAAGCCCTGGTCGCGCAGAACGTCGACGGTCGGCTGCGATGGCGTCAGATCGAGGAAGCCGACCTTGGCATCCTTGGCCTTGTCGCCCATGGTTTCCTTGGCCCACTGGCCGATCAGCTTGCCGGCGAGCAGGTTGTCGGTAGCGAAGGTCGCATCGGCGGCATCCGCCGGATCAAGGGGCGTGTCGAGAGCGATCACGAGGAGACCCGCATCGCGTGCCTTCTTGACGGTCGGGACGATACCCTTGGTGTCGGACGCAGTGATCAGAATGCCTTTCGCGCCATCGGCGATGCAGCTTTCAATCGCGGCAACCTGGCTTTCGCTGTCGCCATCGATCTTGCCGGCGTAGGCCTTGAGGTTAACGCCCAGCTCCTTGGCCTTGGCCGTCGCGCCTTCCTTCATCTTGACGAAGAAGGGGTTCGTATCAGTCTTGGTGATCAGGCAGGCGGAAACATCGGCCGCCATTGCCGGTGCCGAGAATGCGACACCGAGGGCCAGCGCGCCGAGCGCTGCGGAAAGCACTGATTTCTTCATTGACTCCTCCCAGAGTTATATCGGCCGCCCCATGGCAAACCGCAATTTCACGAGCGCGAACCGGTATTCGGACTTCGCCGGTGGCCTCTCCTGACCCGGTCCGCGCCGTTGACAGGGCTAATTAAGGGCAAAAGAATTTGGCTTGTCAATAAATAAATCCAATTGAATTATTAATTCGCTGTGGCATGCTCGTCGAAAATAGCGCATAGGCCAATAAACGGGAGGAGTGGCCAATGTCGTCCATAGGGGCTCCGGTTCAGACACCGGCCCAGCTGCCGATTCTCAGTCCGGCCGGCGGCGCGAACCAGATCAGGGTGCGCGCCTACAACGAACGGCTTGTGCTGTCGCTGGTGCGCCTTTACGGCTCCCAGTCGAAGGCGGATATCGCACGTCGTACGGGTCTTTCGGCGCAGACCGTATCGGTGATCATGCGGGCGCTTGAGAAGGAAGGGCTGCTTTCGCGCGGTGAGCCGGTGCGCGGCCGTGTCGGCCAGCCCTCGATTCCGATGCGGCTCAATCCCGATGCCGTCTACTCCTTCGGCGTGAAGATGGGACGCCGCAGCGCCGATCTCGTGCTGATGGACTTCGTCGGCCGCATAAGGATGCAAAAGCGCCAGACCTATTCCTATCCGCTGCCCGAAGAGTTTCTGAACTTCATCACGACGGGGATTCAGGAGCTGGAGGCCCGCCTCGACGAAGGCCAGCGCAGCCGCATTGCCGGGGTGGGCATCGCGGCCCCCTTCGAACTCTGGAACTGGGAAGAAGAGGTCGGCTCACCCAAGGGCGCGATGGACGTCTGGCGCGACGTCGACCTGCAGACCGAGGTCGCATCGCGCATTGCCCATCCTGTCTTCCTGCAGAACGACGCGACCAGCGCCTGCGGCGCGGAGCTGGTGTTCGGCGTCGGCCCCTCTTACCCCGACTTCGTCTATTTCTTCATCGGCTCGTTCATCGGCGGCGGCATCGTTCTCAACTCGGCGATCTTTTCAGGCCGCACCGGCACGGCAGGCGCCATCGGCCCCCTGCCCGTTCGCGGCAAGAACGGCGAAACGCTGCAGCTTCTCGAGGTCGCCTCCATCTTCGTGCTCGAAAACATGCTTCGCGAGCGCGGGATCGATCCGCAGCCGCTGTGGTATTCGGCCGACGACTGGGTCGATTTCGGCGAGCCACTGGAAGAGTGGATCCAGGATGCTGCGAAGGCGCTGGCACAGGGGATCGTCGCGGCAGCCTCCATCATCGACTTCAGCGCCGCGGTCATCGACGGCGGCTTTCCCGCCTGGGTGCGCGAGCGCATCGTGCGGGCGACGATTGCCGAAGCCGACAAGCTCGACCTGCAGGGCGTCGTGATGCCCGACATCATCGAGGGGGCGGTCGGCGCGCAAGCGCGCGCCATCGGTGGCGCCAGCCTGCCGATCTTTGCGCGCTATCTCACGGACCAGAACGTACTCTTCAAGGAGGTCGACAATGCTGAAGGGACTTAACCCCCTGCTGAGCCCGGAATTGCTATCGACGCTGCGCAGCATGGGGCACGGCGACGAAATCGCGATTGTCGACGGCAATTATCCCGGCGTCGAGGACGCACGGCGGCTGATCCGGCTTGACGGGCACCGCATCATTCCCGTTCTCGATGCGATCCTGAGCGTCCTTCCGATCGACGACTTCGTGCAGGAAGCGATCTTCCGCTCCACCGTGAAGGCGGACCGCGACAAGCTCGATCCCGTCCATGAGGAAATGATCGACTGCTGTGCCCACTACGAGCCGCATCGCCAGGTGGTACCGCTCGTCGGGCAGGAGTTCTACGGGCGCGTCCGCGCCGCGCACGCCCTTGTCCAGACCAGCGAGCCACGGCTCTACGCCAATATCATTCTGCGCAAGGGCGTTATCTATCCCAAGGCGACGGGCGACCACTCCCTTGGAAAGGATGAGATCGACCCGTTCGGCTACTGACCGTCAGATCTCGCCGGCCGACGGACCCCAGACGTCCGTCAGGGCAAAACCGCCCGGATGCGGATCGAATGGATCAAGGGCGACCTGCGACAGGCCAAAGGTGAAGCCGCGGCCCGTGATCGTCGGGATGATCGCCGGGCGTCCCGCAACGGTCGTTTCCGCCAGCAGGCCAACTTCGAACTCGGAATCGATGATCGAACGCGACTTGAAGACGTCGCCGACCTTGGCCTTGCCGCGCGCGTGCAGCGTCGCGAGATTGGCCGAGTTGCCAGTGCCGCAGGGCGAGCGATCGGCGCGACCGGGCCACATCGTCGTGCAGGTGCGCACCGTGCCGTCCGCCTCGATATCGCGGAACATCACATAGGCGACACCCGAAATTGCTGGGATCTCCGGGTGAACGACCGAGACGCTGCGGTTGATCAGATCCTTGAGGACCATGCCCGCCTGAACCAGCGCTGCGGCATTCGACTTCTCTATCTTGAGATTGATCTGGCCGACATCGACAAGCGCGTAGAAGATGCCGCCATAGCAAAGGTCTGCCTGGATCTTGCCCCACTGCGGCGTATCGATCTCGACGTCCAACTCGTGAACGAAGGACGGGACCATGGTGAGCTTCACTTTTTCGCATCGGCCGTCGCGGCACGTTGCCGTCGCCTTGACGAGGCCGGCGGCCGTTTCCAGCGTGACGATGGTTTCCGGCTCGTGCATTTCCACGATGCCGGATTCAAGCAGCGCCGTCGTCACGCAGATCGAGTTCGAACCGGAGCTCGCGTGGGCCTGATCCGGCTGGAGGATGATGAAGGCTGCGTCAGCATCCGGATGCTTGGGTGGCAGCAACAGGTTGACAGAGCCGATCGGGGCGCCACGCGGCTCGAGGCATAGAAACCGCCGCAACTCCTGCCCCTTCGGGTCCGTGTTCAGCCAACGAAGCTGCTCGGCAACCGTCTCACCCGGAATCTTCGGAACGCCGCCGATGGCGACCTTGCCGATTTCACCTTCCGCGTGGACATCCAGCAGCTGGATTGTGCGTTTCCATCTCATCGGTCAACTCCCATAAAAATTGCCGTACGGCGCTTCGCCGACGATCTCAATAGCGGTCGATACGGAACGGAACCATGTCGACGCCGGGCTTGGCGCCAGTCATCATGTCTGCGACTAGCTGCGCCGTCGTCGCGCAATAGGTGAGGCCAAGATGGCCATGGCCGGTGGCGTACCAGATGCCGGGCATCTTCGACGATGCGGAGATGATCGGGATCGTGTCCGGCAGCGCCGGGCGATGGCCCATCCATTCGGTCGTTTCCTCGACCTGCAGCCCCGGTACGGCACGCTGCGCGTGACGAACAAGGACGCGCGGACGACGAAAATCGGGCGGCGCATCAAGGCCCGCGAGCTCGACATTGCCGCCGACGCGAATGCCGCCCGCTGTCGGGGTGATCATGAAGGCACGATGCGGCCAGATCACCGAGTAGCGCATCGAGACGCCGGGCTTCATGATCTGCGTATGATAACCTCGCTCCGTTTCGAGCGGAATCGGCTCGCCGAGCTTTTGCGCCAGGACGCGGGTCTGGACACCCGCCGCAAAGACGACGGAATCCACGGTCAGGCGCTGACCGTTATCAAGGAGCACGACCGTTCCGGCGTCGCTCTTCTCGACATTGCGCACCGCGCCCGAGAGAAAGCCTGCGCCAAGTGCGAATGCCGCATCGGCGAGCTTGACCACAAGGTCATAAGGATTGCGGATCGACTTATTGTCAGGCAGCAAGACCGCCTTGGCGATCGATGGCGACAGCGTCGGCTCCAGGTCGCGGATGGCGGCGCCTGACAGCACCTCGAAATCAAAGCCATAGCGGCGCATCATCTCGATATGGCCGCGATCACCGGCGAATTCGGCTTCCGTCTCATAGATCGCCAGGCAACCTTCTTCGGTCATCAGGTCCGGCGCGCCGATCGCAGAGAGCATTTCTCGGAAATCAGCCAGCGCACGCCGCGACAGGCTCATCCCGGCGTCTTCGATCTGGCGCAGACGGGATGGTCTTCCCGCGGCGATGAAGCGGAGGAACCAGGGAAACATCTTCGGCGCATAGGAAGGACGCAGCCAGACCGGCCCTTCCGGATCAAGCAGCCAGCCGGGGATCTTGCGCCAGGTGGTCGGGCCGGAACCGGCGGCAAAATCGAGCGCGATGCTGGCCATGTTCCCATAAGAGGTCCCGCGCCCCGGTTCCCCCTTGTCGATCAGGGTCACCTGAAAGCCGCGCCGCTGCAGTTCGAAGGCGATCGCGGCGCCTATCACGCCAGCGCCGACAACCGCGACCGTCCGTTTCTGTTCATCCACCATGTCTTCGCCCATCGCTCGGCAACAAAACCGTCGTCGCCCTGACAGCTGATATATCAGAATGGCGGCGATTGCCTATCGGAATTTTGTGGAGACGATGTTGCACGCGTAAGAAGCCGCGGACCCGAAACCGGAGCGACAGAATTTCGCGGTCGCAACGACCGTGGCGTTTGGCAAGCAGTAGCTGGGAAGACGTGCGCTGAATAGAAAAGAGCCCGGTGCGGGAGGAGGTGCACCGGGCTCTTGATCCTGACTGACAACTGGGAGGAGGAGTGTTGCCAGTCCGATGAAGGAGCGCTGGGAGGAGGAGTGCGCTGCCTTCGAGAACATAGATAACCCATCGTTTCGATCAGGAATAGGGAGATTACCGCAATGCAGCAATGCACTTAGCGCAAGGCTATGGTCGATACTTTTCCACGCCCGCTCATTTTTGCAGCATTTTTGATCAATCGGTCAATTCCATGGGCAAAAATCAGCTCCTACGTGTCGACATCACGTAGATTTTTGCGCTTCCCTCCCACCGAGGCCCGCGCGTTATCCCGACAAAAGAATCATCCAGGAAGGTTTTGAGGATGATCCAGAGAAAGGGCGGCACACCGCCGCCCTTTCTCTCGTAAGCTGCCGTTCAATAGCCGTCGCCACACGGCTACCGTCACCATTCGTCGCCGCAAGGCATGCTGCCGTCACCATTCGTGCCGCCGAAGGTGCTCTGGCAGTAGGTGTGCCGCGGTGCCACTGGGGCGGGTGCCCGAACACCGATAGACCCTGTGGTGCCGGTATCGACGCCAAAGGCGGCCAGCGGGTACCAATAGCCGTCAGAATGGCGCCGCATTCCGGGTTTTTCCACACGAGAACCACGATAGCCGTGCCAGTAGACAGCATGCGGGTTGTACTGCACCAACTCGACGTTTGTGGTGCTCGGTAGCGGAAGTTGCTGGAGGGGAGCGGCCTGCGCAGGCGCAAAGGACAGCGCGAGAAGTGCGCCAAGCGGCAGGGCAAGAGAAGCAGAACTGAGCATTTTCATGATAAACCCTCCTTTCGGATTTACATGAAGAAAATGCGTTCTTTCCTTGTAAAGTTCCGCGATCACACGCGACCTCCAGCACTTGTGATCGGCGGCGACTGGGCGTGATTGCAGCCGGCAAGCGCTTGCGGATCGCGATGCCACCACGCTGTTCGGGCAGCATGTCGAAGGGAGCCTTTCAGGGCGAGATCGGCCCCTCAGCGATCATAGACGATGCGATAACCCTGGCTCGAGAGGCAAGCGACATACTGGCGGCGCGCGGCGGCTCTCGTTTGCGCCTCCTCATTGGCGGCGTCGATCGGGCGGTTTGCCATATGCGCCCGCAACTCGTACTGCCTGCGCGCTTCCTCGTACATGAAATTGCCGTCGGTGGCGCAGATGGCGTGTGCGACGCCGGGCAGATTAAGCGGCGGATCAAGCGTGTTGACCGGTGTCAGGACAGGCATATTGTCGACGCAACTCGCAAGCACGGCGACCGATCCGCCAAGAACAAGCGCCCGAGCAAACTTACCCACGATATTCCCTCCGGCCTTGCACCATTTCATACGATAGCGCACCGCCCGCGGGGCAGCGCGAGGCGACAATCGCGCAACAACATTGCGCCAGCCTAGCGGCGAGCTCCAAGATGCTACGATGGCAGGTAGAATTGTCGCTAGCGAACGCGTCCGCGCGAACGCAATCGTCCGATCTCGGCAATCAGAGTTTCAGCGCCAAGGCTGGAGCGGAAGGCGGCGACAACTCGTTCTCGTCCGGCCAGGCTGATTTTTTTCGCCAGTTCAGGCTGCTCGACAAGGGTGCGGATGGCGCCGGCGAGTGCCACAGGATCCCTTGGCGGGACGAGAATGCCGTCTTCACCGTCAGTAATAAGCTCGCGGACACCGCCGGCGTCGGTGCCGATTGTCGGCACTTCGCAGCTCATTGCCTCCATATAGGCAACCCCAAGCGGCTCCTGCCAGCTTGCAAGCGCAAAGATGTGCGCCTCCATCAACCTGCGCCGCACCTCTGCCTCGTTCACGGCGCCAAGCAGCTTCACACGATCGGTGAGCTGAAGATCGCGGATGGTTGCCTCTATAACTGCGCGGAATCCCTGCCCGCCCACGTCGTCTTCACCGGCGATCTCCAGCCCGACATCCATGCCTTCATTGACCAGTTGGCGAACGGCCTGCAGCAAATCCTGATGACCCTTGGCGGCATTCAGGCGCCCACACGAGAAGATCATCACTCGCTCGCCGAGCGCAGCCGGCCGGTAGGCCGATGTGCGGGCAAAGCTATCGGTATCGACACCCATGGACTGCACTACCACCTCGGCAGGCATATCGCGCCCTAGCGCCTGGCGTGCCTGGTCAAGCAGGGTCTTGGTGATCACAGAAGCAAAGGCGGCACGACGCCATTTGAAGCCCTGCCCCGCGCCATAATCGGCAATCGGTCCATGCAACGTCAGGCTATAGGAAAGACCAGTCATGCGATTGGCGAGCGCCGCGATCAAGGCGGCTCGCCCGCACGAATGAACATGCACGTGGTCGATACCGTTGGCGGCACAATGTCTGGCCAGCCGCCGTGCCGAGGAAAGGCACAGCACGGCATCCTGAACCACGGCCGCGCCTTCGCTTCTGATCTCGGTCATCAGGCTACGCAACGGCAGCGAGAAGAGTGCCTGCAGGGTTGCGATCGGCGCGGGCTGGCCCAGATATTTGGTGTTCGCCATCGCCTCGGCGGACCAGCTGTGCGAAATCAGACCGGGCGGAGGCGGACGCGTGCTCAGCACACTGAGATCGACACCGCGTTTCCTCAGTTCGTTGATTTCACGCCAGAAGAAGATGTGGGTCTGCCCAGGAAATTGTGGAACGAGATATGCAATTTTCAGATTTTCACCCATCAAGTCCGTCTCTCTACCGATTTACAAAGAGCTTTGTAAATCAAGACTGCCAAGTCGCACACCTGCACTTCCGGAGGGTACTTGTCAGCGATTGCGGCTACAGGCTTGAGGCGACGACAGTGGATAGGCGGCCCGCAATGATGCTGGCGCCCAGCTGGCTCACGTGATCGTCATCGATATAGAGAGCGCGGCCTTCCATCTGAAGGAGGCAACGGCCTTGACGCAGCGTGTCGCAGAACAGCTCCCTCGGCTTGATCCGGAGCAGATTGGGGTGAGTGCCGATGCCGTCGAGCATGGCATCGGAGCCGGCGTTGCGCCTCTTGTTGACTGCCGAAGCCGTGGAAAGATCGACGTCGTGCTTCAGGCCGAAATACATTTCCTTGGACAGGTAGGCCGGCACGTCCCAGCCAGCTTCAGGGATCTGATAGACCAGCACAACCTTCTTGCCGCGCGCAAGCAGGTCCTTGATATGCTGCTGCACAAGGCCAGCGACCGACCGGATACGGGCGCCAGAATTGTCTTGCCGCGCATCTCCGGCGACCGGCTGCATGTAGCGAACGATCGTGCCCTCGTTGCCACCCTCTTCGTTGTTAAACAGATAGCCGCCGAGATGCGCCGTCCAGCGTGACGCCAACACTACGGTGTCGATCGCCGGGTGGCTGTCGAGGTAGCTCATCGCGTCGGTGTTGAAGCGCAGGCAGCTTTCGCCCGGGATCGAGCTTTCCAGCCCCGGAACCGGCATGCAGCCGGCATGGGTGAACTGCCGGACGCCCGCGCCTCGCGCAGCGAGGACCTTGGCCATCTCCAACGAAATCGCCGCGCCATGGCTATCGCCGTAGATCATCACGGTTTCCGGCAGCGTCGTGTTGTGCCGGCAGGTATCCTGCGGTTCGATATAGTTCCTTTCCGTGCTCAGGCATGGCTGGAACATCGCACTCTCTTCCTTGAAGATCGCCGCGGTATTCAGCGCCTCGTCCGAAAGCCGTCCAGGGAAGCCCTGCTTGAGCTGACCTGCCGCGCCGACCACGAAAATCACCGTGCTTGCGGCAACCGCGCCGGCAAAGATCGTCCTGCGGCTCACCCTGCTGCGATCCCGGAAGGGGCGCTCGACATAACGCCAGCTCGCCCATGCGATCGGCAAGGAGATCAGCGCGACGGCAAGACTTAGCCAAACCGGCGGTTCGTTCAACATTCTGAGCCGCAGGAATGCGAGCAGCGGCTGGTGCCAGAGATAGGCGCTGTAGCTGATCAGGCCCACCCATACCAGCGGCCTGAGGCTGAGCAGACGACCGGCGAGCGAGCCCGAGCGTGCGTACATCAGCACCAGCACCGTACCGATAACGCAGGGCAGGACCAGCAGGCTCGGCGTCTGCCCGCCAGCGGGGAAGAATGCCAGCGATCCGACGATCAGGACGAGGCCCGCGAGCGACAACCAGTCACCATGTCTGGAGGGCGCGTCGGCGGAGCGATTGCGCAGCGCGAGCGCGCCGATCGCTCCGGCAAGAAGCTCCCAGGCACGCGAAACGATCATGTAGAAACCGGCTTCCGGATCGATCGATTGCAGCCATTGCGAACAGAGGATGCTCGCAAGCGTCAGGCCCGCCAGCAGCGGAAGGGTCAGCCGCCGGCCGAAAGTGCGGATGGCGAGCAGCAGCAGCGGAAAGACGACGTAGAACTGCTCTTCGACCGACAAGCTCCAGGTATGCAACAACGGCTTTTGTGCCGACGTCACGTCGAAGTAGCCGGTCTCTATGTAGAAGAGGATGTTCGACGCATAGCTGACCGTGGCCATCAGGCTCTGCGAGAAATCCTTGTAGGCCATGGGCAGCATCCACAGCCATGCAAACGGCAGGCAGGCAAGGATAACCACGAACAGCGCGGGCAGAATGCGCCGGGCGCGTCGCTCGTAAAAATCGACGATCGAAAACCGGTTGCTGTCGATATCGCGGGCAATGATCGAGGTGATGAGAAATCCACTGATGACGAAGAATATATCCACGCCGATGAAGCCGCCGCTGAACAACGGAACGCCCGCGTGAAAAAGGATCACCGGGAGAACAGCAACGGCCCGAAGGCCATCCACTTCCGGACGATACAAATCTGCCCGATCGCCAAGAACACCTGACGTATTGGTCTTCATCAACATGCACGCTTCCCCAGTATTCTGCTAACTGGCGACGGTTACTACAAGAAACAACTTCCACGTGCTGAAGTTCCTCGAGGCAAAGTTAATCAAAAATTTCCGCAAAAGTAGAACCGCGATCAAAGCGCGCAATCCAGGGCTGCTCATACGAAAGCGCCAAGCGCCGTGGCATGGATCCCCCCTCAACAGCCCTGCCCATCGTTGCTTCGACGTCATTGATATATGTGTCTACGGCGGTCGGATACTTCGCATTGACTGAACATTTCCTAGATTCATCGTCACTTAGTTTCTAGTTGCGCATCTGTGCAGGAGCGCGCATAGTCAATTCTTCAGATAGCTATGTTCAGGGCGCTACTGCTTAGGGATCTCCATATCTCTGCCCCGACTGAAAGGAGGACTCATGTCTTCCGAATTACTATCCAAACAACTTACGCCCAAGGATATCGACCTTCTACGGAAGGTGTTAGCTGATGCCGGATATACGGGGGGCCTGTTACCGTGCGGTACCAGGATGAATGTAGCTGGCACGCTTTTGGTCCGTCTCTTCCACGACGGTATGAGGGACCCACGAAATTTCACGGCAGAACTGGAGCACCGTTTTGGGCGACAAGAACCATTGGTAGTGCTGGCCTCTTCGAGCGGACTTCATCGGCATGCAATTCGTGGTCTAGAGACGCGTCACGTGAAGGTAAGGCGCTCGGAGAAACAAAATGGCCTGGCGTAAAAGCCTTACACGCATGGAGACTATTGCTCGCGGCTTAGCCAATCGAGATCAAACTTCGGTCATCTCAAAAGCGATAACCCTCGGTGAAAAGACGAATCGCGACGAGAAGAGCAGTCACCTACGAGCACTTCGTCTAGAACGCGACCGGCTAACCGGTAAAATCCCTTGATGGCAGATTGCCACTCCCACTTTCTTCCGAGGTCTTCCTCCAACGAAACAACGGTTATTCAGACAACCCGTATGACCGCGCGGGGGCGGTCAAGCTTGGCCTCGATCGAATGCCCGCAAGACCATTCGGTTCAGGTCCAAGTGCCGGCGACCCTGCCGGACCTCTGCAGGCGTCGGCAGGGTCGTTCATCACATTGATTTACACGCACTCGAGTGACGGAACCGCTGGCGGTCGCGTGCGTTCTATCACCATCACGTCGGCGCCTTTCCCCGACGTAGTTTGCACGTAGTAACTTTGCCCCGCATGTCTAGCGGGGCTCTTTTGTGCCGCCTCCCGACACTCTGACGGCCCTGGAACCTTCAAGCGCAGAAACAGTTTCACCTCAATCAATAGTAGTTGAATTGGGGAGCGTGGTGCCATCATCGAATTGGGTTACGGTCATCGTCCACCGGCATGGTGAACTACACTCGATTGGCTCTCCCCAAGACGCGCTGCTCATTTTGATTTCGGACTGGCCCAACTTTGAAGGGATCGCCTATATATCAGCTCTGGAAGCGTGCGCTGGCACAGAGGGCGGTGGTGTTTCCTTCCCAGAGGCGCGCGCGGCGTTTCTTCTCGCAGCCGTAGAAGCGGGCGTGTACTTCCAAGCAGCTTAAAGCGGCGACCAGCATCCCGAATACCGGTTTTATTGCTAGATGGCGAAATCAGCGTACACTGCTCCGGCAGAGACCGCTTGAGAGATTAGACGCGCTTTTGCCCAAAGCCAGGAGCGGCACGATGTCACTTCTTAACTTCGTTGACTTGGACGATGACGACTTCCAATCGGTTGCCGATGTTGTTCGTCGTTGGTGCTCGGATGACAACGTCGATCCAGAATCGGAACGCGGGCGCGCGGCAATGCGCGCCGCCGTCGAACACGCGCTGCGGGGAGATAGCGCGTAACGCTGTCCGAAGCAACTAACGCGGCTAACGTCTAAAATGGCGATGGGACCGTTCTGCATGGTGAGCTCGGACGCTCAGCCGATTGCCTAAAATCATTCGGTCGTTTCCAGCGCTGGCCACCCTGTCGATCCGTTGTGGCGCGCTCCCGAGTCGCCCGCGGCACATCGGGGAATCACCTTTCGTTTGAGAGGAAACGTGATGTCAGAGTTCGACTTTGAGCGGCAGTGAAACATTCAGATACTTGGATCGCGCCACGTTGCAGCAATCCGGGAAATCGAAGCGCAGTGAGCGACGCCTGGTAGAACCCTCGTCGGCAAGAGTACGCTGGCGGGCAGCTCGATCACCATAAACGTTTTAGAGACAGGTATCAGCTGCTTAGAAAGCTCTTGGCCAAATCTGAGGCTACACCGCCGCGCCAGAACTAGGTGGGATAGATTTGGTGCCGGACCTGCTTTCCTGGCGTCAAAGACGGCCCAAGTGCTAGCGCCCAAAAGATGGCCTTCGCGAGACCGGCCGCCTCGTCCACGTCATCGATCATGGCAGAAGAATATTGCTTGAGCCAATCGGGCTACGGTGGGGGCTAGTAGAAGCAGTCTCAGACACTCAATCTGCCCCAGCGCGCGCCAGCCCTTTTGGGAACTTCAAGGCTGTTGGCTAAGTGTTTGGAAGAAATGGCGCACCCGAAGAGATTCGAACTCCTGACCCCCAGATTCGTAGTCTGGTGCTCTATCCAGCTGAGCTACGGGTGCGTCTGCAGCGGTGTGTCCCGCTGGCGTGAGCGGTTCTCTAAAGGGTCCTTTGAGCGATTGCAATAGGCTTTTTCAAAAAATAACAGTTCTTGTCACACGAGGCTGGAATCCGGAAATTGCATTACTTTTCATGCAGGGTGCGGCTGCGGTAATCCTCCAGCGAAACCGGGCGATCCGGAATCTCGATGCGGAACTGGGTTCCGACCGATGGTTTTTCCACAAGCGCGATTGTTCCCCCGTGCGCCAGCACGAGTTCGCGCGCGATGGCCAGCCCCAGTCCCGTGCCGCCCGAACGGGCCGAGCCACGGAACGCGGCAAAGAGGTTCTGGCGGGCCTTTGGCGGCATGCCGGGGCCCGTGTCGTCGACGATGATGCTGACAACGCTGCCGACGCGCTGCGCCGAAACAGTGATGCGCTTGACCAACTCGGCATTGCCGGCGTCGCCCATGGCCGTCAGCGCCTGCAGCGCGTTGCGGCAGAGATTGTGGATGACGCGGAAGAGCTGCTCGTTGTCGGCGTCCACCTCAAGGTCCAAGCCCACCTGCTCGACAAACTCGACGCCACTCTGCACGTCGATCGCCAGCATGTCCTTCACATCCTCGATCAGCACCGAGAGCCTGACCGCGCGTCGCCGTGGGGCCGATTCGGTTGCCTGACCATAAGAGAGCACCTCCGTCGTATAGCCGACGGCGCGGTCGATCGTACGCAGCAGCTTCGGCGCGAAACGCTTCACCATGGGATCGTCGACATCGACGAGGCGGTCGGACATGAGCTGCGCCGAGGCGAGGATATTGCGCATGTCGTGATTGATCTTGGAGACGGCCAGCCCGAGGGCGGCAAGATTTTTCTGCTGCTTCAGCGTCTTTTGCAATTCCAGCTGCATGGCGCTCAGATGCCGGCCGGCAACGGAGAGCTCGTCGCGGCCGCCATCGCTCGCGAAAACATGCTCCGGCTTCTCGGGATCGGAGGAGAATTCCTGCATGCTCCCGGTCAGGCGGCGGATCGGATGAATCAGGATGCGGTTGAGCGCGAAGAAGATCAGCGTCGCGGTAAACAGCGAAATCAGGATCGACAGCAGGAAGACGTTGCGGGAATAGAGCAGCATCGCATTGCGCAGATGCTTGTCCTTCATCACCACTTCAACGCCGGTGTTTGTATCCTGGACGGGGCCATAGACGCGGATCATCCTGTCACCGCCGAAGATCAGCGTATCGAGCGCGTCGCCGATGGCCGTCAGCGCCGGTACATTGGTCAGGTCATACTGCTCATCGACGGAGGTCGGCATATCCGAAGTCGCCAGGAGGCGCGAGGTGCCGTCCTTTCGCAGGACGATCGCCTTCGTCCCGGTCGCTTCGAGCGTTTCCTTCTGCAGCGCGCGCGTGAGCTCCACCGGCTGCAGGCCGTCGATCACGATGGCCGCTGCGGCAGCAGCACTCAGCCGCTCGTCCAGCCAGCGCAGGCGCATGGCGCTGACCGACGGGAAGAAGATCAGCACTTCAGCCAGCATGATGCAGACGACGATCAGCCAGAGGAGCTTGCCGGAAAGACCACCGAACAGGCCCAGGGGGCGGCGCGCATTGCTGCCGCCGTCGGAGACGGTCGTGCTTGCGGAAAGTTTGTCTGCTTCGTCAGGGGCCGGCATCGCATTTGTCCACTCGGCGTCCAGCGCCACAGATCGGTCTTCTATAATAAACTATGGAGACGCGTTTTCAAATGTTTGCGAGCAAGTGGCGCGATCCTGACAGCAAAAACACGAACACCGCCCGGAGGCGGCGTTCTCTATCCAATCAGGCGCGTCGGAAATCAGAATTCTTCCCAGTTCTGCTCGGCGACGGCGGCGTTGCCGTTGAATGCACGGGCGACGCTGTTCATGGCGCGGCGTGCAGGCGAAGCGACGGGGCGGTGCTCTTCATAACGCGCGACCGCCACAGGTGCTGCCGCATGTCCGCTCGAGACCTTGAAGCGCGAGATCAGGCGTACGAGGCCATCGGCTTCGGCCGAAAGCTTGTGGGTCGCAGCCGAGGTTTCTTCCACCATCGCGGCGTTCTGCTGCGTGACCTGGTCCATCTGGTTGACGGCGGTGTTGACTTCCTTGAGGCCGGTCGACTGTTCCTTGGCAGCCGTTGCGATCGAATGGATGTGATCGTTGATCGCGTTGACGCGGCGCTCGATCTGCGAGAGTGCCTCGCCGGTCGCCTGGACGAGCTTGACGCCGACCTGAACCTCGTCACCCGACTTGGTGATCAGGCCCTTGATGTCCTTGGCCGCCGTCGCCGAGCGCTGTGCCAGCTCTCGGACTTCCTGTGCAACGACCGCAAAGCCCTTGCCGGCTTCGCCAGCGCGCGCAGCTTCGACACCGGCGTTCAGTGCGAGCAGGTTGGTCTGGAAGGCGATTTCGTCGATCACGTTGATGATCTGGCTGATCTCGCGGGATGCCTGCTCGATGCGGCCCATGGCCTCAACGGCATTGCGCACGACCACACCCGACTTGCCGGCATCATCCTTGGCTTCGGTGACCATCACGCTGGCCTCCTGAGCACGTTCCGTCGAGTTGTTAACGACGGCGGTAATCTCGTCGAGCGCTGCCGAGGTTTCCTCGAGAGCAGCGGCCTGCTGTTCGGTGCGCTTGGAGAGATCGTCGCTTGCCGAACGCAGTTCGTTGGTGTTGCCGTTGAAGGCTTCGGCAGTTTCGCGAACTTCGCGCATCGTCGTCTGCAGCGTCGCAAAGGTGCTGTTGACGTTCTTCTGCAGCTCGGCAAAGGCACCCTGGAAATTGCCATGCATCGTCTGCGTCAGGTCGCCATCCGCAAGGCTGGCGATCACGCGGCGGGTTTCGCCGACACCGCCATCGACGCCCGACAGCAGGTTGTTGATGTTGCCGGCGAACTGGTTGAGGTTCTCGTCGCCGTAGTCCTTTTCGATGCGGCGGCTGAAATCACCGGCGGCAGCGGCTGCGACCACGACCGACATGCTGGACTGCAGGTCGTCGCTCTTGGCGCGCATGGCGGCTTCCTGCGCGTTCATGCGGCGAACGGCCAGACCGTTTTCCTTGAAGACGGCGACGGCTGCTGCCATCTCGCCGATTTCATCCTGGCGTCCGGCGAACGGAACTTCGGCATCAAAATTACCATCGGCAACGTTCTTGATCGCATCCGTGACCTTCTTGATCGGACGGCTGAGCTGCACGCTGCCAATATAAAGACCGAGGCCAACACCGACGGCGATACCGATACCCGTGATGCCAAGCACCAGCCACAGGATCGACGAGCGGAAGCTCTCGACCTGCGCGTTGACGGCATCAAGCGTCGCCTTGTCTGTCGCCACGATCGCATCGATCTCAGCCTGGAAGGCCTTGCGGTTCGCGCGGTTGGCGTCGTTGTTGCCCTGCTCGTTGGCAGCCTGCGGGCTGACCTCGGTGCCAAGCCGTGCGGTCTCGGCGCGGAACGAGCGGAATTCCTTGGCGCGATCCATCAGCTTGCCGAAGGACTCTTTCTGGCTTTCCGGAATGAGAGGCTGCCAGGAGGCAATGACCTGATCGATCTGATCGAGGTCCGCCAGCAGACCTTTCGCGAATGCGCCGGCATCCTTCGTCGTCGGCGCGCCATAGATCCCGCGGGCCTCCATGACGGTCGCAGTCACGAAACGGTTCAACCGCTCGCCGGAGTAGGCGCGCGCGGCGGCATCTTCATAGGCCGACAGGTTGTCGTTATATTCATGAACTGCATAAAGCGCCGTCGCTCCGATCAGCAGTGCGACACCGCACATTGCCGAAACGAGCAAATTGATCTTGCCACTAATCTTCACTGAAAACCCCCACTAGCCACAACGCGCCGAAAAGCACTCCTCCGGCTGATAGCTAAATTTGGCTCAAATAAATTAACGTTAGATTTCGGATGGTTGGCGGGAGAACTATAATAAATTACCCGTGCTTAGTGGTTGCTGCGTATATTTTTGCAGCAGATGCGAGCGGATCGCGCCATATCCGCGCGGAAAGATTGCAGCATGAGAAAAAAATTGTGACTGCCAAAGGTTTAGGCACTGTCACAAACCTTAACGGGTCGCGCGAGATTTAGCATCCTATAGGCGAAACTGGCGGATTCGGCCTGCGATAATTGACTTATTGGATCTTCATCCGTATAAGCCGCCGCACGTCCGGTCATAGTGGCTTTTAGCCCCCGCCCGTTCGAAAAATAACGCTCCTTGCAATATGCAAATTCAAGAAGGGCCGCACTCCGCGGTGTTTAAATAAATGAAGCGTACCTACCAACCATCCAAGCTTGTCCGCAAGCGTCGCCACGGTTTCCGTGCACGTATGGCTACCAAGGGCGGCCGTAAGGTCATCGTTGCTCGCCGCGGTCGCGGCCGCAAGCGTCTTTCGGCCTAAGGCCGGAATTGCCCGATAAGTGATGGCGGGCGAATTGACGACCAAGAATGAAAAAATGACTGCCGGGCGGCTGAAAAGCCGCCCGCAGTTTCTTGCTGTTCGCCAGGGCGAAAAACGCAAGGGTGGTTTCTTCCTGCTTGAGGTGCTCAACCGGAAAGAACCCGACACCGAAGCCCGCGTCGGCTTCACCGTTACCAAAAAACACGGCAATGCGGTCGAACGAAACCGGATGAGGCGACGCCTGAAAGAGGCAGTGCGACTTCATGCGGGGTTTGCAATGCAGCCCGGACACGACTATGTGGTTGTCGCGCGAAGGGACGTGCTTCAGGCATCCTTCAAAGAATTAGCCGCAGAGCTCAAGGCTCGCGTCGAGACCAAGCCGAAACACAAGCGGTCCGGAGACGGACGCTCCAGGAACGTATGATGCAAAACAACCGCAACTACTTCATTGCGATCGCCCTCTCGGTGCTGATCGTTCTCGGCTGGCAATTCCTTTATATGAATCCGCGCATCGAAGCGCAGCGGAAGGCCGAACTGGCTCAGAAGGCCCAGCAGCAGACCGAGCAGGTGCAGACGCCTGCCGCCGGCGGCGCGGGCACGGCCCAGACGAACGGTGCCGCTCCTTCCGGCCAGGCTGCCGCGACGACATCGCTCGCCGACGCGCTTGCCAAGAACCCGCGCGTTACGATCGATACCGCCGCTCTTGCCGGCTCGATCAACCTCGTCGGCGCCCGCCTCGATGACCTGAAGCTCAAGGGCTACCACGAGACCGTGGATGACTCGAGCCCGATCATCACGCTCTTCAGCCCGTCTGAGACGAAAGACGGCTACTTCGCCGAACTCGGCTACATTGGCGACGCCGCCACCGGCAACGTTCCGGGTCCCTCGACCGTCTGGACCGCACCGGAAGGCGCCAAGCTGACCGAAACGACGCCGGTTACGCTCACCTATACCAATGACAAGGGCATCACCTTCGCCCGCACGATCTCGGTCGATCAGCACTACATGTTCACGGTCACCGACAAGGTCACCAATGCGGGCCAGGCTCCGGCGGCGCTGTCTTCCTATGGCCGTGTCACCCGTTACAACAAGCCTGCAGTCGCCTCGACCTACGTGCTGCACGAAGGCTTCATCGGCGTGATCGGCGACAGCCTGCTCGAGAGCAAGTACGCCGCTGTCGAGAAGGAAGCCGTGACGCCGGCAACGGCAACCGGCGGCTGGCTCGGCATCACCGACAAGTACTGGGCGGCAACGATCGTTCCGCCGCAGCAGACCCCGTATGATGCGCGCTTCACGCACTTCACGGATGGTCAGCCGCGTTTCCAGGCCGACTACAAGCAGAACGCCGTTACCGTCGCTCCAGGCCAGTCGCTCGAGCTGAAGAACCTCGTGTTCGCCGGCGCCAAGGAAGTTCCCGTCATCGACGGCTACAAGGATAGCTACCAGATCCCGCGCTTCGATCGCCTGATCGACTGGGGCTGGTTCTACTTCCTGACGAAGCCGATGTTCAAACTGATGGACTTCTTCTTCCGTTACTTCGGCAACTTCGGCGTGGCGATCCTTCTGACCACCATCGTCGTGAAGGCGCTGTTCTTCCCGCTCGCCAGCAAGCAGTACGCCTCGATGGCGAACATGAAGCGCGTGCAGCCGAAGATGGAAGAGCTGAAGGCCAAGTTCGGCGACGACCGCATGGGCCTGCAGCAGGCGACCATGGCGCTTTACAAGGAAGAGAAGATCAACCCGATCGCCGGTTGCTGGCCGATCGCGCTGCAGATCCCGATCTTCTTCTCGCTCTACAAGGTGATCTACATCACCATCGAGATGCGCCACGCGCCGTTCTTCGGTTGGATCCAGGACCTTTCGGCGCCCGATCCGACCTCGTTCATCAACCTGTTCGGCCTGCTGCCGTTCGCCGCTCCGACCTTCCTGCATCTCGGCGTCTGGCCGCTGATCATGGGCGTCACGATGTTCCTGCAGATGCGCATGAACCCGACACCGCCGGATCCGACGCAGGCGATGATCTTCAATTGGATGCCGCTGGTCTTCACCTTCATGCTGGCAAGCTTCCCGGCCGGTCTCGTTATCTACTGGGCCTGGAACAACACGCTATCGGTGATCCAGCAGTCGGTGATCATGAAGCGCCATGGCGTGAAGATCGAGCTCTTCAGCAACCTGAAGGGGCTCTTCAAACGAAAGCCGGCGCCCACCGAGAAATGATGGAAAGCCCCGCTTCGGCGGGGCTTTTCTTTTATGGCTGCGCGACCCTACCTGCTCCCGTGGGGTGACGGTGTTCGCGCGGCCGGTTGACAAAATGACCCGAAACCTGAATGCCATAGGTTCACTGGATTTGGACGTGCTGGAAAAGGCCGAATGACCGAAAACAACGACAAGCCGCTCTTCGGCCGCACGTGGATCTTCATCCGCGGCGTGCCCTCCCTGAAATTCCTGCCGCCGGAAGGACCAGCGGAAGTGGCTTTTGCCGGCCGTTCGAATGTCGGCAAGTCGTCGCTGATCAATGCGCTTGTCAGCCACAAGGGCTTGGCGCGGACATCGAACACGCCGGGCCGCACGCAGGAACTCAACTACTTCGTTCCGGACGGGTATTCCGGCGAAGGCGGCGACCTGCCGCCAATGGCGCTCGTCGACATGCCGGGCTACGGTTATGCGCAGGCGCCGAAGGAACACGTGGACGCCTGGACCAAGCTGGTCTTCGACTATCTGCGCGGCCGCGCGACGCTGAAGCGCGTCTACGTGCTGATCGACAGCCGCCACGGCATCAAGAAGAACGACGACGAAGTCCTCGACCTTCTCGACAAGGCGGCCGTTTCCTATCAGGTCGTCCTGACCAAGACGGACAAGATCAAGCCGCCGGCTGTCGTGAAGCTGCTTGCCGAGACAGCGGAGAAGATCAAGAAGCGCCCCGCGGCCTATCCTGAAATCATCGCAACGTCGTCGGAAAAGAGCGAAGGGTTGGACGATCTCCGAGCTGCCATCGCCCAGACGGTCGGGGTCGCCAACTGGAAGTGAAAGGCGCCCCGGGGTGGAATAGGGCGCCTCTCGGGGCTGCCTGAACTTGCTTACATCTTTGGCAGCAGAACCTTGTCGACCACGTGAATGACGCCATTCGACTGCTTGACGTCCGCGATGGTCACATGTGCAACGTCACCGTTTTCGTCGGTGAGCGTAATCTTGCCCATGCTCTCCCTGGCCTTCAGCACGCAGCCGCCAACGGTCTTGATATCGTGCTCGCCGCCATCTGCCTTGATCATCTTTGCGACGGTCTTGGCCATCGCATCAGCGGCAACGACATGACAGGTCAGGATCTTTGTCAGCTTGGCCTTGTTCTCAGGCTTCAGCAGCGTATCGACCGTACCGGCAGGCAAGGCCGCGAAAGCTTCGTTGGTCGGCGCAAAGACTGTGAACGGGCCCTTGCCTTCGAGCGTCGAGACAAGCCCGGCTTCCTTGACGGCAGCAACCAGCGTTGTGTGATCCTTGGAGTTCACGGCATTCTCGACGATGTTCTTCGTCGGATACATTGCGGCGCCGCCTACCATCGGGTTCTTTGCCTGTGCGGCGAAGGCGAGCGTGGAAACGGCGGTGGAAAGCGCGACGATGCGCAATGCGGACTTGAGCATAATTGTTCTCCTCTTGCGTCCACGTCGGCCAAGCCCAATGCCTGAATGCCGCGAGGACTTGAGGATCTACGGAGCGCCCGCAAAAAGAGTTTCAGAAATAATTATGGCCTGTGCGCAGCGCCGCTGGCAACCACCGGGCCGGTCGGCGCGCCCGTACGTGATCCACCGAACGGTTCGAGGCTGACCGCAAGCGTGGTGCCCTCCCCGAGGGTCGCACGCATATCGGCCGGTATGACAAGTTCCCCGGCCTGTCCCGGCGGGAATATGCCGAGCGATTTAGGCGCTCCATCGGCGGGCACCATCCAGAGCTCGAGCGACTTCTCTTCCGGTTTGCCCGCAGCAACCGGGATGATCTTCATCCGGCCGCTTGCCGTCTCGTATGAAGCCATCAGGTTGATCTGGCTGTTCGGCGCGGACAGTTCAGCGACGAGTGGCGCCCCCGGTTTGGGTGGGGAGACCGTCGCGAATGCAAGAACCAGGGACGCAGCCGCCACCAGAAGCGACGCGGCAGTCAGCGACCGCCAGAACACGACCGAATTCCAGAGGCCCAACGCAGGCGCGCCGCTCGCTTCCGGCACGCCGAACAGGCGTGCTTCGACCTGCTTGAAGGTTTCCTGGGTGGGAGACACGACGTCGTAGTCTTCATTGAAGCTTGAGAGATTTGTTTCCCAGCGACTGACGATGGCGGCAAATTGTCGGTCGCGGCGCATTCGCTCTTCGACTACCCGCCGATCCTTGAAGGAGAGAACACCAAGCACATACTCGCCTGCGAGTACTTCGTCGCGCGAGCGGCCTCCCTTGCTTTGATCCGATGATGTCATCGTTCCATGCACTCTCTCAGCTTCAAGAGGCTGCGTCGCAGCCACGTGCGCATCGTATTCAAGGGTACGCCAAACTGATCGGCGAGCTCCTGATAGCTCAGCCCTTCGACATAGGCCTGTCGGACCGCCGTCGCACGTTCAGCTTCCAACTCTTCCATGCAGGTGTCAATCCGCCTTCCTTCATCGCGCAGCACAGTCTGCGCTTCGGGATCAAGATCGCCATCCGCAAGATCGTACGCCGTGTCCAATTCGTCCGCCACCGGCTTTCGACTGCGCAGCGCGTCAATTGCCTGATTGCGCGCAATTGTCGCCAGCCATGGCGACGGCGCGCCGGTATCAACCGCAAAGACTGAAGCCCGCTGCCAGATCTTGATATAGACTTCCTGCAACGCCTCCTCCGCCTCCACGCGGTCTTTCAGGATACGCAGACAGATGGAAAAAAGTTTCGGGCTGGTGTCGCGATAGAGCGACGCGAACGCTTTTCGATCGCCGAGCGCAACGCGGCCGATCATCCCTGCAATGTCTTCGCTCCCCATGCAGCGCCTCTTCCCTGCCATGCGACCAACCCAAACGAGAATCGCCGTGCCCGGCAACGCGCTCGAATGCGATCAGATACGGCAACTAATGCAGTGTGGATTATTCCATCTGTCAAAAACTTGGGATAAAAGGCCGCGAACAATTCCACGGGGTATCCCATGAACCAGTCCGAAAGCGAAACCCAGGCACGTCTGCTTGCGCAGGCTCTGCCTTTCATGCAGCGTTACGAGAACAAGACCATCGTCGTGAAGTACGGCGGCCATGCCATGGGCAACCCCGAACTCGGCAAGGCTTTCGCAAGCGACATCGCGCTTCTCAAGCAATCCGGCGTCAATCCGATCGTCGTTCACGGCGGCGGGCCGCAGATCGGCGCGATGCTGACGAAGATGGGCATCGAATCGAAATTCGAAGGCGGTTTGCGCGTTACCGACGCCAAGACTGTCGAGATAGTCGAAATGGTGCTCGCCGGCTCGATCAACAAGGAGATCGTGGCGCTCATCAACCAGACGGGCGAATGGGCGATCGGCCTCTGCGGCAAGGACGGCAATATGGTCTTCGCCGAAAAGGCGCAGAAGAAGATCAAGGACCCGGATTCCAACATCGAGCGCGTGCTCGATCTCGGCTTCGTCGGCGAAGTGGTTGAAGTCGACCGCACGCTGCTCGATCTGCTCGCCCGTTCAGAAATGATCCCCGTCATCGCTCCGGTTGCTCCCGGCCGCGACGGCGCGACCTACAACATCAACGCCGACACCTTTGCTGGCGCGATTGCCGGTGCGCTGAACGCCACCCGCCTGCTTTTCCTGACGGATGTTCCAGGCGTTCTCGACAAGCAGGGCAACCTGATCAAGGAACTCTCCGTCGCACAGGCACATGCACTGATCGCCGACGGCACGATCTCCGGCGGCATGATCCCGAAGGTCGAGACCTGCATCGATGCGATCGAGGCGGGCGTCCAGGGCGTCGTCATCCTGAACGGCAAGACCGCCCATTCGGTCCTGCTCGAGATCTTCACCGAGCACGGCGCGGGAACGCTGATCGTTCCGTAACGGCGGTCTTTGCCATTCTCGGACGGGATGAATTCCCCTCCCCAACCCCTCCCCACAAGGGGGAGGGGCTTGCTGGGCGCACCCTCTCCACGAAACCGAAGCCTCTCGACAGACGCTGATAGTATGAGATGGCACAGAGGGCGCCACGAGTTAGCCCCTCGCCCTTGTGGGAGGGGTTGGGGAGGGGACTATTTCATAGCGTCCCGTAAACCGCCGCCGCTGCCTCTTTCAGCTTCTCCATCATCGCCCGATATGGTCCCGGTCCGTAGCTGACACGGGCGACGCCGAGCTTCGCCAGCGTCTTCACGTCAGGCGCACCCGGCCGCATCATGATGTTAACAGGCAGCGGCGACGCGGCGCAGACCTTCTCGATCAGCCCCTCATCGATCAGCCAGGGGACAAAGAAACCGTTGGCGCCGGCGGCAGCGTAGGCATTGCCGCGCTCGATCGCTTCCTCAACCAGACCGGCGTGCTTCGAAAGATCGCCTTCACGCAAGAACAGGTCGGTGCGTGCGTTGATGAAGAATGCCACGCCGCGACGGTCCGCCATCTCGCGGATGGCGCGAATGCGGGCGGCCTGTTTCTCGACCGGGTGCAGCCCTTCGCCGCCAACCACCTGATCTTCGAAATTGATACCGATAGCGCCGGCGTCGATCAGCTTTTCGACATTGGCGGCAGCGCCCGCCGGATCGGTGGAATAGGCGCCTTCGAAATCGACAGAGAGCGGCAGATCGTTGACCGCGGTGATCTGGCGCGTCGTGGCGACCAATGCCTCCATCGGGATCTTCTCACCATCGCCATAACCCTGCGCCGCGGCGACCGACCAGCTTCCCGTCGCCAGAGCCTTGGCGCCGGCCTCAGTCACGGCCTTTGCCGTTCCAGCGTCCCACACATTGTAGAGAACGACAGGATTGCCCTTCTGGTGCAGCGCGCCGAACGCACTCGCCTTTTCAGCCTGATTCATTGGATCTCCTCCATAAACAAAGTTCTGGTTTTCATCTCATTTTCATGTCGCAGAAGCCATTGCTTGCGCCAGAGGCCGCCACCGTAGCCGGTCAGCGACCCGTCGGCGCCGATCAACCGGTGACAGGGGATGACGATCGCCATCTGGTTTGCGCCATTGGCGCGGCCGACAGCACGCACCATCTGCGGGTTGTTCATGCCGCGTGCAATATCACCATAGGCTCGCGTCTCACCAACCGGTATGTCCACCAGCTTCGACCAGACCTCGCGTTCGAACGACGTGCCGAAACCGAGCGCGAGGGGTGTACGGAAGATTGCCGATTTGCCCGCGAAATAGGCCGTCACCTCGGCTTCGATCTGATCGATCGCCGGCGTGCGGCCAGCCGCAACCGAGGAACGCGTCTTGCGCTGCAGCTTCCCCAGTTCGGCAGGCAGCGCCTTCCGGTCGTGGAATTCAAGGAGATGCAGATGCGTTTGATCGGCCACGGCGACCATCGGGCCAAGCGGCGTTTCGAACCAATCGGCCAACAGAAGATCGCGGTTCTGGGACATGGCAGGCGCCTTGCCGATCAATCGCTGGAACGCGGCGCGGAAGCCGCTGCCCGATTCATAGCCCGCCTCGATCTGCGCGTCGATGACGCGCGCGCCGTTCGCCAGTTGCCTGGCCGCCTCGCCGAGACGCCGATAGCGGGCGATATCGAGAAAGGTCATGCCGAGGGATCGCTTGAACGCCCGCCGTACGGTCGAGGGATCATAACCCTGCGCGATCAGATCATCTTCCGTCCATCGCGCACCTGGATCGCCGTCAAGCGCCGAGAGCAGCTGGTCGACGATCGGCTCTCTGCTCGCCTCTTCCAATGGCCGGCACCGTTGGCAGGGCCGAAATCCCGACTGCATGCAGGTGGAGATGGAATCGTAGAACAGCGTATTCTCACGCTTCGGCTTGCGGGCCGGGCAGGTCAGACGGCAGAAGATGCCTGTTGTCTTGACGCAGACATAGGCGCGGCCCTCATAGGCCGCGCTGCGGGCAATCAGCGCATCGTAGAGCGCGTCGTCATTGGGCAGATCGAAGAGCATGAAGCGTTCTACCATCCCTTCCCGACTGCGTCCGCCGCAAATCGGGCGTCTATTTTTTCTTGCCGATTTCCTTGCGCAGCAAGCCGTGGCATAACGCGGCCATGACAAAGATTGAGCGCACCCCATCCAAGACAGATTTCTCTCACGTGACCGAGTGGGTTTTCGATCTCGACAACACGCTCTACCCGCATCACGTCAATCTGTTCGCGCAGATCGACAAGAACATGACGAGCTATGTCTCGACGCTGTTGCAGATGGAGCGGGACGAGGCGCGCAAGCTGCAGAAGCAGTATTACCTCGACCATGGAACGACGCTGCAGGGGCTGATGATCCATCACGGCATCGACCCCAACGACTTCCTCGAGAAGGCACATGCAATCGATTATTCGAGCCTGACCGCGCAGCCGGAACTGGGTGCTGCGATCAAGGCCCTTCCCGGCCGCAAGTTCATCTTCACCAACGGCAGTGTCAAGCATGCCGAAATGACGGCCGGTGCTCTTGGCATTCTCGATCACTTCGACGACATCTTCGATATCGTTGCCGCCGATTTCGTGCCGAAGCCGGCACAGGCGACTTATGACAAGTTTGCAGCCTTGAAGCGCGTGGAAACAGGCAAGGCTGCGATGTTCGAGGATCTGCCACGCAACCTCAAGGTTCCGAAGGCGCTCGGCATGCAGACGGTTCTGCTGGTACCGAACAACCTCGAGGAGACTGTCGTCGAATGGTGGGAAAAGACCAGCGGCGAAGACGACCATGTCGATTACGTCACCGACGATCTTGCTGATTTCCTTGGAAAGATTATCGGCTAAGTTACAGAAAGTTCACCCAGCTTACCGATCTTTAATTGGGCAAAATACGATATCGGCCCTACCTTTTCGTCTGTGATCCCAACGAGATTGCATACTGAAAGGAACTCAGATGTCTCGGAACAAGCTGATACTGGCCGCACTTTCCTCCGTCTTGATTGTCGGTGCTGCAGCCGGCAGCAGTTTTGCCGCGGCCGGCGACAAGCACAAGCATCCGCCGAAGCCGCATCATATGAGAATGATGGGCGGCGGACCGCCCTTGCCCATGATCCGTGAAGTCGTGTTCGTCCGCATGCTCCAGCAGTTCGACACGAACAAGGACGGCCAGATTTCCAAGGATGAAGCGAAGACCGGCATGGAAGCAATCTTTGCCGCGATCGACACCAACAATGACGGGTCGCTGACCCCCGGCGAAATCCGCAAGTATCGTGAAGCGCAGATGGCGAAGGCCAAGGCACCCGACGATGACATGACGTCGGATGACGGAGCACCCGCGCCGCCGCCGGCCGACGCCGACACTGCCCAGCCTGCCCCGCCTCCGGGTGGACCTGATGGTGGCCCCGGCCGCCACGGCATGCGCGGCGGTGGCATGATGCGCGAAATGATGATGATGCAGCGCATCGATACCGACGAAAACGGCCAGATTTCCAAGCAGGAAGCCGAAGCCGCCTTCGAGAAGTTCTTTACGTGGATGGATCGCAACAAGGACGGCGTGATTTCGATCGCCGACATGCCCGATCGCCCGTTCCCGTAAGCAATCGCTTACCGAAAACGGAGCCCGCCGCGACCAGCGCGGCGGGCTTTTCTTATTCGTGATGCTCGTAGAAGTCCTGGATGATCTTCCAGGCTGCATCGGCCGTATCGACGAAGCTGATGAGATTGACATCATCGGGCGCGATCGTGCCGAACTCGGCCAGCGCCTCGAAATTGATGATGCTGCGCCAGAATTTTTCCCCGAAGAGAATGAGCGGCATCTTCTCCATGCGGCCCGTCTGGATCAGCGTCAGGCACTCGAAGAACTCGTCGAGCGTGCCGAAGCCACCGGGAAAGACGGCAATCGCCTTGGCGCGCACCATGAAGTGCATCTTGCGGATGGCGAAATAGTGGAAATTGAAGCTGAGCTCCGGCGTCACATAGACGTTCGGCGCCTGCTCGTGCGGCAGCACGATGTTGAGACCGATCGACGGCGCGCCTTCGTCGGCGGCACCACGGTTGCCGGCTTCCATCACGCCCGGACCGCCGCCGGTAACGACGACATACTCATGGAAATCGAAGCCGGCCGAATATTTCGAGCATAACCGGGCGAACTTGCGCGCTTCGTCGTAATAGACCGATGCGGCTTCCAGATTGGCGCGCTGCGTCTCGTTGCGCGCGGCCCAGGCGCTCTGGCCGGGTGCCGGGATACGGGCACCGCCGAACATGACGACGGTCGATTTGATGCCGCGTTCCGTCAGCAGCATTTCCGGTTTCATCAATTCAAGCTGCAGCCGGATCGGGCGCAGCTCCTCCCGGCAGAGGAAATCTTCGTCGGCATATGCAAGGCGATAGGCCGGCGACAGCGTCTGCGGTGTCTTCGGCACCGCCTCGGCGCGCTGCCTGTCGGTTTCGCTCGTCTTCAACGGATCCCAGACGCCATCCTTGCGCCTCAGCCTGCCGTTCCTTCCCTTTGCCATGTCGAAATGCCTTTCAGTACCGCCGGCAGCCTCTGCCGGTATGTCGTTTCATGCCGTTGATCGGGAGAGTGATCCTGTCCCGAAAAATCATTCCATTTTACCCGTGCATGCGATAGAGCAGATCGCACCCCGCCTATCACAATTCCCGGAGGCTTCGGTCTCCACGATAAAGATCGAAGTTTAAGGAATTCCCATGAGCGCCACCGACCTTTCTTCCCTCGAAAAGACCCTCGAAGCCGCATTCGACAACCGCGACAACGTGAACACCTCGACCAAGGGCGAAGTTCGCGATGCGGTCGAAACCGCGCTCGAACTTCTCGATGGCGGCAAGGCGCGCGTTGCAGAACGCGGCAGCGACGGCGTCTGGAAGGTCAATCAGTGGCTGAAGAAGGCCGTTCTCCTGTCCTTCCGACTGAACGACATGGAAGTCGTCAAGGGCGGCTCGGGGAACTCGACCTGGTGGGACAAGGTGCCTTCCAAGTTCGAGAACTGGGGTGAGAGCGAGTACCGCTCCGCCGGCTTCCGCGCCGTTCCGAACTGCGTCGTGCGCCGCTCGGCATACATCGCGAAGAACGTCGTGCTGATGCCGTCCTTCGTCAACCTCGGCGCCTTCGTCGACGAGGGCACGATGGTCGATACCTGGGCGACGGTCGGCTCCTGCGCGCAGATCGGCAAGCATGTGCATCTTTCGGGCGGCGTCGGCATCGGCGGCGTGCTTGAGCCGATGCAGGCCGGCCCGACGATCATCGAAGACAACTGCTTCATCGGCGCCCGCTCGGAAGTCGTTGAAGGCTGCATCATCCGCGAGGGCTCGGTGCTGGGCATGGGCGTCTACATCGGCAAGTCGACCAAGATCGTCAACCGCGCCACCGGCGAAGTCTTCTACGGCGAAGTACCGCCTTACTCGGTCGTCGTCGCCGGCTCCATGCCGTCGGGCAATGCCACCATGCCGAACGGTCTTGCCGCGCCGCATCTCTACTGCGCCGTAATCGTCAAGACGGTCGATGAGAAGACCCGCTCGAAGACCGGCATCAACGAACTGCTGCGCGACTGATACTGCTCGAACGGTCGGCGATGACGCGTCAACGGATGTGCGTTGCCGGTCGCTGACAGCCGGACGATGTGCCGGCAAAATCGACGGCACATTCCAACAGGGCGGCCGCGCCGCCTTGCCTTTTCTTTGCCACTACCGCCGGATAATTCCACTGCCATGACCGCTACCGATCCCGTCGCCAATCTGCAGACCCTGATTCGCTGCCCGTCCGTCACGCCAGCCGAAGGCGGCGCGCTTTCGGCGCTCGACGCGATGCTGTCGCCGCTCGGCTTTAAGGTCGACAAGGTGACGGAAACGGAGGCGGGAACCCCCGATATCGAAAACCTTTACGCCCGGCTCGGCAATGACGGACCGCACCTGATGTTTGCCGGGCATACGGACGTGGTTCCGGTTGGCGACGAAGCCGCCTGGACCCATCCTCCCTTTGCCGCCGAGATCGCTGGTGGCGAACTGTTCGGCCGCGGTGCTGTCGACATGAAGGGTGGCGTTGCCTGCTTTGTTGCGGCGGTCGCGCGCCACATCGAAAAGCACGGCGCGCCCAAAGGCTCCATTTCGTTCCTGATCACCGGTGACGAGGAAGGTCCTGCAGTCAACGGCACCATCAAGCTGCTCAAGTGGGCCGCCGAGCGCGGCGAGCGCTGGGATGCCTGCCTCGTTGGCGAGCCGACCAATCCCGACAAGCTCGGCGACATGATCAAGATCGGCCGTCGCGGCTCGGTGTCTGGCAAGATCACCGTGCACGGTGTGCAGGGACATGCCGCCTATCCGCATCTCGCCGACAATGCCGTGCGCGGCATCCTGCAACTGACCCAGGCGTTGATGGACCCGCCATTCGACACCGGCACCGACAATTTCCAGCCGTCCAATCTCGAAGTGACGACCATCGACGTCGGCAATCCGGCGACGAACGTCGTACCCGCGAAGGCGATGGCGAGCTTCAACATCCGATTCAACGACACCTGGACGGCCGACAGCGTGCAGCAGGAGATCCTGCGCCGCCTCGATGCCGCAGCCGCCGACGGCGCGCTGAGACCCGGTCGCGCGCCGCTCAAATACGACATGGTCTGGGCCGAGCGTCCAAGCCATGTCTTCCTGACGCGCAACAATGCGCTGATCGCTTCGCTCTCTTCGGCAATCGAGGGCGTGACGGGCCAGTCGCCGAAGCTTTCCACCACGGGCGGGACCTCCGACGCGCGTTTCATCAAGGAATACTGCCCCGTCGTGGAATTCGGCCTTGTCGGCCAGACCATGCACATGGTGGACGAACGTGTCGCCGTATCCGATCTCGAGCGGCTGACGGTGATCTACGAAACGTTCATCGAGCGCTGGTTTGCGAATGCCGGGCTTTAGGGAAGTACAATATTATCTGGCCGGGATCTGGCTGCTGATCCGCATGGATCCGCGCGGTTTCCGCTTTCTCGACATGTCCGAGCGCGGCGCCAATCGCTCCTTCTGGGCGATCTTCTGGTGCCTGCCGCCGATGGGGATCTCGTGGCTCTGGTGGCGCCAGGCCTTCCTGCAGACCATGCCGCCGAATACCGACGTCGGTCTGCTCTTCTACTTCCGCCTTGGGCTTGTCGAGGGTGTCAACTGGGTCGTGCCGCTGATCCTTGCGGGATTACTGCTGCTTGCCTTCAAGAAGGGGGAGCGCTTCGCGCCGGTCATCGTCAGCGTCAACTGGCTCGGTGTACCACTCGCCTATATCAACGGGCTGCTGCTGGCGCTGGTGTTCTTCGTGCCCGGCCTCGTCGGCCTCGTCTCGCTGCTGCTGCTTGCCTTCATGCTCGCCCAGGTCTTTGCGATCGCCCGCATCCTGCGGATGATCTTCTTCGGCAACGGCCTGATGGTCGGCGCCCTGACGCTGGTGCTGCTGGTGCCGTCGCTGATGCTTTCGGAATATCTTCAGCGCTTCCTCGGCATCTATCCGGTCTGAGCCTCTGCCAGCTATTTGCCGTGGACGATTTCGCCGTCTTCCTTGGTGAAGATGCCGATGGTGGCATTCGGCAGGATATCCAGCACCGCCTCCGATGGCCGGCAAAGCCGGACGCCCTTTTCCGTGACGACGATCGGGCGATTGATAAGGATCGGGTGCGCGATCATCGCGTCCAGCAGTTCGTCGTCGCTGAGCGATGGATCGCCCAGTCCGAGCTCCTCATAAGGCGTACCCTTCTGGCGGAGCAGCGCGCGGACCGGGATATTCATCGCCGCGACCAGCTCGACCAAGCGTTCGCGTGTCGGCGGGGTCTTCAGGTACTCGATGACCTCGGGCTCCTCGCCGGATTGGCGGATCATGGCAAGCGTGTTGCGCGAGGTGCCACAGGCGGGGTTATGATAGATCGTCGTCGTCATTGCGTGCCTCCGCGTCCCTGCGGCGATCGGTGATCACCTCGGGATAATCGACCTGCATGAAATAGAGCCCGTCGGGCGGCGCGACAGGGCCGCACGCCTTTCGGTCGCGAGCTTCCAGCGCGGCGCGCACATCAGCGGGCGTCCACTTGCCCTCGCCTGCGAGCTTCAGCGTCCCGGCAAACGAGCGGATCTGGTTGTGCAGGAAGCTCTGCGCCGTGGCACGGATTTCGATGAGTTCGCCGCTGCGGCTGACGTCCAGCCGGTCGAGCGTGCGAACGGGGCTGTTGGCTTGGCAATGAGCGGAGCGGAACGTCGTAAAGTCATGATTGCCGACCAGCGTCTGCGCGGCGGCGTGCATCGCCTCATGATCCAGGGGCTTTGGAACCCACCATGCCTTGCCGGCCTCCAGCGCCAGCGGCGCGCGGCGGCTGATGATCCGATAGAGATAGTGGCGACGCTGCGCGGAAAAGCGCGCATCGAAGAACTCGCTGACGCTCTCGACATCGATGATCGATACGCGCTCATGCGCCATCCTCAGATGCGCGTTCAGCGCATTCTGCAGCTTGAAGGGCGCCCATGATTTGGCGAGGTCGGCGTGGATCACCTGCCCCATCGCATGCACGCCGGAATCGGTTCGTCCGGCGCCACGGATCGAGACGGTTTCACCGCTCGCCGCAAGGATGGCCTTCTCGATCGCCCCCTGGACAGAGGCGCCATTGTCCTGACGCTGCCAACCGACATAGGGCCCGCCGTCATACTCGACGATCATGCGATAGCGATGCATCAGGACAGCCTCGTGCCTGCCGGCAGCGGCGTGCCACGCAGGAAATCAGCTGCCGGCAACGGCTTGCCGCCGGCCTTCTGCAGCTTCGTCAGCCGAACGGCGCCTGAGCCGCAGGCGACCACGAGATCATCCGTCAGCAATTCACCGGATACACCGGTCCCTTCCGCCCGCTCGGAGCCGAGCACCTTCACGCGCTCCGGCTTGCCACCGATGGCCACCTCGAACCAGGCGCCGGGGAATGGGGCTAGTGCGCGGATATGATTGTGAACCGCGGCCGCATCCCTGGAAAAATCGATACGCGTCTCGCCCTTGTCGATCTTGGCTGCGTAGAGCGCGCCTTCGTCCGGCTGGGGCGTCAGCGTGAGAGTGCCCATTTCCAGCTCGACCATCGCTTCGGCCATGGCCTTGGCGCCGGTGTGCATGAGCTTGTCGTGCAGTTCGCCGCCCGTCATGTTCGGAGCGATCTCGACTTCGCGAGTCAGCGCGACGGCGCCGGTATCCAGCCCCTTGTCCATCTTCATGACCATGATGCCGCTCTTGTCATCGCCCGCCATGATCGCCCGCTGGATGGGAGCGGCGCCGCGCCAACGCGGCAGCAGCGAGGCATGACCGTTGTAGCAGCCATAACGGGTACCGTTCAGGACTGTTTCGGGCAGGAGTAGACCGTAGGCAACGACGACGGCGACATCGGCCTTGTGCGCGGCAAAACGCTCGCGTTCTTCCGGATCCTTGAAGTTGACCGGGGTGAAGACAGGAATGCCCATAAGCTCGGCGGCCTGATGCACCGGCGATTTCTGCAGATCGAGACCCCGACGCCCACCCGGGCGCGGTGGCTGGGTATAGACCGCCAGAATCGTGTGGCCGGCGTCTGCGAGCATGCGCAGCGTCGGAACGGAGAACTCGGGCGTGCCCATGAAGATGATGCGAAGAGACATTGTATGCCGCCAATTCCTGGCTCGAGGCCAACCTTGAAGATCAGCCGCCTTCAAACGGGTTTACGAGCTTGAGATCAAGCCCTTCGAAGTCTTTTGTGTTGCGCGTGGCAAGCGTGGCGCCATGCGCGAGGCAGATCGCGGCGATCATGGCGTCCTGCACCGAGATCGGCCGCCCGACGGATTCCCGGCGGGCGAGGAGTTTGCCTATTTCAATTATCATCTGCCGCTCGAGCGCAAGGGTACGTCCGCTGTAGGCGGCCAACAACTCGTCGAGCATGTTCTTATATCGCAATGACCCGGACCGAAGCCAAAAGCGCTCGGCGCCGAAGGATTGCTCCATGATGGTCACGTCGGTCAGGTAGAGATACGACACGCTTTGCGCCGCGAACCAAGCTTCGACGAAGAGGCTTGGCTTTGGTTTGGTCGTCTCGGATATGACGTTCGTATCCAGAACAATCATTCGAGACCTTCGAACGGGCGTCCGAAATTCTTCTTTCGCTCCGCTTCGATCTCGTCCATGATTTTCGCGTATTCCTCGGCTTCGCGTGCTTCCGCCTCGTTCTTCGGTGCAAGGATTTCGCGCATGGCGTCCCATGCCGACCGAGCCGGCGCGTCCGCGCCTGGCGTATCGAATATCGCTTTCTGCAAGAGGCTCTTCGCCTCGTCGGAAAGGCTGTTGCCGTTTTTCTCGGCGCGCAGCGCGATATCGCGCTTCATCGCGTCCGAGATGTTGCGGATCAGAAGATCACCCATTGGCACCTCCTATTTGATATCACTGATATCATAGAATGGCCGATGGGGTGTTTTCAACCGGCCGCTCAGAGAGCCTTGGTGGACTTCGCCGCCTTGGTGAACTTCTTGATTACCATCTCTCGCTTGAGCCGCGAGATGTGGTCAATGAAGAGCACGCCGTTCAGGTGGTCGATCTCGTGCTGCAGGCAGGTGGCGAGGAGGCTGTCGGCTTCGACCGTCTGCTCCTTGCCGTCGCGATCGAGATAGTTGACGGTCACCGTCGCTGGGCGCTCGACTTCGGCATAGTAGTCCGGGATCGAGAGGCAACCCTCTTCGTAGACCGAGCGCTCGTCGGACGAATTGACGATCTCGGGATTGATGAAAACGAGCGGCTGCTTCTCTTCGCCTTCGCGCGCGACATCGATAACCAGCATGCGGCGCGGTACGCCGATCTGGATCGCGGCAAGGCCGATGCCTGGGGCATCGTACATCGTCTCAAGCATGTCGTCGGCAAGACGCTGGAGATCGCTGTCGACGCGTTCGATCGGCTTGGAAACCTGACGGAGCAGCGGGTCGGGAAGAATGATGAGTGGCTTGATGGTCATGGCGTTCCCCATAACCCATCTTTTTGCCCGATGGAATTATCCGGAAGCAGGAGGCGGCGCTTTTTTGCGCTGCCTCCCGAATTTCACCGCATTTTATATCAGGCGGCCCGGCGAGCGGGTGCCGATCCCATACGAGTGCTGTCGCCGGTGCGGAAACGCTGCAGCAGACCGACAAGGCTTTCCACCTCGCTTCTCAGGCGGCGGGTTTCGGCGGAGGTGCGCTCGACCATGCCGGAGTTCTGCTGGGTGATGGTGTCCATGTTGCGGATGGCAACGCTGACTTCGTTGACACCGGTTGCCTGATCGCGGGCGGCGGCAGCGATATCGGCCACGAAGCTGTTGATGATATCGATGCGTGTGATCATGTCGTTCAGCGCCTCGCCGGTGCTGCTGACGATATCAACGCCCTCGTTGACCTGGGTCGAGCTTTCCGAGATCAGGTTCTTGATCTCCTTGGCTGCGTCGGCGGTGCGCTGCGCCAGCTGGCGGACTTCCTGCGCGACAACGGCAAAGCCTTTGCCGGCTTCCCCGGCGCGCGCTGCTTCGACGCCGGCATTCAGGGCAAGCAGGTTCGTCTGGAAGGCGATTTCATCGATCACGCCAATGATCTTGGCGATCTCGGTCGAGGACTTTTCGATACCGGCCATCGCGGAGACGGCGCTGGTCACGAGTTCGCCGGAGTTCTTGGCCTTCTGCTGCGTCTCGCGCACGGCGCCGGATGCCTTCTCGGCATTGGCGGCCGTCTGGCCGACGCTGACGGAGAGCTGCTGCAGGGCAGCCGAGCTTTGCTCGACGCCAGCCGCCTGCTGCGCCGTACGCAGGGCGAGATCGTCCGATCCCTTGGCGATTGCGTCGGTTCCCTGCAGGATTTCACCGGACGTTGCCCGAACCGAGGCAAACGACGTGCGCAATGCGGCAACGGCGCGGTTATAGTCGTCGGCCATGTCCTTGAAGTTGCCCGGCAGATCCGGCAGCGTTGCCTCCAGATCACCGTTCGACAGAGCCTCGAGGCCGCGACGAAGATGCGTCAGGGCCAGTGCCTGGTCCGCTTCCGCCTTCGCACGCTCTTCCTCGAGCTTCAGGCGCTTTTCTTCCAGCGTTTCGAGGTAGACGGAGATGGAGTAATCCATGTCGAGCATGGCGGCCTTGACCACGGCGGAGAGCTTTTCCGCAAGGATCTTGCCCTGCTGGCGCGCGAACATCGACGGCCACTGCTTTTCCATCAAACCCTTGATGAGATCACTCATCAGCAGGGCATAACCGCCGATATACCAGCGGGGCTCGAGGCCGATGCGCGCATGCGTGCGGCCGACGGCCATGACGCCCTTGACATAGGCTTCATCGAAATTGCCACCGGCCAGATTGGCCCAGTGATCTTCCTGGCGCTTCTTGGCGTGGTTCATATGCGCCTTGTCGGCGAAGAAGCTGGCGACGGCCGGCGTCTTTGCCAGCTTACCGTAGAACTTGTCGAGTGCACCGCTGAGCAGATCGGAGATCGTCGGGCGCATTTCGCGCAACGACGCCCGGGCCCCATCATCCAGCTCGATGAAATCGAGGCGTTGCTTGAGGGCGTTGTCGGCTGGCTGGCTGCTCATGATATCTCTGCTTTATGATTGGTGCTGAAAGAGAAATTTGAGCAGAGCTTTTGCCGAATATAGTTTCGCAAACGTTAAATAAGCATCCGAATTGTCGACTAGTGGATTGCTTCGGTTCACGATTTCCATCATCGGACCAGCTCAATGTTCACGTTTTGATCTAGCCAAGTCTGGCGAGTTTGCTATGCTGACGCCATGAACGCTACCCCCGACTCGTTTTCAGCCATCCTCTCAGAGATCAATCCTGTCATGCTGGCGCTGGCTGGCGGCGCAATTGCCGCCGTGATCGTGCTGATGCTCGTTTTCCTCATGCGCAGCAGCCAGTTGCGGCGGGAGCAGGCTGACGAAGCGAGCCAGCGCGCCATGGAGGCCGATGCCCGCATGGCCGAGCTTCTAAAGATCCAGGCCGAGATGCACGGCCGCATGTCGACGATGGCGGAGGTGTTCGGCTCTCGCCAGGCGGAACTCAATCAGGCGATCAACCAGCGCCTGGACGGAATGTCGCAGCGGGTCAGCACGACGATCACCGAACAGACGAGGTCGACACACGAGAACCTGCAGCGGCTGCAGGAGCGGCTGGCGGTTATCGATGCCGCGCAAAACAACATCCAGACGCTGGCCAAGGACGTGGTCGGTCTGCAGGCCATCTTGTCGAACAAGCAGACGCGCGGCGCCTTCGGCCAGTCGCGCATGGAAACGATCGTCGCGGACGGCCTGCCGATGGGGGTCTATACCTTCCAGCACACGCTTTCCAATGGATCACGCCCGGACTGCACCATTCGCATGCCGAATGGCGCGCCGCCTCTGGTCATCGATGCGAAATTCCCCCTGGAGGCATGGAATGCCATTCGTGACGCGGGTGGTCCCGACCAGGCAAAGGTCGCAGCACAGCAGTTCCGCCGCGACATGGAAACGCATATCCGCGATATCTCGGAGAAATACCTGATCCAGGGCGAGACGCAGGACACGGCATTCATGTTTGTCCCGTCGGAATCGATCTTCGCCGAAATTCACGAAAACTTCGAAGCGATCGTGCAGAAGGCACACCGTGCGCGGATCGTCATCGTCTCGCCATCGCTGTTGATGCTGTCGATCCAGGTCATACAGGCGGTGCTGAAGGATCAGCGCATGCGGGCGCAGGCGCATGTGATCCAGGGCGAAGTCGCCAATCTGATGGACGATCTGGGCCGGCTCGATGAGCGGGTGCGCAAGCTGCAGGGCCATTTCGCTATGGCGCAGAAGGATGTCGACATGATCGTCACTTCGGCCGACAAGCTCAACAAGCGCGGCGCCAAGATCGAGGCGCTGGAATTCGAGGGCGGCGACGGCGGCAAACCTGATCGCGACAGCGAGACCGCGACGAAATCCGTCGAAAGCCGCACCGGTCTCCTCAAGCTCAGGGTAGTTGACGACGAGTGAGCCCTTCGGGCAGTGTCGCCGCCAAAGAAGCATCGGACGGGACACCTTCATGATCACAGTTTTCGGCTCCATCAACATGGACCTCATTGCCACCACCGAACGGCTGCCGAAGCCCGGCGAGACGGTCGCGGGAAATGGCTTTTCGACGGCCGCAGGCGGCAAGGGCGCCAACCAGGCGCTCGCCGCTCGTCGCGCGGGATGTGGTGTCCGCATGGCCGGCGCGGTCGGCAAGGATAGCTTCGCGGTCCCGGCGCTCGCGCTGTTGAAAGATGCCGGCACGGAACTTGAAACCGTCAAGACGGTCGATGAGCCCACGGGGACGGCACTGATCCTCGTCGGCGGCGACGGCGAGAACATGATCGCGGTGGTACCGGGCGCGAACGGCACCGTGACGGCTGACGACGCCGACAGAGCTGTCGGCGCGATGAGCGAAGGCGATATCCTGATGCTACAGCTGGAGGTTCCGGTTGCCGCGGTCGAGCGGGCACTCGCTGCGGCCAGGGCGAAAGGCGTCCAATCGGTTCTCAACCTCGCGCCGCTGATCGACGATGCGGCGCGCCTCGGTCGGCTCGCGGATATCGTCATCGCCAACGAGACGGAGTTCGAACGACTGGCCGGCCAGGAGAACATGAGCGCGGACGAAAGAGAGGCCGCCCTGAAGCGCCTGAACGGCGAAACGGGCCAGACACTGATCGTCACCCTCGGCGCGGACGGCGTCATCGCCATCCGCGACGGTCTCCTGTCGCGCGCCAAGGGCCTGAAAATCGAGCCGGTCGACACTGTCGGCGCCGGCGATACTTTCTGCGGCTACTTTGCCGCGAGCCTGGATGAAGGGCTGGAATTCGAGGCCGCGCTCCGCCGGGCAGCGGTTGCCGGTTCGCTTGCCTGCCTGAAGCATGGAGCTCAGCCGTCGATCCCGCTCAGCGCCGATGTCGCAAAGGCGCTCTAGCGACTTCGGGCCTGCGACATTTTGGGTGCCGCCTGCCAGTCACCACTGAAATTTGACGGCATTTCATTCAAATTTAAGAGATTTCTGGCGATCTTCCGATTGATCGCCAGACCTTCCTCCGAGGATCGGGCATTCGTAATGGCTGCCCCATGAAGGGGCCACGCCTTCGTGTCTGTGTCGATGAATGCATTATCCGACACATCCTTCCCCCGAGGAACCCATGTTTATCTTTCGCATGAAATCGCTTGCGGCCAAACTTATCCTCATTACCGGCATTTCCATCGCATTCGTCCTCCTCGTTTCGAACTTTTTCCTGATCGGTGAGACGCGCAGCCGCGTTCAGACGCTCACGATGGATCAGGCCAACCTCGAGGCGAAGTCGATCGCGAATGAAGTTGCCTCCTCCGTCGGCGAACTCGCAGGTGCAGCGCGCTCGATGGCCGGCACAATCAGCCGTGGCCAAGAAGGCAAGTATCTCGACCGCAAATCGGTCGTCGATATGCTCAAGGCAAACGTCGAGCATAACCAATTCGCATTCGGCAGCTGGTTTGCCGAGGAGCCGAACGCCTTCGACGGCCAGTCGCCCACGATGGCAGGCAAGGTCGATTTCGGCTCGTCCAAGGATGGAACCTTCAACCCCTACTGGACGAAGAAGAAGGATGGTGGCTTCACCTTCTCTACCTTCGATTCCGACTACAAGGCCGGCTGGTACGCGCTGGCTGCAGCAAGCAAGAAGGGCGCGCTGTCGCCGCCCTACGCCGAGACGACCACAGGCGAAAATACGGCCATGACCTCGATCGCCTACCCGGTCATGTCGGGTGGCAAGCTGATCGGCGTCAGCGGCGTCGACATCTCGCTCAAGTCGCTGCGCGACAAGCTCTCGACCCTGCACCCCTTCGGCACCGGTCGCGTGACGCTGCTTTCGCAGAGCGCCGATTGGATCGTTGCGCCGAAGGCTGAGCTGTCCATGAAGCCATACGACGGCGTCGGTCTCGATGCGGTCAAGAGCGCGCTGACCTCGCTGCAGCCTGCTGTCGTCAAGGACCTGACGTTCGACGGCTTCGAGCCCTTCGACCGCGTGGTCTATCCGTTCGCCCTGCCTGACGTAAACACCAGCTGGGTGATCCTCGTCGACGTTCCGCACAGCGCCATCAACGCACCGGTCCAGGACCAGACGCTGATGATGGTCATCGCCGGTATCCTCGTCCTGATCGCCGTCATGATCGCTCTCTATGCGGCGGTTCGTTCGTTCGTACAGCGTCCGCTCAGCGGCCTCGTCGCAAGCGTGAAGGCGCTTAGCGACGGTCGCTACGAACAGGCCGTCGCCGGCCAGGATCGTGCCGACGAAATCGGTTCCGTCGCCAAGGCGCTGGAAGGCTTCCGCTTCGCACTGGCCGATACCCAGCGCCTCGAAGCCGAGGCCAACAGCCAGCGTGATGCCGCCGAAGCCGAACGCGGCCGTTCGGAGTCCGAACGCCAGCAGTCGGTCACGTTGCAGCGCCATATCGTCTCGATCGTCGGTGCGGGCCTGTCGGAGCTGTCCCAGGGCAACCTCGGCCACCGCATCACCGACGACTTCCCGGGCGAGTACGGCAAGCTGAAGCAGGACTTCAATGCCGCGCTCGAGAGCCTGGAAGAAACCATCAAGACGATGAACCTCAGCGTCGTGAACATCGGTTCCGGCACGAGCGAAATCAGCGGCAGCGCTTCCGATCTCGCCAAGCGCACCGAACAGCAGGCCGCCAGCCTGGAAGAAACCGCCGCCGCGCTCAACGAGCTCACGGCACAGGTCAACTCCAGCGCCGAGAACGCCCGCACGGCAGCCGACAACGTCAACCACGCCTGCGCCGACGCTGAGAAGTCCGGCGAAGTCGTCCGCAAGGCGATCGCCTCGATGCATGGCATCGAGCAGTCATCGACGGAAGTGTCGCGCATCATCGGCGTGATCGACGAGATCGCCTTCCAGACGAACCTGCTGGCGCTCAACGCCGGCGTCGAAGCCGCGCGCGCCGGTGAAGCCGGCAAGGGCTTTGCTGTCGTCGCTCAGGAAGTCCGCGAACTGGCCCAGCGCTCCGCAAACGCCGCCAAGGAGATCAAGACGCTCATCAACACCTCGGCCGTCCAGGTCAAGGAAGGCGTCGATCTCGTCGGCCGCGCAGGCGATACGCTGCACAAGATCTCCGAGCAGGTGATGGGTATCAACAACCTGATCCGCGAGATTTCGGCATCGGCCAGCGAACAGGCGATCGGCCTGAAGGAAGTCAACCAGGCCATGAACCAGATGGACCAAGTGACCCAGCAGAATGCGGCAATGGTCGAAGAGACGACCGCGGCCAGCGTGGCGCTGAACGACGAAGCCCAGACGCTGCAGCAGCTCGTCACGCGCTTCCGCGTCGGCGGCTCCGGCAATGCCGCAGCCCTGCGTTCGACCGCGCAGCAGATGCGCGCACCGGCTACGCCGGCATATCGCCCGGCCGCACCGGCACCGGCGCCTCGCCGCGCCGTCGCACAGTCGCGCGGCTCGGCAGCCCTTGCCCAGGACAGCTGGGAAGAGTTCTGAGCCAAGGCATGGCCCTAAACGAAAAAAAGAGGCGCCTGAGCAATCAGGCGCCTCTTTTTAATTGGTTCTGTCGAAATCAGGCCGCGTTCGAGGTCTGCTCTTCGTTCAGGAATGCATAGATCGCCGAAGCCGAATCCGTCGCGCGCAGCTTGGCGACGAGGTCGTGATCACGCAGCACGCGCGCGATGCGCGACAGAGCCTTGAGGTGGTCCGCACCGGCACCTTCGGGCGCCAGAAGCAGAAACACGAGATCGACCGGCTGATCGTCCAGCGCTTCGAAATCGACCGGCTGGTCGAGGCGCGCAAAGATGCCGACGATGGAATGGATGCTTGCGAGCTTGCCGTGGGGAATGGCGATGCCGTTGCCTACGCCGGTGGAACCAAGGCGCTCACGTTGCAGAACGACGTCGAAAATTTCCCGCTCGGACAGCCCGGTGACCTTGGACGCCTTGGACGCCAATTCCTGGAGGAGCTGTTTCTTGGAACTTACCCTGAGGGCGGGAATGATCGCATTTTGCTGCAGCAAATCTGCCAATGCCATTTCTTCTTCCTTCTGCGCCAAGACTTGGAGGAGCGGCGGGTTCCGCCGCTCCTCGCTCTCATCTCAGCTTTTGATGTTGGCTGCGTCTATCCAGCCAATGTTGCCGTCTTGCCGACGGTAAACGATGTTCAATTGTTCTTTGCCGGGGCTGCGGAACAGCAGCAACGGTTCGTCCGTCATGTCGAGCGCCATCACGGCGGTCGCAACAGACATGGTCTTCAACTGCTTGGTACTTTCTGCGACGATGGCCGGCGCGAAATCGTCGGGAATTTCATCGTCGTGATCCGGCATACCGTCCATGACGGTGTAGGCGACTTCGGCAAAACCATTCAGATGATTCCCGGCGTGATGATCCTTAAGCTTGCGCTTGTAGCGGCGAAGTCGCTTCTCAATACGTGCGGAAGCGGCATCGAAGGCCAACTGCGGATCCATCGCTTCTCCGGCTGCGTGCAAAACCACGCCGCTGTCGAGATGAACCTTGCAATCGGCGGAAAAGCGGGCGTTGGCCTTCTGCACGATGACCTGACTAGAATACCCTCCGTCGAAGTATTTCGTGACGGCCACACCAATTTGGTCCTCAATCCGCTGACGGAACGAGTCACCAATTTCCATATGTTTACCGGATACACGCACACTCATGGAGTTTCCCTTCTTATGTGGTTTGCGAGTACCAGTTTACGCCAAGGCTCATCCGCATCCAAGCACTTCGCGCGATCCCAAGCAAGATCGACCGAAGTTCTCGGCTGCGTGCGCCCTGAGGATGATGGGGATAACCTCCGACGCTATCCACAGCGCCGATTTCGGCGGCTTCTAGCCAGAAGTTACCAAAAAGTCAACAGGCAGTCTATTTCACGCGGGAATACACGCACAGGTCACATGTGACCGAACTCAAAAGCCGGCGACTTTCGCCAAGGCCCGCTTCTCCCGCCGGCGCTGCACGGACGAAGCAATGTTCATGGCCTCACGATACTTCGCAACCGTGCGACGAGCAAGTTCGATGCCTGATTTCTTGAGGATATCCACGATATCGTCATCCGACAGCACGGCCTCGGGGCTCTCCTGCATGATGAGAGTCCGGATCTTGTGACGGACTGCCTCGGCGGAATGGCTGTCGCCACCCTCCACGGCGCCGATGGAGACGGTGAAGAAGTACTTGAGCTCGAACAGGCCGCGCGGCGTCAGCATGTACTTGTTCGAGGTGACGCGGCTAACGGTGGATTCATGCATCTTGATGGCGTCCGCCACTGTCTTCAGATTGAGCGGGCGCAGGTGATCGACGCCGTGCATCAGAAACGCATCCTGTTGGCGCACGATCTCGGTCGCCACCTTCATGATCGTCTTGGCGCGCTGATCGAGGCTGCGCGTCAACCAGTTGGCATTCTGCAGGCACTCCGACAGGAAGGAGTGATCCTCGCCATTCTTTGCCACGTTGGCGAAGTAAGACTGATTGACGAGCACGCGCGGCAGCGTGTCCGGATTGAGTTCGACAAGCCAGCTGCCATCGGACGCGGCCCTGACGACCACATCGGGCATGATCGCTTCCGAAATCCCCGCCTCGAAGCCGCTGCCGGGCTTCGGGTTGAGCTGGCGGATCTCGCCCAGCATATCGAGCAGATCTTCCTCGTCGACACCGCAGAGGCGTTTCAGCGTCGCGAAATCGCGCCGGGCCAGCAGTTCCAGGTTGCCAACCAATGCCTGCATTGCCGGATCGTAGCGATCCTTCTGGCGCAACTGGATGGCAAGGCATTCCGCAAGATTGCGTGCAAAGACGCCGGGCGGATCAAGCGTCTGTAGCGCCGCCAGCACCCGCTCCATGTCCGCCGGATCGGCACCGAGGCGCTCCGCCACCTCGCCAAGGTCGGCGTGCAGGTAGCCAGCCTCGTCGAGTTGGTCGACAAGGTTTTGTGCGATCAGGCTATCGGCAACGTCGGGTAGGACGAAAGGCAGCTGCTGCGTGAGGTAGTCGCGAAGCGACACCTGCCCGGCAACGAAGTCATCAAGGTCATAGGCCTCGGCACCCTCGCCGCCTCCGGGCATCGACTTCCACTGGCTGATCAGCTCGGGGGCATCGGCCCGCGGCGGCACGCCGTCATCGGGAAAGACGTTGGCGTAGTTGGCGTCCAGCTCATCGTTCATGCGATTGGCGCCGGCGCCATCGGCGCGATCGGACCAGTCGCCGGACATGACTTCCGTGCCGCTGTCGTAATCGTCGTCGGATTTCGCGTCTTCCGTCTGGCGCGCGTAACCATCATCCTCGTCGGCGCCGCGCTCGCTGCCCGTTTCGGCATCACCTGACGGAAATTCCAGCAGCGGGTTCTTCTCGACTTCCTGCGCGATGAACTGACTGAGCTCGAAGTGCGTCATCTGCAGCAACTGGATGGATTGCATCAGTTGCGGTGTCATCACCAGTGATTGGCTCTGGCGCAGGTAAAGATTGGCCGACAGTGCCATGATGGACGCGAAACTCCCGTTAATTCCTCCAGGAAACCGCATCCTATAACGGGCTCAGGCCACGGAAATCCAAGTTGGCCCAAAAATTGCTTTTTTATTGAATTTGGTCAAGCGGTAGATGACAGGAAGGTGAATTTCCGTCGGATCCGCTGCCCGTCAGAGACTGAAGTTGTCGCCGAGATAAAGCCTGCGCACTTCGGGGTTGTTGACGATGTCATTCGCCCGACCATGGGTCAGCACTTCGCCCGCATGGATGATGTAGGCGCGGTCGATCAGGCCGAGCGTCTCGCGGACATTGTGATCGGTGATCAGAACACCGATGCCGCGTGCCGTCAGGTGATGCACCAGGTTCTGAATGTCGGCGACCGAAATAGGGTCGACACCCGCGAAAGGCTCGTCGAGAAGCATGAAGGTCGGATCGGTGGCTAGGGCGCGCGCGATTTCCAGGCGGCGGCGTTCACCACCCGACAGCGATACCGCAGCACTCTTGCGGAGCTTGCGGATGTGGAACTCGTCAAGCAGCTCGTCGAGCTTCTTCTCGCGCGCCGCTTTGTCCTTCACATGCACTTCCAGTACAGCGCGGATATTCTCTTCGACCGTCAGGCCGCGGAAAATCGACGCTTCCTGCGGGAGGTAGCCAACGCCCAGGCGGGAGCGGCGATACATCGGCATCGTCGTCACGTCGTTGCCGTCGATCTCGATGGTGCCTTCGTCGACCGGCACGAGACCCGTGATCATATAAAAGCAGGTCGTCTTGCCGGCGCCGTTCGGCCCGAGCAGGCCGACAGCCTCGCCACGCCGCACGACCAGCGAAACACCGTTCACCACCCGTCGGGTGCTGTAGGTCTTGGTCAGACCGCGCGCGATCAGGGTGCCCTGATAGCGGGTCTTGTCCACGGCCCCAGCATCGGCCGCAGCCTGCGGCCCGGCCTTGCCGAACATTGTCGTTAGCGAGAATAATTTCACGTGGTCAGGCCGGGGTCAGTTCTTTTTCTGGGATTGCGGATCGAGTTGGATCTGGACGCGCCCCCCGCAGCTGTCCAGTTGCGCCTGTCCCGTTGCCATGTGCACAGTCAGCTGGCAGCCGGTAAAGACGTTCGGTCCGTCGGATAGCACAACCTTGTCACCCTTGAGGATGAACAGCTGCTGCGCCATGTCGAAGGAACCGTTGTCGGCCGTCGCTGTCTGCGTGCCCGAGCTCAGGAACACCTTGCCGGTCACGATGATGTGATCGATATCGGCATTGCCGGAGCCGAACGAGGTCGAGCCGGCGTCGGCCGCCTTCTTGTCCGTTGCCGGCTTGTCGGTCGCTGGTTTGTCGGTCGCTGGCTTGTCCGCCGCCGGTGTCGCGGCAGCATCTGCGGCGCCAGCCTTCGGCTTGTAGTAGACGGTCATGTGACCGGCCTGCAAGGTCGTCGTCCCCTGGACGACCTTGACGTTGCCGGTGAAGTCAGCCGTGTGCTCCTGATCGTGGATTTCCAGCTTGTCGCTTTCGATCTGGATCGGCTCGTCCTTGTTCAGCTTCAGACCACTCATCTGACTGGTGGTCGCCTGCGCAAACGCACCTCCCGCCAGAAGCAGGAGTGCCAGCGCACCGTTGAAAAATACTGCGCCCGGCTTGCGGGCTGAAATGCGACAATCGTTTGTCATAGTAACCCGGCTTGTTAAGTGCCCTGTTTGCGAATAACGGATGGATCAACATTCATTCGAACATTCCCCTCGAATGTGATCGTTCGCCCCTTATCCGTCATCTTGAGCGAGCGCGCAACAACCGAAGCGCCTTCTTTTTCAATCGTCACCGGATCGTCCGTCACGAGCTTGCCGCCCTTGATGTCGACCTTGGCGCTCTGGAACTTGGCCGTGATGCCATTGCTCAAGAGCAGATTGAACGGTGACTTGACCGTCAGATTATCCGTCGCGCGGTCATAATCGGCGGAAGTGGCGTCCACGCGGGCGATCAGATCGTCCTTGATCGGAACCGCCGCCTTGATGGTTTCGAGCGTGATGAGGTTCGGATTCTTGATATCCTGTAACGCGCGTTCGGCAAGCATCGAGTAGTTGATGCCATCGGAATTGCGGCCGGAGATCGCGGGCTTTTCCATCACGACCTTGCCGTTTTCAATCTTGGCGCCGGCGATCTTGATGTTTTCCGGCAGGTAAGTTCGTATCACCGACACGCCGATGAAGATCAGCGAAACAACGACAGCGGCGACGGGCAGAAGCACTTTCAGCCGGCGCACGCGCACGGAATGGTGCTGCGCGTCGCCGTAGGCGCTCCGCGCATGCCGTGCATAGGCAGCCTGTCCACCGTCGTTCAATGTGTTGAGCATAAATCAAGTCCGTAGCGATGATCGGTAGGCGTATATAGGCACTGCCTCGCCCGATCACAGTTCATGTCGCATTATTACACTAGCTTGCCAATATGGAAATTTTTCTGCAACAAGCAAGAAACGTACAAACTGGCCCCTAGCAGCATTTCCGCGCGCCGTTGAAATCCTACATGGAAACAGTTGCACGAAGCTTGCCGACCCTGGAGGAATGAATGGATAGTTCGATCATCGCGGATCGCCGCCGGCTGCGCCGCAAGCTCGGCTTCTGGCGCATCGTCGCCGTATTGCTGATCGTGGCGCTGGGGCTGGCTGCCTATTATTTCCTTCTCGGCGACGCCGGAACCCGCCGGCCGCATGTTGCTCATGTGACGATCTCGGGCCTGATCACCGACGACGACGAACTTCTCGAGCGCCTCGGCAAGATCGAGAAGGATGATGCGGTCAAGGCGGTCATCGTCTCCATTTCCTCCCCGGGTGGAACGACATACGGCGGCGAGCGGATCTTCCAGGCAATCCGCGCGATCTCCGCCAAGAAGCCCGTCGTGTCCGATGTACGCACGCTTGCGGCGTCCGCGGGCTACATGATCGCCACAGCGGGCGACATGATCATTGCCGGGGACAGCTCGATCACCGGCTCGATCGGCGTCATCTTCCAGTATCCGCAGATCAAGCCGCTACTCGACAAGCTCGGCGTATCGATGGAAGAGATCAAGTCGTCGCCGCTGAAGGCCGAACCATCGCCCTTCCATCCCGCTAGCGAGGAAGCAAAGGCGATGATCAACACCATGATCATCGACAGCTATGGCTGGTTCGTCGATCTCGTCGCAGACCGGCGCAAACTGCCGCGCGACGAGGTGCTGAAGCTGGCCGACGGCACGATCTTCACCGGCCGCCAGGCGCTCAAGGCCAAGCTCATCGACCAGATCGGCGGCAACACGGAAATCCGCGCCTATCTGGCCACGCGCAAGATCGACAAGGACCTGCCGGAAATCGATTGGGACAAGAAGCGTAACACGCCATTTTTCCTCGCCGGAGCCGCATCGCAGATACTGACGCTCCTTGGTTACGGCGATCTCGCCAGGAGCCAGGACGTCACTGGAATTCTGCCGCAGAAGTTGCTTCTTGACGGGCTCGTTTCAGTTTGGCAGGTTGGCCATGATTGATAAGAAATCAATAATTTAAGGGGGCGACTGTGATCAAGTCCGAACTGGTGCAGATAGTTGCTGCACGCAACCCGCATCTCTATCACCGTGACGTTGAAAATATTGTCAACGCGGTCCTCGACGAGATCACCGACGCACTCGCCGCCGGCAACCGCGTCGAGCTGCGCGGCTTCGGCGCATTTTCGGTCAAGAACCGTCCCTCGCGCTCCGGCCGCAACCCCCGCACGGGCGATACCGTGTTCGTCGAAGAGAAGTGGGTTCCCTTCTTCAAGACCGGCAAGGAACTGCGTGAGCGGCTGAACCCGGGACAGGCCGACCAGGACGATTGATCGTCGCCCGGCGCGGCCTGCTGCGGCGAAACCGCACTTGAAGTTGCCGACGCCCCTTCTATCCTGTGGCTGACGAACAGCGACGCGCAAAAAGACTGCGCGCCGAAGCATATGGAGGCCATGCAATGGCGAAGAAGATCATCAACCTTTTGATTTTGCTGCCTCTCGGCATTGTTCTGATCATCTTCTGCGTCGCCAATCGGCAGAGCGTCACCATGGCGTTCAATCCGTTCCGGCCTGAAGATCAGGTTCTGTCGCTGTCTGCCCCGTTCTTCGTCTTCATCTTCATCGCGCTCATCATCGGCATGTTCGCCGGCTCGGCGGTCACCTGGTTCAGCCAGAGCAAACACCGGAAGCGCGCCCGCGCCGAAGCCAAGGAAGCGGTTCGCTGGCAGACCGAGGCTGACCGGCACAAGACGCGCGCCGAGGAAATCGCTGGCCAGCTTCCCTCTCGATAGTCGAAAACGGACGTAAGCTGCTCACGTGATCGTCCCGGGCATCCGGGGCGGTTGGCGCCGCCAGCCCATCTCACGCCAATAAAATCGGGCGACGAAGACTTGTCGCAGGCAAAGTGTCTTCATAGCTATGTAGAAGATCCGTTGCGCGCCCTGCTAGACCGGCAGTTTCACCGCCTCAGCGCCACGCCTTAGAGGATGAAACCATGGATATCGATAGAATTTTGCGGTCGGTCGTGGCTGTACGCACATCAATCCCGGAAGATGCCTTTACAGCCGAGACGCTTGGCATCCGCCGCGAAGGCAGCGGCGTCGTCATCCAGGAATCCGGCCTGGTACTGACCATCGGCTATCTCATCACCGAAGCGGACGAAGTCTGGCTGACGACCGGCGACGGACGGGTCGTCGCCGCTCATGCGCTCGCCTATGACCAGGAAACCGGCTTCGGCCTCCTGCAGGCTTTGGGTGAACTCGGGCTTCCTGCGCTTGAGTTCGGCGACGCCAACAAGGCCCAGATCGGCGATCCCGTCGTTCTGGCAGACGGGATCGGCCAGTTCGTCGAAGCCCGGATCGTCGTCAAGCAGGAGTTCGCCGGATATTGGGAGTACTTGCTCGACGAGGCGATCTTCACCACGCCGGCGCATCCTTCATGGGGCGGCGCAGCACTGGTGGACGCGGATGGCAAGCTTCTGGGCATTGGGTCTCTTCGCTTGCAGATGAACAATAAGGGCGAGGTCGCGGACATCAACATGGTGGTGCCGATCAACCTGCTGCCGCCGATCCTTGACGACCTTCTGACGCGCGGCCGGGTCAACAAGCCGCCGCGACCGTGGCTCGGCGCTTTCTCGGCCGAGAACAACGGCGACGTTGTCGTCATGAGCGTCGCGGCGGGAAGCCCTGCGGATCAGGCGGGCCTGCAGCAGGGCGACATCATTTCCGAGATCCGCGACGGCGAGGTCGATGGCCTCGCGGATTTCTACCGCAAGGTCTGGAGCAGCGGTGACGCCGGTGCGGAGATCCCGATGCGGGTCCTGCGGGACGGACGTGAAGCCTGGCTGCGTGTCCGCTCGGCAGACCGAAGCAGCTTCCTGAGGAGGCCCCCGCTGCAATAGGCCGATGGGCTACTCCGCAAAGAAGGTCATTTCGTCGTACTCGCCTTCTGCCGACGTGCCGGTGCCGGTCGAGACAAAGCCGCTGGCGAGGTAAAACGCCCTGGCGCGGCTGTTATTGACCAGGCACTTCAGTCGGTATTTCTGATGGGGCCACTCCGGCAATGCCCGCAGAAGCGCGCTCCCGGCGCCCTTTCCCTGCCATTCCTTGCTGATATAGAGCATGTGGATGAAATCGTCGGGCGCCCACAGCGTCATGAAACCTGCGATCTCCCCCTCCGGCGTGCTGGCCAGCCACATGATTTCACCCTGAGTGTGGGTGAAGAAATCCTCGTGCCGGAACCGGCTCGGCTCCACCCAGGTGAAGGTCTCGCGGCGAACCGTCAGGTAGATGTCGGCAAGGTCTTCCCGCTCAGTTCTCTCAGGCGCCCGGATGATCCAGTTGATGGAGACCGGGCTAAACGACGACGCGACGCTTGCCAACGTGTATGTGCTCCCTATTCCGCCGCTTTCGCGCTGACCGCCGCGTTGAAATCCGAGAAGAACTGATGCGCCAGCTTCTGCGAGGTCGAGTCGATCAGGCGGGCTCCGAGCTGGGCGATCTTGCCGCCAACCTGCGCGCTTGCCTGATATTGCAGGATCGTTTCGCCGCCATCCTCCTTCAGCGTGACGTCGGCGCCGCCCTTGGCAAAGCCGGCGATCCCGCCCTTGCCCTCGCCTGATATCGTGTAGCTCTCCGGCGCATTGATGTTGGAAAGCGTCACTTCACCGTTGAAGGTGGCCGAAACCGGACCGATCTTGAGCTTGACGGTCGCGGCAAGCTCCGTTGGCGACTTCATCTCGAGGCTCTGGCAGCCCGGAATACACTGCTTCAACACCTCAGGATCATTCAAGGCGGCCCAAACAACATCGCGTGGTGCGGTGATCCGCTCTTCACCCGTCAAGTCCATCCGAAATCCTCCCATTTCGCCGTGCCTGGAACTATCACAGCCGGAAAGCGCTTTGCCAAGGTGAAACGGAATGCTATTTGCACGGGCTCTATCGAATTCAGCACGCGGAAGACCACGTTGAGACAAAAAGAACGCCGGCCGGGCCAGAAGCCCGCCGCCGGGCCCACAGGCGGACGCCGCAGCGACGATCGCGGCACCAGCCGGCCGCTGAAGCCCGCGAGCAAGCCCGCGCCGGTGCGGGAAGCGGCGGCAGCGCCTGCGGCAATCGAACGGCCCCTGACGGCGCGCACGGGTGAGCGGCCCGCAGAGCGCGTGCCGATCATCCTCGAATCCCTCGGCGCCGGCGATTTCCATCTCATCGACAGCGGCAACGGCGAGAAGCTCGAACAATACGGGCCGTTCCGCATCGTTCGGCCGGAGGGGCAGGCGCTGTGGCAGCCTTCCCTTCCAAAGCACGTCTGGGAGAAGGTCGATGCCGTCTTCACCGGCGATACCGACGAGGAAGGCACCGGGCGCTGGCGGTTTCCGAAGGAAGCGCTGGGCGAGACCTGGCCGCTCAATCTTCTCGCGGTCGATTTCTTCGGCCGTTTCACCTCCTTCCGCCACGTCGGCGTGTTTCCCGAGCAGATCGTCCACTGGACCTGGATGAAACAGCAGGTCGAGGCCGCCGGGCGTCCGCTGAAGGTGCTGAACCTCTTCGGCTACACCGGCGTTGCCTCACTGGTGGCGGCAGCCGCCGGCGCTGAGGTGACCCACGTCGACGCCTCCAAGAAGGCAATCGGCTGGGCGCGCGAGAACCAGGCGCTGAGCCGGCTGGACAAGGCGCCGATTCGCTGGATCTGCGAAGACGCCATGAAGTTCATCCTGCGCGAGGAACGGCGCGGCAATACCTACGACATCATTCTCACCGACCCGCCGAAGTTCGGTCGCGGGCCGAACGGCGAGGTCTGGCATCTGTTCGACCACCTGCCCTTGATGCTCGACGTCTGCCGCGAGATCCTGTCACCGAAAGCCGTCGGCCTCGTGCTGACCGCCTATTCGATCCGCGCCAGCTTCTATTCGATCCACGAACTGATGCGCGAGACGATGCGCGGCGCCGGTGGCGTGGTCGAGTCCGGGGAGTTGGTGATCCGTGAGGCCGGGCTGGACGGCAAGACGCCGGGCCGCGCGCTCTCTACCTCCCTCTTCTCCCGCTGGGTGCCGAAATGAGCCACGAACACAGGGGCTCCGGCCCGCACAGGGTCGGGCAGGTGAAGGAAGTGACTTCGCTCGCCAATCCGATCATCAAGGATATCAAGGCGCTCAGCGACAAGAAGACCCGCGAGCAGAGCGGCGCCTTCATGGCCGAGGGCCTGAAGCTGGTGATCGATGCCATCGAGCTCGGCTGGACGATACGCACGCTGGTCTATGCCAAGGCAGCCAAGGGCAAGCCTCTGGTCGAGCAGATGGCGGCGAAGACCATTGCATCGGGCGGACTGGTGCTCGAGGTCAGCGAGAAGGTGCTTTCCTCGGTCACTCGTCGCGACAATCCGCAGATGGTGGTCGGCATCTTCGAGACCCGCTGGAAGCCGCTGCGCGACATTCATCCGAAGCAGGGTGAAACCTGGATCGCGCTCGACCGCGTCCGCGACCCGGGCAATCTCGGCACCATCATTCGCACGGCGGATGCGGCTGGCGCTTCCGGCGTCATCCTCGTCGGCGAAACCACCGACCCGTTTTCGCTGGAGACGGTGCGCGCCACGATGGGTTCGGTGTTTGCCGTTCCGGTCGCGCGCGCGACGCCGGAAGAGTTCATCGCCTGGAAGAAGCACGCCGGCGTTTCGGTGGTGGCAACCCATCTCGCCGGCTCGGTGGACTACCGGACGATCGACTACAAGAAGAAGCCCGTCGTGATCCTCATGGGCAACGAGCAATCCGGCCTGCCCGACCATCTCGCAAAGGAAGCCGATGTGCTTGCGCGAATTCCACAGCAGGGGCGCGCCGACTCGCTTAATCTCGCCGTCGCCAGCGCCGTGATGATGTTCGAGGCCCGGCGCCATCTCCTCTCACTCGACGAGGCCAAATGACCGAGCAGACGCTAGACCGCCCAACGCTCTTTTCGCGCCCCCTGCCGATCCTGATCTTCATCGTCATCGCCGTTGTGCTCGACCAGATCGTCAAGATCGTCGTCGACCATACGCTGCCCTTGCAGGAAGTGGTGCCTGTGATCCCGATGCTGGCGCTCTATCGGACCTATAATCTCGGCGTCGCCTTCTCGATGTTGTCGGGGATGGACGGCTGGTTCATCGTCGGCATGCGACTGGTCATCGTCGCCTTTGTCATCTGGCTCTGGCGCCGCACCGGCAAGCAACGCACCTTCGCGCATCTCGGCTATGCCTTCATCATCGCGGGCGCGCTCGGCAACCTGATCGACCGCTTTCTCTATGGCCACGTGATCGACTACATCCTGTTCCATACAGAGACATGGTCGTTTGCAGTCTTCAACCTAGCCGACAGTTTTATCACGATCGGCGCGGGATGCGTGATATTAGACGAGCTGATGCAACCTAAAAGCACAAACGCCTAAAATTTTATCTGTTTGCTGAAGGCATTCGGAACGGGCGTCATGCTAGTCGAATGCCATGGTTGGTCTGGGTCGATTGCACGAAAAGCTGGCCGCCGCATTCGGCGGGCAAGCTGCTCATCACGGCGATGAGCAGGCTGCGGACGACTTTACCTTCAAAAACACAAGGCCGGCGCGACCGGCGCGGTCAGGGATCGCATCACGCAAGCTGCTTTCGTTCTGGCTCGGCGGCGTCGGTCTCATTGTCGGCCTTCTGCTCCTGGCGCTTGCCAAGCTGGGCGGCGTGTTTCTTCTTTCAATCGGAATTGCCGTCACGGCTCTCCTGCTTGTCGTCGGGCTTGCGGTCCTCTCTGTCCGGGGGAGTGCCAGGCGCCGCGCCGCAAAAAGGCACGGCCCGACCGGGCAAGGCGGAACGCAGCTGCTGGCCGACATCCACGATGCGCTCGGCGATATTGCCGTCACCCGTGGCATGGATCGCCGTATCATAACGGCCAACACCACCTTCCGCCGGTTGACGGGACGCCTCAATCCGGAGGGCCTGACCTGCGAGGAGATGGGTATCGCCTTTCGTCCCGGCGCGGAGCCGCACCGCTACGACGTCGAGGTCTCGACGCCGGAGGGGCAGCGGATCTTTTTCTGGAGCGATATCATCGTGCGCGATCCGGCGGACGGCCGCATGCTGCTGCAGAGCATCGCACGCGACGTCACGGACGAGCGCCTGCTGGCATACGCCCGCGAGGAGGCACGCCAGAAGGCGGAATACAACAGCGCTGCCAAGTCGCGGCTGCTTGCCACTGTCAGCCACGAGCTGCGCACGCCGCTTTCCGGCATCCTTGGCATGACGCACCTGTTCACCGAAAGCCGGCTGACGCAGGAGCAGCAGAACTATCTGACGGGCATCCGCCAGTCCGGCCACGCGCTCACCCAGCTGGTGGAGGACCTGCTCGACTTCTCGACGATCGAGGTCGGCCGTTTCCAGCTCAGGCCACGCCTGGAATCGCTGCGAACGCTGCTCGAAAGCGTCGTTGAAATGCTGGCGCACCGCGCCCACGAGAAGGGCATCGAGATCGGCGCGACCGTATCATCCGACGTGCCGGAGCTGATGAACTTCGACCCTGCGCGCTTGCGGCAGGTTCTCTTCAACGTGATCGGCAATGCCGTCAAGTTCACGCAGGTGGGCGGCGTGTTCGTTCGCGTTTCGCTGCAGGATGACGATCTGCACATCAGCGTCACGGATACCGGACCGGGCATGACGGACGAGGAGCAGGCACGCATCTTCGGCGAATTCGAGCAGGCCGGCAGCATCGTCGACAAGAGCAACGGCACCGGCCTCGGACTGGCGATCTCCGCCCGCATCATGCGCGAATTCGGCGGTTCGTTGACTGTCGCGAGTGAACGCGGCACAGGCAGCGAGTTCAGCATCCGCTTTCGCGTCGATCTTCCCGAGGAAGCGCGCGGCCGGCGGGACGCGGTGCTTGCGGGAAACGTCGTCGTGCTGTTGGCGCCGGCAGGCGCGGCCCGCATGGCGACCGCCGAAACCATCGGTACGCTCGGCGGCGATTGCCATCTCGTCAGCGACGGCATGGCCGCGCGTGAGCTGCTGCTGGAAATGGCCAAGGGAGGCCGCCGGCCGACTGACATCATCGTCGATCATCGCATGTCCGCCGAATTCGCTGCGCATCTTGCCGATCGAACGGAGATCGCGGCGCTTGGCCTGCGCAAGATCTTCCTCGTCAATCCGGAAGAGCGCAGCTCGCACTCCCTCGACCTCTTCGATGCCTGGCTCATCCGGCCGCTGCGGGAGCAGTCGCTGATCGACGTGCTGCGCGGCCGTATTCGCGGCATGGAAAAGCGCGACGCGTTGAACGACAACCAGCCCGGCTTCAGCGCGGCGATCCCCGAACAGGGCAATCAGCACGGCCTCAATATCCTGCTCGCCGAAGACGATCCGATCAATGCCATGCTGATCCGCGCCATGCTTGAGAAGGCGGGACATACGGTTCACCATGTCGAGGATTTCGAGGCTCTTCTCGACCGGGCGCTCGGCGAGCGGAGCGTGCGTCCGGACATCGTCATCAGCGATCTTTCCATGCCCGGTGGCGACGGAATCGAGATGATTGGCCGGCTACGTGGGCATGAGCGCCGGCTCGACGTTCCCTCGGTGCCAATCATCGTTCTGACAGCCGACAAGCGCGACGAATCCCGCAGACAAGTCTTGCTGAACGGCGCAAACCGCGTCATGCTAAAGCCCATTGATCCGATACGGCTGCTGACAGAAGTTCAGGCCGTGGCCGCACTCTCTGCACGCCGATCTGAAGCGCTATAACCGCCTTGCAACACCTCCCGGGTCACGCGTTAGAGGGGGTTTAAAATGTCACTTTCCTGTCGCATATAAGTGTTTTATGGCCTTCCAAAGCCGGCAACGAAAGAATCGCCATGTCAGTAGACATCCGCAACCGTGACAGCGTCTCGGAGACTTTGCCCCCTTCTGGAACAGCTGCTCCGAAAGAAAATGACGTGTTCGGCCGCATCGGGAATCTCGAGACGAGACTCGCCCGTACGCCCGGCGAAGTGGATGCCGCGCAGGCTGTCCGCTATCGCGTCTTCGTCGAGGAAATGCAGGCGCAATTGCCGGCCGAGGCGATGCGCCGCAAGCGTGATTTCGACCGTTATGACGCCTTTTGCGACCATCTGCTGGTGCTCGACCGCTCGATCGAGGGCGACAGCGAGGACCAGATCGTCGGCACCTACCGCCTCCTGCGACAGGAGGTCGCGATGGCCAACGGCGGCTTTTACTCGGCTTCGGAGTTTGCCGTCGATGACCTGATCGCGCGCCATCCGGATAAGCGCTTCATGGAGCTTGGCCGCTCCTGCGTTCTGCCCGATTATCGCACGAAGCGGATTGTCGAACTTCTCTGGCAGGGCAACTGGGCCTATGCGCTGAAACACGGCATGAGCGCCATGTTCGGCTGCGCGTCCTTCCCCGGCGTGCACCCCGAAAGCCACGCGCTGGCGCTTTCCTTCCTGCATCACAATGTCTCGGCCAAGGACGAATGGGCCGTGGGTGCGCTTCCGCATCTCGCCCGTGACATGGATCTGATGCCGAGCGAGGCTGTGAACCCGAAGCGGGCGCTGATGGCGCTGCCGCCGCTGATCAAAGGCTACATGCGTCTCGGCGCGATGGTCGGCTCCACCGCCGTCGTCGATCATGCCTTCAATACGACGGATGTGCTGATCGTTCTGCCGATCGCCAGCATTTCGGACCGCTATCTGAACTACTACGGCGCCGACGCCGGACGGTTCGCGAGCTAAATCGCCGCTTTTGCCTGAAGAGGAAGCCCGCTTTGCCCTCGCAAAGCGGGCTTTGTCTTGTTAGCTACCCGCCGTATAGGCGGCGATTGCCGCCATGTTGACGATGTCGGAGTCCTTCGCGCCCATCGAGGTGATCTGCACGGCCTTGTCGAGACCGACAAGGATCGGGCCGATGACCGTCGAGCCGCCGAGTTCCTGCAGCATCTTCGTCGAGATCGAGGCCGAGTGGAACGCCGGCATGACCAGAACATTGGCCGGGCCGGAGAGACGGCAGAACGGATACTGTTCCATCGCCTTGCGGTTCAGCGCCACATCGGCAGCCATCTCGCCGTCGTACTCGAAGTCGACGCGGCGGCTGTCGAGGATCTTCACCGCCTCGCGCACGCGCTCGGAGCGCTCGCCCGACGGATGTCCGAAGGTGGAATAGGCAAGCATGGCGACGCGCGGCTGGTAGCCCATGCGGCGTGCGAAGCCTGCGGCCTCGACCGCGATATCGGCCAGTTCCTCAGCCGATGGCATGTCGTGGACGGCGGTATCGGCGACGAAGACTGTGCGGCCGCGGCATAGCGCGATCGAAACGCCGATCACGCGGTGACCCGGCTTCATGTCGATGCAACGGCGCACGTCCTCGAGCGCCGTCGAGTAATTGCGGGTAATGCCGGTCACCATGCCGTCCGCGTCGCCGAGCGCGACCATGCAGGCCGCGAAGTGGTTGCGATCGTTATGGATCAGGCGCTGCGCGTCACGGTGCAGATAGCCTTTGCGCTGAAGGCGCGCGTAGAGATAGTCGATATAGGCTTCGACCCGCGTGGAAATGCGGGCGTTGACGATCTCGATGCCGGGACGGTTGAGGTCGACGCCGGCGCGCTCTGCGGTCTGATGGATCAGGTCCTCGCGTCCGAGCAGGATCGCCGTGCCCAGCTCCTGGTTCGCATAGGACATCGCCGCGCGCATGACCTGCTCTTCCTCGGCTTCGGCGAAGACGACGCGCTTCGGACGGCGGCGAACGCGCTCATAGAGGCTTGCCAGCGTCGAGGCGATCGGGTCGCGGCGAGCCGAGAGTTCGCGGGCATAGCCCGCCATGTCGGTGATCGGCTTGCGGGCGACGCCGCTATCGATGGCAGCCTGCGCGACGGCGACCGGGATGGCCGAGATCAGGCGCGGATCGAACGGCACGGGAATGATGTACTGAGAGCCAAAGCGCGGCCGATTGCCCTGGTAGGCGGCAGCCACGTCATCCGGCACGTCTTCGCGCGCCAGCTTCGCCAGAGCGTTGACGGCTGCGATCTTCATGTCGTCGTTGATGGTGGTTGCCCGAACGTCGAGCGCGCCGCGGAAAATGTAGGGGAAGCCGAGAACGTTGTTGACCTGGTTCGGGTAGTCGGACCGGCCGGTCGCCATGATAGCGTCGTCACGAATGCGGGCAACCTCTTCCGGCGTGATCTCAGGATCGGGATTGGCCATTGCGAAGATCACAGGCCGGTCGGCCATCGAGCGGATCATCTTCTCGGAGACGGCGCCCTTCTGGGACAGGCCGAAAACGACGTCAGCGCCCTTGATGGCCTCTTCTAGCGTGCGCGCCTTAGTCTTGACCGCATGCGCGGATTTCCACTGGTTCATGCCCTCGGTGCGGCCCTGATAGATCACGCCCTTTGTGTCGCAGAGGGTGATGTTTTCAGGCGCAAAGCCCATGGCCTTGATCAGCTCGACGCAGGCGATTGCCGCAGCACCGGCGCCGTTGCAGACCAGCTTCGTCGTCTTCAGATCGCGGCCCGTGAGTTCCAGCGCGTTGATCAGGCCGGCGGCGGCGATGATTGCCGTGCCGTGCTGGTCATCGTGGAAAACAGGGATATCCATCAGCTCGCGAAGGCGCTGCTCGATGATGAAACAGTCCGGCGCCTTGATGTCTTCCAGGTTGATGCCACCGAAGGACGGGCCGAGGAAGCGCACGCAATTGATGAACTCGTCGACATTCTCTGTATCGACCTCGAGATCGATGGAGTCGACGTCGGCAAAGCGCTTGAACAGCACCGACTTGCCTTCCATGACCGGCTTCGACGCCAGCGCGCCGAGATTGCCAAGACCAAGGATTGCGGTGCCGTTCGAGATCACGGCCACCATGTTGCCGCGCGTCGTGTAGTCGTAGGCCGTGGCCGGATCCGCCGCGATCGCCTTGACCGGCACGGCAACACCAGGAGAATAGGCAAGCGACAGGTCGCGTTGCGTCGCCATCGGCTTGGTGGGAGAGATCTCCAGCTTGCCGGGGCGGCCCATCGCGTGAAACTCAAGCGCTTCATTGTCGGTGACCGACGTCACGGAACGTGGCTTCTTCTCGGTATCGGGCATTATTCCTCCAACGTCTTGTGGGTGACGCTTTGCTCTTCCTCAATCCCGGTTGTCATCTATAGCGGCGGGCGGCTAGGGTTGGCACCTGTTTTTTTTGGAAAAATCGCACTCCGTGAACGAACGTATGAACGCCAGAAACGAAGCTTTTTCGGCTGCCGCGCTTGCTACCGAGGAAAGCCGTGCATCGGCCACGCCGATGATGGAACAATTCATCGAGATCAAGGCTAACAACCCGGGCTCGCTGCTGTTTTACCGCATGGGCGATTTCTACGAGCTGTTCTTCGAGGACGCGCTGGACGCATCGCGCGCGCTCGGCATCACCTTGACGAAGCGCGGCCAGCACATGGGCCAGGACATTCCAATGTGCGGCGTACCGGTCCATGCGGCCGACGACTACCTGCAGAAGCTGATTTCTCTCGGCTTTCGCGTTGCGGTCTGCGAGCAGGTCGAGGACCCGGCGGAGGCCAAGAAGCGCGGTTCGAAATCCGTCGTGAAGCGCGACGTCGTCCGGCTGGTTACGCCAGGTACGATCACCGAAGAGAAGCTGCTTTCGCCATCGGAATCGAACTACCTGATGGCACTTACCCGGATTCGCGGCGCCTCCGAGCCGTTGCTGGCGCTGGCCTGGATCGATATTTCGACCGGCGTCTTCCGGTTGGCCGAAACGGAAGCGTCGCGGCTGCTTGCCGATATCCTGCGTATTGACCCACGCGAACTGATCCTGCCGGACACGATGTTTCACGATCCCGAGCTGAAGCCGGTTTTCGACGTGCTGGGACGCACGGCTGTTCCTCAGCCCTCGGTGCTGTTCGACAGCGCAACGGCGGAGGGGCGTATCACGCGCTACTTCGGCGTATCGACACTGGACGGCTTCGGCACCTTCTCGCGCGCCGAGCTTGCGGCAGCGGCAGCGGCCGTCGCCTATGTCGAGAAGACGCAGATCGCCGAACGCCCACCGCTTGGCAAGCCGGAGCGCGAGAGCGCCGCCTCGACGCTGTTTATCGATCCCGCGACACGCGCCAACCTCGAACTTGCAAGGACGCTGTCGGGCGATCGCAACGGTTCGCTGCTCAAGGCCATCGACAGGACCGTGACAGGCGGCGGCGCGCGGTTGCTTGCCGAACGGCTGATGTCGCCGCTGACGGATCCCGTCAGCATCAACGAGAGGCTGGATTCGATCGGGTTCCTGATCGAAGAGCCTTCGCTGTGCGGCGATCTGCGCGATCACCTGAAACATGTGCCCGACATGCCCCGCGCGCTGTCGCGACTTGCGCTGGACCGCGGCGGCCCGCGCGATCTAGCGGCGATCCGCCAAGGCCTGAATGCCGCGGCCGATCTTGCTGGCCTTCTGAGAAACGCTCTGCTGCCGGAAGAACTGGTTCAGGCGCTGTCGGGGCTTTGCGCCCTGCCCTGCGACCTCGCCCGACTGTTGTCGGAAACGCTGGGCGACGAACTGCCGCTGCTGAAGCGTGACGGCGGCTTTCTGCGCGATGGCGCCAACGCGGAACTCGACGACGTGAGGGCGCTGCGCGACCAGTCGCGCCGCGTGATCGCCGGCTTGCAGCTGCAGTATGCCGAAGAAACCGGCATCAAGTCGCTGAAGATCAAGCACAACAATGTGCTCGGCTACTTCATCGAGGTGACCGCCGGCAATGCGGGCCCGATGACGGATACAGCGGAGGCGAAGGCGCGTTTCATTCACCGCCAGACCATGGCGAACGCGATGCGCTTCACCACCACCGAACTCGCCGATCTCGAGAGCCGGATCGCCAATGCGGCCGACCGGGCGCTGCAGATCGAACTGGAGGCGTTCGACCGGGTGACGGCCGCGGTGGTTGCGGAAGCCGAAGCGATCAAGGCCGGCGCACGCGCGCTTGCCGTTATCGACGTCGCGGCCGGCCTTGCGCTGCTGGCCGACGAGCAGGCCTATTGCCGGCCGCAGGTCGATGGATCGAAGATGTTTGCGATCGAGGGCGGCCGCCACCCTGTCGTCGAACAGGCCCTCAGGCGGCAGTCTTCCGGACCCTTCGTTGCCAACAACTGCGATCTTTCACCGGTCGCTGACGACAAGGACGGCGCCATCTGGCTGCTGACCGGCCCGAACATGGGCGGTAAATCGACATTCCTGCGCCAGAACGCGCTGATCGCGATCATGGCACAGATGGGCGCCTTCGTTCCGGCGACGAGCGCGCATATCGGCATCGTCGACCGGCTGTTCTCGCGCGTCGGCGCGTCCGACGATCTGGCGCGCGGGCGTTCGACCTTCATGGTCGAGATGGTCGAAACCGCGGCGATCCTCAACCAGGCGACCGAACGCTCGCTTGTCATCCTCGACGAGATCGGCCGCGGGACGGCAACGTTCGACGGCCTTTCCATTGCCTGGGCCGCAGTCGAGCATCTTCATGAGGCGAACCGCTGCCGCGGCCTGTTTGCCACGCACTTCCACGAGTTGACGGTCCTGTCGGAAAAGCTCGCACGGCTGTCCAACGCCACGATGCGCGTCAAGGAGTGGGACGGCGACGTCATCTTCCTGCACGAGGTCGGGCCGGGAGCGGCGGATCGATCCTATGGTATCCAGGTCGCGCGGCTTGCTGGGTTGCCGGCGTCCGTCGTGGCCCGCGCCCGCGACGTACTCACACGGCTGGAAGACGCCGACCGCAAGAATCCGGCGAGCCAGCTGATCGACGACCTGCCGCTGTTCCAGGTGGCGGTGCGTCGCGAAGACGGCAACCGCGGCCCGTCGAAAGTCGAGGAGGCGCTGAAGGGCATGAGCCTCGACGACATGACACCTCGCGAAGCGCTGAACGCGCTCTACAGTTTGAAAAAGCAGGTCAAGTAGGAGGCCAACGATGTTCATGGAGCGACTGCTTCGCGAAACGCAAAGGCTCGCCAATATTTTCACGGCGATCGAGGCCCTGCGACTTGCAGACGAACGCGGCAACCCGCGCGGCTGGGCCTCGCCCTTCGGCCTGCTGCAGATCACCCGCTGCTGCTCGATCATCTCCGACCTGACGCTTGCCATCGCCAAGGCCGGCTACCGCGAATGCGATAAGGCAATGCTCGACGAAATCGCCAGCGAAACGCGGCAGGTTCTCTATACGGTGAACGCGCAGATCGGCGCCTGAGGACGCAGCCTTTCGAACCGCCTTTTGCTGCAGCAACACCTTTTCGCCAAAATTAAAGGTTCTTGCAGTATGAAGCCGTGTCAATCGACCGGCAAAGAGGCTATAGCGCATGCAGACGAAACGAGAGGCGCACTCCGACGACGTGGCGCCGCGTGAACAGGAAGCCGCCCCGCGCATGGCGCCGACGAACGACACCGACTTTTCAGCCATTCTCGATACGGCCTATCTCCAGCAGATGTGCGACGCCGTTGCCGAAGCCAACAAGACGCGGCCGGATGTCATGCGCGCCGACCTGTTGGCCATCATGAAGAAGGCCAGCAACGAAGGCCGCGAGAAAGCGCGCGAGCTTCTGTCTGCCGACGGCAGCGGGTTGCGGTGCGCGCGGCGCATTTCCTGGCTGCAGGACCAGCTCATCACAGTTCTCTACCGGTTCGTCACGAGCCACGTGTTTCCGGCGCAGCGCGACAAGTTCGCGGTTACCGCGGTCGGCGGCTACGGCCGAGACACGCTCGCTCCGGGCTCCGACATCGACCTGCTCTTCCTCTTCCTGCCCAAGCCGGCGGAGGAGACGCACAAGGCCGTGGAATTCATGCTCTATGTCCTCTGGGACATGGGCTTCAAGGTCGGCCACGCCACGCGCACGATTGACGAATGCATCACGCTGTCGCGCTCCGACATGACGATCCGCACGGCGATCCTCGAGATGCGCTACATCTGCGGCCTGACATCGCTGGCGACCGACCTCGAGACGCGCTTCGACAAGGAAATCGTCACCGGGACCGGGCCGGAGTTCATTGCCGCCAAGCTCGCCGAGCGCGACGAGCGGCACCGCAAGGCCGGCGACACGCGCTATCTGGTCGAGCCGAATGTCAAGGAAGGCAAGGGCGGCCTGCGCGACCTGCACACGCTCTTCTGGATCTCGAAATATTACTACCATGTGCGCGACGCCGCCGAACTGGTGGCGCTGGGCGTCCTGTCCAAGCACGAATACCGGCTTTTCGAGAAGGCCGACGATTTTCTCTGGGCGGTGCGCTGCCACATGCATTTCCTGACCGGCAAGGCGGAAGAGCGGCTCTCCTTCGACATCCAGCGGGAAATCGCCGAGGCGCTCGGCTATCACTCGCGGCCGGGCCTGTCGGCGGTCGAACGCTTCATGAAGCACTACTTCCTGGTGGCCAAGGACGTCGGCGACCTTACCCGGATTCTCTGCGCCGCGCTCGAGGACCAACAGGCCAAGTCGACACCCGGATTGTCCGGCGTGATCAGCCGCTTCGCCCACCGCAGCCGCAAGATTCCCGGCAGCACAGACTTCATGGAAGATCGCGGCCGCATTGCACTCGCGAGCCCTGACGTCTTCAAGCGCGATCCCGTCAACATCATCCGGCTCTTCCACGTCGCCGATATCCACGGCCTGGAATTCCACCCTGATGCCCTGAAGCGCGTGACGCGCTCGCTCAGCCTGATCGACAATGCCCTGCGTGAAAGCGACGAGGCGAACCGCCTCTTCATTTCGATCCTCACCTCCAAGCGCGACCCCGCGCTGATCCTGCGCCGCATGAACGAAGCCGGCGTGCTCGGCCGCTTCATTCCGGAGTTCGGCAAGATCGTCGCGATGATGCAGTTCAACATGTACCACCACTATACCGTGGACGAGCATCTGATCCGCTCGGTCGACGTGCTGTCGGAGATCGACAAGGGCAAGGCCGACGACCTGCACCCGCTTGCCAACAAGTTGATGCCCGGCATCGAGGATCGCGAGGCGCTTTACGTCGCCGTGCTGCTGCACGACGTCGCCAAGGGCCGCCAGGAAGACCATTCGATCGCCGGCGCGCGCGTCGCCCGCAAGCTCTGCGCCCGCTTCGGCCTGTCGCAGAAGCAGACGGAGACCGTCGTCTGGCTGATCGAGGAACATCTGACGATGTCGATGGTGGCGCAGACCCGCGACCTGACCGACCGCAAGACCATCACCGACTTTGCCGACCGCGTGCAGTCGCTCGAGCGGCTGAAGATGCTGCTGATCCTGACGATCGCCGATATTCGTGCCGTCGGTCCGGGCGTCTGGAACGGCTGGAAGGGCCAGCTGCTGCGGACGCTCTACTATGAAACCGAGCTGCTGCTCGCCGGCGGTTTCTCGGAAGTGTCCCGCAAGGAGCGCGCCAACTTCGCCGCCGAGGCGCTGTTCAACGCGCTGGCGGACTGGAGCCAGAAGGACCGCAAGACCTACAGCAAGCTGCACTACCAGCCCTACCTGCTGTCCGTGCCGCTGGAAGACCAGGTGCGCCACGCCGGCTTCATCCGCCAGGCGGACAAGGCCGGCCAGGCGCTGGCGACCATGGTGCGCACCGACAGCTTCCATGCTATCACCGAGATTACCGTGCTGTCGCCCGACCATCCGCGCCTGCTCGCGGTCATCGCCGGCGCATGTGCCGCTGCGGGCGCCAACATCGTCGACGCGCAGATCTTCACGACATCGGACGGGCGCGCGCTCGACACGATCCATGTCAGCCGCGAATTCAAGGACGATGCCGACGAGCTGCGCCGAGCCGGCACCATCGGTCGGATGATCGAGGACGTGCTCTCGGGCCGCAAGCGGCTGCCGGAAGTGATTGCCACGCGCACCAAGAACCGCAAGAAGAGCAAGGCCTTCGTCATCCCGCCGTCGGTCACCATCTCCAACAGCCTGTCGAACAAGTTCACGGTCATCGAGGTCGAGTGCCTCGACCGCACCGGGCTGCTGTCCGAGGTCACGGCTGTTCTCTCCGACCTGTCGCTCGACATCCAGTCGGCCCGCATCACCACCTTCGGCGAGAAGGTGATCGACACCTTCTACGTCACCGATCTCGTCGGCCAGAAGATCTCCGGCGACAGCAAGCGATCGAACATCACCGCGCGCCTGAGGGCCGTCATCGCCGAGGAACAGGACGAGCTTCGCGAACGCATGCCGTCCGGTATCATCGCGCCGGCGAGCACCGCCCGCAGCGCCGTGCCGACTGACAAGAAAGCGGATTCCACCGCATGAGCCTATACGCATGAGCCTCGTCAAGAAATTCGCCACCGTCGGCGGCGCCACTCTGGGCAGCCGCATCTTCGGTTTTGCCCGTGAAACGCTGATGGCGGCCGCACTCGGCACCGGGCCGATGGCCGACGTCTTCTATGCGGCCTTCCGCTTCCCCAACCTGTTCCGACGGCTGTTTGCGGAAGGCGCGTTCAACGCCGCCTTCGTGCCGCTGTTTGCCAAGGAAATCGAGGCGAACGGGACCGACGGGGCAAAGCGCTTCTCGGAGGAAGTGTTCGGCGTTCTCTTCTCGGTGCTGCTGCTCATCACCATCGTGATGGAGCTGGCGATGCCGCTCCTGGTGCGCTTCATCATCGCGCCGGGCTTTACCAACGATCCCGACAAGTTCGACATTACCGTGCGCATGGCGGCGGTGATGTTCCCCTATCTCATGTGCATGTCGCTGACGGCGATGATGAGCGGGATGCTGAACTCGCTGCATCACTTCTTTGCCGCAGCGATCGCGCCTGTCTTCCTCAACGTGGTGATGATCGGGGCGCTGTTTTATGCGCTCTACACCGGTGCCGAACCGCTGCAGACCGCATGGTACCTCTCCTGGGGCGTGCTGGTGGCCGGTATCCTGCAGCTTGTCGTCGTCTATCTCGGCGTGGTTCATGCCGGCATGAGCATCGGCCTGCGCTTCCCGCGCTTCACGCCGAACGTCAAACGCCTGCTGATCCTCGCCATTCCGGCCGCCGTCACCGGCGGCATCACCCAGATCAACCAGATGATCGGCCAGGCAATCGCCTCCTCGCGGGAGGGCGCCATCGCGGCCCTGCAATATGCCGACCGCATCTACCAGCTGCCGCTCGGCGTCGTCGGCGTCGCCGTCGGCGTGGTGCTGCTGCCGGAACTGGCGCGCGCCCTGAAGGCCGGCAATCTGCGCGAAGCCGGAAATCTGCAGAACCGCTCGATCGAGTTCGTGCTGTTCCTGACGATCCCAGCCGCCTTCGCGCTCTGGATCCTCTCCGACGAGATCATCCGCGTGCTCTACGAGCGCGGCGCCTTCCACCAGGAAAACACCGCCATCGTCGGCTCGATCCTTGCCATCTACGGCATCGGCCTGCCCGCCTTTGTATTGATCAAGGCCCTGCAGCCGGGCTTCTACGCACGCGAGGACACCAGGACGCCAATGCGGTTTTCGGCGGTCGCCGTTGGGGTCAACTGCGCCACCGCGCTCACGCTCTTTCCTCACCTCGGTGCTCCCGGCATCGCAGTCGCGGAAGCAACGGCCGGCTGGATCAGCACCGTGCTGCTATTCTCCACCTTGCTGCGCCGCGGCCATCTCGCGTGGGAGTGGGCGCTGGCGCGTCGCGCCGCGCTTCTCGTCGTTTCTGCTGCCGTCATGGGCGCGGCGATTATGTATCTTCAGCACCGTTGGGCGCCGTGGCTTGCCTCGGACGCTCGCCTGACAACGAAGATCAGCACGCTCGGCCTGCTGATCCTGATTGCCATGACCGTCTACTTCGCCACGGCGTTCCTGATCGGCGGCGCGAACCTCGGCATGATCCGCCGCAATCTCAACCGCAAGCCGGCGGTCAAGACGGACACCTAGCCACCGCCTTGGCCTAACAGTAGACCCAGCGGCGGCTTGGACCTATGTCGACGTGGACGATCCCGTTGCAGTAACGCCCGATGCCGCCGATGCCGGGGGCGTCTTCCGCGATCGCGATTATCGCACGATCAGAAAGCCCCGGAATGCGAATGTCGGCCGCGGCACAATTTCGATGCTGCGAATGCGACCGACCGCTATGCCTGAGGCCCGACGTCACCAGCGGACGCCGGCCGGTCCTGAGTGCGATATAGGCCAGGATCCCCTTCAGCTTCGGCGGAAAGCAACTCGCCCGGACACTGACGGTCTGCAATGTGTAAGCAACCTTCTCGGTGGGCGCTGCAGGCCCCAAGGAAATTCTACGCACGTTCTGGGCACTCGCACTGTCGAAACAGGACAGGCTGAAAAGACCGGCTAACGCGATCGAAAACGCAGTATGCATGGTTCCCTCCCCAGCTAGAGCGTGGGCTCGGCCACACGCTCGAGTTTGCGGCCGGAAAAGCTCTCCCCAAAAATGGCCTTTTTGTGAAATTTCATACCCACCAATGCAAGATTTAGCCCCATTTTACCGCCAATTGATAAAGTAGAGATACCTAAAAAGAGGTAGAAATTGCTCAACACTAAAAATTGAATTAGAAAATTCACAGAAATTTAAATGCGATTTTCCCCGGCCGAAACAGACGCCTTACAATCCCTCCGTTCTGTTGTCGGATACCCCGCAAGGCGTTGCGGCGAAACGGGACCGGCGCCGGGTGAAGGGGGAAGACGCAGGCTTCCTCACCAGGGGTTCGCAGAAAATGGCTTCCCTCCGGAGACGGCGTGCTGCGGCGACGCAGCCCGAGTTTCGCTTCGGACGTGCCTGTGTGGCACACAAGGTTTTCGGGCGGAGCACTGCTTCCCCCCCGAAGGCTGCAGAGGGGCCGGAGTTGCGCACAAAAACCGCCGAACGGGGCGCTGGAAAGCGCCATTCCTCTTTACTCAAACGCGGCAATTTCCAGCGCCCCGTCCGAGTGAATGCCATGCCCAAGCCACGGACCGATTCCGGCCGCGTGAGCGCGCAACCGTGCCTTGCGAGCACCGCCCGCAATCATTCGGCGCGGCGAAGGCCCAGCCCCCTTGATTGCCGGGCTTTGCCCGTGCATAAGCCGCTGCGTTAGCAACATGGGCCGTTGGCCGCCGCGCGCAATCCCGACCGCAAAACGGCGTGTTGCGATCGGGATTGCACGCAGATCTAAAAGTGTTACTGCGTCCTTCACGCGTCAAAGACGCGTGGCGCAGTAAAGGCCCTCCACAAGCCTAATCGAGGACATGATGAGCGAATTCAAGAAACTGGTCTTTTCGGGCGTTCAGCCGACCGGCAATCTCCATCTCGGCAACTATCTCGGCGCGATCCGCAAGTTCGTGGCGCTGCAGGACGGCAATGACTGCATCTATTGCGTCGTCGACATGCATGCGCTGACCGCGCAACTCGTGCACGAAGACATGCCGAACCAGATCCGATCGATCGCAGCCGCCTTTATCGCCTCCGGCATCGACCCTGAAAAGCATATCGTTTTCAACCAGTCGGCCGTGCCGCAGCATGCGGAACTCGCCTGGATCTTCAATTGCGTCGCGCGCATCGGCTGGATGAACCGCATGACGCAGTTCAAGGACAAGGCCGGCAAGGACCGCGAGCAGGCCTCGCTCGGTCTCTATGCCTATCCGAGCCTGATGGCTGCAGACATTCTCGTCTATCGCGGAACGCATGTTCCCGTTGGTGACGACCAGAAGCAGCATCTCGAGCTGGCCCGCGACATCGCCATGAAGTTCAACCTCGACTACGCCGAGCATATCCGCAAGGCCGGATACGGGATCGACATCACCGTCGGGGATGAGCCGGTGCATGCCTATTTTCCGATGGTCGAGCCCTTGATCGACGGTCCGGCACCGCGCGTCATGTCGCTTCGTGACGGCACCAAGAAGATGTCGAAGTCGGATCCGTCCGATCTGTCGCGCATCAACCTGATGGACGACGAAGATGCGATCTCCAAGAAGATCCGCAAGGCCAAGACCGACCCGGATGGCTTGCCGAGCGAGATCGACGGCCTCAAGGGTCGTCCGGAAGCCGACAACCTCGTCGGCATCTACGCGGCACTCGCCGACAAGTCGAAGGCCGAGGTGCTTTCGGAATTCGGCGGCCAGCAGTTCTCGGTCTTCAAGCCGGCCCTGATCGACCTGTCGGTCAACGTGCTGTCGCCGATCACCGCCGAGATGCGCCGCCTGATGGCCGACACGAGCCACATCGACGCGATCCTTCGCAACGGTGGCGAGCGGGCAAGGGCACGCGCGGAAGTGACGATGAAGGAAGTCCGCGACATCGTCGGCTTCCTTTACTAGGCCAAGCGCCAATAGCCAGGTTCCGGGCGGCCAAGCCGCCCGGACTTGTCGAACCGGGTATGACAGCGTAGTCTCATAGGACCCCTGCGGAGGCTCCGATGCGTGATCGTAACCTCATTCAAATCGGCGCGATGGAAGTCCGGTTCCTGATCGACGAGGATCAGAGTTCGGAAAGCGTCGTCATGTTCGAATTCGTCGTGCCGTCGCAATCCAGGGTGCCGGCCGCGCATTTTCACAGGGATGTCGACGAGGTGATCTACGGGATTGCCGGCACGATGACGACCACCGTCGACGGAAAAAAGCACGAGGTGGCCCCTGGGCAGACGGTGTTCATCCCGCGCGGCGTCGTCCACACCCATGAGAACCTTCACGCAGAAACCGCACGCGCTCTCATCACCATGACTCCCGGACTGATCGGCCGTCGGTACTTCGAGGAAATCTCTGCGGCGATGAACGTCAAGGGCAAGCCTGATATCGAGCATGTCAAGGAAATCATGCTGCTTTACGGCCTCGTGCCGGCGTGAACTGACCACCGGATCCGCGCAAAACGAGGACTTGCAAATTTTCGGGATCGGGTGTCAGAGTCCGCTCCATGGTATCAAAACGACTCTCCAGGCTTGAGGGCCATCGCCGCAAATTCATGGCGGTCATCGACGACACGCCCGAGTGCCAGCGGGCTGTCCACTACGCCGGCCGCCGTGCAAAAAACTCCAATGGCGGCCTCGTGCTCGTCTACGTCATTCCGGACGGAGACTTTCAGCAATGGCTGGGTGTCGAGGAGATCATGAGGGCCGAAGCGCGCGAGGAAGCCGAAGCGGTCGTCGCCAAATCGGCGCAATTGGTGCGCGAGACAATCGGCATCGAACCCGAGGTCGTCATTCGCGAGGGAAGTGCAGCCGAACAGATCAACGCGGTGATCGAGGAAGATCGGGACATCGCCATTCTGGTGCTCGCGGCGAGTTCGGCAAAGGAAGGCCCGGGACCACTCGTGTCGTCCGTGGCAGGTCGCGGCGCAGCCTTTCCCATCCCCGTCACCGTGCTTCCTGATACACTGACCGACGAGGAACTTGACGCACTGGCTTGATGCGTTTTCTTGAGTGACAGTCTCTTGAATAGCAACGCCAAACGGCTTATTTCTCTTTTGAAGAATTCTAAAGACGGCTGGAGCCTTGCGCCCGCCGCACGGAGAGCAAGATGTTCATTCAGACCGAAGCCACGCCGAATCCCGCCACGCAGAAGTTTCTGCCCGGCAGGGTCGTAATGGAAAACGGCACCGCCGAATTCCGCAATGCCGACGAGGCCAACGCTTCGCCACTGGCGGCTCGCCTGTTCGACATTCCCGGCGTGACCGGCGTCTACTTCGGCTATGATTTCATCAGCGTTTCCAAGGAAAACCAGGAGTGGCAGCACCTCAAGCCCGCCATTCTCGGATCGATCATGGAGCATTTCATGTCCGGCAAGCCGGTCATGGGAGCGGCTTCCGTTCTCGGCGAAGCTGCCGATGCCGATGGCGAATTCTTCGACGAAGGCGATGAATCGATCGTTCTGACGATCAAGGAACTGCTGGAGACACGCGTGCGTCCGGCCGTTGCCCAGGATGGTGGCGACATCACCTTCCGCGGCTTCAAGGACGGCACCGTCTATCTCAACATGAAGGGCTCCTGCGCGGGTTGCCCGTCCTCGACGGCAACGCTGAAGCACGGTGTCCAGAATTTGCTGCGCCATTTCGTTCCCGAGGTGCAGGAAGTCGAAGCCGTCTGACGACCTGAACCAACATTCGCGATGACGCAGCGTTTGCAAGCGTGGCGTGGCGATGTATGGACAGTCAGGAACGTTTTATTCGGAAATTGATGCCATGATCATACTGGCGCTCGACACCGCAGGTGTGGATTGCGCTGCCGCTGTCTATGACAGCGGCAGGAATACGGTGCTGGGGGAGGCATCGGACATGATCGGCAAGGGGCATGCAGAACATCTGATGGGGATCGTCGACCGCGCGCTGGATCAGGCGGGCATCGCACTTTCCGCCGTCGAGCGCATCGCCGTTACTGTCGGTCCCGGCTCCTTTACTGGCATTCGCGTTGGCGTCGCCGCTGCTCGCGGCTTCGCGCTGTCGCTGGGCGTCCCCGCGGTTGGCGTGACGACGCTCGCCGTCATGGCGGAGGCTGAGCGGCAACGGTCGCCGGGCCAGGCCGTGCTCGCTGCAATGGATGCCAAGCGCAACGAGATCTACCTTCAATCCTTCGATCCCGCCGGCCGCCCGCTCGACGAGGCACGCGCAGTCACGACCGAGGACGCACAGGCATTCGCGGCGGACTTCGACGGTGCGATCACCGGCTCCGCGACCCCGCTGCTGAGGCCTAACGCCGGCGAGCAAGCCAACCATTTTCCAATTTCCATCGTGGCGCGCCTCGGCGCTGCCGCAGACCCCTCTTCCGGAAAGCCGAAGCCTCTTTATCTGCGCGGACCTGACGCCAAGCCGCAGGCCGGGTTCGCCATTGCGCGAGTATGACCATGCTGGAATCCTATCTGACGCTGAAGCCGGAATTCGAAATCGTCGCCATGGATGCTGAAGACTGCCGCGCGGTCGCAGCCCTTCACGGGGAGCGTTTTGCGCGGCCATGGGGAGATGGCGAGTTCTATAGCCTGCTGACCCAGAGCACCGTCTTCGGCTTCGTCGCACGCCAGACCAACGCCTTCCTGAAGAAGCCGCTTCCCGGCTTCGTCCTTGCCCGCGAAGTTGCTGGCGAGGCGGAAATCCTGACGATCGCCGTGCAGGCAAAGGTAGCGCGCGCCGGGCTCGGCTGGCGACTGATGCAGGCCGCGATGCGCGAAGCAAAGCTGCGCGGCGGCGAGAGCATCTTCCTCGAGGTCGATGACGGCAACGTGGCGGCACTCGGCCTTTATCGCAAACTCGGCTTCGACAAGGTCGGCGAGCGTCGTGGATACTACAAGGATGCGAATGGCGGGGTTTCCACCGCGCTTGTCATGAAGCGCGTTCTTCGCTAGTTCCGTTACACAACGTTGACTATCGGAAGGCGGCACATGACTGAAGTGGCCAAAACCCTTGAGGAGCTTTGTGCTGAACGCGGCATGCGCATGACCGAGCAGCGCCGCGTCATTGCGCGCATTCTCGAGGAATCCGAAGACCACCCCGACGTCGAGGAACTCTACCGCCGCTCGGTGAAGGTCGACGCCAAGATCTCGATCTCGACCGTCTACCGCACCGTCAAGCTCTTCGAAGACGCCGGCATCATTGCGCGCCATGACTTCCGCGACGGTCGCTCCCGCTACGAGACCGTGCCGGAAGAGCACCACGACCACCTGATCGACCTGAAGACCGGCGTGGTCATCGAATTCCGCTCGCCGGAGATCGAGGCACTGCAGGAGCGGATCGCCCGCGAGCATGGCTTCCAACTCGTCGATCACCGGCTGGAACTCTATGGCATTCCGCTCAAGAAGGACGAGCACTGAGGCCATGAGTGGTGCAGCCGCGGAGTTCTCGACTTGATCGCCTGGCTGCGCGTCGCCCTCGCCGCCATCGTCATTGTCATCGCCAGCATCGTGCTGATGCCCTGGCAGCTTCTGGCGTTGCGCTTCGACTGGCGGATGCGGCGCTGGCTCCCGCGCGTCTGGCACCGTATCGTCTGCTTCTGCCTCGGCATCCGCGTCCGCGTCCACGGCAAGATGGAAACGCACCGGCCACTGATGCTGTGCGCCAACCATTCCTCATGGATGGACATCATGGTTCTGTCTTCGATTGCCGATGTCGCCTTCATCGCCAAGATCGAGGTGCGTGACTGGCCGATCTTCGGCGCGCTTTCCAAGCTGCAGAAGAGCGTCTTCGTCGTGCGAGAGGAGAAGCGCAAGACGGGCAACCAGGCCAGCGAGATCGCGGCCCGGATGGCGGACGGCGAGATCGTCGTGCTGTTTCCCGAAGGCACCACATCGGACGGTAACCGGCTGCTCGACGTCAAGTCATCCCTGTTCGGCGCGGCTGCAATGGCCGTACCTGCTTCACCCACCGGTGTCGTCACCGTGCAGCCCGTCGCGATCGCTTATACGGGCGTACACGGTCTGCCGACGGGGCGTTATCATCGTCCTCTGACGTCCTGGCCCGGCGATGTCGAGATGTTTCCGCATCTCAAGGACATGCTGAGATGCGGTGCTTTCGAGGTGGATGTGTGCTTCGGCGAGGCGGTCCGTTACGGGCCCGAGACCAAGCGCAAGGATGTCAGCGCGACGATCGCCCAGCGGATTCGCACGATGCTCGGTGCGGCACTGCGCGGCCGCGATTTGGACTGAGACAAGATTTCCGTTTTCTCGCGCGCCAAAAACCACTAAATAGCGCGCCATGACCCAGGACAGCGCCCTCCTCCCGGCCCCGGAGACCAATCTCCGCGATGGCAGCAACAGCCGCAAGGTTTTCATCAAGACCTACGGCTGTCAGATGAACGTCTATGACTCGACCCGGATGAGCGATGCGCTTGCCCGCGACGGCTATGAGCCGACCGAGGACATGGCCGAGGCTGATCTCGTGCTGCTGAATACCTGTCATATCCGCGAGAAGGCCGCCGAGAAGGTCTACTCGGCACTTGGCCGCCTGCGCGACATGAAGAAGGAGCGCAACAAGGAAGGCCGCGAGTTCATGATCGGCGTGGCCGGTTGCGTGGCGCAGGCCGAGGGCGAAGAAATTCTGCGCCGTGCGCCTGCCGTGGATGTCGTCATCGGCCCGCAGACCTACCACCGCCTGCCGGAAGCACTGCGTCGGGCCAAGGAAGGCCAGCGCATCGTCGATACGGAATATGCGCTGGAAGATAAGTTCGAGCACCTTCCCATCGCCGAAAAGACGAAGATCCGCTCTCGCGGCGTGACCTCGTTCCTGACGGTTCAGGAAGGATGCGACAAGTTCTGCACCTTCTGTGTCGTGCCCTATACGCGCGGTTCGGAAGTGTCGCGCCCGGTCAGTCAGATCGTCGAGGAAGCGCAGAAGCTTGTCGAAGGCGGCGTGCGGGAAATCACCTTGCTAGGCCAGAACGTCAATGCCTGGCATGGCGTGGGGCCGAACGGCCAGGAATGGACGCTTGGCGACCTGCTCTACCGGCTGGCGGAAATTCCCGGTCTCGCTCGCCTTCGCTACACGACCAGCCACCCGCGCGACATGGATGACCGGCTGATCGAAGCGCACCGTGATCTGCGCGCGCTGATGCCCTACCTGCACCTTCCCGTGCAGGCGGGCTCCGACCGCATCCTCAAGGCCATGAACCGCCGGCACACCGCCGCCGAATATCTGACGCTGATCGAGCGCATCCGTGCTGCCCGTCCTGACATCGCGCTTTCGGGCGACTTCATCGTCGGCTTTCCGGGGGAGACAGATCAGGATTTTGAGGATACACTGCAACTCGTGGAGAAAGTCCGCTATGCGCAGGCCTTCTCCTTCAAATACTCGACGCGGCCGGGTACGCCCGGTGCGGATCTGAAGGACCAAGTGCCGGAAGAGATCAAGGCAGAACGGCTCGAACGCCTGCAGGCGCTTCTTTTGAAGCAGCAGCAGGAATTTGCCGAATCCTGCGTCGGGAAAACCATCGAACTGTTGCTCGAAAAGCCCGGTCGTATGTCTCAACAACTTATCGGCCGTTCTCCCTGGCTTCAGTCGGTGAATGTTGATGCAAAGACATCGCAAATCGGTGACATTATTAGAGTGCGAATCACCGGAACCGGAACCAACAGCCTGTTTGCCGAGATAGCAGAGGCTGAGGTCTAAACCCAAGGAGCTCGACCGCTTGAACGGACAAGAATTGGTTTCTTCTTCACCGCGCCACCCACGCATCGCGAGCGACGCCAATCACTTTATACTGACGTTCGAGAACAATAGGTTCGCCAGCGAGTTGTTCGGCCAATTTGACCAGAACCTCAAGCTGCTCGAGGAGCGCCTGAACATCGACGCCCGAGCGCGCGGCAACTCCGTCGTGATTTCCGGGGACATCGTCACCACCAATCAGGCGCGCCGAACGCTCGACTATCTCTATGAGAAGCTTCAGAAAGGCGGCAGCGTGGAACGATCCGACGTCGAGGGTGCCATCCGCATGGCGGTTGCCGCTGACGACCAGCTCAGCCTGCCGACGATGGAAAAGAAGGCCAAGTTGACGATGGCCCAGGTCTCGACGCGCAAGAAGACCATCATTGCCCGCACGCCGACGCAGGACGCCTACCTCAGGGCGCTCGAACGCGCCGAGCTGGTGTTTGGCTGTGGTCCGGCCGGTACCGGCAAGACCTATCTTGCCGTGGCCCATGCGGCTCAGCTTCTGGAGCGCGGCGTGGTCGAGAAGATCATCCTGTCGCGTCCGGCTGTCGAAGCCGGCGAACGCCTGGGCTTCCTGCCCGGCGACATGAAGGAAAAGGTCGATCCGTACCTTCGCCCGCTCTATGACGCGCTTTACGACATGATCCCGGCCGACAAGGTCGATCGTGCGATCACCGCCGGCGTCATCGAAATCGCGCCGCTTGCCTTCATGCGCGGTCGTACGCTTGCGAACGCCGCCGTCATCCTCGACGAGGCGCAGAACACGACGTCGATGCAGATGAAGATGTTCCTGACGCGTCTCGGCGAAAACTCTCGCATGATCGTGACTGGTGACCCCAGCCAGATCGACCTGCCGCGCGGCGTCAAATCCGGCCTCGTGGAAGCCCTGCAGCTTCTGAACGGGGTCGAGGGCATCTCGATCGTCCGCTTTAAGGATACGGACGTCGTCCGTCACCCGCTCGTCGGACGCATTGTCAGGGCCTACGATTCCACTTATGCAGTGGAATCCGAAGAGGTTAACCGGCAGGACTGATGGCGGAACTTGATATCCAGATCAGCGTCGAGGAGGGCCAGTGGCCCTCCGAAGACGTCTTGCATGCATTGGCGGACCGTGTATTGGAGACAGCCGCGACCTATCTGCGCGAGACCGAGAAGCAGCCATTTCCGAAAATAATCCCCGAGGTCTCACTGGTTTTTACCGACGACGCGTCGATCCAGGACATCAATGCTGAATGGCGGGGCAAGGACAAGCCGACCAACGTGCTGTCGTTTCCGGCATTCCCGGTCCAGCCCGGCAAGGTCCCCGGCCCGATGCTCGGCGACATCATCATCGCCAGAGAGACGGTGGAGCGCGAGGCGACCGAGCTTGAGAAGAGCTTTGATGACCACCTGACGCACCTGATGGTGCACGGATTCTTGCATCTTTTCGGCTACGATCATAATAATGACGCGGAAGCCGAAATTATGGAGGGGCTGGAGACTCGCATTTTGGCGGCACTCGGCCTATCTGACCCATACGAGGGTCAAGACCTTAAAATGGAACCATGAGCGACTTTACGACGAGACCGGCCCCTGAGGCCAAGGACGCCGACCAATCCTCCTCTTCCGACGAGGGTGGCAGTAGTAGCAGGCAGTCCGGACGATCCCAATCCTTCTGGTCGCGCGCAGCACGCATCCTGAGGCCGCAGCAAGGCTCGCGTCTTCGCGAGGATCTGGCCGACGCGCTGATGACGGATGCAGCCGGCGACGATGCCTTTTCGCCCGACGAACGGGCGATGCTGCACAATATCCTGCGCTTCCGCGAGGTTCGCGTGGCCGATGTCATGGTTCCCCGCGCCGACATCGAAGCCGTGGATCAGAACATCACCATCGGTGAGCTGATGATCCTGTTCGAGGAATCCGGCCGCTCCCGTATGCCTGTCTACGCCGAAACGCTGGACGACCCGCGCGGCATGGTCCACATCCGCGATCTGCTTTCCTATGTCGCCAAGCAGGCGCGCAACAAGCGCCGCAGCGGCACGAAAACCATCAAGGCGGTCGAGCCGATCGTCGAAGTGTCGCCCGAGCACCTGCAGAAGGCGCCTCGCGTGGCCAAGCCGAATTTCGATCTTGCCCGCGTCGATCTGCAGAAGACGGTCGCCGAAGCCGGTATCATCCGCAAGATCCTGTTCGTTCCGCCGTCGATGCTCGCGTCGGATCTGCTGCGCCGCATGCAGGTCAACCGTACGCAGATGGCGCTTGTCATCGATGAATATGGCGGCACCGACGGCCTCGCTTCGCACGAGGATATCGTCGAGATGGTGATCGGCGACATCGACGACGAACACGACGACGAAGAGGTCATGTTCAAGCGCATTTCGGAAGACGTCTTCGTTGCCGACGCGCGCGTCGAGCTGGAAGACATCGCCGAAGCGATCGGGCCCGACTTCGACATCACCGAACAGGTGGATGAAGTCGACACCCTGGGCGGCCTGATCTTCTCCGAACTCGGGCGCATCCCGGTGCGTGGCGAGGTGGTTCAGGCCCTGCCCGGCTTCGAGTTTCACATTCTCGATGCCGATCCGCGCCGCATCAAGCGGGTCCGCATCACGCGCAAACGCCAGGCGATCCGCCGCCGTATCAAGACCGACGGGGACGGCGCGTCGGGTCCGGAGCACGGCGACGAACGGCAATCGGAAGCCCCCACGACAAACTGATCAGCGCCTACCACGACAAATGGCGGCTTTTTTGAAAGACTGCGAACACAATTGATTCGTGGCTTGGTGGGAGTGCGCATGGAGCGGCTTGCGGACAGGGTGATCCTGGCCTGGGGTTTCAAGAGAGTGCTGCTGGCGATCCTTGCCGGCGCTTTCGGGGTATTGGCGCTTCCTCCGATCGGCTTCTTCGCCGCGATGTTCGTTTCCTTCACGTTGCTCGCGTGGCTGATCGACGGTGCGGCCGCCTCTCCCCACAGCAGCCTGATCGGTCGGCTCTGGCCGTCCTTCGTCACCGGCTGGCTGTTCGGCTTCGGCTACTTCGTTGCCGGCCTCTGGTGGCTCGGCCATGCCCTGATGATCGACGCCGACGCCTTTGCCTGGGCGCTTCCGCTCGCGATCTTCGGACTGCCCGCCGTGCTCGCGATCTTCTACGGCCTTGCTACCGCGCTTGCCCGCATCCTCTGGTCCGATGGCGTAGGACGCATTGCAGCGCTTGCCGGGAGCTTTGGGCTGCTGGAATGGGCTCGAAGCGTGCTGTTTACCGGCTTTCCCTGGAACGCGATCGGCTATGGCATGACGCCCGTGCCGCTGATGATGCAAACGGCGCACATCATCGGCATCATGGGCATCACCGCACTTTCGGTTTTCATTTTCGCCGCGCCGGCGCTTCTCGGCACCAAACAGGGCGCCAGGTTCGGCGTTTCGCTGGCCGCGCTGCTGTTTGCGGCGCATCTCGGCTACGGCGCCTATGTGCTTTATGGCGCACCAAAACCGGCAGCGGCAACCGTGGCAGGTCCGGTTATCCGGCTCGTCCAGCCGATGATCGAGCAGACCGCCAAGATGGATACCGACGGCGATCGTGCCGCCATCTTCGAAAAGCACCTGAAGCTCTCCGCCGAGCCTCCGCAGGATGGCGGCAGGAAACCCGACATCATCGTCTGGCCGGAGACGGCGATCCCGTTCATCCTGACGGACAACCAGGACGCTCTCACCCGGATCGCCGATACGCTCGACGACAATCAGGTACTGATTGCCGGCGCCGTCCGGGCCGAGGACATGGGGCCAGGCAACGCGCCACGCTACTACAATTCGATCTATGTCATCGACGGGCGCGGCCAGATCGTCGCCGCCGCGGACAAGGTGCATCTCGTGCCGTTCGGCGAATACATGCCGTTCGAGAGCGTGCTGAACGAATTCGGCATTCAGAACATCGTCGAGATGCCCGGCGGCTTTTCCGCTGCCGCCACGCGACAACTGCTGACGCTGCCCTCGGGCATGAAGCTCTACCCGCTGGTCTGCTACGAGATCATCTTCCCTGACGAGATGACCGGCGACATCGCCTCGGCGTCAGCCATCCTGAACATCACCAACGATGCCTGGTTTGGTGCGACACCGGGGCCTTACCAACACTTCCAGCAGGCGCGCGTGCGCGCGGTGGAGACCGGGCTACCGCTGATTCGCGACGGCAATAGCGGCATTTCGGCCGTCGTAAACGCCCGCGGCGAGATAATCGCCGGGCTTGGGCTTAATAAAACGGGCTTCGTCGACGCAACCATTGATGGAGTGGGGTTTACGAGCAATCCTGCATATACGCGCCAGAGGTACTTCTGGTTGATCGAAATACTCTTGTTTGTAATTGCAGCCGTTTCGCGCTCCGGTTTAGTTTTCAAGCGGAATTGACCGAAAACCCCTAAAATTGCATAGTGGTTGCGATCGGCGTTCTTAACGTATGTTTCAAAGAGATAGATCAAGGCTTTGCAACGTGGCGTTTTGGGGATGGGTTTGGGCATGCCGGTTTGAACAAGGTTGAAAATTTTTGTTAGGCAGGACCATGATTGAAAATAAGAAGAAGCCAAACCCGATCGACATCCACGTTGGCAGCCGGATTCGCCTTCGACGCACAATGCTTGGGATGAGCCAGGAAAAGCTGGGCGAAAGTCTCGGCATCACCTTCCAGCAGATCCAGAAATACGAAAAGGGCACCAACCGCGTCGGTGCCAGCCGTCTTCAAAACATTTCCAGCATTCTCAACGTACCGGTTTCCTTCTTCTTCGAAGATGCACCGGGCGAACATTCCGGCGCGCTCACGGGCATGGCCGAGGCTTCCAGCTCCAACTACGTCGTCGACTTCCTGTCGTCCTCCGAGGGGCTTCAGCTCAACCGCGCCTTCGTCAAGATCACCGACCCGAAGGTCCGTCGCAAGGTCGTGGAACTGGTCAAGGCTCTGGCTGCCGAAGCCGACAGCGAATAATCATCAGTAAGAATACCGACTAAAACGAAAACGGCCTAAATGGCCGTTTTCTGCGTTTTTAGGGCAAAATTTGCCACTTAGCCGCAGATATAAAGATATATTTATGTCCTTCTGCGCTTGTTTTTCGTGAGCGGACTCGATACCAACTAGGCAGCTTTTGTTCTTTGAGGGGAATCCCGAGATGCGCGCCAATTACCTCTTCACCAGCGAGTCAGTAGCCGAAGGTCACCCGGACAAGGTGTGTGACCGGATCTCCGACGAGATCGTGGATCTGGTCTATCGCGAAGCCGCGAAGACCGGCGTAAACCCGTGGGGCGTCCGTATCGCCTGCGAGACGCTCGCCACCACCAATCGTGTCGTGATCGCCGGTGAAGTTCGCCTGCCGCCGAGCCTGATGAAGAAGGACAAGGACGGCAACGACGTCATCAACCCGTCCAAGTTCAAGGCAGCGGCCCGCCGCGCCATCAAGGACATCGGCTACGAGCAGGACGGCTTCCACTGGAAGAAGGCGAAGATCGACGTGCTGCTGCACTCGCAGTCGGCCGACATCGCCCAGGGCGTAGATAACGCCGCCGACCAGCAGGGCGACGAAGGTGCCGGCGACCAGGGCATCATGTTCGGTTACGCCTGCAAGGAGACGCCGGACCTGATGCCGGCGCCGATCTACTACTCGCACAAGATCCTGCAGCTGCTGGCAGTCGCCCGCAAGAAGGGCGACGGCGACGTCGCCAAGCTCGGCCCGGATGCCAAGAGCCAGGTGACCGTTCGCTACGTCGACGGCAAGCCGGCCGAAGTAACCTCGATCGTTCTCTCCACCCAGCACCTCGACGACAGCTGGGACTCCAACAAGGTTCGCGCGGTTGTCGAGCCTTACATCCGCGAAGCCCTCGGCGACCTGCCGATCGCCAGCGATTGCAAGTGGTACATCAACCCGACCGGCAAGTTCGTCATCGGGGGCCCTGACGGCGACGCCGGCCTGACCGGCCGCAAGATCATCGTTGACACCTACGGCGGCGCTGCTCCGCACGGCGGCGGCGCCTTCTCCGGCAAGGACACGACCAAGGTCGACCGTTCGGCCGCCTATGCCGCGCGCTACCTCGCCAAGAACGTCGTGGCAGCCGGCCTTGCCGATCGTTGCACGATCCAGATCTCCTACGCGATCGGCGTTGCTCAGCCGCTGTCGATCTATGTCGACCTGCATGGCACCGGCAAAGTAACCGAAGACCAGGTCGAAGCGGCGATCCGCAAGACCATGGACCTTTCTCCGACCGGCATTCGTCGTCACCTCGACCTCAACAAGCCGATCTACGCCAAGACTTCGGCTTACGGCCATTTCGGCCGCAAGGCAGGCCGTGACGGTTCGTTCTCCTGGGAGCGCACGGATCTCGTGAAGGCCCTCAAGGAAGCTGTGAAGGCTTAAGGCAGAGCAATGACCGATATGGAACGCCGTGGCCGCGCGACCGAAGCCTTTTTCGGTCGCCGCAAGGGAAAAGCGCTTCGCGGACAACAGGCGGAGAAGCTGAATACCCTGCTGCCGGCGTTCATCATCGATCTCTCGGCGGCTCCCCCGGAGCCGCTGAACGCACTCTTTCCCGTCGCGACCAATCGGCTCCGGTTGGAAATCGGTTTCGGCGGTGGTGAACATCTGATCCACCGCGCGGTGGAGACACCGAGCACGGGGTTCATCGGCGTCGAGCCGTTCGTCAATTCGATGCAGAAGCTGCTGTCGAGCGTTGACAATGCCGGCGCCAGGAATATCCGCGTCTTCAACGACGATGCCACGCAGCTGCTGGATTGGCTACCGGACGGTTCGATCGACCAGATCGACCTTCTCTATCCCGATCCGTGGCCGAAGCGAAAGCACTGGAAGCGCCGGTTCGTGTCGAAGACCAATCTCGATCGCTTTCACCGCGTACTGAAGCCAGGCGGCCTGTTCTGCTTTGCGTCCGACATAGACACGTACGTCAACTGGACGCTGCTGAAGTGCCGCGATCACGGTGGCTTCGAGTGGATAGCCTCCAATGCGGCCGATTGGCTCACGCCCTATGAGGGCTGGCCGAGCACGCGCTACGAGGCGAAGGCCCGGCGCGAGGGACGCTCCTCCGCTTACCTGACGTTCAAGCGCGTCTAGGGCAGCATCCGGCGTCAGCCTATATCCAGCATGATGACGCCCTCCGCACACTCCTCAGCCTTCGTCACGACGGTCCCATCGGGCCGGACGCAGATGCTCTAGACATTTCAGAAGACTGGCGCCGTCCGTCGCCAGAGCGCGACATTCCATGATCGAACGGTCGTAACTGTGGCCCTGCAGATAACATTCCGGGAAAAGGGCGAGATCGACATTGTTGTTGTCTGCCCATCGCAAGTCGCACAAAAGCGTTTGTGCCGCCCTCTCCAGGTCATCGAAAATCGGGAACCGCTGGAAAGAGGCTATGCGCATGCAAGGCTGTCTAGCATGAGTCTGCGCCGCCACAAAAGCGGGAGCCCAGCCAACCGTGGACACGCGTTCGGTCGCGTGGCCACCGGAGCAGCGCCTTGTTAGTGCAGACTTACCGTCTTCAGCTCATCCTCCGCAGCCTTGAAGAAGGTGCTGGAGCGATTGTCGGTGAGCAGGATCGGCGTACCATCGGCGCCGAAGAGCGCCCAGAGGTCAACACTCGGATCGATATCCGGCGCTTCGGGAAAGCACCTGGACACTTCTTCAGAGCGTATTTTTCGGATGTAGGCGACCTCGCCGTTGCCGATTCCGGCAAGTTCGGTTTTGGTCAGGTGCGAATTGGCTTCTTTCATCAACATTTCCTGTACCTCCATGAGAAGGGACCAACGGCTCAAGTGTGCCGTTGTCCTACTGTGAGACCGAAATGTTAATTTTCTTCACCATACGGTCCGGTTCCGGACGAATGAGGTCCACAGACAGCAAGCCATTCTTCAGGCCGGCGCCGAGAACCTGCATGCCATCGGCCAGCACGAATGTGCGTTGAAACTGACGCGCCGCTATGCCGCGATAGAGATATTCACGCTCACCCTGATCGACCTGGCGGCCGCGGATCACCAACTGATTTTCCTCGACCGAGACGTCAAGTTCTTCCTCGCCAAAGCCGGCAACCGCAAGCGTTATGCGCAGTCGCTCAGGCGTGTTCGAGACGCGGTCAGCGGCCATGCGTTCGATATTGTACGGCGGATATCCATCACTGGCCTTGGAAATCCGCTCGAGCGTCTTCTCCATGGCGTCAAAGCCCAACAGAAGCGGGCTGGCGAAAGGCGTAATGCGGCTCATCGTTCTCAAGTCCTTGATCCAAGCGACCTAACCAGACCTGAACGTCAGCATCCGGGTAGTGCTAATATGGGAAGCCGGGCGTGCGCGCGCAAGGCAAAGCTGCTGCATTCGATGACTGCAGCCCACGCTTGACAAAGACCGCTGCGCCTCGCATCAAAACGGGCCCGTACCGGCTGCGCCGATTTGCTACGGGAAAATAAACAAACGGTGCATGCCAGGAAGACGCGCACCACGAGGATGGAACGACCGGAATGGCAGACCCAAGAAAGATCATTATCGACACGGACCCAGGTCAGGACGATGCTGCTGCGATCATGCTCGCATTCGGCAGCCCCGAGGAACTCGAAGTCCTCGGCATCACGACCGTTGCCGGCAACGTGCCGCTCTCCTACACGAGCCGCAACGCTCGCATCGTCTGCGAACTCTGCGGCAAGACCGACACCAAGGTTTTCGCCGGTGCCGACAAGCCGATCGCGCGCAAGCTGGTGACGGCGGAGCATGTGCACGGCAAGACAGGGCTCGACGGCCCGACGCTTGATGAGCCAACCATGCCTCTGCAGGCCCAGCACTCCGTCGACTTCATCATAGAGACGCTCCGCAACGAGCCGGCCGGAACGGTGACGCTCTGCACGCTTGGCCCGCTTACCAACGTCGGCATGGCCTTCCAGAAGGCGCCCGATATCATCCCACGCATTCGCGAGCTGGTGATGATGGGTGGTGGCTTCTTCGAAGGCGGCAACATCACGCCCGCAGCCGAGTTCAACATCTACGTCGATCCCGAAGCAGCCGACATCGTGTTCCGGTCCGGCGTCCCGATCGTGATGATGCCGCTCGACGTGACCCACAAGCTCCTGACCCGCAAGGACCGCGTCAAGCGCATGGCGGACCTCGGCACGCGCCCCGCCATTGCCATGGTGGAGATGCTTGAGTTCTTCGAGCGGTTCGATATCGAGAAATACGGTTCGGACGGCGGCCCGCTGCACGACCCGACGGTCGTGGCCTACCTGCTCAAGCCTGAGCTCTTCCAGGGCCGGGACTGCAACGTGGAAATCGAAGTGAAGTCGGAACTGACGGTCGGCATGACCGTGGTCGACTGGTGGCACGTGACCGATCGCAAGCGCAATGCCAAGGTCATGCGCGACGTCGATGCGGACGGCTTCTTCGATCTGCTGATCGAGCGCTTCGCCCGCATCTGATCTAGACGCTGAAAAATCAGGCCCGCGCAAGCGGGCCCGATGGGATCAGGCGTCTTTCTGGTCGAATATTGAGTTCACGTCGGCTTCGACGACCTTCGGGCCGCCCTTGGCGACGCCGACCATGGCGGGACGGAGAACGCGCTCGCCGATGGTGAAGCCGGCCTGCACCACCTGAACGACCGTATTGTTCGGAACATCGGGGTTCGGAACCTCGAACATCGCCTGGTGGAAGTTCGGGTCGAACTTCTGGCCAACCGGCTCCAGCTTGCGCACACCATGGCGTTCCAGAGCAGACAGCATCGAACGCTCGGTCATCTCGACGCCTTCGATCAGCGTTGCCAGACCGGCATCTGCCGCTTCCCTGACATCGGCAGGAATGGCTTCGAGCGCGCGGCGGAGATTGTCTGATACAGCCAGCATGTCGCGGGCAAAGCCTGCCACGGAATAGGACTTCGCATCCTTGACTTCGCGCTCGGTGCGGCGGCGAAGGTTGTCCATGTCGGCAGCCAGGCGCAGATAGCGATCCCGCAGTTCGGCGTTCTCCGCCTTCAGCTGATCGAGCGGATCCGGCTGCGGCGCAGCCTCAGCCACGGTTTCGTTTTCGACGTTCGCAGCGGTATCGGCCGCCGCTGCGTCCGGTCCGTTCTTCGTCGTTTCGTCAGTCATGACGTTCTCCGGTCATTGGTGTCTTCTTGGATGTGCCCGATATCGAGCTTTGGCCGGCAAAAATCAAGTCTGCGTGACGAAGAAGCCAGAAATGCGGGCCGATAGGGTTTGCCCGATCGCCATGCATTCTCATTTCATGCAATTCTTATATTGGTATATATTTATTATCTCACCGCGGTTTTCAGGAGCCCCCAATGACCGATCAGGCAAGCTACAAAGGAAAGTGCTTCTGCGGCATGGTCGCAATCGAGGTCAGGGGCGAGCCGGTGGCGATGGGCTACTGTCATTGCAACTCGTGCCGGGAATGGTCGGCAGGGCCGATCAACGCCTTCACGCTCTGGACGCAGGGCGCTGTGCACGTCACCAAGGGCGGCGAGCACATGGAGGCCTACCAGAAGAGCGACACGAGCGTCCGGAAATTCTGCGAACTTTGCGGCGGCCATCTGCTGACCGAGCACCCGTTGTGGGGCGTCACGGATGTCTATGCGGCGGTCATCCCGAGCCTGCGCTACACCCCTACCCTGCATGTGAACTACGCCGAGACGGTGTTTCGCGTGAAAGACGGGCTTCCCAAGTTCAAGGACATGCCGGCCGAAATGGGCGGCTCCGGCGAGCTCCTGCCGGAATAGCCGCCTTCGCGATCAGATGCCGGAACGCGACATTCTCGAGATGAGCTGGGCGGTGTAATCCACCATCGGAACGATGCGCGAGTAGTTGAGCCGTGTCGGGCCGATGACGCCCACCGCGCCCACGATGCGATCGTCGTTGTCACGATAGGGCGCCACAATCAGCGACGACCCCGACAGCGAAAACAGCTTGTTTTCCGAACCGATGAAGATGCGCACGCCCGGACCGCTCTCCGCCAGATTGAGCAGCTCGATCAGGCTGTCCTTCTTCTCCAGATCATCGAACAGCATGCGCAAGCGGTCGAGGTCGTCGGCACCCACGAGCCCTTCGAGCAGGTTCGACCTGCCGCGAATGATGAGCTGAGCGGGCTTGCCTTCATCCGCACTGCCCGACCACACGGCAACGCCGCGCTCGACGAGATCCTGCGACAGCGTATCGAGCTCCTGCCGCACGTTGTCTTTCAGCTTGCTGAGCTGATTGCGCAGCTCTGGAAGCGTCTGGCCGGTCATGTGGGCATTGAGGAAGTTTGCCGCCTCCATCAGCTGCGAGGACGTCACGCCTGCCGGCAGCTCGATAATGCGGTTTTCGACCTGGTCGTGATCACCGACCAGAACGGCGAGCGCCTTGGTCGGCTCCAGGCGAATAAACTCGACATGCTTCAGAACCGGATCGCTCTTGGAGGTGATGACGAGCCCGGCGCCGCGGGAAATGCCCGACAGCATCCGGCTCGCCTCGTTCATCATCGTTTCCATCGGATTGTCGCGGTTTCCCGCGCGCACCTGGCGGTCGATATTCGCGCGTTCCTCAGCCGTGAGGTCGCCGACCTGCATGAAGGCATCGACGAAGAAGCGCAGGCCCAGTTGCGTCGGCAGCCGGCCGGCACTCACATGCGGCGAGTAGATGAGGCCGAGTTCCTCCAGATCGCTCATGACATTCCTGACGGATGCCGGCGAAAGCGACATGGGAAGAATGCGCGAGAGATTGCGGGAACCCAGCGGTTCTCCGCTTTCGAGATAACCTTCCACGATGCGGCGAAAGATTTCCTTCGAGCGTTCGTCCAGTGCAGCCACTGCATCCGAAACCGACGTCGATCTGAACTCCATGAATTCTTGCGCACCTGTGCTGACGATGATCGGACAAAATATAGCCAATCTCCGCGTGCTGGCAAAAGGGAAATTGCAAATGAGCGCCGCCAATCGTAGAAGCGGTCAACAACATAAAAGCGCGTGTGACGCCGTTTGCCATTCGCTTCGTACTTTTCGCGTCATGCCCCAGGAGAATAGAATGCGGCCATCAGGCAGAAAAACCGATCAAATGCGCAAGGTTTCCTTCGAGCGCAACTTTTCAAAGCACGCCGAAGGCTCCTGTCTGGTGAAATTCGGCGATACGCACGTGCTCTGCACGGCGAGCCTTGAAGAAAAGACGCCGCCGTGGCTGCGCAACACCGGCAAGGGCTGGGTCACCGCGGAATACGGCATGCTGCCGCGCGCCACCGGCGAGCGCATGAAGCGCGAGGCCGCGGCCGGCAAGCAGGGCGGACGCACGCAGGAAATCCAGCGCCTGATCGGACGGTCGCTTCGCGCAGTGGTCGATCTCAAGGAACTGGGCGAACGCCAGATCACGCTCGATTGCGACGTCATCCAGGCCGACGGCGGGACCCGCACCGCGTCGATCACCGGTGCCTGGATCGCGCTCTATGACTGCCTGAAATGGATGGAAAGCCGCAACATGATCAAGGTCGAGCGGGTCCTCAAGGACCACATCGCCGCGATCTCCTGCGGTATCTTCGCCGATCAGCCCGTCGTCGATCTCGACTACCTCGAGGACTCCTCGGCCGAGACCGATGCCAACTTCGTCATCACCGGCGCCGGCGGTATCGTCGAGATCCAGGGCACGGCGGAAGGCAAGCCTTTCAGCGAGGAAGAGTTTGCATCGCTGCTGGCGCTGGCCAAGGCCGGCATCAGCGAGCTCGTCGACATGCAGAAGCAGGCCATCGCCGGATGAACGACATGCTGGAAGGCATGCTCGAGACCGCGCTTTACGTGGACGATCTCGACAGGGCCGAGGCCTTCTATGAAGGCGTGCTCGGACTGGAAAAGATCACGCGGGCGGGTAACCGGCATGTCTTCTTTCGCTGCGGCCCCGGCGTTCTCCTGATCTTCAATCCTGAGGAAACGATCAAGCCGCCGGAGCAGCATTCGCTGCAGGTACCGCCACATGGCACGAACGGCGCCGGGCATGCGTGCTTTCGCGTCTCCGCCGAAAATCTGGACCGGATTGCCAAGCTGCTGACCGGCGCAGGCGTCGCGATCGAATCCGAGGTGCGGTGGCCGCAGGGCGGACGATCGATCTATTTTCGCGATCCCGCGGGTAACAGTCTGGAATGTGCCGAAGCCAGAATTTGGGGCATCGAATAGGATATCCAATGCGCAAGCTTGAGACCAAGACCATCGTCGTGGCCAGCCACAATGCCGGCAAGATCCGGGAAATCCAGGACCTGATCGGACCGTTCGGCTTTACCGCCAAGTCGGCTGCCGAACTCAATTTCATCGAACCGGATGAAACAGGCACGACCTTCGAGGAAAACGCAACGATCAAGGCGCTGGCCTCGGCGCAAGCATCGGGCCTGCCGGCACTCTCCGACGATTCAGGCCTCGTGATCGACGCGCTCGGCGGCGATCCGGGCGTCTACACCGCCAACTGGGCCGAGACGGCCGATGGCACGCGCGATTTCGCCATGGCGATGGAGAAGGTCGAGACCGCGCTTAAGGCAGCCGGCGCGACGAAACCCGACCAGCGCACGTCCCGCTTCGTCAGTGTGCTGTGCTTGGCCTGGCCGGACGGCCATACGGAACTGTTTCGCGGCGAAGTCGAGGGAACGGTCGCATGGCCACCGCGCGGCAGCCAGGGTTTCGGCTACGATCCGGTCTTCCAACCGGCAGGCTATGAGACTACCTTTGGCGAGATGAGCGCGGAAGAAAAGCATGGCTGGAAGCCGGGCGATGCCCAGGCGCTCTCGCACCGCGCCCGCGCCTTCAAGATTTTCGTCGAAACCTGCCTGGAAGCATAAGGGCGATCGTGGACACCTTGGAACAGCCGAACCTGCTGCGCAATGCCCCTCTCCTGCCCGATACCGGCGAGCCCGGTTTCGGCGTCTACGTGCATTGGCCGTTCTGCGCCGCCAAGTGCCCCTATTGCGATTTCAACAGCCATGTCCGCCATCAGCCGGTCGATCAGGAGCGCTTCACCGCCGCCTTCCTGAAAGAAATGGCAACGATGCGCCAGATGAGCGGACCGAAAACGGTCACCAGCGTCTTCCTCGGGGGCGGCACGCCGTCCCTGATGAACCCATCGACGGTGGCAGCCATTCTCGACGGCATTGCAGCCGCCTGGCACATGCCTGATGGCATCGAGATCACTATGGAGGCCAATCCCTCCAGCGTCGAGGCAGACCGCTTCCGCGGCTATCGCGCGGCGGGCGTCAATCGCGTCTCGCTCGGCGTCCAAGCCCTGAACGATCGCGACCTGAAGTTCCTCGGTCGGCTGCACGACGTCGCCGACGCGCTGAAGGCGATCAAACTGGCGCGCGACATCTTCCCGCGCATGTCCTTCGACCTGATCTATGCCCGGCCCAACCAGACGGTGGAGGAGTGGGACGCCGAGCTGAAGCAGGCGATCTCCTATGCCGTCGACCACCTGTCGCTCTATCAGCTGACGATCGAGGAAGGCACGCCGTTCTTCGGATTGCATAAGGCCGGCAAGCTGATCGTTCCTGATGGCGAGCAATCCGCGCTGCTTTATGAGGCGACGCAGGAAATTACCGAGCGCGAAGGCATGCCGGCCTACGAGGTTTCCAACCACGCACGGCCGGGCGCCGAAAGCCGGCATAACCTCACCTACTGGCGCTACGGCGATTATGCCGGCATCGGCCCGGGAGCACACGGACGCCTGACGCGCGGGAACGCCAAGATCGCGACCGCCACCGAGCGCAAGCCGGAGGCCTGGCTTGATCTGGTGGAGCGCGGCGGACATGGCATGCTGGACGAGGAAGTGCTCGGCTATGAGGAGCAGTCGGACGAACTGCTACTGATGGGGCTGCGGCTGAAGGAGGGCGTCGATCTCGCCCGCTGGCAGCAGCTTTCCGGACGGGACCTCGATCCAAAGCGCGAAGAGTTCCTGCTGCAGCACGGCTTCGTCGAGCGGATCGGCAATTCGCGCCTACGCTGCACGCCATCCGGCATGCTCATCCTCGATTCCGTCGTCGCCGACCTCGCCTGCTAGGCGAGGTCTAGGCCGGTCTTTTACGGCCGAAGGGCATCAACCGTCCGTCGATCGCCGCGAGGCCGAGGGCGATCATTGCCATGCCGATCAGATGTTTGGCCTGCAACTGTTCGCCCAGCACCAGCGCTCCCAGCAGAATGGCGCTGACGGGGATGAGGAAGGTGACGAGCATGAGGTTGGTTGCGCCCGCGGTCGACAAGATCCGGAAGAACAGGACGTAGGCGATTGCTGTCGACAGCAGGGCGAGCCCGAGCAGCGCCATCCAAGTCTCGGACGACGGTGCTGCCAGCGTCCATGGCTGATCGACGATCAGCGCGATCGGTAGCATGAGGATGGTCGAGGCCGTGACCTGCCCGGCCGCCGGTAGCAGTGGCGCCATGCCCATCTGCCGGAAACGGCGACCAAATATCCCTGCAAAAGCATAGGATAGCGCGGCGCCGAGCACGGCGAGCTGTGCGAGCACGTTGGAGCCGAGGTCTCGCAGCACATCGAAGCCGATCATGTAAGCGACGCCGGCAAAGCCGACGAGCACGCCGAGCAGTCGATTGCCGGTCATCTTCTCGTCTGCGGTCAGCAGGTGGGCAACAACCACGCCGAAGAGCGGGGTCGTGGCGTTGAGGATGGAGGCAAGGCCGCTCGCGATATGCGTCTGCCCCCAGACGATCAGGCAGAAGGGGATCATGTTGTTGAGGATGCCCATGCCGAAGAAAGCGGCCCAGGACTTCCCATCGCGCGGCATGACGTGGCCGGTTGCCCGGACGATGACGTTGAGCGCGATCGCCGCGATCAGCACGCGGCCGGTGACGATGGTGAAGGGCGGCAGGGTCTTGACCAGAATGCCGTTGAAGAGGAACGACCCACCCCACAGTAGGGAGAGCACCAGCAACATTCCCCATTCCGCAAGACCCATCTGTTTCTGCTGCATGTCATCGTCTCCTCCGCTCGATACCCAAGCTGTACGTCGCCATTGCGACGGGTGCCACCCGATTGTTGCGCGCCATTCAATGAGCGAATTATTCTCGCTCTATCGGCATTTGCGATTCCGATTGATAGCCGCCTTTATGCTGATATTATTTCGACAAATTGGGCACGACAAACGAGTCTTTTTCGGCCTACGCTTTAGGTGAGCTAAATCATGAGCGATTATCTCCCATCCTTGTCCGCCCTTCGCGCCTTCGAGGCCGCCGCGCGCCATCTCAGCATGACGATGGCGGCGAAGGAACTCAACGTCACGCCGGGTGCGATCAGCCTTCAGGTTCGCGATCTGGAAGCGGCGCTGGGCGTGCAGCTTTTTGAACGCAAGACACGCGCGCTCGCACTGACCACGGAGGGCGCGGACTACTTTGCGACGCTGCGGGCCGCATTCCGCCTCGTGCGTGAGGCAACGGCTGCCATTACCACCCGCGCTCGCGGCGCCTTCCTCACGGTCACCTGTACCGCCGGTTTTGCGACCCACTGGCTGTTGCCGAGGCTCAGGGCATTCGAGGACGCGCATCCCGAAATCGACGTGCGGATCAGCACCTCGCATCGCGTTCTCGACTTCGCACACGATGGAATAGACCTCGCCATTCGCCATGGCCTTGGCGGCTATGACGGCCTGATCAGCGAAAGGTTGGTGGACGACGAACTGACGCCGGTCTGCGTGCCGGCGCTGGCAGCAGCACTTGGCGAAGCGCCAACACCCGACCGGCTTGCCGCCCTCACCCTGATCCACGACGTCTACCGACGAGACTGGCAGCTCTGGCTGGAGGCCGCCGGCGCCACCGGTGTCGACGGCAACAAAGGGCCGGTCTTCACCGACGGCAGCGGCGCCTTCGACGCCATGAAATCGGGTTCGGGCATTGCGTTGATGCGCCGCTCATTCCTGGCTCGCGAGCTGGAGGATGGGACGGTTGTGGCGCCTTTTTCGCTCGGCCTGTCCAGCCGCCTCGCCTACCATCTGGTTTATCCCGGTCTGGCGCTCGAGCGGCCAGCGGTCGCAGCGTTCCGTCGCTGGCTGCTATCCCAAGCGCATGGCTGACTGGCTGCTGCAGTTTCGCATGCAGGAATAAAAGTTGAGTTCCTTACTCGCATTTCATCTTCCCTCGGCCGCATTTGTTGACTAATACACTCAGCATATCGCTCGCATGAGGATGCTGGGATCCAGATCGATGACCATTCGCAGATTGACGATCACATCGCTGCGGCACGCGGCCGGGAACCGTACCGTGGGCCTGAGGAATGATCCGCCTTCTCTGGAAGGACTGCGGCAGGCTTGCTCTCTTGCCGGACAGCCGCCAAGACGCGCTGTCACCACAACCCGGCGCAACGCCTGAACAATGGCGAGCGCGTCCCAACGGAAAATCGATTGTAGCGACCAGCCGTGCGGCCTGTCACCGGCCTTTTCCGGCGAACACGACTGGTGCCGGGACCGCATGATGCTAACGGCAGATCTCGCCGATGGCCTACCTCTCCTGGAGTTTTTTGACGGCGATGGCTTTCAGCAGGCGATCGACCGCTATGCAGAGCACTGCGGCGGCAGCGACAGACGGGCCGTCGTCTCGATGTGGTCGCTCTACTACTTCTCAGCCCTGGCCATTCCCTATCTTATCGCCCGCAGGTTGGCCGCGCAGGCGCTGCCGGTAGCCTTTGGTGACATGACCATCGCCTTGGCGGAGAACGGGCTACCACGCGCGTTCGGCGTGCTGCATGAGGGACACGGGCAAGCCCCGAACGCAGGTGACGATTTCGACGCCGTTGGGCCGCTGCTCCAAACACATCTGGGCGAGGCCGTTACTCGACTGAAAGCCTGCGGCATCTCGGCCAAGCTTTGCTGGAACAATGCGGCAGTATACGTCAACTATGCACTGCGCCTGACCAGCGGAGATGCGGCGACGATATCCGACCTGCCTCTGTTCGTCCGAGGCTGCCTGCCGGATGGCGGCGTGAATCCGTTCTGCGGCTGCGTTCAGCAGGTCGAAGAGGGCGGCGAGCGCGTCGCCCGCCGCAAGATCTGCTGCCTGCGCTACATGCTCCCCGGCGTTCCCAGTTGCGGCAAGACTTGCGCGCTGCCAAGCCAAAGGGGTTAGCGGTGGCTTGAGGCCCCGGTCTTGAACAGGCTGCCGGTCGGGGTCTGCACGAACATGTCCAGCGGAATGTGCTCCTGGTGCAGAAAACCCGACGACGGCAGCAGCCCGTCGCGGACCATCTCGATGACTGCCACGACGGAGGCCGAGGTCGTCCAGGCGATGGCGGTGCGGCGAGCGCCTGCTATCTCGAGCGGATAATAGGCGCGAACAAACTCCTTGCGGCGCAGGTTGCCGTTTTCCGTGCCTTCGGCAGCCACATGGACGTAGACGACATCGTCTTCCACGGGCGGCTTGGCATTGGTGAGGATCTCGCCAGCAAGCTTGCGCCTGTCGCGCATCAGCAGTTCGTGGAAGAAAAAGTTCATCAGGTCCATATGGCCGGGATAGCGCATGGTCTTGTAATCGAGGTTCTCGACCCTCCCGAGCAGCGTATCGCACATGGTGCCAAGGCCGCCCGATGTCGTGAAGGCTTCCAGCTTGACGCCCTCGACGTAGATTGTCTCATGCCACTCCATCGGCGAGACGAGTTTGCGGACGCCGCCCTCGATGACCTCGCAATCGTTGAGGTATTCATTGACGACGCCTTCCGGCGACCAGTTGAAGGCATAGCCGAGGAGCCCGGTCGGATGTTGCGGCAAGGCACCGACACGCATGCGGATCGAGCGGCAACGATCGAAACCGTCCGCCAGGCTTGATCCGACGATGCCGACAAAACCAGGTGCTAATCCGCATTGCGGCGCCATCAACCCGCGCGCGGTCTTCGACAGTTCGATGATGAAGTTGGTGGTCGGCACGTCCTCGGTCAGATCGAAGTAGTTGATGCCGGCCGTATGGGCCGCGCGCGCGAGTTCCATGTTGAGATGATAGGGCAGGCAGGAGAGCACGGCTTCGACACTCGACAGCAATTCCCCCATCACCGCCCTGTCGGAAATATCGCCGCTCCGGCATTTGAAGGGCAGGTCTCCCACCGGCAGCTGCGCATCGACGCCGATCACCTCGAAGCCGCCTTCATGCAGAAGCGTCGCTGCCAGTCGGCCGACCTTGCCCAGGCCAACGACGGCAATTTTCGTGAACGTCATGGATCCCTCCCCTGAACACCGTGTCTCCTCCCACGGCGGACGCTTGTACGCATGCGGTATCAAACAAAGGGATTGAAACAGAAAACGGCCAGGATTGCTCCTGGCCGTTGTTCTTTTTGATCGAAAGCGCCCGACTATTCGTTGATAAGGCGCTTCAGAAGCTCGATTTCGTGCGAAAGCTTGGTATCGCCGGAAATCAGCTCTTCAATCTTGCGGACGGCGTGCAGCACCGTCGTATGGTCGCGACCGCCGAAACGGCGACCGATCTCCGGGAACGACCGCGGCGTCAGTGTCTTCGACAGATACATGGCGATCTGGCGCGGCTTGACGATAACGCGCGTGCGGCGGTTCGAGACCAGCTCCTGGCGCGAGACGTTGTAATGCCGTGCAACGATACGCTGGATGTCTTCGATGCGAACGCGACGCGGCTCGCCGGAGCCGACGAGATGAGCCAACAGCTCGTCCACACGCTCGATCGACAGGTTCGGCTCGAAGGAACGACGGAACAGCAGCTGGTTGAAAGCGCCCTCAAGTTCGCGGCCGCTTGCAGTGATGCTGCGTGCCACGTGGTTGAGAAGTTCCGGCGAAATCTCCAGAGACGGATCTTCCGTGCGTGCCACGTCGAGGCGACGCTTCAGGATTTCGAGACGCATCTCGTAGTCTGGTCCATCGAGTTCGATCGCCACACCACCCTGCAGACGCGAACGGACGCGAGGATCGAGGGATTCCAGCTCCCAAGGCGCGCGGTCGGCAGCAACGACGACCTGCTTGGCGCTGTCGAGCAGCATGTTCAGGAGATGGCAGAACTCGTGCTGGATCATCTTGCCCTGCAGGAACTGCATGTCGTCGATGATCAGAAGGTCGATGTTGCGCAGCGAGTCCTTGAGCGTCAATGCATCATTGTCGCGGATCGCGGTTGCGAAGCGCCACATGAAGTATTCCGCCGTCAGATAGACGACGCGCAGCGCCCGGGGGTTCTGCACGGCTGCATTGGCGATTGCCTGCAGCAGGTGGGTCTTGCCGAGGCCGACAGTCGAATGAACGAAGAGCGGATTGAAGCGCACAGCGCCCTGGCCGGCTTCGGCAATGGTCTTGGCCGCAGCAAGGGCAACGCGGTTCGAGCTGCCCTCAACGAAGGTATCGAAGGTGAACCGCGAGTCCAGCGGAGAGCCGAAAAGCGGCTGTCCCGACATGGACGGGCGCGCTGCAGCCGCAGCTGCAACAGTATTCTGGACGACCTGGCCCGCCTGCTGGGCGACCGGACGACGGATCTGCGAAACCGAGGAGGCCGGTTCCTGGGCAACCGCTTCGTCGGCAGGCTTGGCGGTACCGCGCGCCGCGGTACGGACAAGGATTTCCACCTTGAGAATTTCAGCGTCCTCGGCCTGGAACAGGCTGGTGATCAGATCGAGATAGCGATTGTTGATCCAGGACTTCAGGAAGGTCGTGGGTACGGTGAGACGCACGACGCTTTTGGATACCGAATGCAATTTCAGCCGGGCAAACCAGCTTGCATAGACATCAGGACCGACTTGAGCTTTCAGGCGTGCGCTAACGCGCTCAAATAATATGCCATTCTTCATGTCTCCCTTTTCCCCCGCCGCTTCCGGGCAAATAGAGCCAAACGCCTGCGAAGTCTTGTCCTCGTTATCCAAAACATTCGCCGCCATTGAATTCATGTGCATTATGCCGCCTTCCAATTCGACCGGGCGGCCTTAAAATCCGTCGCCCGATTATTTCCCCGCTATGGCCAGATCATGGCGCCCTCATGCACCACTATCGACCGGTTCACTCCAACGCCTGCCTCAATACATGAGGCGACTAGCGAGAGGCGCTGGGAACCCGCATCATGCAGCTTCCGTTTCGCTTCCCGTGCCGGTGGTCGTCCCTCGTCCCTACGACCCCAACATGCCTGCGCTTCTTCGTCCGTCCTTCTTCTCAGCGCACACAGATCCTCGTTCCGCGGTCGCCACAACCACAGTTCGAACTGTACCAGTGCGTGAGAAGCCGGAGGCCAAAGCTCTCCGTAACAAAAGACACAAAGCAATCAGCCTGCCGACGTGGCAGTCTTAGACCAAGCCTTTAAACAGGTGATGTCCGAGCCCCTTGTTGACCGGCATTTAGGCAGGATCGTGGACGGAGATCAACGATGAATTTTACGCAAAATTAAGAGCGGCCGGTTGACTCCGGCGGCACATTTAGGGCGTCACGCCGCCGTCAAAAAAGAATCGCTTTTGAATCAAGGAGATTCCCGAAACTGGTAATTTGGACACGCATAAAAAGAAAAAAAGAAAAAAGCTTCTTGACTCGTTTTAGACGCCGCAACGGAAGGTCTGAGTCGTGAAGGCTGAGAGCATCCTGACGCAAGCCATTGTTTTTGATCGTTTTTTTATGTCATCCACCCGACACGAATTCATCGCTGAATTAACCATAGGCTTGGCAGATCGCGGAATCGAAAAAGCCCGACAAAGTTGCCGGGCTAATCATAACGATAGGCTTCTTAACGAAAGATTACGCGGTCGCTGCGACCGAGAGAGCCTTCACACGAGCTGCGAGGCGCGAGACCTTGCGGGATGCCGTGTTGGCGTGCAGGACGCCCTTGCTTGCTGCGCGGGCCAGTTCCGGCTGCGCGGCGAGGAAAGCTTCCTTTGCCTTGGCAGCATCACCGGATGCGAGTGCCTCTTCGACCTGGCGAACGAAAGTACGAACGCGCGAGCGACGAGCCTTATTGACGTCGGTACGGCGGGCGATCTTGCGGGTCGCTTTTTTCGCCGAAGTTGTATTGGCCATGGATGCCTCTCTAAGAATTCGAACAAACTCCACCATTACCGCGGGCCCTGCGGCCACTTCATACAGCAATGCGGGAGCATAATCGGAAAACCGGAGTGGCTTCCCGAACCTTGGGCGGGCATATAACCCTAAAGCCGAGCGGCGTCAACGCGCATTTTCAAGGAAACTCCGCCTTTATCCAAGGCTCACCGGTTCTTGAAGGCCGGCTTACGTTTTTCGATAAAGGCTGTCATCCCTTCCTTCTGATCGTCCGTGGCAAAGAGACTATGGAAAAGACGGCGCTCAAAACGCAGCCCTTCCTCCAATGTCGTCTCCAGCGCGCGGTTGACAGCCTCCTTGGCCATCAGCACAGACGGACGCGATAGCGAGGCGATCTTTGCCGCCGCTTCCAGCGCCTCGTCGATCAGCCGCTCGGGTGCCACCACACGCGAAACGAGTCCTGCGCGCTCCGCCTCGTCCGCATCCATCATGCGGCCGGTCAGGATCAGGTCCATCGCCTTCGACTTGCCGACCGCGCGCGTCAGACGCTGCGAGCCGCCCATGCCCGGAATGATGCCGAGGGTGATCTCGGGCTGGCCGAACTTGGCGGTCTCCGAGGCGATGATGAAGTCGCACATCATGGCAAGCTCGCAGCCACCGCCCAGTGCAAAGCCGCTGACCGCGGCAATGACCGGCTTGCGGACCTTGGCGACGTCGTCCCAACCGCTCATCAGATCGCGGCTATAGACGTCGGCATAATCCAGCGGCTGCATCTCTTTAATATCGGCACCGGCGGCGAAGGCTCGCTCGGAACCGGCCAATACGATTGCGCCAATGGTGTCGTCGACCTGAAAGGCGGCATGTGCGCGCAGCAATTCGTCCAGCACGGTCGAGTTCAGCGCGTTCAAGGCTTGTGGGCGGTTCAAGGTGATCAGGCCCACGGCCCCGCGCGTTTCAACGATCAGCGTTTCATAGGACATGGGCTTCCTCTCGGACGGACTGACTATTTCTGGCAGACCGGGCAATAGAAGGTCGAGCGCCCGGCCTGGACGATCCGGGCGACCGTACCGCCGCAGCCCGGTGTGCGGCAAGGTAGACTTTCGCGGTCATAGACCGAAAAGGAATGCTGGAAATAGCCGAGCGAGCCATCCGTCTGGATATGATCGCGCAACGACGAACCGCCAGCCTTGATCGCATCGGCAATGACATCGCGGATGGAAGAGACCAGCAGCTCCATCTGCTGGGTGGGACTGCCCGTCTTCGTCACAAGGCTGGCGGCCGCCCGCGTCGGCTTCAGGTGCGAGCGCCACAGCGCCTCGCACACATATATATTCCCGAGGCCGGCAATATTTTTCTGGTCGAGCAGCGCGCTCTTCAGCGGCTGCGCCTTGTTGGCAAAGCGTTTGGCGAGATAAGCGGCGCTGAGTTCGTTGCCTGTTGGTTCCGGGCCGAGGCCAAAGAGAAAGGGATTGATCTCGAGCGCCGTCCGCTCGGCCATATCCATGAAGCCGAAACGGCGCGGGTCATTATAGATGACGCGGCTGGGACCTGCCGGGCCTTCCAGATGAAAGATGGCGTGATCGTGTTTCTCGTCCTTCGAGCGAGGGTGATGAAACTCGCCGGGCGCGTCGGTGACCGGTCCCGTCTCGATGCGGAAGGATCCGGACATGCCGAGATGCGAGATGATGGTGGTGCCGTCGTCGAGATCGATCAGCAGATATTTGGCGCGGCGCCCGAGCGCGATGATCCTGCGGCCTGTCGCGCGGGCTTCGAGCCCTTCGGGAAACGGGAAGCGCAGATCCTTGCGGCGCAGCTCCAGCCTTGCGATGCGCGCACCTTCCATGGTCGGCGCCAGTCCGCGCCTGACGGTCTCGACTTCTGGCAATTCCGGCATCTTAACCCATCTATATCTAACATGTTTCAACCGTCGGCGTTGTGCGCTATAGCGCCAAGGTGCCGCGGATCGGACCGTGGCCCACAGATAGCGCCGCCGGCTTGCTTTCGCTATGGTCGCCGCGCTGATTTCAGAGATTGGAGTTGTTCGATGTCAGAAAGCCGTACCTCCGCCGAAGGCGGCATGGAAACATCATACGGCTTCCGCGAGGTTGCGGACGGTGAGAAGCAGGGCCTCGTCAACGAGGTCTTCCACAAGGTCGCCAAGCGCTACGACATCATGAACGACGTGATGTCGGTCGGTATGCATCGTGTCTGGAAGGACGCGATGATCGCATCGCTGAACCCGCGCAAGGAGCCGGGCTACAAGGTTCTCGACGTCGCCGGCGGCACGGGTGACATCGCCTTTCGTATTGTCGAGGCGTCCGGGCGCAACGCGCATGCGACCGTACTCGACATCAACGGCTCAATGCTCGGCGTCGGCGCGGAGCGCGCCGCCAAGCGCAAGCTTTCCGACAACCTGACCTTCGTCGAGGCCAACGCCGAAGACCTGCCGTTCGAGGCCAACAGCTTCGACGCCTATACGATCGCCTTCGGCATCCGCAACGTGCCGCGCATCGACGTGGCTCTCAGCGAAGCCTATCGCGTCCTGAAGCGCGGCGGCCGCCTGCTGGTGCTGGAGTTCTCTGAGGTCGACATGCCGCTGCTGGACCGCGTCTATGAAACCTGGTCGTTCAACGCCATTCCGAAGTTCGGCAAGGCAATCACCGGCGATGCCGAGCCCTACCAGTATCTCGTCGAATCCATCCGCAAGTTCCCCAATCAAGAGAACTTCGCAGACATGATCCGCACTGCGGGCTTTTCGCGCGTGAGCTTTACCAACTACACCGGCGGCATCGCCGCTCTGCACTCCGGCTGGAAGCTCTGAGGCATGGCACCACGGAGCACTAAACGGCTTTCAGCCAGCATCGCCGGAGAATCCCGGATATCATGAGTACACTTGGAGCATATTTCCGGCTTTCGCGCGTCGGCTGGATCCTGGTGCGCGAAGGCGTCATTTCGGCACTGCCGTCCGATGACCTTCCGCCGATCGTCGGCGCCGCCAAGTCCTTTGCCGGCCTCTTCGCCCGCAATCGCAGCAGATCGCAGAAGCGCAGCGACCGGCTGGCCAAGGCCGTCGAACGGCTGGGCCCGTCCTATGTGAAGATCGGCCAGTTTCTCGCCACGCGTCCTGATGTCGTCGGCGTGGAGTTCGCGGACGATCTCTCGCAGCTTCAGGACCGAATGGCCTTCTTCCCGCAGGGCGCGGCGCGCAGCAGCATCGAAGGTTCGCTCGGGCGGCCGATCGAAGAGCTCTATGCCAGCTTCGGCGATCCGATCGCGGCAGCGTCCATTGCACAGGTGCACCCGGCTGAGGTCGACACGACCGCCGGCCGCAAGAAGGTCGCCGTCAAGGTCGTTCGCCCCGGTGTTCGCCAGCGCTTCACCCACGATATCGAGGCGATGTATCTCGTTGCGCACATGCAGGAGCGCTTCATGCCCTCCAGCCGGCGCCTTCGCCCAGTCGAGGTGACGAAGACCCTGGAGCAGACGACCAAGGTCGAAATGGACCTCCGGCTCGAGGCTGCGGCGCTTTCGGAGATTGCCGAGAATACGCAAAAGGATCCCGGCTTCCGGGTGCCGACCGTGGATTGGGAGCGCACCGGGCGTGACGTCATCACCATGGAGTGGATCGACGGCGTCAAGATGTCGGACGTCGACGGCCTGCGCGCGGCCGGCCATGACCTCAATGCCCTTGCCGACACGCTGATCCAGTCGTTCCTGCGCCATACGCTGCGAGACGGCTTCTTCCATGCCGACATGCATCCCGGCAATCTCTTCGTCGACGCCCAGGGCATGATCGTGGCGGTCGACATGGGGATCGTCGGGCGGCTCGGCAAGAAGGAGCGACGCTTCCTCGCCGAGATCCTCTACGGCTTCATCACCCGCGATTATATCCGTGTCGCTGAGGTGCACTTCGAAGCCGGCTACGTGCCCGGCCATCATAATGTCGAGAGCTTCGCGCAGGCGATCCGCGCGATCGGCGAGCCGATCCACGGCCAGCCGGCGGAAACGATCTCTATGGGCAAGCTGCTGACGCTCCTGTTCGAGGTCACGGAACTGTTCGACATGGAAACGCGGCCGGAACTGGTGATGCTGCAGAAGACGATGGTGGTCGTCGAAGGCGTGTCGCGCATCCTGAATCCGCGCTTCAACATGTGGAAAGCGTCCGAGCCGGTTGTCGGCGAATGGATCCGCAACAATCTCGGCCCGAAGCGGATCGTCACCGATCTGAAGGATGGACTGAAGGCTGCGGTCAAGCTTGCAGAGGCCGCGCCGGAGATTGCCGCCAAGACCGAGAAATTTCATCACCAGCTGCTTCACATGAGCGAGAACGGCGTTCGCTTCGACGCGGAAACGGCAGAAGCGATCGGTAAGGCCGAGGCACGCCACAGCCGTTCGGGGCGGCTGGCGCTCTGGATTATTGCCTTGACGCTTCTCTATATTGCCTGGGTGGTAAGCTAGTTCAGCAGCATGCAAATGCATGCTGTGTTCGACATTTGGGATATCCCATCGGATAGGTCAGCCGCATAATCTCGTTCTCAAGGAGATATTGCAGATGAAGCACGAACGCCCCGGCATCGAACTTTCGGGACAGCCCTTCGGCTTTGCCGAGATGGTGAGGATCGGCTCGGGCAAGGCTGCGCTTTCCGTTTCCGCAACCGGCATGGCACGCGTGGAGATCGCCCGCGCAATCGTCGAAGAGGCGATTGCGGCCGGAACGCCGGTCTATGGCGCGACCACCGGCGTCGGCGCGATGAAGGACGTCGAATGGTCTCCTGAGGATCTGGACGCCTTCAATCTCGGCCTGGTGCGAGCCCATCACTTTGGAACCGGCACGCCATTTTCCTGCGAGATCGTCCGCAATGCGATGGCAATCCGCATCAACACCGCCCTGACCGGACAAGTCGGCTGCACACCGGAACTGGTGGATGCCTATATGCGCATGCTCGAGGCGGATGTGATCCCGGTCGTCAGGCGAACGGGCTCGATCGGCTGTGCCGATATCGGTCTCATGGGCCAGATCGGCGCCGTCCTGACCGGGGTGGGCGAAGCCGTCTATCGCGGCAAGCGCATGCAGGCCGCCGACGCATTCGCAGCGGCCGGATTGAAGCCGGTCGCCATGGCGCCGCGCGATAGCCTTGCCTCCTTGAGCGTCAACGCCGTGTCCTTTGCGGCCGCAGCCGACGCGACGCGCAACGCGGCTGCTTCCATCCGCGTGCTTCTCGCCACCGGGATGATGGCCTCGGGTGCCCTGGGTGCATCGCGCGATCCCTGGAAGGCCGTGCGCCACGTCGGTACGGCCCGCGAGGCGTTGATCGGCGCATGGCTCTGCAATGCGTCGGATGCCTGGGAATGGCCCGTTACCACGCATGTGCAAGATCCACTCAGCCTGCGGATGGTGGCGCAGGTCTTTGGGGCGGTGATCGAGAACCTGCTGACGACGGGCCACAAGATTCTCGCAGCGACCGGGCGCTCGGACGACAACCCCGTCGTCGTCGAGGGTCGCGTGATGACCTCCGGCGGCTCGCTGCCGCTCGACGTGACGATCCTGCTCGAATCCGCGGCACTTTGCATGGCGCACGCCGCGCGCAACGCCTTCAACCGCTGCGTCCTGCTCGGCAACGGGCAGCGTCGGGACCTGCCCGTCAACCTCGTGCCGCCGGGTCGGATCGCGACCGGTTTCGGCCCGATCATCAAGCTCGCCGGCGAGATCTTCTCGCGCGTGCTGTCGATGTCGAACCCCGTTTCGGCCCAGTCGCTGGTTGTTGCCGCCGGTCTTGAAGACGAGGCCGCCTTCCTGCCATTGGTCATCGAACGGTTCGAGCGGCAGATGCGTGCGCTGAAGCGCCTAGCTGCGCTGGAAGCACTGCTTGCCGCGCAGGCCGCCGACATTCTTGGCGACCGGCCCGAAGGCGTTGCCGGGATGATCTACGAGGTCGTCCGCAAGCATGCCGATTTCTATACGGTCGATCGGCCGCTGTCCGCGGAGGTCGAGGCGATCGAGGAGGAACTTGGCTCGGACGCATTCGTTTCCAGGCTGATCGAGCAGGTGCCGATCGCAGCGTTCGACGACTTCTTTGCACTTGGTTCGCTCGAACGCATCGAGCAGAGGCTGACACGGGAAACGGCCACCATTTGAACCCTTGAGCCTACACGGAGATTTGCGGCATGGCTGATTTCGATCTCGTTCTTCAGGGCACGGTCGTGCTGCCGGAGCGTATTCTCGACCAAGGATATGTCGCGGTTCGCGATGGCAAGATCGCGGAAGTCGGCGTCGGTGTTCCGCCGGCAGCCAGCGAACGGCATCTGCTCGGCAAGGCGCTGATCCTGCCCGGAGCGATCGATGCGCAAGTGCATTCGCTCTCACAGAAGGACCAGGAAGACTTCATCTGGTCGACGCGTTCGGCCGCCGCCGGTGGCGTGACGACGATCGTCGACATGCCCTATGACGAGGGCAATCTGGTCTGCTCGGCAGAAGCCGTGAAGAAGAAGGTCGACCACGCGAGCCCGCAGGCCCGCGTCGACTTCGCGCTTTACGGCACGGTCGATCCCGAGGAAGGATCGGCGCGCATTCGCGAGATGGTCGACGCCGGTGTCGCGGCTTTCAAGTTTTCGACCTTCGGCACCGATCCGAAGCGTTTCCCGCGCATTCCGCCCGCGCTCCTCGACGCCTGTTTCGCAGCGATCGCGCCGACCGGCCTGACGGCCGGCGTCCATAACGAGGACGATGAGGCGGTGCGTTCCTATATCGAGAAGGTGAAGGCGAGCGGGATCACCGACTACCGTGCGCACGGCCTGTCGCGCCCGCCGATCACCGAGCTTCTCGCCATGCACACGATCTTCGAGACCGGCGCGAATACGGGATGCCCTTCTCATGTCGTTCACTGCTCGCTCGGGCGCGGCTACGACATCGCACGCGCCTACCGCCGCGACGGCTTCGAGGCGACGGTGGAGTGCTGCATTCACTATCTGACGCTCGACGAGGAAAACGACGTGAAGCGGCTGGGCGGCAAGGCGAAAATCAACCCGCCGATCCGCCCGCGCGCCGAAGTCGAGACGCTGTGGCGCAAGGTGGCCGAAGGCAACGTCTGGCTGGTTTCGACCGATCATGTGAGCTGGTCGGAAAACCGCAAGACCAATCCCGACATGCTGGCGAACGCCTCGGGCGTCCCCGGGCTGGAGGTCATGGTTCCGCTGTTCGTCAAGGGGGCGACGGAACGCGGCATTCCGCTGACATGGGCGGCAAAGCTGATGGCGGCGAACCCTGCGAAGCACTTCCGGCTCGACCATGTGAAGGGCGCTCTGACCCCCGGCAGGGATGCAGACATCGTCGTGCTGGAGCCCCGCGAAAGTGTCTACGACGCGGCGGCCAGCGGTAATAACGTCGTCGGCTGGAGCCCATACAACGGCATCCGGCTTCCCTGGACAGTGACCGCGACCTACCTGCGCGGCAGGCAGATCGCCAAGGGTTCGACAGTCACGTCGGAGCCGGGCACGGGGCGTTTTGTACGCCCGTTGCCGCGACAGATCATTGCCGGAGAAACCGCATGAGCCGCAACCTGCCGGTGAATGCGAACAGGATCGCAGAGGACATTCAGGCCCTGGCCGATATCACGGAGCCCGGCCATCCCTGGACGCGTCGCGCCTTCTCGCCGCTGTTTCTCGAGGGCCGAGCCTATATCGACGCACGGATGAAAGCGGCAGGACTGGAGACCCGGATCGATGCAGCGGGCAACCTGATCGGCAGACGGGCGGGCAAGAGGCCCGGCTCGGGAACGATTATGGTCGGGTCGCACTCGGATACCGTTCCAGACGGCGGGCGTTTCGACGGGATCGCCGGGGTGATTGCAGCGCTTGAGGTGGCGCGTGCCCTGAGCGACCAAGGCATACAGCTCGATCACGATCTGGAGATCGTCGACTTCCTGGCCGAGGAGGTCAGCATCTTCGGCGTTTCCTGCATCGGCAGCCGTGGCATGACCGGGCAACTGCCGGAAACCTGGCTTTCTCGCGAGACCGACGGGCGCGACCTTGCGACCGCCATCGGCGAGGTTGGCGGCGACCCTTCGACACTGCTTTCGCAGCAGCGACCTGACATCAAGGGGTTTCTTGAACTGCATATCGAGCAGGGGCCGGTCCTCGAAAACGAGAAGAAGGATATCGGCATCGTCACCGCGATCGCCGGGATCACGCGGATCGAGATCACCGTCGAGGGGCGCGCGGACCACGCCGGCACCACACCGATGGACAACCGCGCGGACGCGCTGGTCGCCGCATCTCAACTCGTCCTCGACATCCAGCGCGCCGCGGCGGAGCGGGCCAAACGGCCAGGACATTTCGCGGCGACCGTCGGAGAGTTCCGGATCGAGCCGAACGCGGCGAACGTGGTGCCGTCGAAGGCCGTTCTCCTCATCGACGGCCGGGCCGAGATCCGCAACGACATGGAAGTCTTCTGTGAATGGCTGGATGCCCATGTCATCAAGCTTGCGATCACCCACGGCGTTTCGATCAAGAGCCCGGTTCGCGTCTCCGACAATTTTCCGACGCCCGGCGATGCCGGCCTGCTGAAGACGCTGGAAGGCGCCTGCGAAACGGTTGGCGCCCGGCATCGGCGGATGGCGTCGGGCGCGGGGCATGACACGGCCTGGATCGCCAAGGTAGCGCCGGCGGCCATGATCTTCGTGCCCTGCAAGGAGGGACGCAGCCATTCCGCCGATGAATGGGCTGAAAATGACGATATCGCGCTTGGCGCCGCCGTGCTGTTCGAGGCGGTGCGCGAGATGGACAAGCAGATCTGAATTGCACCACCGACCGGGGCCGCGACGCCTCGTGGATCGGGAAGCCAGGAGAGGGTGAATGGGACGCATACTCGTTGAGAAAGACGTCGAGGCGGCCGTCAAGGGCGGGTCCGTCTATGCCGCCGGCGGCGGCGGTTGGGCGGACCACGGGCGCATGCTCGGCTATGCCGCCGTCAATGTCGGAAAGCCCGAGCTGGTTTCGATCGACGAACTGAAGGACGACGACTGGATCGCGACGGCCGCGGCCATCGGCGCACCCGCCTCTACCACACCCTGGGAAATGCAGGGCATCGACTATGTGAAGGCCGTGCAGCTGCTTCAGGAGGCGCTCGGCGAAAGGCTCTCCGGCCTGATCATCGGCCAGAACGGAAAGTCCTCGACGCTGAACGGCTGGCTTCCCTCCGCGATCCTCGGAACCAAGGTCGTCGATGCGGTCGGCGATATCCGGGCGCATCCGACCGGCGACATGGGATCGATCGGCATGGCCGGTTCACCGGAACCGATGATCCAGACGGCCGTGGGCGGCAACCGCGCCGAAAACCGCTACATCGAGCTGGTCGTCAAGGGCGCCACCGCCAAGGTCTCGCCGATCCTGCGCGCCGCTTCGGACCAATCTGGCGGCTTCATCGCCAGCTGCCGCAATCCGCTGCGCGCCTCCTATGTGCGCACCCATGCGGCTCTCGGCGGCATCTCGATGGCATTGACGCTTGGCGAGGCGATCATTGCCGCCGAGCGGATGGGCGGCTCCGCGGTGATCGACGCGATTTGCAGGACGACCGGCGGGCACATCCTTGCAGAAGGGATCATCACCAGGAAGGACGTCGTCTACACCAAGGAGGCCTTCGACATCGGCACGATCGTCGTCGGTTCCGGCGACAAGGCCGTGACCATGCATGTGATGAACGAATACATGGCGGTCGATGACACCGAGGGCAAGCGCGTCGCGACCTTCCCCTCTGTCATCACCACGCTCTCCCCTGACGGGGAACCGCTCAGCGTCGGCCAGCTCAAGGGCGGCATGCACGTGTTCATCCTGCATGTGCCGATGGGCATCATTCCACTCTCCGCAAGCGTTCTCGACCCGACGGTTTATCCGCCGGTGGAGAAGGCGATGGGGATCGAGATCGCGAAATATGCGCTGGCCGGCACCAATGATCGTCGGTGACCCGGAGCGGTTCGCTCTCGAGTTCGAGATTTCGACCGCTTATCCCGACCAGCATTTCTTGGCGCTCGGCCTATTCGTCGTTCATGTCGGCGGCAAGGGGTATGGTGTTCGCGCGCCAGATGCGACGACTTTTGGCAACGCAGTGGATGGCGTGAAGACACTTCTCCAGAACCCTATCGAGCCGACCAATCCAATCTTGGCCGGGATGTCAGCCGCTAACCTAGCAGAGCTCTATCTTGATGCGTTCTATCGCGACTGCCCCGAGAACATCCGCGACGATGAGCGCGATCAAACAGCGGAACTTTTCCTATCCCCACGATGTGAATGGCCGAATTTCGACCGGGAATTCGACGATGGCAGTCACATTCTCATTTTGGCGTTCCACGACTGTATCCGACTGGTTGCGTTCATGAACGATGATTACCAAGTCGCGGATTTGAGCGAGCAGCCGGTGAGGCTCGTGGAATTTCAAGACGTTCTACGTGCATGGTTGAGCGCTTTCGACATGCAACGCCAATCCGTCCTCCATCCGCACTAAGAAAGGAAATTCCATGCCGAAGGCCAATCCACGTCATCCGAAATTTCCGATCCCCGGCGGGCCGGAGCTGCGGGCCAAGGGCTGGCGGCAGGAGGCATTGCTCCGCTTGCTCGAGAACGTCCTCTCGGTGGGCGAGGATCCCGACAATCTCGTGGTCTATGCCGCTCTCGGCAAGGCGGCGCGAAACTGGGCCGCACACAAGGGCATCGTCAAGGCGCTGACTGAAATGGAGGAAGACCAGACGCTGCTGATCCAGTCCGGCAAGCCGATCGGGCTGGTGAAGACGCATGCCAAGGCGCCACTGGTGATCATGGCGAACTGCAATATCGTCGGACAATGGGCAAAGGCCGAGGTGTTCTACGAACTCCAGCGCAAGGGGCTGATCTGCTGGGGCGGGCTGACGGCCGGCGCCTGGCAGTATATCGGCAGCCAGGGCGTTATCCAGGGCACCTACGAGATCTTCATGCGCATCGCCGAACGACGCTTCGGCGGCGACCTCCATGGACGCTTCGTACTGACCGCTGGCCTGGGCGGCATGGGCGGCGCGCAGCCGCTGGCGGGGCGCATGGCGGGTGCTGCCATCCTTTGCGTCGATATCGACGCCGAACGGGCCAAGAAGCGCCAGGAGATCGGCTATCTGCAGGAGATCGCACCGGATCTCGACACGGCGCTGGAGATGATCGACGCGGCGGTGAAGGAGAAGCGGGCGCTGTCCGTCGGGCTGGTCGGCAATGCGGCGGAGGTCTATCCGGAGATCGCGCGGCGCGGCATCGTACCCGATATCGTCACGGATCAGACCTCGGCGCATGACCTCGTCTACGGCTACGTGCCGAAGGGCATGAGCCTTGCCCAGGTGAAGGAATTGCGCGACGACGGCCAAGGGCAGCTGATGGCGGCAAGCCGCGCCTCGATCGTCCAGCACGTTACGGCCATGCTGGATTTCCAGAAGAAGGGTTCCGAGGTCTTCGACAACGGCAACCTGATCCGCACGCAAGCGAAGGAGGGCGGCGTCGCCAATGCCTTCGACATTCCGATCTTTACGGAGGCCTATCTTCGGCCGCTGTTTGCCCGGGCAATCGGCCCCTTCCGCTGGATGGCACTGTCCGGTGAGGAGAGCGATATCGCCCGCATCGACGACCTGCTGCTCGAGATGTTCCCCGACAACAAGATCATCACCAACTGGATCCGGCTGGCCCGCGAGCATGTGCCCTTCGAGGGGCTGCCGGCGCGCATCGCCTGGCTCGGTCACGGCGAACGAACGGCGCTGGCGCGGCGCGTCAACCAGCTGGTGGCGAACGGAGAGCTCAAGGGGCCCGTTGCCTTCTCGCGTGATCATCTCGATGCCGGCGCCATGGCGCATCCGAACATCATGACGGAGCGGATGAAGGACGGGTCCGACGCCATCGCCGACTGGCCGCTGATCGATGCCATGATGCTCTGCTCGTCGATGGCCGATCTCGTGGTCGTCCACTCCGGCGGTGGCGGCTATGCCGGCTACATGACGAGTTGCGGCGTGACGGTTGTCGCCGATGGCACCGATGATGCCGACGAGCGGCTCGATCATGCGCTGACAAACGACACGGCGCTCGGCGTCATGCGCTATGCCGACGCGGGCTACGACGAGGCGCTGGACGAAGTGGCGAAGAAGGATGTTCCCTACATCAGGCTGGGATAGGTGGACGGTAACGCCGGTCTCTGCGGCTAAGCTGTGCCTCGATCGCGGTCTTGTCGATGACCGACCAGACTTCAACGATCCGGCCTTCGCGAAATTCGTAGAAGACGTTCTCGGTGAAGGCGACCCGCCTGCCGTTGACCGGCAAGCCGAACAGGATGCCTTTGGGCGTGCAATCGAACAGCAAGCGACTTCCCAATCTGGGGAAGTCGGTCACGATGAAATCGATGGTGAAGGACAGATCGGGGATCGCCTCGAAATCGCCAACGAGCATGTCTCGATAGCCAGACAGTCCGACATGCTCACCATTTTAGCGGACCTCATCGTCAACGAAGCGCGCGAGGTTCGGCCAGTCCTGATTGTTCAGGCAATCGATATAGCCTCGGTAGATCTCGGCAAGGGTGGATGTTGACATGGGTTACCCAGTCTGTTGAAGGGCTGCAGGGCTATCTAGCGAGGCGCGCCGCGGCGGCAAGCCTGGCGCCCTACCCTGTCAGGGTTTGAGGATAGACGAATGAAACCGCGCCATCATGTGGCGCAGGAAGTGAGTCTTCCACTCTGCACATCTGATAGGTATCAGATCACGGACCGAAGCATCGGCGTACAGAACGGACCCATCATGCAGCCACGCACCTACGGTATGCTCCTCGTCGTTATCGCGACCATCATGTGGAGCACGGCGGGTCTTTTCGTCCGCGCGCTCGACCTCGATATCTGGACGGTGCTCGGGTGGCGTTCCTTTTTCGGCGGGCTGACGCTATCGATCATCGTCCTGGCGAAGCACCGGATCAGCGCACTGCCCGGCAAGGTGCCCTTTTACTTCTACCCGCTCTTCGGGCTGATGGCCGCCATTTCGATGTATGGCTATGTCGGCGCGCTGAAGCTGACCACAGTGGCCAACGTTCTGGCGATCTACGCCACCGTTCCATTCGTCGCCGCCGGCATTTCCTATCTCTGGCTGAAGGAAGCGATCAGCAAGCGCGTTCTGGTCGCGAGCCTGATAGCTTTCGTCGGGGTTCTCATCGTTGCCGGTTTCGGGGCAAGGCCCGATGACATTGCGGGCAATGCGCTGGCCTTCCTGATGACCTTGACGTTCAGCATCCTTCTCGTCGCGGCGCGGCGCTACCCGGCGCTTCGGCTGGCGCCGGTCAACGCGCTCGGATCGGGTTTCTGCGTGCTGCTCTGCCTTCCGCTGATGTCCCACGACCTGCCGAGCCTGACTGATATCATCACGCTCGCGGTGTTCGGCTCGACAACCTCGGGGATCGCCTACCTGCTGTTCATGACCGGTGGCCGCTACATTCCGTCGGGAGAAGCAGGGCTGATCGGCCTGCTCGATGTCGTGCTCGGGCCGCTATGGGTGTGGCTGCTCTTTTCGGAGACGCCGTCCGTTCCGACAATCGTCGGCGGCGTGATCATTCTCTTCGCTGTCTTCTGGTATCTCTGGAGCGGTATGCGCGGCAGAGAGCCTCGACGCACGCTGAAGAACGTCTAACCCTCGTCGGGCTGGGCTCAGCTTTCCGGATTCGACACTTCGATCAGGTTGCCGTCCGGGTCGCGCAAATAGACGGAGCGGATCGGACCGTTCGCGCCAGTTCGCCTGACCGGCCCCTCCTCTATCACCACGCCCTCCGCCTGGAGATGCACAACGACCTGCTCCAGCAGTGTCGAGGCAATGAAGCACAGGTCGGCCGAACCGGACATCGGTTGTCTTGCCTTCGGCTCGAACTCCCGACCGGCCTGATGAAGGTTGATCTTCTGATTGCCGAACCTGAGCGCCTTGCGCCCCTCCCCGAAGGTTTCGATCGTCATGCCAAGCACCCGCGCATAGAAAGCGCAGGTCGCATCGATGTCGGCGACGGTGAGGACAAGGTGGTCAAGGCGATCGATGGTGATCATCGCCAAACCCTACCGCCTTGCCAGCCGTGCAGCAACGAGGGCGGCAATCATGCCCAGAGCCAGCATGATAAGCGTAAAGACCACAACGGCATTCCAACCATCCGCACCCCAGAAATAGCCGCCGGCCGAACCGGCCACGGACGAGCCGATGTAATAGGACAGCAGGTAGAGCGACGACGCGTGGCCCTTGGTGCCGCGCGCAAGGCGACCGACCAGTGCGCTCGCCACCGAGTGGGCAATGAAGAAGCCCGAGGTGAGCAACACGATGCCGAGGATGATCAGCGGCAGGGAAGCGGACAAAGTTGTGGCGACGCCCGCTGCCGCAACAGCGATGCCGGCGGGCAGAACGATGAAGTGGCCGATACGATCTCCGAGCATGCCGGCAATCCACGAGGCGGCGATGCCGAAGAGATAGACCGTAAAGATCAGGCCGAGTTCGGTCTGGTTGAGGTTATAAGGCGCCTGCACGAGCCGGAAGCCGATGTAGTTGTAGACCGTGACGAAGGTGCCCATGGCGAGAAAGCCGATGGCGAAAAGCAGCGGAAGTGCTGGATTGCTGATGTGGCCAACCCACGCCCTCAAGTGAAAGCGCGCATCGAACCCTTTGCGCGGCGTAAAGTTGCGCGATGCGGGCAGCAGCAGGAAGAAGCCGATCGCCGCGGCAAGGCCAAGCATGCCAAGAGCGCCAAGCGCTACGCGCCAGGAGAAGAATTCGGCCAGCGTGCCGGTGACGACGCGGCCGGCCATGCCCCCGAAAGCATTGCCCGCGATATAAAGGCCCATCGAGGCCCCAAGGCCGCGCGGATCGATTTCCTCCGAGAGATAGGCCATGGCGACGGCGGGCACACCTCCGAGCAACAGGCCTTCAAGTGCCCGGATGACCAGCAGAGCGTGCCAGCTTGGAACCAGCGCGCAGGCGATCGTGCAGATCGCGGCTCCGAGCAGCGAGGCAAACATCAGGCTGCGGCGGCCGAAGCTTTCGGAGACGGCGGCGGCGCAGAAGATGGCGAAGGCGAGGAAGCCGGTCGAGAGCGACAGCGACAGCGAACTGGCCGCAGGACTGATCGCGAAATGCTCGGCGAAAACAGGCATCAGGGGCTGGACGCAGTAGAGCAGCGAAAAGGTGGCGAAGCCGGAGAGGAAGAGCGCGATGCTGGCGCGTCTATAGGCCGGAGTTCCGCGCAGGAGGAACTGCTTTTCCTGCGGTTCGACCACTGCGGTCTCGACGACCTTGAGATTTGGACGGGATTGAAATTCGGAGACGTCTGGCTGCTTTTTTGCGGCGCGTGGCATGGGGGACCAACCTTTCACGCCTTTTGATCTAGCCAAGGCATCATCATTTGTCCAATATATGAAAGTGCCATTCTTGATACGTTTTGGAGATACCTATGGAGCTGCGTCACATCCGCTATTTCCTGGCTGTAGCAGAGGAAGGCAATTTCACCCGCGCCGCGGCCAAGCTCGGCATCGGCCAGCCGCCGCTCAGCCAGCAGATCCGGGATCTTGAGAATGAGATCGGAGCGGCGCTGTTTCACCGGGTGCCGCATGGCGCCGAGCTGACGGAAGCGGGCTCCGCTTTCCTGCCGGAAGGCAGGGCGGCCATTGCCGCTGCCGAAAAGGCCAAGCTTGCCGCGCAGCGTGCGACGCGCGGTGAGACCGGGCGGCTGGCGCTGGGCTTTACGGCGTCGTCGGCATTCAACACGGCTGTCAGCGGCACGATCCGCCGCTTTCGCAGCCAATGGCCTGACGTCAGCCTGTCGCTGACGGAGATGAACAGCAACTGGCTGATGGAAAAGCTGATGCGCGAAGAGATCGACGTCGCCTTCATCCGCCCGGGCCTGGAAGATCCGAAGGATGTACGGCTGAAGCGGCTGGCGGACGAGCCGATGCTGATCGCGCTGCCGGCGCACCATCCGCTTGCTGCGTTCAAGACGGTTCCGATCGCCGCGCTCGCCGGCGAACCTTTCATTCTCTTTCCGCGCACGGTCGGTCTCAGCCTCTATGACGATATCGTGCGCGGCTGCCGGGACGCCGGTTTCGAACTCGTGGTGACGCAGGAGGCGCCGCAGATTCCCTCGGTGGTCAATCTGGTCGCGGCGGATCTTGGCGTATCGATCGTACCCGCATCGATCGCGCATCTGGCGCTCGACGGTGTCGCCTATCGGCCGATCGAGGGACCGCCGCTGGTGGCCCGTCTCGGCCTTGCGATGCTTAAAGCCCAACGCTCGCGTGTTGCCGCCAACCTGATGAGCCTGATCTGATCAGCCGGCCGGGTCCCAATAAGGCGGATCGCCGAAGGTCTTGCGCAGATGATCGGCGACTGCCCGCAGCTTGGCGGAAGGATTGCGGCCCTCCGGATGCGCCATGTAGATGAACTCGGCTTCCGGTCGGTAGCCGACATCGACCTCTTGCAGATGTCCGGCGCTGATCGCCGGCCCGGCGATGAAGGCCGGCAGAAGCGCGATTCCCAGACCCGCGGCCGCGGCATCGCGGATCATGTCGCCGTTGTTCATGCCAAGCGCCTGGCTCGCACGGACAACGATGGCGCCATCCGGCGTCTGGAAACGCCAGTCGGCAACACCACGGTTGGTGTAGAAGATCCCCTTATGACCATCGAGATCGGCGAGCGTCTTCGGCATTCCGTGGCGTTTCAGATAGTCCGGCGAAGCGCATAGAAGCCGGCGGCTGCGGCTGAGCTTCCAAACGACCAGCCGGGAATCAACGATCGGACCGTGGCGAACGACGGCGTCATAGCCTTCGGAGGAAACATCGACGCGGCGATCATCGATATCCAGCACCAGCTCGATCTCCGGATGCTCGGCCAAGAACGGATAGAGGGCCGGGCCCAGATGCATGCGCCCGAAGGTGACCGGGGCCGCAATCCGCAACGGTCCTGAGAGCGTGCCCCGCCGTTCGGCCATCTCGGCGGATGCGTCCTCGATCTCCCGAACGATCCGGGACGCGCGCTGCAGGAAGGCGCTGCCATCCTCGGTCAGGGTGAGCTTGCGGGTCGTGCGATGAAGCAGGATCCCCCCGAGCGATTTCTCCAGCTCGGCAAGCCTTTCGCTCACGACTGATTTCGACAAACGCAAGCGCCTTGCCGCCTCGCTGACGGAGCCGGATTCCACCACGGCGACGAAAGCAGTTATCCCCTCAATCTTGATCATCGTTCGGCATTTCCGAATTCGAGTTCCGCTATCTGGAGACTAATCCGAACAAAAGAAAAATGCCATCTTCCACTCATCGAACGGGGCGCGAACGTCCCCTCAACCAACAACGGAGATGGAACAATGAACCGCTTGAATGGAAAAGTCGCAATCGTTACCGGCGCAAGCTCTGGCATCGGCCGCGCAACGGCCAAGCTCTTTGCATCGGAAGGCGCAAAGGTCGTGGTCGGCGCACGCCGCCAGGCAGAACTCGACAGCCTCGTCGAAGAGATCAAGGCAGCCGGCGGGAACGCCGTTGCCGTTGCCGGCGACGTGCGCTCGGAAGACTATCACAAGGCGCTGGTCTCCACGGCCGTCGATCGCTACGGCAAGCTCGACATTGCCTTCAACAATGCCGGCACGCTTGGTGAGGCTGGCCCGAGCACGGGTGTTTCGGAAGCCGGATTCAGCGACGCACTCGCCATCAACCTGACGGCATCCTTCCTGGCTGCCAAGCACCAGATCGGCCAGATGGAGAAGAACGGCGGCGGCTCGGTGATCTTCACCTCCACCTTCGTCGGCTACAGCTTCGCCTTCCCCGGCGTTGCCGCCTATGCCGCCAGCAAATCCGGCCTGATCGGCCTGACACAGGCGCTCGCCGCCGAGTTCGGCCAGAAGAACGTCCGCGTCAACGCCGTGTTGCCGGGGGCTGTCGACACCGACATGTACCGCGAGATGAACGACACCGAGGGCAAGCAGAGCTTCATCACCAATCTGCATGCGCTGAAGCGCGTTGCAGCGCCTGACGAACTTGCCCGCTCGGTTCTCTACCTCGCCTCGGACGATGCGAGCTTCGTGACCGGCACGGCCTCGTTGGTCGATGGTGGTGCCTCGATCACCCGCACCTGACCCCTTGCCCGATGATCCGCTCGTGATGGATAACCTTCCGGCGACGAGCGGATTTTCACAGACAGATTGTTATCGCATTTTTCAAAGATCAAAGGAAACGAGACAATGACACGCCTGCAGAACAAGACAGCCCTCATTACCGGCGGCACCAGCGGCATCGGCCTGGAGACAGCCCGCCAATTCATCGCCGAAGGTGCGCGCGTCGCTATCACCGGCAGCAGCGCCAAGAGCGTTGAGGCCGCCCGCGCCGAGCTTGGCGACAAGGTCCTAGTCATTCAGGCGGATGCAGGCAACGCCGCCGGCCAGCAGGTCGTGGCCAATGCGATCAAGGACGCCTTCGGCCAGCTCGACATTCTGTTCGTCAATGCCGGCATTGCCGAATTCGGCCCGCTGGAACAGTGGAGCGAAGCCGCCTTCGACAAGTCGATAGCGATCAACGTGAAGGGCCCGTTCTTCCTCATACAGGCGTTGCTGCCGGTCTTTTCCAAGCAGGCCTCGATCGTCCTCAACACCTCGATCAACGCGCATATCGGCATGCCGAACTCCAGCGTCTATTCGCTGACCAAGGGCGCACTGCTTACGCTTGCCAAGACGCTCTCGGGCGAACTCATCGGCCGCGGCATTCGCGTCAACGCCGTCAGCCCCGGCCCAATCGCCACGCCGCTCTACGGCAAGCTGGGGATGTCCGAAGCGGACTCCAAGGCAATGGCCAGCCACATCCAGACGCAGATCCCCGTCGGCCGGTTCGGCGATGCAGGTGAAGTGGCCAAGACGATCATCTTCCTCGCCTCGGACGAGGCCGCTTACATCGTCGGCAGCGAACTCATCATCGACGGCGGGATGAGCAACCTCTGAGATTTGGGATCCCAGAGGCAGCACGAGAAAGGCCGCGGTTCCTCTCCTCCGCGGCCTTTCCTTTTTTCCATCGCTACCGGCGGAACGGAGCGGCGATCAAGCGGGGCGCGTCTTCCTGGCTTTGAGATAGAGCCAGTCCAGCGCCAGCATGGCGACCAGAGATACCCCGACCAGGGGGAACACCACGCCGCCGACGAGCAGTATTGCAAGCAGGCCCCTGAACACGCGCCGGTCGGAGGGCATGGGCGGCACGCCCAGCGACCCGGCCGGGCGGCGCTTCCACCACATGACAGCCGCGGAGGCCGCCAGCATCACGATACCCATGCAGGCGGCAAGCAAGACGAGCTGGTTTACCAACCCGAACTCTTGCCCCATGTGGACGTTGATCCCCCATTCGAGCCATTTGCCGAGCGGGCCGTAGTCGGCAAAGCTCATGTCGAGGAGCGGCTGGCCCGAATATTGGTCCAGATGCACGACGCGTTGCTGCGACAGGTCATCCGGATAGACCGAACCGGTGTAGACGCCCATCGCATCACCCGGAATATTGACGGCATAGCCGCGATGGAGGCCGAGCCGGTCAAAAGTGGCGACCGCCTCATCGAGGCTGATCGGTGTCGCTCCATGCCGATGGCTGGTCGATTGCGGGATTTGGGCCTGCTCCAGAGACCAGGAGGTCTTGGCCACATGGTCGAGGTGATCGCCGGACATCGGAACAGCCACGCGCACGCCGGCCGGGTAGCCGAAGTTGCTGCCGTTCGCCCACTCGTTGACCTTGTCACCCCACACACCGGACCAAGGCATACCGGTGATCGCCAGGAAGACGATGAAGAAGCCGACGAAGAGGCCGGTCACCGCATGGGTATCGCGCCAGAAGACGCGTCGCTTCGGAGTGCCACGAACGCTGAGCACCCCGCCCGTCTGCCTGCGCGGCCACCAGAGATAGATGCCGGTTCCCACGAGAAGGATCGACCAGCCGGCGGCGATTTCAATCAAAGCCCGGGCGAATGAACCGAAATATTTGAGGCTGTGCAGGTAGCGGATCGTCCACATGATGGTCCCGCGGTCCGGCAAGGCGCCGAGCACCTCGCCGGTGTAAGGGTTGACATAGACGGCAAGCTTTCCCTCGCTCTCGGTGCTCACCGTGATCTCGGCCGAGGAGATTGGCGAAGGCGGATCGGTAAACTTGACCGCGGTTCCCGGATGCGCGGCAAGGGCGGCGGCCACCATGGCGGACGGTGCTGTCCTTCCAACATTCTCCTGAAGCTCGACCTGTTTGAAGTCGGAATAGACGGCCGCGTCGATCTCGTCCTTGAAGAGATAGAGCGCGCCGGTGATCGCGAGTGTGATCATGAAAGGCAGGACCATGAGCCCCGCATAGAAGTGCCAGCGCCAGACGGCGCGGTAGACGTCGGATGCAGAGCGCGCGGCAGCGCCGGCGCTCTCCCGACCGATGGTCAGATCGGACATGAATTGTTCCTAACGTGAAAGGTCTTGTGGACGCGCGAAGACACGGCGTCCCGAGAAAGATGACGTCAGGCGGACTGGGGAGGCGCGCGAGGCTCTGCGATGAGACCCCGCAATATCGGCGGAGCGGGCGTTTCGTGCGGGACGACAATATCGACGGTGGTTGCGACCACGATCCGAAGCAGATCGCCCTGCCCGCTGACGATGGCCGGCATCGCAGCCGAAGCCAGCCGGCACAATATGCCGCATGGGCACTCGGGAAGCTTCTTGACCGGCGCACCGCCATGCCCGACTTCGCCGATCGAGCCATCGGCGGCTGCAGAGCAGATGATCTGGAAAGGATCGACGGCCGAGGCGGCCATCGCGCCCTGCGCGGTGCCGGAAAGCAGGCCTTGCACAAGCAGCAGACAGCCGATCAGCAGCGCAATGGCGCTGGCCGTTCCCCTGTCCCGCAATAGGCGCCGAATCCTGCTCATGCGATCGTCCATGTCACAATCACACGGGCTTGTCACTGCGACCGATAAGACCTGCCCCTGCCGATTGCTTATTATTCGCCAAAGGCTTAGGGTCGAAGTCGGTTACTTGTGCGACGGGCGAGACCATGGTTTTCAGCGGCAAACGCATCCTTCTCATCATCTCGGGCGGCATTGCCGCCTATAAGAGCCTCGACCTGATCCGGCGGCTTCGCGAGCGCGGTGCGGCCGTCCGCCCCGTGATGACCAAGGGCGCGCAGGAGTTCGTAACGCCGCTTGCCGTCGGGGCGCTCGCTGCCGATCACGTCTTTACCGATCTTTTCTCGCGGCAGGACGAGCAGGACGTCGGCCATATCAGGCTGGCGCGCGATTGCGATCTGGTGCTCATCGCACCGGCTACCGCCGATCTGCTGGCGAAGATGGCCGCCGGGCTTGCCGACGACCTCGCCTCGACCATTCTGCTGGCAACCGACCGACCCGTTCTCGTGGCACCCGCCATGAACCCGCACATGTGGGCGCACGTCGCAACGAAGCGAAACGTCAGGACTCTCCGTGACGACGGTATCCGCTTTGTCGGACCGATGGCAGGAGAGATGGCCGAGAGCCGGGAGGCCGGCATCGGACGAATGGCAGAACCGCTCGACATTGTTGCCGCGGCCGAGGCTATGTTCGACGACAGCCCGAAGCCGCTGGCCGGCCGCAAGGCGATCGTCACCTCCGGGCCGACGCATGAGCCGATCGATCCCGTCCGCTACATAGCCAACCGCTCCTCCGGCCGTCAGGGCCACGCGATCGCTGCCGCGCTGGCGAAGCTAGGCGCCGAAGTCACGCTCGTATCTGGCCCTGTCTCCATCGCGGACCCGATCGGCGTCCGAGCGATCCACGTCGAGCGCGCGGAAGAGATGCGCGACGCCGTGCTTGCGGCACTTCCGGCCGACATTGCCGTCATGGTCGCGGCCGTTGCGGACTGGCGCGTCGCGTCCGCCTCCGGCCAGAAGATCAAGAAGCATCCTGGCGAATCCATTCCGACGCTGGCGCTGACTGAGAACCCCGACATCCTGAAGACGGTCGGACACCACACCATGCGGCCAAAGGTGGTCGTCGGCTTCGCGGCGGAAACCCAGAATGTCGAGAGCAATGCGAGGGCGAAGCTTGAACGCAAGGGGGCGGACTTCATCGTTGCCAACGACGTCTCGCCGGCCACCGGCATCATGGGCGGGGTTCGCAATCAGGTGAAGATCGTCGGCCGCGACGGCATCGAGCAATGGCCGGATCTCGCCAAGGACGAGGTGGCACACAGGCTGGCCACGCTGATCGCCAAACAGTTCAAGCCGTAGCGGCTATTCGCTGCCGGCCGGCTGCCCTTTCGTTCAGGCAGAACGGCGCAATGTCCAGACCGGTCTCGCTGAGCGTCACGGCGCTGCCATCCGGTATCTCCGCCCAAGCGTCGACGTCATCGTTGAGCGGCTCGGAGACAAGGCAGAATCCCTTGCCCAAAGGCGAAGCATAGAGCGTCGGAGCCTTGCGGTCCGTGGCATAGCGGATCGCATAAAGCGACTTTCCGTCAGAAAAAGCGGCCGTATAGCGCACCAATGCCGAGCCGAGGATCTTCTCGGCAAGCCCTTCGACAAAGCCGATCATCTCGGCCATCGCCGCGATCGGTGTCTGGCGCAAGCCGAATTGAAGGGCGAGCAGGAACATCAGTTCGGAATCGGTCGTGCCGCCGCGCGCGTTGAACAACTCGTCGTCGAGCATGGCTTCCATCGCCCGGCGCAAGCGCTCGAACCCGGCGATCTGGCCATTGTGCATGAATGACCAGTTGCCGAAGGCGAAGGGATGACAGTTGTCGCGCCGGGTGCCGCCGCCCGTGGCAGCGCGCACATGGGCGAGAAAAAGCGGCGAGCGGATCTGCCGCGCAAGGCTCTTCAGATTGCAGTCCGACCACGCCGGAAGCGTATCGCGGTAGCGTCCCGGCTCCGGACGGTCGCCATACCAGGCGATGCCGAAACCGTCGCCATTGGTCGCCGTCTTGGCGCGTGTTGCGCAATGGGATTGTTCGATCAGGGAATGCGCAGGCGAAGACACCAGCTCCTCAAGATAGAGGGGGTCTCCACGATAGGCTGCCCAGCGACACATGCTCTTTCACTCCGGAGCCCGCCGTGCCCGCGGCGGGAGAATGCTGAAACGCAACGACGATTGTCGAATCCGATGGTTAATAAGAACTAAACACAAAGACGGCTTGCAAGCGGAACATGACAATTTTCTGACGCCGGCTGCGATCAAATTCCGCGATGCAGCAATTCCTTTTGTGAACAGTGCGTTCTACCGGCGCCGGACTTCGCGGCCCTCGCCAACGTCGCTATATTTGCCGGCAAGTAGAACCACCGAGAGGATGATTATGTCGATCCGTCCCGTAAAGCATTTGAGCACTGCCACACCGACCATGGAGGGCGCCGGCGTCAAGCTGCACCGCGTCTTCGGCTTCGGCGATCCGTCATTGACCGATCCATTCCTGATGATGGACGATTTTCGCAACGATAATCCGGCGGAGTATATCCGCGGGTTCCCCTGGCATCCGCATCGCGGCATCGAGACCATCACCTATGTGCTGGCCGGTACCGTTGAACACGGTGATAGCCTCGGCAATCGTGGACTGCTGGGCGCCGGCGATATCCAGTGGATGACCGCGGGCAGCGGCATCATGCACCAGGAAATGCCGAAAGGCGATTTCGCCGGCCGCATGCACGGCTTTCAGCTCTGGGCCAATCTCCCATCGTCGCTGAAGATGACGGCGCCGCGCTATCAGGATGTCAAATCCGCTGATATCCCCGTGGTCGTCGATGACGACGGGACGGCCGTTCGCGTCATCTGTGGCAACTTCTGGGGCAAGGCCGGTCCTGTGGACGGCGTCGCCGCCGAGCCGATCTATCTCGACGTTTCGGTTCCGCCTGGCAAGAAGAAGCGCCTGCCGGTCGATACCTACCGCAACGCATTCGCCTATATCTTTGCCGGTTCCGGAACCTTCCGCGACGCCTCCAAGCCATTTGGCGTGCGTGTCGAGAAGGAGGTGAACGGCGAGGAACTGAACATCCGCGACATGTCCGGCAACCGGACGCTGGTTGTTTTCGATACCGGCGACGAGGTGACGGTACAGGCGGGCGACGAAGGCATCCGGTTCCTGCTGGTCTCGGGAAAGCCGATCGAGGAGCCAGTCGCGTGGCACGGACCGATCGTCATGAACTCGCGAGAAGAGATCATGCAGGCGATGCAAGAGCTGCAGAACGGCACCTTCATCAAGGCGGCACACTAACCCGGCTTACGAATGGCTGCCTTTCCACAGGAAGCGAGAGTGACGCTCGCGGGGCGTCACTCTCGTCCTGACCTTGTAAAAGTCATTGTAAAACCTCGTTGATTCCGATCGTCGGAAAATACAACGCCGACCTCCCGCAAATACGGAGCGCCACCCGTCGGGATTACATCTTGCATCTGCGACGAATCAGCCTACCTTTTACTTATCGACAACAGAACGAAAGGAAGGTGATCCAATGTCTAATGAGATTTCGGACCTCGTAACAGGCATGGAAGAGGTGAAGAAAGCGAGGCAGCCCTCGCTCTGAACCCAGCCTTCCTTGGATCGCCAAAGCGGTCCGGCCACGTTACAGGCCAAAGCTCATGGAAGGGTCGCCTCGGGCGGCCCTTTTCCATTTCTACCATCCTTATTCCTCCACCATCCCTGCTTTGCCTGACCGATTGACCACGGTCCTCATTCGGATTATTCGTAAAGTCATCTGATGACTTGATGAAACGCCGATGCAACCACTCGCAAAAACCAATCTCGCCGAAACGGCGATCAAAGCGATCCGTGCCGAGATCCTGGCGAAACGCTGGGCCATCGGCGACAAGCTGCCCAACGAAGCCACGCTCTCCGCCATGCTTTCCGTCAGCCGCGGCACCATCCGCGAGGCGGTGCGCGTGCTCGTTTCCCAAGGGCTTCTGGAGACCCGGCAGGGTTCCGGAACATATGTGCTGTCGACGACCGACGCGGTCCTGCCGCTGACCATGGCGCGACGGGCGAGCCTGCGCGACCTGTTTGAGGCACGCTGCGCGCTCGATGTCGAAGCGGCGCGGCTCGCCGCCCTCCGGCAGGCGCCCGACACGGTCGCCGGACTGCGCGGGCTACTGGCGCAACGCGGAAACTTCGAAGGCGGCGACAAGTCCGCCTTCGTCAAGCGTGATCTTGCGTTCCATCAGGCAATCATTGCCGCTTCCGGCAATCGCGCGATGATCGAGATCTATGCGTTTTTCTCCACCTCGATTGCCGAGACCATCGAAGCGACGCTTGGGGAGGATATTCCCGAACCCGACATGCAGGCGCACACCGATATCGTCGACGCCATCGCGACGGGCGATCCCGACAAGGCCGATGCGGCGGTGCGCCGTTTCATGGCTCCCGTTATCAGCGCACTCGACCGGATGCTTCTTTCATGACCACGCCTTTGCATGACACGACCCCCGCTTATGACCTTGCAGACGAGCAGCTGATCGATGCCGAAGCCGACAGCACGCCGCAACCGGTGCCGCCCTCCACGAGCCCTGCCGGACGGCTCGTGCTCGGAGCAAGCCTTGTCCTGATTGCATTCAACCTGCGGCCTGTCTTCTCCAGCGCATCGGCGCTGCTTCCAGAAATCCGCTCTGAACTGGGCTTGTCAACGCTTGGCGCCAGTTTGCTGACGACGCTGCCGGTGGTTTGCCTCGGTGCCTTTTCGCCTTTTGCACCGCGGCTTGCGCAGCGTTTCGGTTCCGAGCGCACGCTTCTCGGCGTGCTGTTCCTGCTTGCTCTCGGAACGGCACTGCGCGGTACGTCATCGGTACCTTTGCTTTTCCTCGGAACGGCAATCGCCGGCGCCTGCATAGCCGTCGGCAATGTGCTGCTGCCGGGTTTGGTCAAGCGCGACTTTGCTGACCGGGCAGCGCTGATGACCGGTTTCTACACGATGGCGCTTTGTGCCGGAGCGGCGAGCGCCGCCGGATTGACGCTTCCGCTCGAGCGGGCGCTTGGCGGCTCAATGGCGGGTGCGCTGTCCGCCTGGGCACTGCCGGCCCTGATTGTGGGATTGATCTGGCTGCCGCAGGTTCTCTCGACGACATCGCAGGTCAGGCGCAGCGGCTATTCGGTTGTCGGCCTGTGGCGAGATCGTCTTGCCTGGCAGGTCACGCTTTTCATGGGTCTGCAATCGGCGCTCGCCTATTGTGTATTCGGCTGGCTCGTGCCGATCCTGCGCGAACGCGGGCTGGATGGCGTCACCGCCGGCGCCATCGTTTCGGCATCGGTCATGATCCAAGCCGCCTCCTGCCTCGTCGCGCCGCAGATCGCGGTCAGAGGCAAGGACCAGCGCGTCATCAACGCTTCGCTCTGCGTGATCGCGGTCGTTGCCCTGCTTGGCCTGCTGTTTGCTCCGCTTTCCACGGTCTGGATCTGGGCGGTCCTGCAGGGCATCGGTCAGGGTGGCCTTATCGCGGTGGCGATGACGGCGATCGTCTTGCGCTCGCGGGATGCACATGTCGCGGCGCACCTCTCCGGCATGGCGCAGTGCGTGGGTTATCTGCTTGCGGCCATCGGCCCGCTGGTCGTCGGCCTCATTCGCGGGTGGACGGGGAGCTTTGCGTGGTGCGCGGTTCTCTTTGTCGTGCTCGGCGCCGGCGCGGCGATCAACGGCTGGAGTGCCGGACGCGCGCGCTACGTCGAGGCGCGCACCATCGAAAAAGCGGGTTGAAGATCACCATCTCTTGATCCCGCTTTCTCCGCCGGGGATGCTAGGTTCGACCGATCACGTCCATCCAACGGGAGGAAGACCGTTGCGTTTTCGATCCGCCATCCTGCTCGTCGCCCTTTTCGCTGCGATCGCGCCCGCCCTTTCGAACGCTCAAAGCAGCGATCCGACCCAAGGCGCATCCCGCAGGGGGGTACTGGCGCTCCTGCCATCGGATTCGGTGACGGAGCACCAATTGACGATCGGCGACAAGACCATTGCCTATACGGCAACGGCCGGAACGCTTGATCTTTTCGGCCAGGATGGCGTGCAGACCGGTTCGATCTTTTACACGGCCTATGTCAAGAAAGATGGTGGGCCTGATCGACCGCTGACGTTTGCCTTCAATGGCGGACCGGGCGCGGCATCCGCTTTCCTTCATCTTGGCCTCGTCGGCCCGCGCATACTCGATTTCGGCCCGAAGGGTGATGACGGCGCCAATGCAAGACTGGTCGACAATCCGCAAAGCTGGCTTGATTTCACGGACCTCGTTCTCATCGATCCGATTGGCACCGGCTGGAGCCGGACGGCAAAGGCCGACGACGCATCGAAATACTATAGCGTCAACTCGGATGCAGAGAGCGTTGCCAAGGCCATCGCGCTTTACGTGGCCCATAACAACCGGTCGGCATCGCCGAAATATCTGCTCGGTGAAAGCTACGGAGGCTTCCGCGCCGCCAAGGTGGCGGGTGCCCTCAAGGACAGCCAGGGGATCATCGTGTCGGGTGCCATCATGCTTTCTCCTCTGCTTGAGGGTCAGCTGATGTTCAACGCCGACCAGTTCGCGCTGGGCGCGGCGCTAGAGCTTCCGTCGCTGGCTGCTGCGGAGATGGACCGGCGCAACGCCTTCGATGACGCAAAGCAGCGGGAGGCAGAACGCTTTGCGCTCGGAGACTATCTGACGACTCTGGCAGGTGCACCGCCAAGCGGTGAGACGGCCAAGGCGTTCTACGCCAAGGTGGCCGGCATGACCGGCATTCCGCAAGATGTGGTCGAAAAGAACCGCGGCTTCCTCGGTAATGCCTACCGCAAGACCACCGACGGACAGGACGACCGCGTGGCGAGCCCCTATGACGCCGCCTTTACAACGCCGGACCCCTATCCCGAGTCAGCCTACGAGCGGGGTGACGATGCCATCCTCGACGGCTTCACGCGGGCCTATGGCGGCGCATTCGCCGACTATGCTCGCAACGAGCTCGGCTTCAAGACGGAGATGACCTATTCGCTGCTAGACAGCGACGTCAACCGGCAGTGGGAATGGGGCGGACGCGGCGGTGGTTCGCGTCTCCAGGCCAGCGTCACCGACGACATTCGCGAGATGCTCGCGTCCAATCCTGCCTTCCACCTGCTGATCGCGCACGGCTACAGCGATCTCGTGACGCCATATGGTGTCAGCCGCTATGTGATCGACCATCTGCCGCCCGCACTGGTTGACGGACGGGTGGCGCTCAATGTCTATCGCGGCGGCCACATGTTCTATACGCGCGCCGAGCAACGCGCAGCGTTTACGGCCGATGCGAAGGCTTTCTATGGGGTGCGCCCGCCGGCGTCGCCGGCCGATTGATCCTGGTCAACTGCCCGACCGGGGGTTGTCATGAGCGATCATCGCCATAGATAGTCCCCATGTCCTACCCAAAGCCGCCATCGAACACCCGAAAACCGCCACAGGTTTCCGGGCAGGTATTGTTGATGCGCATTCTTCGGTCGTCTCCCGATGACTACGCGCTGTTTCTCGACATTGACGGAACGCTGCTCGACCTGGCCGAGACCCCCGACGGCATCGTCGTGCCCGCAGCGCTGCCCTCGCAACTGGACCTGCTGTCACGCAAGCTGGGTGGCGCTCTTGCGCTGGTGACGGGGCGCGCGCTGGCCTATGCGGATCAGCTCTTTACACCCTACCGGTTTCCGATCGCCGGGCTTCATGGTGCCGAACTGCGCGCGCCCGATGGGCAGGTTGAAGCGGCGCGAAGCACGACGGCTTTCGAACAGTTGAAGGCCGATCTCAACGAAGCCACGCGCCACCTTGATGGTGTCCTGGTCGAAGACAAGGGCCCCGCCGTCGCCGCCCACTATCGTCTTGCCCCGGAAAGCCGGGCCGAGCTCGAGCCCCTGATGGAAACGTTCCTGGCAAGGGCCGGGGATAACTGGACCCTGCAGCGCGGCAAGATGGTTCTCGAAATCCGCCCCGCCAGCGCCGACAAGGGACAGGCCGTCGAGGCTCTGCTTTCCCGCGCGCCCTTCGCTGGTAGATCCCCGATCACCATCGGTGACGACATCACCGATGAAGCGATGTTTCATGCCGCCAACCGCCATGGCGGCCACTCGATCCGCATCGGCACGCCGCTGGCCGCCACCGCCGCCACCGCAACGTTGCCCAATTCTGCCGCACTGCGGGAACTGATCGCGCAGATCACCGTTTGATCAGCGATACCGCATTGCCGCCCCTCCGCGCTGAAAGGAATTTTACGTGAGCCGTCTCGTCGTCGTTTCCAACCGTGTCCCCGTCCCTGAAAAGGGCGGCGCAGCAGCCTCCGCCGGCGGACTTGCCGTAGCGTTGCTGGCTGCCCTGCAGGAGCGTGGCGGAATCTGGATGGGCTGGTCGGGAAAATCCAGCGGCGACAACGAGCCGGGGCCACTTTCCGTGCAAGAGCAGGGAAAAATCACCTTCGCCCTGACTGACCTGACCGAGAAGGACGTCGACGAGTATTATTTCGGTTTCGCCAACCGCGTGCTCTGGCCGATCTGCCACTACCGGCTAGATCTGGCCGAATACGGACGCAAGGAGATGGCCGGCTATTTCCGCGTCAATCGCTTCTTCGCGCATCGGTTGGCGCCGTTGCTCGAGCCGGACGACACGATCTGGATCCACGACTATCACCTCATTCCACTCGCCGCCGAACTTCGCCAGATGGGCATCAAGAATCGCATCGGCTTCTTCCATCACATTCCCTGGCCACCGGCAGACGTGCTGGCCGCCATGCCGGTTCACGAAGAGATCATGCGCAGCCTTGCGGCATATGACCTCGTCGGCTTCCAGACGGATCACGACCTGGAGAACTTTGCGGGCTGCCTGCGTCGCGAAGACTTGGGCGATGCCCTCGGTGATGGGCGCTTCACCGCAGGCGAGAGGGTTTTCAAGGGCGGCGCTTATGGTATCGGTATCGAAACCGCGGCCTTCGCGCAGTTCGCGCAAAAGGCGGTCGGCCACAGCATGGTGCACAAGGCCCGAAAGAGCATCGAGGGCCGCGACCTCATCATCGGTGTCGACCGGCTGGATTATTCCAAGGGCCTGACGCAACGCATCGATGCTTTCGAACATTTCGTGCTCGGCAACCCGGCCCACCAACGCCGGGTGACCTATCTGCAGGTCACACCGAAATCCCGCTCCGAAGTGCCGGAATACGAGCAGATGCAGCGCACGGTCGCGGAACAGGCGGGACGCGTGAACGGGGCGCTCGGGACGGTGGACTGGGTGCCGATCCGCTATATCAACCGCTCGCTCAGCCGGCCGATCCTGGCGGGTCTCTACAGGCTTGCGAAGGTCGGGCTGGTCACGCCGCTTCGTGACGGCATGAATCTCGTCGCGAAGGAATATGTCGCCGCACAGGATCCTGACGATCCCGGCGTGCTGGTGCTGTCGCGTTTTGCCGGGGCCGCACGCGAACTGAAGGGCGCGCTGCTGGTAAACCCCTATGACGTCGTGGGTACATCGAATGCACTGGCGCGTGCCCTGAACATGCCGCTGGAAGAGCGCCAGGAGCGCTGGCAACGGATGATGGACTACTTGCTGGAGCACGACGTATCGCGCTGGTGCGACGATTTCCTGCAGGACCTCGCCGCCTGACGGCGCGCTATCGGCCGATGCCTGCCTCACTGAGAAGCCAGGCGCCGAGCTGATCGCTTTGCGGGCTGCGTGCTTTTGGCTGCAACAGCCAGTAGCCGCGATCGGGGGCCTCCAGCGATGGACCCGCGATCGCCAGAATGCCGGAGGCCAGCAGAGGATCGACAAGCCCCATCCAGCCGAGCGCCAGCCCCTGCTCGCCAAGGGCGGCCTGCACGACCAGCGAGTAAGTATTGAAGCTCAGGTCACCCTGCCCCGCGTGCGGCTCGCGATTGATACCTATCTGCGCAAAATAGCTCCGCCAATCGAACCAGGGAGACGGAGCGGCCGTGTCGAGATGGATGAGACGGCCGCGCGCGAGATCGGCCAGCTCCCTGAAAGGACCGTTGCGATCGAGAAAGCCCTTGCTGCAGACCGGCGCGACCTTTTCCGGCAACAGCAGCTTTGCCCGCGCCCCGAATTCGGCGCGCGTCCCGAACACGACGGCGACATCGCTCTGTTCGGACCGTTCGCGTTCCATGCGTTGCGTCGCGACGATCTGGATGTCCATGTCGGGATAGAGCAGGCGGAAGGCGTGCATTCTCGGAATCAGCCAGAGCGCCGAGAAGGCATAGTCCGTATGGAGTCTTATCGATGGTCGCTCGACTTCGCTGCGCAGCCTGCGGGCAAGCTCGTCGATCTCGCCGACGCTTCTGGCCACGATATCGAACAGCCGCTGTCCCGCCGGGGTGAGTTCGACGCCGCGATGCTGTCTCGTCAGGAGCGCGACCCCCATCTGCTCCTCGAGCCTGCGGATCTGATAACTGACCGCCGGCTGCGTCAGGCCGAGCGTGCTCGCCGCCGAAGACAGGCTGCCCACCCTGCCGATCTCGGCGAATATCCGCATCCATCCCAGGTCGACGGCCCGCTCTGCCATAAAAAATCCTTTGGGTAACTATCGAAAAAAGCTGCCTTCACAATGCCAACACTCGTGTTGTTCAATAAAGCCATCAAATGACAAAAAGGGGAAATGCGATGACAGGAATTTCTGCAGTCCGCCGTCTGGCCGCCGGCGTTATGCTCTCCGTTCTTGCCGTGGGATCGGCCGCTGCCGCCGACGACGCATCGTGCAAGGTGATCCGCATGTCCGATCCAGGCTGGACCGACATCACCGCCACCAACGGCGTTACGTCAGTCATCCTGACGGCGCTCGGCTATGAGCCCGACGTGAAAACCCTGTCCGTGCCGATCGGCTACCAGTCGATGAAGAACGGTGAGATCGACGTGTTTCTCGGCAACTGGATGCCGGCGCAGAAGGCCTTCATCGACGACCTGACTGCCGCCAAGGCGATCGAAGTCATGAACAAGAACCTCGAAGGCGCGAAGTTCACGCTCGCGGTCCAGACCTATGTTGCGGACAAGGGCGTGAAGGACTTCGCCGATCTGCAGAAGCATGCGGACGAATTCGACCACAAGATCTATGGCATCGAGCCGGGTGCTCCTGCCAATTCGAACATTCAGAAGATGATCGACGCCAACGACTTCGGCCTGAAGGACTGGAAGCTCGTTGAATCCGGCGAGCAGGCAATGCTGGCGCAGGTCGATCGCGCCTCGAAGGACAAGGGCGCGGTGGTGTTCCTGGCCTGGGCGCCGCACCCGATGAACGAGAAATTCTCGATCTCCTATCTCTCCGGCGGCGACGCCTATTTCGGACCGAATTTTGGCGGCGCTGAGGTCTACACGCTGGCGCGCACCGGATGGTCGGAGAAGTGCCCGAACGCGGCGGCACTGATGAAGAACCTGACGTTCGAGATCGGCATGGAGAACTCGCTGATGGGCTCCATCCTCGGCGGCGAGGACCCGAAGGCCGCGGCAACGGCGTGGCTGAAGGCCAATCCGAAGGCAATCGATCCGTGGCTCTCCGGTGTCACCACGCTTGACGGAAAGCCAGCTGCCGACGCAGTAAAAGGCTCTCTCGGCCTCTAATACCTCAAGGACCTGACTGACATGGCGCGCCCGAACTTTCTCATCCTGATGGTCGACCAGTATAACGGGACGCTGTTTCCCGACGGGCCGGCCGAGTTTCTTCACGCGCCGCATCTGAAAGCCCTGGCGAAGCGCTCCGTGCGCTTTGCCAACACCTATACGGCAAGCCCGCTCTGCGCGCCGGCGCGGGCTTCCTTCATGTCCGGGCAGCTTCCAAGCCGCACCCGCGTCTACGACAACGCCGCCGAATTCGCTTCCGATATCCCGACCTTCGCGCATCACCTGCGCGCGGCCGGCTATCACACAGCGCTCTCAGGCAAGATGCACTTCGTCGGTCCCGACCAGCTGCACGGCTTCGAGGAACGGCTGACGACCGATATCTATCCGGCCGATTTCGGCTGGACGCCCGACTATTCCAAGCCCGGCGAGCGCATCGACTGGTGGTACCACAATCTCGGCTCGGTAACGGGCGCGGGCGTGGCCGAAATCACCAACCAGATGGAATATGACGACGAGGTTGCCTACAATGCGACCCGCAAGCTCTACGATCTCTCGCGCCGGCAGGACGACCGGCCCTGGTGCCTGACGGTGAGCTTCACGCATCCGCACGACCCCTATGTGGCGCGCCGCAAGTTCTGGGATCTCTATGAGGATTGCCCTCACCTCGACCCAGAGGTCGGCACAATCCCGTTCGAGGAGCAGGACGCACATTCGCAACGGCTGTTGAAGGCCTGCGACTACGATGCCTTCGAGATCACGCGCGAGCAGGTGCGCAATGCGCGGCGCGGCTACTTCGCCAATATTTCCTATATCGACGAGAAGGTCGGCGAGCTGCTCGACGTTCTCGAGCGCGGGCGAATGGCCGAGGATACCGTCATCCTCTTCGTTTCCGACCACGGCGACATGCTGGGTGAGCGGGGACTGTGGTTCAAGATGTGCTTCTTCGACGGTTCGGCGCGGGTACCGCTGGCAATTGCCGCACCCGGCTGGGAGCCGAAGCTCATCAGCCAGCCGGTCTCGACGCTGGACGTGACGCCGACGCTGGCGTCGCTTGCCGGCATCGACATCACCAAGCTGAAGCCATGGACCGACGGCGAGGATCTGACGCCGCTTGCCAAGGGAACGGGAACGCGCGGGCCGGTGCCGATGGAATATGCGGCCGAGGGCTCGATCGCGCCGCTGGTCGGCCTTCGCGACGGCAAGTTCAAGCTGACGCTTTGCAACGAAGACGCGCCGATGCTGTTCGACCTTGAGGCGGACCCGAAGGAGCTGACGAACCTCGCCACCGACCCCGCCTATGCGGACACGCTGGCGCATCTGACCGCGCAGGCGGAAAAGCGCTGGAACCTCGAGACCTTCGACGCCGCTGTGCGCGAAAGTCAGGCGCGACGCTGGGTGGTCTACGAGGCGCTGCGCAACGGCGCCTATTACCCGTGGGACTACCAGCCGCTGCAGCGCGCCTCGGAGCGCTACATGCGCAACCACATGGATCTCAACGTGCTGGAGGAAAACCAGCGCTATCCACGCGGCGAATGAGATTGCCGTTGCGATGGCGAATGGTTAGGTTTCGCCATCGCAACAGGGAGAAAAATCATGAAAATCAGCGCTCGCAACCGCCTGAAGGGTAAGGTCGTCGAGATCACGCTCGGCGCCACGACGGCGCATGTGCGTATCGATATCGGCGGCGGCTCAATCGTGACGGCGTCGATCACAAACGAGGCGGTAAAGGAACTCGGCTTGGCCGTCGGCTCCGAGGCTTATGCCGTGGTCAAGGCTTCAGACGTGATGGTCGCCGTCGACTGATCATGCCTTCTGGCAATAATGCGCCGTTCCGTCGTCGCCGGTCTGGAAATCGCCGGGCTGCGGCGGCGCGACTGGCTTGAATAGGGTGCGATCCGGCTTCAGGTCGAGCAGCGGCGTGCCGTCGAGGCAATCCATGCCGCGCACCAGAAGCGTCGATCCCTCCACGGCTTCCAGTTTGACGATGGACGTGCCGATCGGATTGGGACGGACGGGGGAGCGGAGCGAGAAGGTGCCGTGCACCTTGCCCGAATTGGCCGGGCTCTGCAGCACGAGGTCGCGGCGGGAGCGATCCAGCCAATAGAGGATTTCCAGCCGCTCGAAGGCCTCGACACCCTGCAGCGCCTGCGCCCAGGGCTCGAATATCTCGATCCGGCAGATCGGCCCGTCGTGGCGCCCCTGGCGCGGCGTTTCCATGCGCGAGGTCCAGGGCGTCAGGATGCGGCCGATGAAGATCAGGCCGGCATCGGCGGGCGGCGGCACATTGACCGCCACTTCGTTTTTCCGGATTTCGTTTTCCCTGACCATGCTGCGCTCCCCGTTTGCGGGAAGCAGTATGGCATGGCGTTATAGCCGATGAAATATCACGCCGCCTTGGCGACGTGATATTCCTTGATGGCAACCATCTTGATCGCGGGGAAGCGTTCGGATTCGTAGCGCAGCGAGAAGCTGTCCTGCGCCAGGAAAACCGGGTCGCCGTCGAGGTCGCGGGCGATGTCGCCGCGCTTGACGTTCAGGAACTTGTCGAGCTCGGCCGGCTGGTCGGACGAGATCCAGCGGCAGACGGAGAAGCGCGACATTTCGAACGAGACCGGCAGCGTATATTCGGCCGACAGGCGCTCCTTCAGAACGTCGAGCTGCAGCGCGCCAACGACGCCAACGATAGCCGGCGAACCATCTTCCGGTGAGAAGAGCTGGACGACGCCCTCTTCGGCCATCTGCTGCAGCGCTTCCTTGAGCTTCTTCGCCTTCATCGCGTCTTCCAGGCGCACGCGGCGCAGGATTTCCGGCGAGAAGTTCGGCACGCCCTGGAACACCAGCGCCTCGCCTTCCGTCAGCGTATCGCCGATGCGCAACGTCCCGTGGTTCGGGATGCCGACGACGTCGCCGGCAAAGGCGGTGTCGGCCAGCTGGCGCTGCGAGGCGAAGAAGAACTGCGGCGCGGTGAGGCCGAGCTGTTTGCCGGTGCGGGCGAGACGCGCCTTCATGCCGCGCTCCAGCTTGCCGGAGCAGATGCGGGCGAAGGCGATGCGGTCGCGGTGGTTGGGGTCCATGTTGGCCTGGATCTTGAAGACGAAGGCCGTCATCTTGTCTTCGGCAGCATGCACGGTTCTGATATCGGCGACCTGGTCGCGCGGCGGCGGCGCGAACTCGCCGAGCGCGTTGATGAGATCGCGGACACCGAAATTGCGAAGCGCCGAGCCGAAGAAGACAGGCGTCAGGTGACCTTCGAGGAAGGCCTTGCGGTCGAAGGGGCGGCAGGCTTCGATCGCCAGCTCCGTCTCCTCGACGAAGGCCGAGCGCTCGTTTTCCGGCAGCCGGTCGGCGACCGCCTGCGGGCCGTTGACCTTGGTGGGCGTCACTTCCGTATCGGAACCGCGCACGGTGTTGTCGGCGAGATGATAGGAGCCGCAGAAGGTCTTGGAGCGGCCGATCGGCCAGGTGACCGGGGCGGTATCGAGCGCCAGCTTTTCCTCGACCTCATCCAGGATCTCGAAGGGATCGCGGCTCTCGCGGTCCATCTTGTTGATGAAGGTGATGATCGGGATGTCGCGCATGCGGCAGACTTCGAAGAGCTTCAGCGTTCTGGGCTCGATACCCTTGGCGGCGTCGATGACCATGACGGCCGCATCCACCGCCGTCAGCGTGCGGTAGGTGTCGTCGGCGAAGTCTTCGTGGCCGGGCGTGTCGAGAATGTTGAAGACATTGCCTTCGTACTCGAAGGTCATCACCGAGGTGACGACCGAGATGCCGCGCTCGCGCTCGATCTTCATCCAGTCCGACCGGGTCTGGATGCGATCCTTCTTCGCCTTGACTTCACCGGCGAGCTGAATGGCGCCGCCGAACAGCAGCAGCTTTTCGGTCAGCGTCGTCTTGCCCGCGTCCGGGTGGGCGATAATAGCGAATGTGCGGCGGCGGGAAACCGCCTCGGCGAGACTTTCGGCCATGCTATGAATCCTGTGGAGTTGCGGCGTATCTAGCGATTTAGGCGCCGCTTTGCAATTGACCTTGGCCTTGCGGGGGCAAAGTAATGGCGCATGACCATTCACACCGATACCCGCCCGACCCTCAATCTCCTGCGTCTGCCCCATGGCGAAGGCATCGAGCTGCCCGCCTATGAAACCAAGGGTGCCGCCGGCATGGACCTGCGCGCCGCCGTCGACGACGGTGCGCCGATGGTGCTTGCATCAGGCAAGCGCGCGCTGGTGCCGACGGGGCTGATCTTCGAGATTCCTGATGGATTCGAGGGCCAGATCCGCCCGCGCTCCGGCCTCGCCTTCAAGAACGGCATTACCTGCCTCAACACACCAGGCACGATCGACAGCGATTATCGCGGCGAAGTGAAAGTGCTGCTCATCAATCTCGGCGAGGAGCCGTTCGAGATCACCCGCGGCATGCGGATCGCCCAGATGGTGATCGCGCCGGTGACGCAGGCGCGCGTCGCCGAAATCACCGAGGCCAGCACGACGGCGCGTGGCGCCGGCGGTTTCGGCTCCACCGGCGTGTGATGGAAAAGGCGACCGACAGCTCCGGCCTCACCTTCCGGCAGGACTATTTTGCCGACGACAAGGCGTGGTCGGCATTCGTTGCCCTGCTTCAGGATACGTTCGGCATCGATATCGATCCGCTTCAGCGGCTTGGCGGGCCCGATCCGTCCTGCATGCCGTTCGGGTGGTTCGACGCGGATGGCACGCTAGCCGCCAACCTCGCGGCCTTTTCGATGCCGATGATGATCAATGGCCGCCTGGTGCGGGCTGCCGCTTTCCAATCCGGCGCCGTTCGGCCGCCCTGGCGCGGACGTGGCCTCTATCGCGATGTCACCCTGAAGGCGCTTGAATGGTGCGAGGCAAAAGGCTTCGAGGCGATCGTCCTCTATACGGACAAGCCCGCGCTTTACGAGCCCTACGGCTTTCGTTCTCTGTCGCTTCACAACTTCACTGGGCCTGCACCGGCGCCAGCGCCAAGGACTGCGCCGGCGCGACGTCTTGATCCGTGGGAACCGGCCGACCTTCGCCTGCTGCAAGACGCTCTGAGGGCGCGCACGCCGGTGTCGGATAGCCTCGCCGTTTGCCAGAGCGCGGCCATGTTCCTGATCAATACGCAATTCGATCCGGACGTTCAGCTAAGCTGGCTCGATGACCACAACGCCTTGGTCGCCTGGAAGGCGGATGGAGACGAGCGCTTCATTCTGCTGGATGTCGTGGCAGCCGCCATCCCCTCGCTCGCTGCCATTCTCGGAGGGCTGGATCTTCAGCCTGCGGTTGCCGAGGTGCTGTTCCGGCCGGACAAGCTGGGCTGGACCGGCGAGCCGAAGCCGCTGGATGGCGCAACGTGCGTCATGATCCGATCCTCCACGCCGATAGCAGTCGACATGCCGGCAATGCTCTCGCCGATGGCTGATTTCTAGACGCCTGACAACGGCGGCAGACGACGCTTGACCGGCGACGCCTTGACCATCGAGGTGCTGGTCTCGGCCTTTTCGGCCACCCTGTCCAAGATCGTGTCCAGCTGGGCCATGGAACGGACGACAAGCCGGGCGATGAAGCAATCGTCGCCCGTCACCTTGTCACACTCCACGAATTCCGGCGTTTCCTGAATGATCCGCTCCACGACATGCAACTGGCCGGGAAGCGGACGCACGCGAATGATTGCCTGCAGCGGATAACCGACGGCGGCCGCATCGATATCGATCGTGAAGGCGGCGATCACGCCGCGCTCTTCGAGACGGCGCAGACGCTCTGCCGCGCTCGGCGACGAAAGGCCGGCGGCCTGGGCCAGTTCTTTCAGCGACATCCGCGCGTTGCCGGCAAGGGCATCGAGAATCCTCTGGTCGATGGCATCGAGATCATTGTTAGGCAAAATCGCAGAACTCCTAACGATATTAGGTCAAAGCCAAACCGAACCTCATCAACCCTATATAATGCGGCGACCTGCGACAATATGATTTGCTTCCTGGCAATGGAGGCAACAATGCAGAAGGATATCCGCAGCGGCACCGTGCAAATGACCGCGGCCATGCTGATTTCAGGGACGATCGGGTGGTTCGTGGTTGTCTCCGGTCAGCCCGTGAGCAGCGTCGTTTTCTGGCGCTGCCTGTTCGGCGCCATCAGCCTGTTTGTCGTCTGCGCCGCGATGGGTCTGCTGCGGCCGGGCATGCTCAGCCTGCGATCCTTCGCGATCGCGGTTTTCGGTGGGGTTGCCATCGTCCTCAACTGGTTGCTGCTGTTCGCGTCCTACAAACACGCATCGATTTCGGTCGCAACGACCGTCTACAACACCCAGCCATTCATGCTACTTGGGCTCGGCGCGCTGTTCCTCGGGGAAAAGATCACCGCTACGAAGCTGTTCTGGCTGACGCTTGCCTTCGCCGGCATGATCGCGATCGTTGAAGCCAAGCCGAACATCGAAGGAACGGACAATGGCTACGCGCTCGGCATTGCCATGGCGCTTGCCGCCGCCTTCTTCTACGCGCTCGCCGCTCTTGCGGCCAAGTGGCTCAAGGGAACGCCACCGCATCTCATTGCCTTGATCCAGGTTGCCACCGGCGTCGTCATGCTGCTGCCGATGACCGACTTCTCCAGCCAACCGGCGAACGCGCAGACGTGGCTGCTCCTCGCCACCATGGGTGTCGTTCATACAGGGCTGATGTATGTGCTGCTTTATGGGGCCATCCAGAAGCTGCCGATCCATCTCACCGGCGCGCTTTCCTTCATCTATCCGATCGCGGCCATCCTCGTCGATCGGCTGACCTTCGGTCACGCGCTGCAGCCGCTGCAGATCGCCGGCGCGGCAATCATCCTGCTTGCGGCTGCGGGCATGAACCTCGGCTGGACGCCCATGCGATTGCTGGGCGCCCGCGCAAGCTGACTGTTACTTGGCCTGCCGCGTCATTTCGAACAGGAACCAATGGCGGCGCTCAGCCTCATCGATCCAGTTCTCGAGGAGGCTCGTGGTGGCAACGTCATTGTGCTCTGAGCAGACATCGTGGGTCTCGCGCAGCAGCGAAATGAGCTGCTTGTTATCGTCGCGCAGTTCGGCCAGCATGTCTTCCGGCGTCACATAGTCCGCATCATTGTCGTTGATCCGCTGCAGCCGTCCGATATGGCCGATCGAGCGCAGCGTGGTGCCGCCGATCTTGCGGGCACGCTCGGCAACAGCATCCGTCATTGCGAAAATCTGCTCGCTCTGCTCGTCAAGCAGCAGATGGTAATCGCGGAAATGCGGACCGGACATGTGCCAGTGGAAATTCTTGGTCTTCATGTAGAGCGCAAAGACATCGGCAAGCAATGCGGCCAGGGCACCGGAAATGTCCTGAATGGCGTTGCCCTTGAGGTCGGTTGGGGTGGCAAGTGGCGCCATTCTGCGCTTTTCGACTGCAGTGGGACTCATCAAACTTCTCCTTCGCCAGACAGGCGATCGGTTGCGAGGTGCCAGAACGAATTCTTGACGCGGTGGGAGAGCCAAGGTGGACAGCCCGCCACTGCCTGAGATCTAGAAGCGGGCGGGCTCGCGTCAATAGCGCGACCGCCCCCGCGGCGCTTGAAACGCGGCGAGGACGAGCGTAGAAGGCGACAAAGTTGGAGGCCAGCATGTCGATTACCGCCCTCTTCGCCTACGCGGCGGCGCTATTCATCGCAGCCGTCATTCCAGGACCCGGCATCACGGCGATTGTCGCCCGTGCGCTCGGCTCGAGCTTTCGCGAAACCTTCTTCATGGGTCTCGGCCTCGTGCTCGGCGACATGACCTATCTGACGGCTGTTATCCTCGGGCTTGCCTTCGTGGCGCAGACCTTCACCGAGGTCTTCATCGTCATCAAGATCGCAGGTGCGCTCTACCTCGGCTATATCGCCTACAAGCTGTGGACGGCTGGCCTCTTGCCGCAGAACATCACGGCCAAAAAATCCAGCAGCATCGGAATGAGCTTCCTGTCGGGTCTGCTGGTGACGCTCGGCAACCCGAAGACCATGCTCTTCTACGTGGCTCTCGTGCCGACCCTCATCGACATCAACAGCATCGGACTTCGCGAATACGGGATCCTGCTGGTGACGACGTCAGCGGTTCTTCTGGTGGTGCTGATACCCTACATGATGCTTGCCTCGCACGCCCGCACGCTGCTGAAGCAGCCGCGCGCACTGCAGCTTTTGAACCGGGTGGCGGCCAGCATTCTGGCGGGCACTGCAGCCTTCATCGCCACACGCGCTGCCTGAAAAATTTCGTGCGGCAAAGCTTGGTTTTCAAAGGATATTTTCTCTGAAGCCAATGCTGCGTGGATGAAGCCGCTCTGGTCTCCACCCCGCTTTGACCCTATTGTCAGGACACAGTTCATAACGGGAGTTGATCATGTCGAAGAAACCGGGCCGTGGCCGCATTTACGCGTCAATTACCGATACCATCGGCGATACGCCGATCGTCAGGCTCGACAAACTGGCCAAGGAGAAGGGCGTCAAGGCGAACCTGCTGGCGAAGCTTGAATTCTTCAATCCGATCGCCTCGGTCAAGGACCGCATCGGCGTCGCGATGATCGAGTCGCTGGAGGCGCAAGGCAAGATTTCTCCCGGCAAGACGACGCTGATCGAGCCGACCTCCGGCAACACCGGCATCGCCCTTGCCTTCGCGGCAGCCGCCAAGGGCTACAAGCTGATCCTCACCATGCCGGAAACGATGTCGATCGAGCGTCGCAAGATGCTGGCGCTGCTCGGCGCCGAGCTGGTGCTGACCGAAGGTCCGAAGGGCATGAAGGGCGCGATCGCCAAGGCCGAGGAACTGGCCGCGACACTGCCGGACGCCATCATCCCGCAGCAGTTCGAAAATCCTGCCAACCCGGAAATTCACCGCAAGACGACGGCCGAGGAAATCTGGAACGATACCGACGGCACGGTCGATATCCTGGTTTCCGGCATCGGCACCGGCGGCACGATCACGGGCGCCGGCCAGGTCCTGAAGTCCAAGAAGCCGAGCGTCAAGGTGATCGCCGTCGAGCCGGCGGAATCGCCTGTTCTTTCGGGCGGCCAGCCGGGTCCTCACAAGATACAGGGCATTGGCGCCGGATTCGCACCCGCGATCCTCGATACGCACATCTACGACGAGATCGTGACCGTCAGCAGTGCCGAAGCGCTTGAGACGGCCCGGCATGTCGCAAGGCTTGAGGGTGTACCGGTCGGCATCTCCTCCGGTGCTGCGTTGACGGCCGCCATCAAGGTCGGCAGCCGCGACGAAAATGCCGGCAAGAACATCGTCGTGATCATCCCGTCCTTTGCCGAGCGCTATCTTTCGACGGCGCTGTTCGAAGGCCTCGGCGGCTAAGCTGCCGTCATTTCTCTTCAGTCTAGGGGCACTTCGGTGCCCCTTTTGCGTTGTCAGGCCACCGCCGTCAGCCGCTCGCCGGCCATGCGATAGGAGATGGCCTCCGCCAGATGGATCCGGCCAACCGTCTCCTGACCGTCGAGATCGGCCAGCGTTCGCGCCACCTTGAGAACACGGTGATAGCCACGCGCCGAGAACTTCATTCGCTCGGCGGCATCACGAAGCAATTGCAGCCCGCCTGGATCGGGAGCCGCATAAGTCTCGATCATCGCCGTCGAGCAGCGTGCATTGGTGCCGGTGTCGGAAGACCCGGCGGCGGCAAACCGATCGCGCTGGATATCCCGCGCACGAGCAACGCGACGCGCGACGTCGGCGCTCTTCTCCGCCGGCATCGGTCGAAGAAGATCGACGGCGGAAACGGCCGGAACGTCGATGCGAATATCGATGCGGTCCATCAGCGGACCGGAAATCCGGGCCTGATAATCGGACATGCAGCGTGGACCGCGGGCGCAGCTGTGCCCGGGCTCGCCCGCCATACCGCAGCGGCAGGGGTTCATGGCGGCAACGAGCTGGATGCTGGCGGGATAGGAGACCCGGTGATTGGCCCGCGCAATGATGCACTCGCCGCTTTCGAGCGGTTGGCGCAGAGCATCGAGCACCTGTGGCGAGAACTCCGGAAACTCATCGAGGAACAGCACGCCGTGATGCGCCAGCGACGCCTCCCCCGGCCTTGCACGAAATCCGCCGCCGACCAGTGCCGCCATCGTCGCCGAATGATGCGGCGTGCGAAACGGCCGGCGATCGGAGAGCTTGCCGCCGGATAGTTGGCCAGCGATCGAATGCACCATCGACACTTCAAGAAGCTCCGCGGCTGACAGCGGCGGCAGGATCGACGGCAGGCGGGCGGCCAGCATCGACTTGCCCGAGCCGGGCGGGCCGACCATCAAGAGGTTATGTCCGCCGGCGGCTGCGACTTCCAGCGCGCGCTTGGCGCTCTCCTGACCCTTGATATCGGCGAGGTCGGGCAGATTGGCTGCATTCGTCCGGATCGATGGTTCCGGGCGCGACAGGACTTGCGTGCCGCGAAAATGATTGGCGAGCGCAATTAGGCTGCGCGGCGCCAGAATATCGATATCGGCGCCTGCCCATGCCGCTTCCGGACCGCTTTCGGCCGGGCAGATCAGCCCCTTGCCGATGGCGTTGGCGCCGATGGCTGCCGGCAGCGCCCCGGCCACAGGGGCAATCGTGCCATCGAGATTAAGTTCACCGATGACGACGTAGCCGGCGAGTGCGTCGGCCGGGATCGCCCCAAGTGCCGCCATCAGGCCGAGCGCGATCGGTAGGTCGAAATGCGACCCCTCCTTCGGCAAGTCGGCCGGCGCGAGATTGACCGTGATCCTCTTGGCCGGCAACGCCAATCCTGAGGCGTGCAGTGCCGCGTGCACCCGCTCGCGGCTTTCTGCAACCGCCTTATCGGGCAAGCCGACGATCTGCGTCACGACCTTGCCGGGTGCAACCATCACCTGGACCTCGACCGGAACGCCTTCAATGCCCTGGAATGCAACCGTACTGACGCGTGCGACCATGCCCCGATCCCCTGTGGCGCAACCGTTTACACCTCATTTGGCGACCTATCATCGTCGCGGATTGCAATCTGGCATAGAAATCAGAATGGAACAAGAACAATAAAGGAACAAATTCACGTCCCCGCTGCAATCAGGTTGCAGCGGGTTGCAGGGCTGGAACAAAGGGAAGAAATCGCGGTTACGACCGCTTGCGTTCGATCGCATCCCACAGAAGGCTGGCGACATCGGCGCCGCCGAACTTGCGAACTTCGCGAATGCCGGTCGGCGACGTGACGTTGATTTCGGTCATGTAGTCACCGATGACGTCGATGCCGACGAACAGGAAACCGCGCTCGCGCAGCGCGGGACCGATGCGCCGGCAGATTTCCTTTTCGCGCTCGGTCAGTTCCGTCGCCTCGGCGCGACCGCCGACATGCATGTTGGAGCGGCTGTCATGCTCGGCGGGCACGCGGTTGATGGCGCCGACAGGCTCGCCATCGACGAGCAGGATACGCTTGTCGCCCTTGCGGACGTCCGGCAGGTACTGCTGGGCGATGAAGGGTTCACGGAAGAGCTGGCCGAACATTTCGAGCAGCGACGAAAGATTGCGATCGTCCTTGGTCGAATGGAAGACACCGGCGCCACCATTGCCATAGAGCGGCTTGAGGATGATGTCGCCCATCTCATCGCGGAAGCGGCGGATCTCGGCCGGATCCTTGGTGATCAGCGTCTTCGGCATCAGGTCGGCGAACTCGGTGACGAAGATCTTTTCCGGCGAGTTGCGGACCCATGCCGGATCGTTCACCACCAGCGTTTTCGGGTGAATGCGTTCCAGTAGGTGGGTGGAGGTAATGTAGGACATGTCGAAGGGCGGGTCCTGGCGAAGCAGGATGACATCCATGGTCGAGAGATCGACGCGCTCCGGCGCGCCGAGATCGAAGTGGTCTCCCTTGACGTCGCGCAGCGTCATCGGCTCAACCGACGCATAGAGCTTGCCATCGAGGAAGCTCAGGCGATCCGGCGTATAATGAAAAAGCTGATAGCCACGGCTCTGCGCCTCGAGGCTCATGGCGAAGGTGGAATCGCCTGCAATATTGATGCCGGCGACATGGTCCATCTGGACCGCTACGTTCTTGATCTTGGCCATTTTTCGTCCCTTAGCTCGTGCGGGACAGATGTAGGCTGCCGAACCCCTGAACGCAACGGCCAATCCATGGCTTTGGCCGGCAAGCGCGTGGGTTTTTAGGCCGCCAGGCCCTGCGGACCGTTGTTGCGAATAAGGTTTCGCAGACGATAAGCCAGCGCCACGGGCTTAGGAAACGGCTTGCGTAGGAACGCCACCTTGCGAACGTAGGTGTCGACCCGCCAGTGCGCCCACGTGCCGGCTGCGAAGAACGCAACGTCGCCAGCGCTGAGCGTGCGCTCGGCGCCATCCTCGGCAACGATATGAACCTCACCTTCCAGGATCATCACCGTTTCGTCCCAACCGAAGAACCAGCGGAACTCCCCTGCCGTGCAGTCCCAGATCGCGGTCAGGGCCGCGTCATCGTGGCTGCGAGAATGCTCCGCCGTGCGCGCCTGCGGCTCGCCCTTCGTGATCCATTCCGGATTGATCGGCGTGGACCGCATGGAGAGACGCTCTCCCGATGCCGCCACAAAGGACTTTCCCGACGCCTGGATTGGCATGGAAAAAGGTACGACGCGCGCGGCCATTGCGACCATGCTCGCCAGCATCATGTGCAAACCCATAAAAACCCCCGTCACCGCCATGAGCGATGGTGCCGGGATAGCAGAGAGTTGTAAAGGCGCGGTGCGTTCAGCCGTTAAAATTAGAGATATATACCATTGTACTAGTTAGACGTGTGCCAGGCCCACCGCTGCGACGGATTGACGGGCTATCTCGGCATCGATGCGCTTGCCGGTATCATGAGCAAAGAAGTGCAGCTTTTGCGGCTGAACGAAGAGGCGAAGCTCAGAGGACAGCTGTGTCTCCGGTGAGAGGATTGCCGTCAACGGTTGATCTCCGAGAAGGCCGTGGACAAGGCGCTGCGAACCGAGCTCTTCGATGTAATCCGCAGTCAGCTCCAGGGCATGTTCCGACGGCTCGGCCAGCCGCAGGTCCTCGGCGCGGATTCCGACCGTTACCGGGCCGGATGTGGGGGCATTGCCGGCCAGATCGATCAGGTTCGGCCCAAGCGCCAGCTTGTCGCCGTGCAGTTCGCCCTTGAGCAGGTTCATGGCCGGCGAGCCGATGAAGCTCGCGACGAAAGTGGAGGTCGGGCGATGATACACCTCGAGCGGCGTGCCGATTTGCTCGATCTCGCCATGGCTCAGCACCACGAGGCGATCGGCGAGCGTCATCGCTTCCAGCTGATCGTGGGTGACGTAGAGCGAGGTGGTGCCGAGGCGGCGCTGCAGGCGCTTGATTTCGCCGCGCATGGAAACACGCAGCTTGGCATCGAGGTTCGACAACGGCTCGTCGAACAGGAAGGCAGCCGGCTTGCGGACGATGGCGCGGCCCATGGCAACGCGCTGGCGCTGACCACCTGACAGCGCGCGCGGGCGGCGGTCGAGATAGGGCTCGAGCTGCAGCATGCGGGCGGCTTCGGCAACGCGCGCGTCGATCTCGGACTTCGGCGTCTTGCGGTTCTTCAAGCCGTACTCCAGGTTCTCGCGCACCGTCATGTGCGGGTAGAGCGCATAGTTCTGGAAGACCATGGCGATGTCGCGATCGGCGGGGTCGACGCGGTTTACCTCGCGGTCGCCGATAATAACGGTGCCGTCGGAGATCTCCTCAAGCCCCGCCACCATGCGCAGCAGCGTGGACTTGCCGCAGCCGGACGGGCCGACGAGGACGATGAACTCGCCATCGGCGATCGAGATATCGACGCCGTTCACGGCGCGGACGCCGCCATGATAATCCTTGCAGACCTTCGAGATTTCGATCCGTGCCATGTTTTTCTTCCTTACTTGTCGCTCTCGGTGAGGCCCTTGATGAACCATCTCTGGAAAATCACGACGATCAGCACCGGCGGCAGCATGGCCAGCACGGCGAGTGCAAAGGCTTCGTTGTAATCGGGAATTTGCGAACCGACCCAGACCTGCAGGATCGACTTGATGCCGCGCATGAGCGTGAAGAAGCTCTCGTCGGTCGTCATCAGCATAGGCCAGAGATACTGGTTCCAGCCATAGACGAACATGATGATGAAGATCGCCGCCATCATGGTGCGCGACAGCGGGATCAGAATATCGACGAAGAACTTGAACGGCCCGGCGCCATCGATACGGGCGGCCTCCAGCAGTTCCTCGGGAACCGACTTGAAGAACTGGCGGAAATAGAAGGTGCCGGTCGCCGAGGCGAGCAGCGGCACGATGAGGCCGGTGTATGAGTTCAGCAGTCCGAGTTTGCTCATGACTTCATAGGACGGCATGATGCGCACTTCGAGCGGCAACAGCAGCGTCGTGAAGATGATCCAGAAGGCGAGCGTCGCGAACCGGAAGCGGAAGTAGACGATGGCGTAGGCCGCCATCATCGACAGCACGATCTTGCCGACGGCAAAGCCGACACCGAGGATCAGCGAGTTCAACACCATGTTGAGGCCGGTAATCTCGCCGGTAAAGCCGCCCTTCTGGGTGAGGACCTTCTCGTAGGTGCCGACGAAATTGTCGCCGGGCGTGATCATCAGGCCCTTGGTGTGGATTTCGGCCGCTTCGTGAGTCGAGGTCATGAAGGCGACGATCACGGGCAGGATCAAAAACAGCGCGCCGAGGATGAGGATCAGGTGATCGAGAGGTTTCGTCTTGTACATTGGCCTTTCCCGATCACGTGTAGTGGATGCGCTTCTCGATGAAGCGGAACTGGATGATGGTGAGGACGAAGACGACAATCATCAGGATCACCGACTGCGCGGACGAGCCGCCGATATCGTTGCCGCGGAAGCCGTCCATGTAGACCTTGTAGACAAGGGTGATCGGATTGTTGGCAGGCTTGTCCTTCACCATGACATCGATAACGCCGAAGGTGTCGAACAGCGCGTAGGTGATGTTGATGATCAGCAGGAAGAAGGCGGTCGGCGCCAGCAACGGCAGCGTCACCGTCCAGAACCGGCGGAAGCCCGAGCGGCAGTCGATGGTAGCGGCCTCGCGCACGGAGACCGGCACGCCCTGCAGGCCAGACAGGAAGAAGATGAAATTGTAGGGGATCTGCTTCCAGACCGCGACGACGATCAGCGCAAAAGCCGTGTCGTAGTAATTGAGACCGACCTGCATGTCCCAACCGAACCAGGCCGCCAGCTTGACGAAGGGGCCGATGTGCAGGTCGAAGAACATCATGCCGATGAGGCCGGCGACCGGCGGGGCGATCGCGTACACGGAGATCAGCAGCGTCTTGTAGGCGGAACTGCCGCGGATGACGGCATCAGCCTTGACCGCCAGCAGCAGACCGAGCGCCAGCGAGAAGAAAGTCACCAGACCAGTGAAGACGACCGTGAACTTGGCGATACCAAGATATTCGGGGCTGAAGATCGCGTCCGTATAGTTGGCGAAGCCGACAAAGGTCGCGCCGAAGCCGAAGGGGTCCTCGATGTAGAAGGACGACTGCACCGCCTGTACCGACGGCCAGTAGAAGAAAATGAAGATCACCGCGAGCTGCGGCGCCAGGAACAGATAGGGGATGAGCGAGGGCGAGAACTGGACGCGCTTGGCGCCTGACGGTTCGGCGGCGGCTGCCGGTTTCCTGGCGCTTGCCGCTAAGCCCGGAATGAACCGGCCGAGGCGAGGTTGAGAAGGTGTATAGGCCACGCGCGGTCCTCTATCGCTGATAGGACCTCCCTTCCGGAGAAGGGAGGTCCATGTTGACTGTCATGGTCGACGTGGCTTGGATCAGCCAGCCGTCTTCGCGAAGCGGGCGAGAAGTTCGTTGCCTTCCTTCTCGATGGTGTCGAAAGCGTCCTTGACGGTGGTTTCACCAGCGAAGATGCGGTTGTATTCGCGCTCCATGATCGAGCGGATCTGCGGGTAGAAGCCGAGGCGATAGCCCTTGGACCATTCGCCGCCTTCGAGCTTCAGCTGCTTGATACCGACTTCGGCGACAGGCTCCTTCTCGTAGTAGCCTTCCTTCTTGGCGAGATCGTAGGCTGCTTCGGTGATGGCGACGTAGCCGGTTGCCTGGTGGTAAAACTTCTGGATCTCAGGCGAGGTCAGGAACTGGAAGAAGTCGGCAACGCACTTATTCTCGGCTTCCGGCTTTCCGGCCATCGCGAAGAGGGCAGCACCGCCGATGAAGGTGTTCTTGCCAGCGCCGCTGATCGAGTTCCAATAAGGCAGAAAGGTTGCCGAAAACGGCATGGTTGCCGTCTTCTTCAGGCCGCCGAAGGAGCCCGAGGAACCGATCCACAGAGCAACCTTGCCTTCTTCGAAGGGCTTCTGATTGTCGTTCCAGCCGGCGCCGTAATAGGCGAAGTAGCCTTCATCCTTCCAGGCCTTCAGCTTCTCGAACATCATGATGAGATTCGGGTCGGTGACCTTGAGCTTGGTGTCGACGATGCTGTCGTAGCCGTTGTTGTTGGTGGCGAACTGGATGTTGTTGCGCGAGAAGAAGTTCTCGGTGAACTCCCAGGTCAGCTGCGTCTGGACGAGCGGGATATAGCCGGCTTCCTTGAGCTTCGGCGCGATCGCCTCGAACTCTTCCCAGGTCTTCGGGGCTTCGACGCCAGCCTTCTTCAGCGCTTCCGGATTGGTGTACATGATCGGAGCGGAGGAGTTGAACGGCATGCCGACGAACTTGCCGTCAGCAGCGGCGTAGAGGTAGCGAACGCCCGGGATGAAGGCGTTGCGGTCGAACTTGTAGCCGGCGTTGTTGATCAGGTCTTCAGCCGGAATGACAGCGCCCTTGGCGTTGATGATCGTGGCTGCACCCGCATCGAAAACCTGCAGGATGTTCGGCTGCTCACCCGAGCGGAAAGCGGCGATGCCGGCTGCGAGCGCTTCTTCATACGATCCCTTGGAGACCGGCGTGATGGCGCAGCTCGTCTGCGATGCGTTGAACTTCTGTGCGACTTCGTTGATGACTTCGCCGTTGCGGCCGCCCATGCCGTGCCACCAAGTGATATTGGTCGCGGCAAAAGACGACGAGGCCGAGAAGCTCACGGCCACGGCCGCCATCGTAAATTTCTTGAACATGGCTAATCCCTCTCCACCCGTTATTGGGCGCGAGGAGTGCAATAGAGGCCTTATGTGACGACCCCTTAATGGTTTTGTGACAGCCACGTTAAAGCGGCGTCTTTTTGCACGCGCTTGCAAAAATAATCAGAACGCATCCGGAAAATGGCGCGGCAGCCGGCCGGGAATGATGGCTATGATGTCATAACGCTGGGACAACACAGCGAAATCGCGCTGGCGCGCCAACCACAGGTCACTCGCCGCCCTGATGCGATTTTGCGCTGTATACGACACCGCATCGACGGCGCTCGCCTCGTCCCGCCTCGCCTTCACCTCGACGAAAACCGCAACGTTGCGCTTGCGTGCAATGATATCGATCTCGCCGAGCTTCGTGCGGTAGCGGAGCGCGACGATGCGGTAGCCCTTGAGCATGAGAAAGAGAGCAGCCAGATATTCGGAGACATGACCCCGACGAAGCGCCCTGCGGCGATTGCTGGCGGCGCCCCCTTCAACCATCGCTGCCCTTCATGTCGAGCAACCGCTGATAGAGCTCCTTGCGCGGCAGCCCGGTCAGCCTAGCCGCCTCCGCGGCGGCCTTTGCCGTCGGCATCGTCCCCGCGAGGTCCGCAAGAATGGTATCGACATCGGCCTGCTCGACTGGCCTCTCCGGCGGCGGGCCAATGACTAGGACGATCTCGCCCTTGACGTTATCGACCTCGGCATAATGCGCCGCGAGCTCGGCCAGGGTGCCGCGACGAAACTCCTCGAAGCTCTTGGTCAGTTCGCGACAAACCGAGGCCGCCCGGTCGCCGCCCAGAACATCGGCGGCAGCAACCAGCGTGGCGGCGATGCGGTGCGGCGATTCAAAGAACATCAGCGTCGCGGGGACCGCAACAAACGCCGCCAGACGGTCCCGGCGTGCCTTGTCCTTGGTCGGCAGGAAGCCGGCGAACAGGAACGCATCGTTGGGAAGGCCGGAACCGACCAGGGCGGCAAGCGGTGCCGAGGCGCCCGGAATGGGCACGACGCGATAGCCCGCCTCGATCGCCGACTGCGCCAGGCGGTAGCCGGGATCGGAGACCAGAGGGGTTCCCGCGTCGGAAACGAGTGCCACCGACTTCCCGGCCTCGAGTGCCGCCAGCAATCTCGGCCCCGCCTCGTCGGCGTTGTGCTCGTGGTAGGCGTAAGGCCGGTTCTGGATGCCGTAGCGATCGAGGAGAACCCGGGTGACGCGGGTATCTTCGCAGGCCAGTACATCGGCACCGGCCAGCGTCTCCAGCGCGCGCAGCGTGATATCGCCCAGATTTCCGATCGGCGTCGCGACAAGATAAAGTCCAGGCTCCTGCGGCCGGGCGGGAACGGCCATGTTATGCAGGCGGAAGCTGCGCTGCCTGCCGCCCTCTATCGTCGCGTCGTCATTGCTCAAGATCTGTTGCCCTTTCTGGCTTCCGGCCTTTATGGGCGAGGCCCCACTCTTCGGCAAGGGGCAGCCGCCCCGCAAGGGGTGGCGATTTCTGTGAGCATCTGCGGGGAAAACCGCAAATGCAGCAACCGGCGCGTTCGCACCTCTTGCATTCGGCCGCAAAATTCTGCCATTTTGCCCGTCCACTCCTCCGGTCCCATGTTTGGGCAAAGGCATTCTTCAGGCGCGCGGCGCGCGCCCGGACAGTAACGGTCGAAAGCGGTAGCATCCCATGCGTATTACTATTGAGCGGTCCAACCTTTTGAAGTCGCTGAACCACGTGCACCGCGTGGTCGAACGCCGCAACACGATCCCGATCCTGTCCAACATCCTGCTGCGTGCTGACGGCCAGAACCTCGACATGAAGGCGACCGACCTCGATCTGGAAGTGACGGAAGCGACGCCCGCCAATGTCGAGCAAGCCGGCGCAACGACGGTTCCCGCCCACCTTCTTTACGACATCGTGCGCAAGCTGCCTGACGGTTCCGAGGTTCTGCTGGCGACGAGCACCGATGGCGGGTCGATGAGCGTGCAGTCCGGCCGCTCGAAATTCTCACTGCAGTGCCTGCCGGAATCCGACTTCCCGGATCTGACCGCCGGCACGTTCAGCCACACGTTCAAGCTCAAGGCGACCGACCTGAAGATGTTGATCGATCGCACGCAGTTTGCGATCTCGACCGAGGAAACCCGCTATTACCTGAACGGCATCTTCTTCCATACGATCGAAAGCGAGGGCGACCTGAAGCTGCGCGCCGTGGCGACCGACGGTCACCGCCTCGCCCGCGCCGACGTCAAGGCGCCGTCGGGTTCGGAAGGCATGCCCGGCATCATCATTCCGCGCAAGACGGTCGGCGAACTGCAGAAACTGGTCGACAACCCGGAGGCCATGGTCACCGTCGAAGTGTCCGACGCCAAGATCCGCCTTTCCATTGGTTCGATCGTCATGACCTCGAAGCTGATCGACGGCACCTTCCCGGATTATCAGCGCGTCATCCCGACCGGCAACGACAAGGAAATGCGCGTCGATTGCACGAGCTTCGCGCAGGCCGTCGACCGCGTTTCGACGATTTCGTCCGAGCGTGGCCGCGCCGTGAAACTCGCCCTGTCGGACGGCCAGCTGCTGCTGACGGTCAACAACCCTGATTCCGGTAGTGCCACGGAAGAAGTCGCCGTCGGATACGATACCGACGCCATGGAAATCGGCTTCAACGCCAAATATCTGCTCGACATCACCGCCCAGCTTTCCGGCGACGAGGCAATCTTCCTGCTCGCGGACGCCGGTTCGCCGACGCTCATTCGCGACACGGCCGGCGACGATGCGCTCTACGTGCTGATGCCGATGCGCGTCTAGGACGACGTCGCATTTGCTTCACAAACTTTGCCGATTGCGACGTTTGGGCTTGTTTTTCACGTCGACTGCCTGCAATTAGGTGCGGGGGTGTTTGTTGAATCAAGGAGGACGGCATGGCATTGCGCCTGAAGGAACGGCTGGGAAAGAAGTTCGACGAAGAGATCCGCTTCTTCAAAGGAATGATGCAGGGACCGAAGACGGTCGGCTCCATCGTCCCCACTTCTTCCATCACCGCGCGCAAGATGGCCAGCGTCGTCAACCCGCATTCCGGCCTGCCGGTTCTCGAACTCGGTCCCGGCACCGGCGCGATCACGAAGGCCATTCTCGGACGCGGCGTGAAGCCTGAAAACCTCGTCGCCATCGAGTATTCGACGGACTTCTACGAACACCTGATGCGCCTCTACCCCGGCGTGAACTTCATCAACGGCGACGCCTTCAATCTCGACAAGACGCTGGCTCACATGGAAGGCCAGACCTTCGATTCCGTCGTGTCGGCCGTGCCCCTCCTGAACTTTCCAATGCAGGCGCGCATCGCCATGCTGGAAAGCCTGCTCGACCGCCTGCCGGCGGGGCGCCCCGTGGTACAGATCTCCTACGGCCCGGTATCGCCGATCATCGCACGTCCGGATCGCTACCATATCCAGCATTTCGACTTCATCGTGCGCAACATTCCGCCGGCTCAGCTCTGGATCTACCGGCGCGGCTGAGGTGTTCGGCCTCTACATCACCCATCCGCAAGTAAAGATCGATCCCGACGTTCCCGTGCCAAAATGGGGACTGTCGGATCTGGGCGCCGCGCGCGCCCGCCAGGCCGCGCAACGGCCCTGGGTGGCGCAGCTGCGGCGCATCATTTCCAGCGACGAGACCAAAGCGATCGAGACCGCGCAGCTTCTCTCCGATGTGGCCGGGGTTCCCGTCGAGATCGTTGACGGCATGCATGAAAACGACCGCTCCGCGACCGGCTTCCTGCCGCCTGCCGAATTCGAGAAGGCTGCGGACTGGTTCTTTGCCAATCCGCTGGCCAGTTTTCGCGGATGGGAGCGAGCAGCTGATGCGCAGCAGCGGATTGTCGCCGCGGTCGAAGCGATCCTTTCCACGCACGACGCCTCCCAGCCCATCGCCTTCATCGGCCACGGCGGCGTCGGCACATTGCTGAAATGCCACCTGCAGGGGCGGCCCATCGGACGCGACCGGGACCAGCCGGCAGGCGGCGGCAATCTCTATGCTTTCAGCCTTGCAGATCGGCGCTTATCATGCGACTGGACGCCTATCGAAGAGTGGCAAGGATGGATGTGACATGGACGCACGCGAGCGGCTGATCGTCGGACTGGATGTTCCAACGCTTGGTGAGGCCGAAAAGATGGTCTCGACGCTCGGTGACGATGTCATTTTCTACAAGATCGGCTACCAGCTCGTCTTCGCCGGCGGCCTCGAATTCGCCCGCGAGCTTGCCCAGAGCGGCAAGAAGATCTTCCTCGACATGAAGCTGCTCGACATCGACAACACGATCGCCTCCGGCGTCGAGAACATCGTGAAGATGGGAATGTCGATGCTGACCCTGCACGCCTACCCGAAGGCGATGAAGGCCGCCGTGGAAGCGGCCAAGGGATCCGATCTCTGCCTGCTCGGCGTTACCGTCCTGACATCCATGGACGAGCAGGACCTCATAGCCGCAGGCTACGAATACGATCCGCATACGCTGGTGCTTCGCCGCGCCGAGCAGGCACATCTGGCCGGCATGGGCGGCATCGTCTGTTCCGCGGAGGAGTCTGCGGCCGTGCGCAAGATCATCGGCCCCGACATGGCCCTCGTGACCCCGGGTATCCGCCCGGCGGGCAGCGACAAGGGCGACCAGAAGCGGGTGATGACGCCTGCCGAGGCCCTGAAAGCGGGATCGAGCCATCTCGTCGTGGCGCGCCCGATCATCAAGGCGCCCGATCCCAAGGAAGCCACTCGCGCCATCCTTGCGGAAATGGCGGCCGCCCTCCAATAGTCCAACAAAGCAAGGGAGACGTCAGATGGCAAAAGGATACTGGATCGCACGCGTCGATGTACGCCAGCCCGATCGCTACAAGGATTATGTCGCAGCGGCAAAGCCGGCCTTCGAGAAATACGGCGCGAACTTCCTCGCCCGCGGGGGCGCGATCACGGAACTCGAAGGCAACGCACGGGCCCGCAATGTGGTGATCGAGTTTCCCTCGATGCAGCACGCGGTCGATTGCTACAATTCGCCGGAATACCAGATCGCCGCAAAGATCCGCCAGGAGATCGCCGACGCCGAGATGGTTGTCGTCGAAGGCATCTGATCGAATTTTAAGCCATGAGAACTGCGACGCGACGGCCCTTTTCGTCGCGCCGCTATTGGTCTAAGACGAATTCAACGACCTTCCAAATCAGCCTTTCGAGGAGCCTGCCATGACCCTTGCCAACCTGCCGCCACTCGTCACCGTGTTCGGAGGGTCCGGCTTCATCGGCAGGCACGTCGTGCGCGCACTTGCCAAGCGCGGCTATCGCATCCGCGTCGCCGTGCGCCGCCCCGACCTTGCTGGCTTCCTGCAGCCGCTCGGCAATGTCGGCCAGATTTCCTTCGTACAGGCGAACCTGCGCTATCGGAACTCCATCGACCGCGCAGTCGATGGCGCCGACTACGTCGTCAACTGCGTCGGCATCCTGCACGAAGCCGGGCGCAACTCGTTTGAAGCGGTCCAGGAATTCGGTGCCCGCGCGGTTGCTGAAGCCGCCCGCAGCGTCGGCGCGAAGCTGATCCATCTTTCGGCGATCGGCGCCAACACACATTCCGATTCCGGCTATGCCCGCACCAAGGGTCGCGCGGAAGCGGCAATCCATTCCATCAAGCCTGACGCGATCATCTATCGCCCGTCGATCGTCTTCGGCCCCGAGGACAACTTCTTCAACAAGTTCGCCGACATGGCGCGCCTCGCCCCTGCCCTCCCGCTCATCGGCGGTGGCAAGACGAAGTTCCAGCCGGTCTATGTCGTCGACGTTGCCGAAGCCGTGGCCAAGGCTGTCGAAGGCAAGGTCGAGGGTGGCAAGATCTACGAACTCGGCGGCCCTGAAGTGCTGACCTTCCGCGAATGTCTCGAGGCCGTGCTCAAGGCGACGAGCCGCACGAACCGTCTCGTCTCCATTCCCTTCGGGATTGCCTCGCTGATCGGCAGCATTGCATCGCTGGTTCCCTTCGTCGCGCCGCCGATCACTCCGGACCAGGTGCGCCTGCTGAAGAAGGACAATGTCGTCTCCAAGGAAGCCGAAGCGGAAGGCCGCACGCTGTCTCACCTCGGGATCACGCCGACGCTGGTCAACTCGGTGCTCGATTCCTACCTCGTGCAGTATCGCCCGCATGGCCAGTACACCGGCTCCGGCAAGGCTGCCTGAACAGCCAAGCTTCTCGCCTTTCCTGACGCCGCTCGCGACACCCCGCGGGCGGCGTTTTTCATTGCGGGCGGCTGTGGACAAGACCGCCGCAACGGCGACGTTTTCCACCCTTTTGGCCTACCAAGCGTTGCATAAAAGACGCACGAGAAAATTAGCGGAATTAACACCAAATTTAGCAGGAACGTTTATTGCTATTTATCATTCCTCTGACTACACACCCCGCGCGTCTGTGCATGGACTCAGCGCCAGTCTTCGGCGCGCTAAACGACTTGAAAGGCTTTTTCGATGGGTAGGTCAATCGCGCTCCTTTTTGCGTGTGCGGCGCTGGTTATTCTGGCGGGTTCCTTCATTGCGCCGGGTTCGGTCGCGGCAGTGAAGGGCGAGTGTTCGCCGGCTTATGGCGTAGACCCTTGCGAAACCGGTTCCATCAACCGGTAATGAAAAAGCCGGCCTGAGAGCCGGCTTTGTTGTCTCTTCGACAATCTCTGGACTGCCGCATCCGCGCCACCACGGCGCGAATGCACCGTATACCTCGCCTCAGGCGATCATGCCGGCTGCAGCCATGCCGAGCAGGACAGCGCCGAGAATGATGCGGTAGACCGCAAACACCGTGAAGCGGTGGCTCTGGATGTAGGACAGAAGCCATTTGACGGCGACGAACGCGACGATCGTGGAAACGACGAAAGCGATCCCAAGACCGGTCCAGTCCTCGTTTGCCGCGCCGCCATCCTTGAACGTCTTCAGCAATTCATAGGCGCTTGCCGCGTACATCGTGGGAATGCCGACCAGAAACGCGAATTCGGTCGCAGCAGCGCGATTGCCGGTACCGGCCAGCATGGCCACGAAAATCGTGGCGCCGGAGCGCGACGTTCCCGGGAAAACGCCCGCAACCACCTGGGCGATACCGACCAGGATGGCGACGTACCAGGTAATGCTCTTGTACTGCGGCCGGCGCGCGGCGATCCATTCCGCGAAAATCATCCAGAAGCCGCCGATGATCAGCGCCCAGGCGACCGGCGTCGCAGTCTCGGGCAGCTCGAAGCCAAGCTTCTTGACGATCAGGCCGAGGACCGCGGTGATCAGAAATGCGACGATCAGCTTGCCCGCGTAAGAGCGGTTTTTCGGGTCCCGCCAGCCGATCACGAGATCCCAGAGGCGGCGCCAATAGATGATGGTGACGGCGAGAATCGCGCCAGCCTGGATAACGATATTGAACAGATCGGACCGATGGCCCAGCCATTGTTCGGCAATGATGAGATGGCCGGTGCTCGAGATCGGGAGAAACTCGGTAATCCCTTCTACGATGCCTAGAATTACAGCGTTTATATAGTCCATATAATGTCTCCGGTTTAGAGTTTGCTCGGACCTGAGTTGTGCTCATGCCGTGGGGGGCGGCATCCGTCGCGTTCGACAAGTGTGTGGCGCGGGCCACTTGGCTGCTGGTGAGAGCTGTTCAGCGATGTCCACATCCTTTGTCAGGCGTTGGGCAGCCCGACTCGCTTGTATTGGAAGGGCCAAACTCCTATAGCTTCAACGAATGAGTCATGACTAGGGCGCTATGATTGTTGCGCCCCTGCAAGTGCGACCCACCCATCAAAAATCCGAGTCTCGATGCCCACGCTCTATCATCACCCCATGTCATCCGCATCACGCTTCGTCCGGTTGATCCTGACGGAGTACGGTTATCAGGCAGACCTGATCGAAGAACAGACCTGGGAGAAGCGCCGGGACTTCCTGGCGCTTAATCCGGCCGGCACGCTGCCGGTTTACGTCGACGACAGCATGCGCGCGCTCTGTGGCGCGAGCGTCATCTCCGAATATCTTGACGAGACGCATGGCGTCTTGAAGCGCGACCGGCGCCTTCTTGCCGAAGACCCCTTCCAGCGCGCCGAAATTCGTCGGCTGACGGAATGGTTCATGACCAAGATGGAGACGGACGTCACCAAGCCGCTCGCCCGCGAGCGTGTCTACAAGCTGCAGATGACGGCGGACCAGGGCGGCGGTGCGCCGGATTCGAAGATCCTGCGGACCGCGCGGGCCAATATCCGGCAGCACATGAAGTACCTCACCTGGCTTTCCGGCTCGCGCCAGTGGCTGGCGGGCGAACGCATGAGCTATGCCGACCTCGCCGCGGCTGCCTCGATTTCGATCCTTGACTATCTCGGCGAGATCGACTGGTCGGAATCGCCGATGGTCAAGGACTGGTATCAGCGACTGAAGTCGCGACCGTCTTTCCGTCCGATGCTGACCGAGCGCGTGCGCGGCCTGACGCCGGTTTCTCACTACGCCGATCTGGATTTCTGACGAGGGCCGTATGCCCGAACGAACCGCAGAGGCCAAGGAGCACAAACGCCGCGAAACCTTGACCGCCTTCGTGCGCGCGGAAGCGCAGGCGCTCGGCTTCGACCTCTGTCGGATCACGAGTCCTGACACCATTCCGGACGCGAAAGCCCGCCTCGGCGAGTTCATCGACGCAGGGCGGCACGGCACCATGGAATGGATGGCGGAGACCCGCGACCGACGCGGCGATCCCCGCACGCTCTGGAGCGACGTCAAATCGATTGTCGTCTTTGGCCTGAACTATGGTCCCGACGAAGATCCGCGTGGCATTCTGGACAAGCCGGACAAGGCGGCCATTTCTGTCTACGCTCGCAACCGCGACTATCACGATGTCATCAAGGGCCGACTGAAGGAGATCGCGACACGGTTCGCGGCCCGTGCCGGCGCTGACGTCAAGGTCTTTGTCGATACCGCGCCGGTGATGGAAAAGCCGCTCGCGGCGGCGGCGGGCCTCGGCTGGCAGGGAAAGCACACCAATCTCGTCAGCCGCGTGCACGGCTCATGGCTGTTTCTCGGCTCGATGTTCACCACCGCCGACCTTACGATCGACGCGCCGGAGATTGACCACTGCGGTTCCTGCCGGGCCTGTCTCGACGCCTGCCCGACCGGCGCCTTTCCGGCGCCCTACCAGATCGATGCGCGACGCTGCATCTCCTACCTGACGATCGAGCACAAGGGAGCGATCGACCCGCAGCTGCGACCGCTGATCGGCAATCGTATCTATGGCTGTGACGACTGTCTGGCGGCTTGCCCGTGGAACAAGTTCGCCCGCGAGGCGTGGGAGATGAAGCTTCAGGCCCGCGAGGATCTGAAGGAACCGTCAATCGGTTATCTGCTCGATCTCGACGACCCGACCTTTCGCACATTCTTCAGCGGATCGCCGGTCAAGCGGATCGGCCGCGATCGCTTTGTTCGCAACACCCTCATTGCAGCCGGCAATTCCGGCGACCGTGGCCTTATTGCGCAGTGTCGGGCGCTATCGGCAGATCCCTCGCCCGTGGTGCGGGGCATGGCCGTGTGGGCGCTATCGCGGCTGATGGAGGCTGGCGAATTCTCGACCTTTGCGGCACAAAGGCCGGCAGATGAGTCGGACGGCGACGTGCTGGACGAATGGAGACTGGCAGGAGCGGTGTGATGCATCTGGTGATTTTCGGCTGCGGCTACTCGGGCACGGCGATCGGCAAGGCGTTCCTGGCCAATGGCTTCCGCGTCTCCGGCACGACGCGCTCGCCGGAAAAGGCAGCAAGCCTCCGCGCCGCCGGCATCGACGCCTTTGTCTTTGACGGCGAGGTTCTCACCGACGACCTCCTTGCCGCCATGGCGTCGGCAACGCACCTCGTGCAATCGATCGCGCCCCGGGATAGCGGCGATCCGCTGATCCGACTGGCCAGCGGACGCATTCGCCAGCTCATGCCGGATCTTGCCTGGATCGGCTATCTCTCGACCGTCGGCGTCTACGGCGACCACAAGGGCAACTGGGTGACGGAGGACACGCCGTGCGTTCCGGTATCCGGCAGGTCCAAGGAGCGCCTTGAGGCCGAGGCTGCGTGGGCGGTTGCTGGGCAAGAGCTCGGCATCCCCGCCGCCGTGCTGCGCCTTTCCGGTATCTACGGGCCCGGCCGCAACGCTTTCTGCAATCTGCAACGCGGTACGGCGCGACGCCTGATCAAGAAGGATCAGGTCTTCAACCGGATCCGCGTCGAGGATATCGGGGCAGCCACGCGCTTTCTGGCCGATCGGGAACTGGGCGGCATATATAATGTGACGGATGATCGGCCCGGCCCTCCGCAGGACGTCATTGTCGAGGCGTCGCGCCTGATGGGCGTCGAGCCGCCGCCGGAGCAACCGTTCGAGACGGCGGAGCTGACGCCCATGGCCAGATCGTTCTACGGCGAGAACAAGCGGGTCTCGAACGCGAAGCTGAAAGCCGCCGGCTTTGCCTTCGAATTTCCGACCTATCCCGCCTCACTCGCGCAGTTGTTGCAGCAAGATCGCTGGCGCGGGTAGAAAAAACTCGGCTTTATGCTTCATAGATCGCATGCGATGGATCGGTAGGAAATTCCTACCTTCTCGCGCCGACAACCACTTTTCTCTCCAATTTATGGTTAACGGCCTCTGAATTTGCGCAAATGGGGCAAGAATTATGGCGCGCGCGCAAAATTATTTTTATTGATTTTGTGATCGCGGGTTGCGCGGAATCCCGCCTGCAAAAAATGTTCTAATTTTACTTGATTTCCTTAATCTTTTTCTACCTTCCCCTCTTGTCGGGCCTGTCGAATCAATTGCGACTCAATCACAAATGTTACACTCTGTAACATTGCGTGATCATTGGCGGCACTTTTTTGCCATTTTTCGACGGATTTAAGCCCCACCGCCCGCAAAGGCGCAAGTTCAACAGTAGAGGGACAATCCGTTTTGAAGAAAATCTGCCGTTCTATTATCGCCGCAACGACTATAGCAGCCTGTTCTACCATCCTTCCGATGGAAGGTTTTGCTGCAAATGGTTGTGGTGGCGCTTCATGGTACGCACTTCGCTCCAAAACCGCTTCCGGGGAACGCATGAACCCCACCATCAATACTGCTGCACACCGTTCACTTGCATTTGGGACGAAGCTGAAAGTTACCAACCGTAACAACGGCCGTAGTGTCGTCGTTCGCGTCAACGATCGTGGCCCGTTCATCCGCGGCCGCGTGCTCGATCTTTCCCGCGCTGCCGCTCAGAACATCGGCATGGTTAGCACCGGCACGGCAAAGGTCTGCTACGAAGTCATCGGCTAAGCGCCGCTACCGTATCCAAACGGGCCGCTTGCTCTTACCACCAATCGCGGGTAACCACGCGATTGAGACTTGTGAACAATCCGCTGCGTCAGTCGCGCTTCCTGCGGATTGTTCACAAGCCCGGTGTTTTGACCTTAAGCGATAGGAGCTGTTTAGATGCGGTTGGGCGGACGGCTCGAAGGGGCAATTTCGGTTCTTGCTGATATCGATGCCCGCAGACGGCCAGTTGCCGATGCGCTGAAAGACTGGGGTCTCGCGCATCGCTTTGCCGGATCCGGCGACCGGGCCGCGATCGGCAACATCGTCTACGACGCCCTTCGCATGCGCCTGTCCCATGCCTGGCTCATGGATGACGATAGCGCGTCAGCCATTGCTCACGCGGTCATGTTCCGCCAGTGGGGTTTTACGCCGGAAACGCTTTCCGCTGAGCTTACAGACGACAAGTTCGCACCGAGCCCGCTTTCCGAGGCCGCACTTTCCGCATTCCAAAGCCGACAGCTCGTTGATGCTCCTTCCTATATCCAGGGTGACATCCCGGAATGGGTTGTCCCGTCATTCGAGCAAGCCTTCTCCGACACATGGCTTGCAGAGGCACAAGCGCTTGCCACTCGCCCGACGCTCGATCTTCGCGCCAACATCCTGAAGGCTACCCGCGAAAAGGCCGTCAAGGCGCTGGAGCGCGCAGGCGCTCAAGCAGCAACCATCGCACGGTACGGCATCCGGATTCCGGCCGGCGAAGGTGCCTCTCGTCTTCCTAACGTCACCGCCGAGCTTTCGTTCCAAAAAGGTTGGTTCGAAGTTCAGGATGAAGGATCGCAGATCGTCGCGGATCTCGTGATGGCGAAGGACGGCGAGCAGATCCTCGACTATTGCGCAGGCGGCGGCGGCAAGACGCTCGCCATGTCGGCCGCCATGCACAACAAGGGCCAGGTTCACGCCTATGACGCCGACCGCAAGCGGCTGGCGCCGATCATCGAACGGCTGAAGCGCGCCGGCACCCGCAACGTGCAGGTCCACGACGATGCCAGGGATCTCAAGAGCCTGTCCGAACACTGCGATAAGGTTCTCGTCGATGCGCCCTGCACCGGCACCGGAACCTGGCGCCGTCGTCCCGATACCAAATGGCGCCTGACGACAAAGAATCTCGATGAACGCACCTCCCAGCAGCAGGACGCACTGAAGCAGGCGAGCGCGTATGTCCGTCCGGGCGGAGAATTGCTCTACGTCACCTGCTCGGTCCTGCCGCAGGAGAATGAAGAGCAGGTTCGCGCCTTCAGCGTCGCACATCCGGAATTCGAGATCGTCAGCGCGATTCCCGATTGGGACAAACTGTTCGGCAAGGACAGCCCGCGGCCGCGCTCGTCGGACGGCAAGACGATCACGCTCACCCCCGCCTCGACTGATACCGACGGCTTCTTCTTCAGCAAGCTGCAGCGCAAGGGCTGACCCGGTATCGCGAATGCCGAAGACCGGGCGTCGCCGAGCGACTCGCGGTCGATGCGCTTTGTCCATATCTCCCTGAATCACAGGCCTACGTGCCAGCTATTTTGCGCCAGCCCAATTCTTAAAACCGTTCCAAACTAGATTATTTGACACCAGTTTACTTTTGCGCGAAGAGACGAAGCCGGATTCAGACGGAACGTCCGTCACAGGAGAGGACCATGAAACTCAACAGGAATTTTTACGCAGCGCTGGCGCTGGTGGCGGCGCCGATTGCCGTTTCCGCCGTTCCCGCAATCGCAGCACCTGATGCTGCAGCTGTGGTCAAGCATTATACAGAAGTCGGCCACGCGAAATATGAAGACGCGCTGACGACGGCCAAGGCACTCGACGTTGCCATCGACGCGTTCTTGAAGGAGCCGACGGATTCGACGCTGAAGGCGGCGCGCGCAGCATGGATCAAGGCTCGCGTTCCTTATCAGCAGACGGAAGTCTACCGCTTCGGCAACCCGATCGTTGACGACTGGGAAGGCAAGGTCAACTCCTGGCCGCTCGACGAAGGCCTGATCGACTATGTCGACGCCTCGTACGGCACGGAAAGCGATGAAAACGCGCTCTATGTCGCCAACGTCATCGCCAACAAGACGATCAAGATCGACGGCAAGGATGTCGACGCTTCGAAGCTGACGCCAGAATTTCTTTCCGGGACGCTCGCTGGGGCCGGCGGTGTCGACGCCAACGTCGCGACGGGCTACCACGCCATCGAATTCCTGCTCTGGGGCCAGGATCTGAACGGCACCGGCCCGGGCGCCGGCAACCGTCCTGCCACCGATTATGACCTCAAGAATTGCACGCACGGCAATTGCGACCGCCGCGCCGAATATCTGAAGTCCGCCTCGACCCTGCTGGTTTCCGATCTCCAGGAGATGACCAACAACTGGGCTCCGGATGGCGAAGCGACCAAGCATGTCGAAGCCGACCCCAAGGCTGGCCTCGTTGCCATACTGACCGGCATGGGCTCGCTCTCCTACGGCGAACTGGCCGGCGAGCGCATGAAGCTCGGCCTGATCCTGCACGATCCGGAAGAAGAGCATGATTGCTTCTCCGACAACACCTACAACTCGCACCTCAACGACGCGATCGGCATCGCTGCCGCTTACACCGGCAACTACACCCGCGTCGACGGCACGAAGATGAAGGGTCCGTCGCTGCATGATCTCGTCGCAGCCAAGGACAAGAAGCTCGACAAGGAAATGCAGGGCAAGCTCGACGCGACGCTCAAGGCGATGCACGCCATGGCAAAGCGCGGCGACACGGTCGAAAAGTATGACCAGATGATCGCCGAAGGCAACAAGAAGGGCAATGCCGTTGTCCAGACTGCCATCGACGGCCTCGTCAATCAGACCAAGTCCGTGCAGCGCGTTATTGCCGCACTCGATCTCGGCACGGTCAAGCTTGAAGGTTCCGACAGCTTGGATAATCCTAGCGCGGTCTTCAAATAAGTGAAAAGGCGGGCCGCTTCGCTATCGAAGCGGCCCGAACTCCGAAATGTCGCCTTTCCCGGCTCGTCGTCTTCTCAGTAGCGCAGCATTCTGCGCCGCGATTGCCGGTTTTTCCGTCGCTCTGGCGTACGGTTTCGATCTCCCGACCCAGCGGACCGACCTTTCCGATACAGACGCAAAACGCGTCGCCGATGTGACGCGGCCGACCACCGATTTTTCGAAGGCCGAACAGTACGAGGCGATGCAGGCGGGCGGCGCGACCTCCATCGATCCGGTCACGCACCGTGCCTTCTCGCATATCTCCGCCAACATTCCCTTCGAGGAAGAACAGAACTTCAAGCTGGGCAACGCGCTCTTCAAGAAGCTCTGGGTGTCCGCGCCGTCTTCGACGCAGGCATCGGACGGCCTCGGGCCGCTTTATAACGCCCGCTCCTGCATGAGCTGCCATGTCAACGACGGGCGCGGCAAGCCGCCGGAAAATGGCGCCGCTTCGCTTTCTATGTTCCTTCGACTGTCCCGCGCGGCCGCAACGCCCGAGGAGCAGCGTGCCATCGCCAGCGCCGATGTCCTCAACTTTCCCGATCCGACCTATGGCCACCAGTTGCAGGAACTCGCGGTGCCGGGCCTTGCCTCGGAAGGCCGGATGGCGATCCGCTATACCGAAGAAACGGTCACGCTCGGCGACGGCGAGAGGATTTCGCTGCGCAGGCCGACCTATTCGGCCACGGACCTCGCCTATGGCCCGTTGAATGCCGCTACGACGATCTCGCCACGCGTCGCGCCGGCCATGATCGGGCTAGGCCTGATCGAAGCGATACCGGAAGCTGATATTCTTGCCCACGCCGACCCCGACGACACGAATGGCGACGGCATCCACGGCAAGGCCGCCATCGTTCGCGACCACCAAACCGGCAAGATTGCCCTCGGACGCTTCGGCTGGAAGGCACAGAATGCGACCGTGCGCGATCAGAGCGCCGGCGCCTTCTCCAATGACATTGGCATTTCCACCCCGGACAAACCGGACGCGCACGGCGATTGCACGCAGGCCGAGGCAAAGTGCCGGACCATGCCGACCGGCGTCCAGAAGCGCCTCGGCAACGAGGAAGCCCCCGGGCCGATCCTCGACCTCGTGACCTTCTACTCTGCCAATCTGGCAGTGCCGGCGCGGCGCAAGGCAAGCTTTCCCGAAACACTGAGGGGCAAGCAGGTCTTTTACGAAAGCGGCTGCATTTCCTGCCATGTGCCCAAATTCGTCACCCGTCGCGACAGCTCCGACAAGGCGCAATCCTTCCAGCTTATCTGGCCCTACTCCGACTTCCTGCTCCATGACATGGGCGATGGCCTTGCCGATGGACAACAGGTTGGCCTGGCAAGCGGACGTGAATGGCGCACACCGCCGCTATGGGGTATAGGTCTCACCAAGACTGTCAGCGGACACAGCTTTTTCCTTCATGACGGCCGTGCCAGGAACCTCACCGAGGCTATCCTGTGGCATGGCGGCGAAGCACAAAAAGAGCGTGACGCTTTCGCATCCCTGCCTAGGGATGATAGGCAGGCACTGATTACATTCCTGGAGTCCCTTTGATGCGCCTTTGGCACCCCCTCGTCCTTTCGTTTGCCCTTGCTTCATCCGCCTTCGCACAAGATGCCGCACCACAGGTCGGGCTCAATGAGGACGCGGTTCCTGCTGTGATGCAGCGCGCCGTCGACGAGGTGATCCGGCCGGGCTACCGCAATGCGCAGCAATCGGCAGCGCGGCTGACGACCGCAATGAAGGACTTGTGCGACGACGCTACACAGCAGACGCTGGACAAGGCGAAATCGGCGTTCGACGATACGATCCGCTACTGGTCCAACATCGAGATCGTTCAGATCGGGCCCGTCATTCAGGACAATCTCTTCGAGCACATTCTCTTCTATCCCGACCGCAAGGGCGTTGGCCTGAAGCAGGTGCAGGCGCTGATCGCCAAGGCCGATCCGAAAGACACGACGGTCGATACGATCGCCGGCAAGAGCGTTGCGCTGCAGGGCCTGACGGCACTCGAATACGTGCTTTACGGCACCGGCTCCGAAGACCTTATCAAGCAGAAGAACGGCTTCCGCTGCCTCTATGGCGCGGCCGTTGCCGGCAATGTCCAGCGCGAAGCCGGCGAAGTTGTCGCCGCCTGGGAAAAGCCTGACGGCGTCCAGGGCAGCTGGAAGCATCCGGGGCCGAAGAGCGAAGACTTCGTGGACAACAAGGAAGCCGTGACAGCGCTGCTCGGCATCCTCGTGCATGGTGCCGAAACCGTTCGCGATCAGCGTCTCGAACAGTTCTACAAGGGTAAGGACAGCGCTCCCCGGCCGAAGATGGCCATCTACTGGCGCTCGAAGAACACCTGGAAGTCGATGGCGGCCAATCTCGAAGGCCTGCGGACGCTCTGGCAGAAGGCCGGCATGGCCGAACTGCTGCCCGCCGACCGCAAGCCGATCGCCGAGGCAATCGACGCGAACCTGAAGTCGCTGCTGGAGGTGGTACCGAAGCTCAATCCCGACATCGAGGTCGCGACCAGCGATGCCGAGAAGGAAAAGCTTGACGCTCTGCTCGTCAGCACGCGCGAGCTCATCACCAAGATCAGCGACGACTACGGCTCGGCCATCGGCCTTTCTGCCGGCTTCTCCTTCTCGGACGGCGATTGACTGATGTGGAACAGTTCGGCGATTGACCGGCGTCGTTTTGTCAAAGCTGCCGGGCTCGGTTTTCTGGCCGCCCTGCAGCCGCGCGCCCTGATGGCGCTTGAGCGTGCCGACGCCGTCTATGCCTCGGGAATGCGCGATGCCAACGGCTCCTATGCCGTGGCTACGGTGACGGAGCGTGGCGAGATCGTCGATCGCGTCGCCCTGCCGGCGCGGGCCCACGGGATGGCATTCAGTCCGGCGACGGGCAAGACCGTCGCCTTCGCGCGACGTCCCGGCACCTATGCAATGATCTTCGATGCGCACGACAAGACCGATCCCATCGTGATTGCCTCTGTCGAGGGCCGCCATTTCTATGGCCATGGGGCGTTTTCACCGGACGGTCGCATCCTCTACGCGAGCGAGAACGATTTCGACGCCAATCGCGGCATGATCGGGCTTTACGACGCCACGAACCGCTTTGCGCGTATCGGCGAATTCGAGACCTATGGCGTCGGTCCGCACGACATGACGGTTACCGACGACGGGCGGATGCTTGTTGTCGCCAATGGCGGGATCGAGACGCACCCGGATACCGGCCGGACGAAGCTCAACCTGGCAAACATGCAGCCGTCGCTGACGCTGATCGATGCGGCAACGGGCGGGCTGATCGAAAAGCATGCCCTGCCACCGCAATGGGCACGGGTTTCGACGCGCCACGTCGATATCGACGATAGCGGGCGCATCTGGTTTGCCTGCCAATACGAGGGCCACCGCAACGACCTGCCGCCGCTGGTGGGATCATTCGCCAAGGGCGAAGACCTTCGCTTCGTCGAACTGCCCGAGGAGACGACGCGCAGGCTGGCAAACTATGTCGGGGCGATCGCCGTGAACCGGAAGGACGGCCTTGTGGGAGTTACCTCCCCCAAGGGCGGCGTTGCCGTGACCATCGATGCCCGCAGCGGCAAGGTGCTCAGCGAGACGACCGTTCCCGACGCCGCGGGCATCGCGCCGGCGACGGACGGTTTTGCTGTGTCATCCTACGACGGCGATTTCCTCGGGTCGCGCAGCAATGTCGCCTGGGACCAGCACATCGTGCGGATCGCGCCGTCACGCCGTCTGTGACCACGCTTTCTGCTCCGCCGTGATCGCGGCGGCCGCGGCCTTTGCCGCGTCGGACAACCAGGTGCCGCTTCGCGCCTTGATATCCCGCTCGATCGCCGGCCCGACGGACGGATCGCTTGCATGGCAATTGCCGATCTCGAAGCCCATTAGATCGAGCATATCGGGCGAGAGCAACAGGCCCGGATTTCGATCGATCTCGATCTTCGTGCTGTTGGGCGAGAGACGCCGGACGAGAATGGAACCTTGCAGCTCATAGTGCGGATCGGCACAGCGCATTCTTCCCGCCGCGATATCGACGGCGTGGATTGCGCGATCTGCCGGATTGTGCGCCAGCGACCATGCCGACTGCAGCATCGCCTTTGCTTCCCGCAGCACCGGTCCACCCTGCCAATCCACATAGGCGACAAAGCGTGGACGGCCGAGGCTGCCGGTTCCCGCCGTGCGGGGCTTTGGATCAAACGCCGGAGAACCGCCCGGCAGAGCCACTTGCAGCGCCTGATGATAGGCGGCCGGCACCGGCTTTGTCGCAGGACGCAACGACGCGAACTTGTCCCAGAACTCCTTGCGCTCGGCATCGGGCAGCAGCAGCGCCTTGCGCAGCCATTTATGATCGCGTTCGAGGATGACGGGCATCGGCGCGGCGATGGCACGACGATAGCCAGTGAGGATGGGCTCGGCGATCGCATGCGCGGCCGGACCATCGCTGCCGCGCGCCAGAAGCGCGCTTGCCGTCAGGCGGATAAGGTCGAAGGCATAGGGCATAACGGCCGCATCGTCGAAATCGTTGGCGCCCCACACCAGCCGCCCCTCGGCATCGCGCCAGGTGCCGAAGTTCTCCAGATGGGTGTCGCCGATGGCGAGCACCTGTGGCGCAGCCTTGAAATCGGGGCAGACATCGAGAATCGTCTCCGCCCACCGCCAGTAGGTCGCGCGCAGGAAGACGAAGCCGTTTGTCTTCATCTTCGCGTGCTTGCGCGCAAGATCGTTCTCGACAAGGTCGCTTCCGAGTTGTTGGCGTAGCCAGGCCTCGTAGGCTTGCACAGACTGTGAAAAGGTTGCCATGCCGGCTCCTCGAAATATCGATCTAGCGCAGAATATACCCGCCCCTCCGCGGGGCAATCGAGATGGCGAGACTGCGCGCTTAAATCGCAAGGATGCCCGATCTGGCAGGTCGCAAGCGCCGCCCTATTTCCCGCGCATGAGCAGAGCCCTGACCTACATCATCTTCGTCGCCATCGCACTCGGCGGCGGTTTGGCCATCGGCATCAACAATCTTCCAGGCGAGTGGTATCAATCGCTTGCCAAACCATCGTTCAATCCGCCCAACTGGATCTTCGGTCCGGTTTGGTCGGTCCTCTACGTCGTGATCGGCATTGCCGGCGCCCGGACATGGCTGCGCGGGCATCTCTCCGTGGGCATGCTGATCTGGGCCTGCCAGATGGTTCTCAATTTCCTCTGGTCGCCGTTTTTCTTCGGTCTGCAAAAGCCGCCCGTCGCGCTGGCGATCATCCTTGTCCTGCTCGTGGTGGTTCTTGCCTTCATCGGAAACCGGTGGCGCGCCGACCGGGTCGCGGCATTGCTGTTCGTTCCCTATGCGGCGTGGGTGGGTTTCGCGACCGTGCTCAACGCGTCCATCGCCTATTTGAACTGAACCGGCGCAAGAGCCAAGCTGCCCTCCCCGTGCCTTAACATCTTCGGTTTGCACTGGAATTATGCCGGCTACGCCCGCCCGGAGCGCTTGTCGAACACTGCGCGCCGTGCCACTTTCGCGCTGGCAAAGGACAGGACACATGACCAATAACGACAATGGCGACTTCCGCGAACGAATCCGCCAGAATTTTGCGCGACAGGCCGCGCTGCACACCATCGGCGCTGAGCTGACGCGGGTCGAGCATGCGATGGTCGAGATAGAGCTGCCCTTCGATGTGAAACTGACGCAGCAGCACGGCATACTGCATGCCGGCGTGATTTCGGCTGCGCTCGATTCCGCCTGCGGTTTCGCGGCCTACAGCGTGATCGACCCGGACGCGTCGATCCTGACGATCGAATTCAAGGTCAACCTGATGTCGCCGGGGCGCGGCGACCGCTTCCTGTTTCGTGGCGAGATCACCAAGCCTGGATCGAACATCATCGTCGCCGACGGAAGAGGCTATGCGATCAGCGATGGACCAGCCAAACTGATCGCCTCCATGACAAGCACCATGATGATCATCCGCGGCAGAGAGGGAATTACGGGATGAAGTTCGAACTGAAATCGGTCGCCGGCAAGTCCATTTTGTTCGTGATGGCGGCCGAGGCCGAATATGGCCCCTTTCTTCGCTCGCGGTTCGAACCTCTGATGACCGGCGTCGGCCCGGTGGAAGCGGCCGTGGTCCTCACCCGGGCGCTGACGGAGCTCGACCACGCCGGCGACCTGCCGCAGCTAGTCGTTTCGCTCGGCTCGGCCGGCTCGTCGAAGCTCGAGCAGACCGAGATCTACCAGGTCACCTCCGTCTCCTACCGCGACATGGACGCCTCGCCACTCGGCTTCGAGAAGGGACGCACGCCGTTCCTCGACCTTCCCGCCACGGTCGAGCTACCGCTCCGGATCCCCGGCATCGCCGAGGCGAGCCTGTCGACGGGGGGCAACGTCGTCTCCGGCACGGCCTATGGCAGCATCGCAGCCGACATGGTCGACATGGAGACCTTCGCCGTGCTGCGCGCCTGCCAGGCCTACCAGCTGCCGCTCATCGGCCTGCGCGGCATTTCCGATGGCGTCGAGGAGCTGCAGCATATTTCCGGCTGGACGGAGTATCTGCACGTCATCGACCGCAAGCTCTCCTACGCAGTTGACAGCCTGTTCACGGCGCTTGAGGACGGTGTCTTTTGGTTCTAAAACCCTTTAAAATAGGGACAATCAGCACAATAAAATGTTCGTGCGGCGGATTTCCCGCATTGCAAGACCGGGTGCTTTTCATTAAAGGCTCGCCATGACCCAGACAGCACATCCCGACAGCGTTCTCATCGTCGATTTCGGCAGCCAGGTAACCCAGCTGATCGCGCGCCGCGTGCGCGAAGCGGGCGTCTACTGCGAGATCGTTCCCTTCCAGTCCGCCGAAGAAGGCTTCAAGAGCCTGAAGCCGAAAGCCGTGATCCTGTCCGGCAGCCCGGCCTCGACGGTCGACGAGGGTTCGCCCCGCGCCCCCCAGATCATCTTCGACAGCGGCCTTCCCGTTTTCGGCATCTGCTACGGCCAGCAGACGATGTGCATGCAGCTCGGCGGCAAGGTCGAGAGCGGCCATCACCGCGAATTCGGCCGCGCCTTCCTTGAAGTCGACGAAGACAGCGAGTTGTTCGAAGGCCTCTGGTCGAAGGGCTCGCGCCACCAGGTGTGGATGAGCCATGGCGACCGCGTCACCGCACTTCCCGAAGGTTTCAAGGTCGTCGCGACTTCGCCGAACGCGCCCTACGCCTTCATCGCCGACGAGAAGCGCAAATATTACGGTGTGCAATTCCACCCCGAGGTGGTCCACACCCCCGATGGCGCCAAGCTGATCGGCAACTTCATTCACAACATCGCCGGCATCAAGGGCGACTGGTCGATGTCGGCCTACCGCCAGAAGGCGGTCGAAGAGATCCGCAAGCAGGTCGGCGACAAGCGCGTGCTTTGCGCTCTGTCCGGCGGCGTCGACAGCTCGGTTGCGGCTCTGCTGATCCACGAGGCGATCGGCGACAAGCTCACCTGCGTGCTCGTCGACCACGGCCTGATGCGCAAAGACGAGGCGGCCAATGTCGTCGCCATGTTCCGCGAACACTATAATCTGCACCTGATCCACGTCGACGCGGCCGACAAGTTCATCGGCGAGCTCGAGGGCGTTTCCGACCCCGAGACCAAGCGCAAGATCATCGGCCGCCTGTTCATCGAGACCTTCGAGGAAGAGGCCAAGAAGCTCGGTGGCGCCGATTTCCTCGGCCAGGGCACGCTCTATCCCGACGTGATCGAAAGCGTTTCCTTCACCGGCGGCCCGTCGGTGACGATCAAGTCGCACCACAATGTCGGTGGCCTGCCTGAACGTATGAACATGCAGCTCGTCGAGCCGCTGCGCGAACTCTTCAAGGACGAAGTGCGCGTGCTCGGCAAGGAGCTCGGCCTGCCCGATAGCTTCATCGGCCGCCACCCCTTCCCGGGTCCCGGCCTCGCGATCCGCTGCCCCGGCGGCATCACCCGCGAAAAGCTGGAGATCCTGCGCGAAGCAGACGCCATCTATCTCGACGAAATCCGCAAGGCCGGTCTCTACGACGCGATCTGGCAGGCTTTCGCCGTGCTGCTCCCGGTCCAGACCGTCGGCGTCATGGGCGACGGCCGCACCTATGAATTCGTCTGCGCGCTGCGCGCCGTGACCTCCGTCGACGGCATGACGGCGGATTTCTACCACTACGACATGGAATTCCTCGGCCGCGCCGCCACCCGCATCATCAACGAAGTGCGCGGGATCAACCGCGTGGTCTATGACGTGACCAGCAAGCCGCCGGGCACGATCGAGTGGGAATGATCGTCACATCTTGAAGATTGCCAGGCGGCGCGGTTGATTTCCTTCCGCGCCGCCGAGCTTTATCAGGCAGCCTTGTCCCAGATTGGAGCCAGGCCGTCCGGCGAAACGATGCGGCCATCGGCGTTGGCGAGCGCGTGGATCGCAGCCATTTCTTCCGCGGTGAGCGCGAAATCAAAGATCGCAACGTTTTCAATCGCACGCGCCTCGCTCACCGTCTTCGACAGGGCGATGATGCCGTCCTGCTGGACGAGCCAGCGCAGCACGACCTGGGCGACCGACTTGCCGTGCCTGGCGGCGATATCCTTCAGCACGACATCGGAAAAGACCTTGCCGTCCGCCATGCCGTAGTAGCCGGTCACGGCCATTCCGGCCTTCTTCGCCGCATCGATCACCACATCCTGATTGATATAGGGATGGTACTCGATCTGGTTGGTGACGAGCGGCGCGTCAGAGAGCTTCAGTGCCTCGGCCATCAGGGTGGTGTTGAAATTGGATACGCCGACGTGGCGCACCTTGCCCGCCTTCCTGACTTCATTCAGCGCACCGATCTGCTCGGCAAGCGAAACGGCGTCGTTCGGCCAGTGCAGCAGGAGCAGGTCGACGTAGTCGGTCTTCAGCTTGGTCAGGCTTTCCTCGACGGACCGGATGAATGCGTCGTGCCTGTAGTTGTCGACCCAGACCTTGGTGGTCAGGAAAATATCTCCACGCGCGACGCCGGAACTGGCGATGGCTTGGCCAATTTCGGCTTCGTTGCCGTAGATCTGGGCTGTATCAATATGGCGGAAGCCGGCCTTCAGTGCCTGTGGCACGATGTTGAGCACATCAGGGCCCGGAATGCGGAAGGTGCCGAAGCCCAGGGCCGGAACGGTCGCGCCATTGGTGGTTACAGTATGCATGGGTCTTTCCTTGTTTTTCGAAGTGGGAGTGAGGTTGTCTCGGATCAGGCCGTCTTCAGGGCCGGGATCGTGCGGCGGTCCAAGGCGCCGCTCCAGATCGTCAGAAGCAGTGCGGCGGCGACAAGGATGCCTCCGACCCAGGGCGTCGCGGCAAGGCCCATCGGGGATTCGACCACGAGCCCGCCGAGCCAGGCGCCGAGCGCAATGCCGAGATTGAAGGCCGCGATATTGAGCGCGGAGGCGACATCGACGGCGCCGGGGCGGTGCTCCTTGGCGAGTTGCACGACATAGAGCTGCAGGCCCGGAACGTTGGCGAAGGACAGGAAGCCGAGGGCGGCAAGCGTGATCAGGGTGAGGACCGGCGACACCGCGGTGAACGAGAAGATCGCCAGAACGATCGCCTGCAAGGCAAACAGACCAATCAGCGCCTTCACAGGGTTGCGGTTGGCAATCCTGCCGCCGCCGATGTTACCCGCCGCAATCGCGATACCATAGAGTACGAGGATCAGGCTGACGCTGGAGGCGGAGAAGCCGGTGATCTGCTGCAGGATCGGTGCGAGGAAGGTGAAGGCCACAAAGGTGCCGCCGTAGCCGAGTGCGGTCATCGCGAAGACGAGCAGGAGACGACCGGAGCCGAGGACACGGACCTGATCGAGAATGCTTGCCGGCGGCGCCTTCCTGATCGTGTTCGGCAGCAGGGCAGCGATACCGACGAAGGCCACGATACCGAGGCCCGCGACGGCCCAGAAGGTTGCCCGCCAGCCGAAGACCTGGCCGATATAGGTGCCGATGGGAACGCCGGTGACGATGGCGACGGTCAGGCCCATGAACATCATGGCAATGGCCGATGCACGACGATTTTCAGGCACAAGATCGGCGGCGATGGTCGATCCCACCGAGAAAAAGACGCCGTGGGCGAATGCGGCGATCACGCGGGCGACCAGCAGGGCATGATAGCTCGGCGACAGCGCGGCGATCGTGTTGCCGACCACGAACACGGCCATGAGGCCGAGAAGTAGCGGCTTCCGCTCGATCTTGCCGGTCAGCGCGGTCAGGATGGGCGCGCCGAAGGTGACACCGAGGGCATAGACGCTGACGATCAGGCCGGCGAGCGAAAGGGTGATGTTGAGGTCCGTCGCAACAGTCGGCAGAAGGCCGACAATCACGAATTCCGTGGTTCCGATCGCATACGCAGCGATCGTCAAAGCAAAGATTGCCAAGGGCATGATGAAGTTCTTTCCATAAAGCGGCGTTGCGCCATTGGGGCTGTTGCAGCGCAATATGGAGGCAGTGCACTTGAACGATAATCGGGTATGCCGGATAAATGCCTTTGAATTGAATTCACAGGTGAGAGATGGACAATCGGGCAGGCGAAATGCAGGTCTTCGTGGAGGCGGCGCAATTGCAAAGCTTCTCGGCAGCGGGACGAAAGCTTAAGCTGTCGCCATCGGCCGTCAGCAAGCTGATAACGCGTATCGAAGACCGTCTCGGAACCCGGCTGCTAGTGCGCTCGACGCGCGCGCTGCAGTTGACGCCGGAGGGTGAAGTCTACCTGGCGCGGGCGGAGAGGATTGTCGCGGAGATCGAAGAAACCGAGCAGATCGTCGCCGGTGGAGGCCGGATGGTGCCGCGAGGTATCCTCCGGGTCAGCGCTTCCGTCGGCTTCGGCGAGCGCTATATCCTACCGCTCGCCCAGGAATTTCTTGCGCTCTATCCCGAGGTGCAGCTCGACCTTTCACTCACGGACGGCGTCATTGATCTTCTCGAAGAGCGCACGGATATCGCGATACGATCGGGGCCGATGCGCGACTCCTCCCTGAAGGCACGCAAGCTCTTCGAAAGCCGCAGCGTGGCCATTGCCTCACCAAGCTATCTGGAAGCGCACGGGACGCCCAGAGATCCCGACGATCTGGCGGACCACAACTGCATCAATTTCAATTTTCGCCGCTCTTATGAGGGATGGCCCTTCCGGGCGCCCGGCACCTCGGAGGTCTATTACCAGGCGGTGAGCGGCAACATGCAGGTCAACAGCGGTGCGATCGTTCGGCAGCTATGCCTGGCCGGCGTGGGCATCGGCCGTATCGGACAGTTTCATGTGCAAGCGGATCTCGACGCCGGCACCCTCGTCCCTTTGCTCGAAGACTTCAATGCGGAAGACATGGAGGTCATTCACGCAGTGTTTCTCGGTCATGAGCATCTTGCGGCCCGGATCCGCGCATTCGTCGACTTCATGGTGGAACGGACGGGAGGAACAAGGCTGACCGCGCCGGCGGCCTGAGCTGTCTCCAACCGGTTGGTTAGCCGGCGTTTCCGCCGGCACGGATTGTCGTTTCAGCCTCGACGGCAAGATCGGGCCTCAGCTCTGCAAATATTGCATCGTACCCAGCCGCGATAATCTCCGGCCTGTAGCGTCTGGCCGCCTCCAATGCCGTCGCCGAGAGTGCTGGTATTGCCTCAGGCGAGGCGGCCAGATCGGCAATCTGCAGCGCCAGCGCCGCGTCATCTCCAGCTTCAAAAAGAAAGCCGTCGACACCATGCCTGATCGATTCCGGTATGCCGCCGGAACGCGCGCCGATCACCGGTACGCCATGCGCGAATGCTTCGATGACGACCCGGCCGAACGGCTCGCGGAAGAGCGAGGGCACGACGAGCACATCGATCCCGGGAAAGAAATCAGCCGGCTTCGTCCAGCCGAGAAAGCGGGTGTTGGTCGCCGGGAATTTCTGTTGGAGCGATTTTGAATAGTCGCTCTCCGTGCCGCCGGCGATCGCGAAGGTGACGTCGGGGTTATCACTCAACCGCTGAGCGGCGAGCGCCAGCGTATCGAGCCCCTTCACCGGATCGTGCACACCGATGAAGCCGAACCGCAGCGGTGTGGCGGGCGCGGAGGTTCGCGGCTTCTGCGCAGCCACCGAAACCACACCAGGGACCCTGTGGCTGGTCGCATTCGGAAAATAGCCATGCTCCAGATGGCGCCCCAGAATGAAGTCGGTCTCGCCGATCACGGCGTCGACGTAGCGCGAGAAGACCTTCTTGCCGTAGGACGACACCTGGCAGGATGAACAGGCGCGCTCGCAGTTGTCGTTGCCGCGTCGCATGCTGGCCTTCCAGCACAGCAGAAAGGCGCTGCGGAGGATGTGGCAGACCGGTACGTCGCAGCTCTTGGCCGCCACCCAGGTTGCGACGTTGATGTTTTCGATGCTGTCGGTGAGCACGATATCCGGCTTGAAGCGGCGGATTTCCCGGCGCATGACGACGAAAGCGCGCGGATTGAAGTTCTCCAGCGCGTGCCAGATCAGCTTCTTCCAGCCCGGACGCGGCAGACGATAGTTCCAATCGATGTTCAGCGTCTTCAGCCTGCGCACGGGCACGCCGTCGTAGATCTCGTGCTTGTCCTCGCCAGAGACGTTCACAACTTCGAGGTCGTGGCCGGCGGAGATCAAAAGCTTGGCGACCATCATCGCCGAAATCGGGCCGCCCCCATCGATAAAAGGCGGAAAGGCGGCGCAGGCCATCAGGATACGCATAACAGAACTCCCGGCATCGATGGCATCTGTTCTTCTTTTGTTCTTGATCTACGCATGACAACTGCTACCATCGCCGCGTTCCCTGGAGAAGCGGAGGCGGGGCGGATGCTCCGGTGGTTGGTCATGCACGGACAGAACACGCAATCGTCCTTCGATTTCGCAAGCGGCAGAATGCCTCCGCAATCGTCAAGATTTGGCAAAGAAAACCTGTTTTTCGCCATTCTTCCCGATGCCGAAGCGCGCGAGGCCTGCCTGGAGATTCAGCAAAATCTGCGGGAAGAGCACGGCCCCTGCCTCTCGCCCCTGCCGTCCGAACGGCTGCATGTTTCGCTCTATGGCGTCCACAGCGCCGCGCGCATCTCCGACGACGTGATCTTCGCGGCCTGCCGGGCAGCATCGGCGATAGAGGCCTGCAGCTTCGATCTCTCCTTCGATCACATCACCACGTTCCCCCTCTCGTCCCGCAACGCAATCGTGCTTTCGGGAAACGGCGGGCGCGAACTGCTGCGGCAGCTGCATGTGCGGATCGGCATCGAAATGCATGCTATCGGTTGCGGCGCAGGCGTGAATATCGACTTCCAGCCGCACGCTACCTTGTTCTATGCCGACCAGATCATTCCCAGGACGAGGCTCGCCACACCTGTCGTCGTGCCGGTGCGCGAATTCGTGCTGCTGCACAAGCGGGTCGGTGAAGCCGGCTACGACCACGTCGCACGCTGGCCGCTGCAGAACCGTGGCTGACGGCTTGCCTCAGCCGCTGGAACGCGCTTAAAGCTGCTGCATCAATCAGAAGCAGCGGAGATAGTGATGGAAACGTCCGAGATCATCCTTTCAGGCGATACGACGGGCATTGAATGGCGGCTTCCGGTGCTGCGCTTCAAAGGCAGCGACCCGAAGGCGCCGAAGGTCTACATCCAGGCCGCCCTGCACGCCAACGAACTGCCCGGCACGGCGCTGGCGCATTTCCTCTGCGAACAGCTGCGTCAGACCGAAAGCGCCGGGCTGATCCGTGGCGATATCACGGTCGTACCGCAAGCCAATCCGATCGGAACGGCGCAGTCGCACTTTGGCGAACTGCAGGGACGGTTCGACCTCGCATCGAGGACGAATTTCAACCGCGAGTTCCCGCTGATCTCCGCCAAGGATCGCGATACCCTGATCGACAATATCGATCGCCACACCGCCGTCGACAAGCTCAAGCGCCAGCTGACGCATATGGCGCTCGGCGCGGATCTCGTTATCGATCTGCACTGCGATGACGAAGCACTCCAGTATGCCTACATCGACGACGCCTTCTGGCCGGAAGCGCAGGACCTGGCGGCAGCGCTCGACATGGAAGCGGTGCTCCTCTCCGACGGTGAAAGCTCTGCTTTCGAGGAAGCCGTGGGTTACGCCTGGAAATACGAGGACGCCGGCGAGAAGAAAACACAGCTCCCCGGCAAGCTATCGGTCACCGTCGAGCTTCGCGGCCGTCGCGACGTCTACCCTGAGATGGCGGCCAAGGACGCTGACGGACTGTTTCGCTTCCTGGCTGGCCGTGGGGTCATCGAAAGCGCCGTTTCGGCGGCGTCATTCACCGGTCCGGCCGTACCGCTCGACAACGTCGAGATGATCCGCGCGCCAGACGCCGGAACCGTGCTTTTCCATCGCAACATCGGCGAGACGATCGCCGAGGGCGAGCTGCTCGCAACGCTGATCACCAGGCCCGGCGCGGTCGATGGCAGCATCGAGGTTCGGGCGCCGCAGGCAGGCCTGATCGTGACCCGCACGGCCGAGCGTTTCGTGCGCCGCAGAGGCGACCTGATGAAGATCGCCTGCGAAAACCCGAGCAGGGCAACACGCAAGGCCGGAACGCTGGAGGACTGAGAATGGCCGCTACCATTTATGGCATCAAGAATTGCGACACGATGAAGAAGGCGCGCAGCTGGCTGGAAGAGCACGCTGTCGCCCATGATTTCCACGACTACAAAGCCGTCGGGATCGATCGCGCGCATCTGGAAAAATGGACGGCCGAAGCGGGCTGGGAGACGGTGCTGAACCGGGCCGGAACGACGTTCCGCAAGCTTCCCGAAGAGGCCCGCCAGGATCTCGACAAGGACAAGGCCATCGCCCTCATGATCGAGCAGCCGTCGATGATCAAGCGACCGGTCGTGGAAGCCGATGGCAAGCTTCTGATCGGCTTCAAGCCGGACAGCTACGCCGATTTCTTCGAGTCCTGAGCCATGTCGAAGACGACCCGCGCAACCCAGGTTCTCGGCAAGGCGGGCGTGGCCTTTTCCGTTCATACCTACGATTACGACCCGAATGCCGAGCGCATCGGGCTGCAGGCGGCGGAGGCGATCGGCGAGCAGCCGCACCGGGTGCTGAAAACGCTGATGGCGGAGGTCGACGGCAAGCCGGTCTGTGTCGTGGTCCCGTCGGACCGGGAAGTTAGCATGAAGAAGCTCGCCAGCGCCTTCGGCGGCAAGGCTGCGAACATGATGAAGCCGGCGGACGCCGAGCGACTGACGGGCTATCATGTCGGCGGCATCAGCCCCTTCGGCCAGAAGAAGCTCGTTCCCACCGCCATCGAAGCGACGGCGCTGACCGAGCCCCTCGTCTACATGAACGGCGGGCAGCGCGGCCTGCAGGTCCGCCTTGACCCGAAGGATGCATTGACGGCGCTGAAAGCGATATCGGCACCGCTCGTCGTTTGAGCGAGAACGCCTTCATTTTCGCCGCAAAGGCCACTAAGTCTAGGGTTCAGTCCGTATCAGGAGGTGATCAACCATGAATTTCATTCCCCAGAGCCAGAACTCCGTGGATCCCGTCAAGCTTGAGAAGCTGGCAGAGGTGGCCGTCAAGGTCGGCCTGCAGCTGCAGGCCGGTCAGGATCTTGTTGTGACGGCACCTGTCGTCGCCCTTCCCCTCGTGCGGCTGATCACCAAACATGCCTATATGGCCGGCGCCGGTCTCGTGACCGCCTTCTATTCCGACGAGGAATCGACCCTCGCCCGCTACCAGTATGGTTCCAACGAGAGTTTCGACCGCGCGTCTGGCTGGCTCTATGAGGGCATGGCGAAGGCTTATTCCAGCGGCACAGCGCGGCTTGCGATCGCCGGCGACAATCCGATGCTGCTGTCCGAGCAGGACCCGGCCAAGGTCGGCCGCGCCAACCGGGCGAACTCCACCGCCTACAAGCCGGCCTTGGAGAAGATCTCTAACTTCGACACCAACTGGAACATCGTCTCTTATCCCAATCCCTCCTGGGCAAAGCTGGTGTTTCCCAACGATCCCGAGCCCATCGCGGTTGCGAAGCTCGCGAAGGCGATCTTTGCGGCGTCCCGCGTCGACCTCGACGATCCGATTGCGGCTTGGGCCGAACACAATGCCAACCTCGCCAAGCGCTCTCACTGGCTGAACGGCGAGCGCTTCGAGGCGCTGCATTTCACCGGTCCGGGCACCGATCTCAAGGTTGGCCTTGCCGATGGCCACGAGTGGCACGGCGGCGCTTCAACCGCGAAGAACGGGATTACCTGCAATCCCAATATTCCGACAGAAGAGGTCTTCACCACGCCGCATGCCCTGCGCGTCGAAGGGCATGTATCGAGCACCAAGCCGTTGTCGCACCAGGGAACGTTGATCGACAATATCCGCGTTCGCTTCGAAGGTGGCCGGATCGTCGAGGCAAAGGCCTCGCGTGGCGAGGAGGTCCTAAACAAGGTACTGGATACCGATGAGGGCGCGCGCCGGCTTGGCGAGGTCGCCCTGGTGCCGCACTCATCGCCGATCTCGGCAAGCGGCATCCTGTTCTACAACACGCTGTTCGACGAGAACGCCTCCTGCCACATCGCGCTGGGCCAATGCTACTCCAAGTGCTTCCTCGATGGCGCCAAGCTCAGCCAGGAGCAGATCAAGGCGCAGGGCGGCAATTCGAGCCTCATCCACATCGATTGGATGATCGGGTCCAACAAGGTCGACATCGACGGTATCAGGCCGGACGGCTCCCGCGTTCCGGTAATGCGCCAGGGTGAATGGGCCTGACCGGTATCATCGTTCTCTGACTGAGCCAGACGCTCGCGAGCACCATTGCGAAACCGCAAAGCTGCGCGAGCGTCAGGCTCTGGCCCAACGCCAGCCACCCGAGCAGCGTCGCGACAACGGGGCTTAGAAACCCCAGCGACGCCGCCGCCGACGGCTCGATGCGCGCCAATCCACGGAACCACAAGAGATAGGTTGCGGCCGCGCCGATAAGGCCGAGATAGGCCATGCCAAGGACATTGCCGAGGGTCGGGACCGGCAACGCCGGCTCCGCCAACAGCGCGATCGGCAACAACAGGATTCCGCCCGCCGTGAGCTGCCATGCGGTGAAGGTGAGGCTCGACACCGGCGGCGTCCAGCGGCGCGTCAGCACCGTTCCAAACGCTATCGAGACCGCACCCGCCAGCCCGGCGGCGATACCGACCGGATCCAAGGCTGCCTTCGGCGTCAAGACCAGCAGCCCTACGCCGAGCATGCCAATGCACCCGGCCACGACCGCAAGCGGCCGAATTGGCCTGCCAAGAAACAGACGCGACAAGGCAATGACGATCAACGGTTGGATGGCGCCGACCGTCGCGGCGACGCCCCCGGGAAGCCTGTATGCCGAGACGAACAACATCGCCCAGAAGAACGAAAAATTCAGCGCGCCGAGCAGGAAAGCCCTGAACCACCAGATGCCGTGCGGCAGCTTGCGGACAAGCGCCAGCAACAGAAGACCCGCCGGCAGTGCGCGGAGCAAGGCCACGGTGAGTGGATAGCCCGCGGGCAGAAAGGTGGTCGTCACAAAATAGGTGCTTCCCCAGATCGCGGGAGCCAGTGCGGTGGCCGCGACGTCGGCGGCATAGGTCGTATTTTTCTTCATATCAAGAATCTCTACGTCAAGATATTTCAAGCTTACGCCCATTTATCTTGACGTCAAGATATCAGTCGTTAAGTGTGACCGAGCAGGAGACATTCATGGACCGCGTTGACCGAATTTTATTACAGTGGAAGCAGGAGCGTCCTGATCTCGACACCGAAGCCATGGGGATCATGGGCCGCCTGAAGAGGCTTGCGACACACTTGGCACGCGAAGTCGAACAGGTGCTCCAGCAGCACGGCCTCTCCTCCTCGTCCTTCGACGTACTGGCGACGCTTCGCCGTTCAGGCGCTCCCTATCGTCTCTCGCCGGGCGATCTGCTCGGCATGACGATGGTCAGTTCCGGCACGATGACGAACCGGATCGACCAGCTGGAGAAAGCAGGCTTCGTCGAACGCGTCGTCAATCCCGATGACCGGCGGAGTGTCCTGATTGCGCTGACCCCGAACGGGCTGGCCGTGGTCGAGACCGCCGTCGGCGCGCATGTCGCCAATCAACAACGCCTGACGCAGAGCCTTACCTCACAGGATAAGGCCGAACTCGACCTGCTGCTGCGCAAGTTCCTGGCAGCCTTCGAATGATCAGAGGGCGCCTAGGGCGCTTCTGACGCGCTCGAGGTGTGCGGCCCGTCTTTCTGCGGTTGCCCGGTCCATATCGTGCAGCGTCAGCATGCGGAAATTCACGCGCTTCGAGCAGAAGCTTGCAATCCCGCGCTTCAGTAGCCGGCGAACGGGATTGCCCATGTAGAAATGCACGAGCCACCACGGCGATCCCGTCGTCGTCAAAGCCCACAGTATCTTGATATTGCCCAGCCGCGGAAGGATGCGGCCACCGGCGACGTCATGCTCGAAGGCGACGCCCGGCGCGAAGACGCGATCGAAGAAACCCTTGAGAACCGCCGGGAAATTGAACCACCATTGCGGGAAAACCAGGACCAGTCCGTCCGCCGCCCGCAGGCGCTCGAAGATGCCGGAAACGCCCGAGCAATCATAGGGAACGTCGAAGTAGCCGGCTCTTTCGGATTTCGACAGTCGCGGACCAAATCCTCCCGATAGAGGTCCAGCAGATCGACGCTATGACCGCGCGCTTCAAGCGCCTGGCGGGCAGTGGCAGCCACGGCGGAGGCGAAACTGTCTTCCAGCGGATGCGCGAGAACCAGTAATATGTGCACTGCTTACCCCTAGAAAAGAGTGCCCTGCTTGGGTGGCTCGCCCGCCGTCGACGCCTTCACCACGCGCTTCTTGGTGGCCGGCGCGGGTCCGCCTTCCGTCGTGATCGCGCCGATCTGGCCATCGGCGAACTCGATCGAAATAGCCATGCCGGACGCCAGAGCCGCGGCCTGTGACACCGGGCGATTTTCATCGTCTCGGACGACCGCGTATCCGCGCTTCAACACGTTCTTGTAGGACAGGGACTGCAGCACGCGGTCCTGGGCAGCCACGTCGCCCCTCGCGCGCGTCATCTTGTGGCGGACGGCCGTATCGGCGTGGCGCGAGAGGTTTGCCAGATGGTCACGCATTCTGGCGGTCTGCGTTTTCAATCTCGCCGGCAGCGAGGCAAAGACGGCATCGGCGCGGCTGACGCGGGACTTCGAGAAATCGATCAGACGCTCGATCCTGCGTTCCGCCCGCGTGATGCGCTCGACAAGCATCTGTCGACGCTCGGCAATGCGGTTCGACAGAACTTCGGGGCGCAGATGCGCCGCCGTCTTCTCGAAGCTTCGGCGCTTGTTGATCGTGTTGAGTTCCAGGCCACGGCCGAGCCCCGCCGCAGTCTCGTCGAACCGGCGACGTGGCAACGCCAGAAGCTGGTCCAGCGATGGCAAGGCGCGCATCAGCGCCCGAACCGATTGACGACGGTGGTCCATGTGGCGGCTCGTGGCGCCCTGCAGTCGTGCCGACAATCCGGCAATCTGCGCTTCCAGCTCGGCTTTGACAGGCACGGCCATTTCGGCAGCGCCCGTCGGCGTCGGCGCGCGCACGTCGGCGGCGTAGTCGATCAGGGTCCAGTCGGTTTCGTGCCCGACGGCTGAGATCAGCGGTATGCCGCTTTCGGCCGCCGCCCGGACGACGATCTCGTCGTTGAAACTCCAGAGATCCTCAAGGCTGCCACCGCCGCGTGCCACAATGAGCACGTCGGGACGCGGCAGTGCGCCGCCGGGCTCGAAGGCGTTGAAGCCGCGAATGGCATTGGCGACCTCCTCACCCGACCCCTCGCCCTGAACCTTGACCGGCCAGACGATAACGTGGACGGCAAAGCGATCGGCTATGCGGTGAAGAATATCGCGGATGACCGCGCCGGTCGGCGACGTCACCACGCCGATTACCCGTGGCATGTAAGGCAGCCGCCGCTTGCGCGCGGGGTCGAACAGCCCCTCGGCGCCAAGCCTGCGCTTGCGTTCCTCGATGAGGGCCATCAGCGCACCGGCGCCGGCTGGCTCGAGGCTCTCGATGACGATCTGGTATTTCGACGAGCCTGGGAATGTCGTCACCTTGCCGGTGGCGATCACTTCCATCCCCTCTTCGGGTCGAAATTTCAGCCTCGAGAACACGCCCTTCCAGATAACGGCATCGATCCGCGACCGATCGTCCTTCAGCGCGAAATAGGCATGACCGGAGGAATGCGGCCCGCGGTAGCCCGATATCTCACCGCGCACCCGGACCTGATCGAATGCAGTCTCCACGGTCCGCTTGATCGAACCGGACAGCTCCGACACCGAATATTCGGTGAGATTGCTTGGCGAATCATTCTCGAAGACGTTGCTCATGGCTACGTTCTATCCGAATAGACGCGGAAGATCAGCCTCCGGAAGGGGACGTTTTTTTGGCACCCTCCGCGCGATATCGTCGCGAACCCGACTTTTCGCCCTTGGATTTCAACGAATTATCGCGCCGGGCGTCGCGACCGGCTCCCCCGCGTTTTCCCCGCCCCATTGCGGGCCGTCATGATCGCGGCATTGATGAAAGGAGTTTCCATGTCCGACCGCTTCGCTTCCCACGCACCATCCCTGACCGGCCCCGCGAGCTCCGGCTTTCCTGTCTCGCCGAGTGACAGCCTTGACCTGCCCGAGATAACCCGAGCTCTCTACATCGGCAGCGGAGGCGAATTGACGGTGGCCATGGCCTCCGGCCAGGTTTTGCGCTTCGAAGCCGTTCCCGACGGCACGCTGCTGCCGTTGCGGGTCTCGCGGGTCTACGCGACCGACACCTCCGCCGAAGCCATCATCGGGCTGATCTAGCGCGATGGATCGAAGCTTGCGCGAGGCTGGTGTTGGGCATGTGGAAAACGGGGATAGGGGCGCGCGTTAATTGTTCGGCAACACAAGCCCATCTATACTTAAGCGAATCGGGAGATAGCGAATGATCGCTTTGATTGGTGCTGGACTGGGCTTTGCGACTGCGCCGCTGCGCTCAATGTTCGCAATGGCGTTTGTCGGTTGCATGATTTGCGTTTCCTATGCTTGCGCCGCCATCTTCTCCTCATCGGTCTCCGTGCTTCACCTGATCGCAGCGATCATCTGCTACAATGTCGGCCTGCTTGTGGCCCTCGTCGGCTTGCACTCGATCGAGCTCGCGCGAAAGCAAACCCGCTTCAGCTAAGCTTCACTTCTCCGTTGGCACATAGCGGAAGAACTGGACCGGCGCGTCCTGCGGCTTCGCGATGGGCTGGAGATAAGCAGGGACATTGCCCTTTTCCAACTGCGCATAGAGACCATCCGGCTTGATCTTGGCGAGTTCGCGCGTTTGCGGATTGCCGGCGCAAAAGGCCAGCACATTGACACCAGCGCCGCGAAGAAAGGCTTCCGCCTCCTGCGGCTGCGCAAGCCCGATATGCATCTCGGTCAACATGCCACCCTGATTGCGATGGTATGGCGCCGACAGGATGCGGTGGTCAGTAAACCGCAGGATCGAGACCCCCATATCGGATGGCCCTGCGACGAGACCCGGAGGAATGTCTGCGAGAGGCGAAAGGCTGGTTTTCGCCGAGCAGGATGACTGGGCCCCGCCTTGCCGTGGATTATACAGATTGCCGTCGATCTGTATGCCCACCAGCCCGCCACCGAGTCCCCAGACCGCAGCGACGCTCATCAAGACGGTGGAGATGTAGCAAAAGGCTGCTGCAACGTTCTCGCTGTCGCTGTTGGAGACGCGCCTGATATCGATGATCAGCAGCGCAAGCGGGAAGATGGCGAGAAGGTTCGAGAACTGCGCGCCGCGCACCTGGACGGTGGCAATCCCCCAGCTGACAGCCAGGAGTACAAGCAGGATCAGGTGAATGCGGATCCTGTCGCGGCAGGCAAGACGGGCAACGCAGACGGCGATCGCGAAGACGCCCGTCGCATAGAAAAAGCCAAGGGTAAACGGATCCTGCCGGTTGGCGCCGAAGATGGACTGTGCCTCCTGAATCTGGTTCAGCCAGAGGTTCACCAGCATCGGATCGAGATCCGCAAGGGGATTGTGCAGGCAGTTCGGCGCGATGATCAGCGCCGATAGCAGAACCGAAGCGCCGATGCCGCCGAGCGCGGCAAAGCGGACGGTACGGGTGGCGCGGCTTGCCGTTGCGGCAGTCAGCAGCAGGAGCCCTCCTCCGATCGCAGCCAGGCTGTAATAACCGAGCGAGAGGTTGTCGCAGGTGACGGCCGAGTAAAGCCGCGGCGGCGTCATGCCGAAGAAGAAAACGGTTATGGACAATGCGAGCGAGAGGCCGAAGGACTTCGCGGCTGGAGCGAAGACCTCGCCTTCCCATACCCACGACAAGGCAACGACGACACAGACAGCGGCAACGAACGGTGTCGTCTCCGCGCCGATCGCGATGGCGATGGCGGCGGCAATGCCCGCGATCATGAAACTGAGCGGTCGATAATCCTCGTCCAGAAGCATGGCCGCCATGATCGCCACCAGCGCAAACTGGGCGTTGTGGTGGTCGATCGCGCCGGGAACGAAGCGGTTGCTGGTTACCAGAAGCAAGACACTCAGTCCGAGAACCACATGCATGCCCGCGATGCCGCCGATGCGGCGCCCGGCGAGGCCCATCCCCCACAGGCTGGGGACGACAAGCGCAAAGGGCCAGACCGTCAGCGATATCGCCTCTGCCCTTTCCTGCGGCAGGAAGAGGCCAAAGAACCTGATCAAAGTTGCAATCGGCAAATCGATCAGCCGCGACCAGTGCATCAGCGTCCCGTTGCCAAGCCCCATGCGGTACTGCATGAGATCGAACCAGCCCTGCCCGTTCAGAAAATCGCGCACCTCGACGAGACGCATGCCGTCATCATTGTCGGCACCGACATAATCCTTCGCTCCGGGCAGCTTGAGCGCGGCAAGAGCGACCAGCAGAATGATGCTGTAGACAATCACCGACGGCCAGAGCTGCGTCGCCAAGGCGCGCAGGGTCCCGGCGGAGAACTTCGATGCTGGATTGCCGGTCATCGAGGTAACATTCGTCATGGCGGATCTCGTTTTCAGTGCGCGACAGTTTAGCCATCGCGCATCAAGAAAGCGTAAAGCACCGAAGACCCTGCAGGTCATAGCTAGTTGTTAACGGCCAGTCGTTAGACTTGCGCGGATTTCTTCGTCACGGACCTGATCATGAGCGGATCAATGAGCGCCAATCTGAGCATCGCCGTCCTGCTTCCCTGCTACAACGAGGCGGCGACGATCGGCGCCGTCGTGCATGGCTTCAAGGCCGCCTTGCCGGGCGCGCAGATCCACGTCTACGACAACAACTCCACCGACGGCACAGCGCTGCACGCAATGCTCGCCGGCGCGACGGTGGTGCGGGAACGCCGGCAGGGCAAAGGCCATGTCGTGCGCCGCATGTTCTCCGACATCGATGCCGATATCTACATCATGGCCGATGGCGACGGCACCTATTCGCCCGACGACGCCGAAGAGCTCATCCGCACGCTGCTTACCGAACGCGCCGACATGGTGGTCGGGACTCGTCGCGGCGTCCATATGGATGCCGGCAGGCAGGGACACGCGTTCGGAAACCGGATCTTCAACGTGCTCTACCGCACGATCTTCGGCTCTGATTTCACCGACATATTTTCCGGCTACCGCGTCTTCTCCCGCCGCTTCGTCAAGAGCTTCCCGGCGGTATCGGGGGGCTTCGAGATCGAAACCGAGATGTCCGTGCATGCCTCGAGGCTGAAATTGCCGGTTAGCGAGCTGGAACTCGACTACGGCCGGAGACCGGAAGGATCACACTCCAAGCTCTCCACCTTCAAGGACGGCGCCAAGATTCTCTGGATGTTCGCGATGCTGATGAAGGAGACGCGGCCGTTTGCGTTCTTCGGGATGATCAGCAGTGCTTTCATGCTGGCAAGTCTCGGCTTCATGGTCCCGGTTCTCGCCGAGTATTTCGAAACGGGCCTTGTCAGCCGGATGCCGACCTGGGTTCTCTCCATGGCGCTGATGATGATCTCGTTCATGATGTTCACCGCCGGCGTCATTCTCGATTCCGTCGCTCGCGCCCGCGCCGAACAACTTCGTATCCATTACATGAACTTGATCGCTCCCAACCTCGGCTATAGCGCGGCCGCCAGAGGCGAGATGGAGATGAAATCTCACCGGCAGCGGAAGACGGGGGCGGCATGAAGAAGCTGCTTCGCTTTGCGATCGCGGGGGGGCTCGGATTTGTCGTCGACGCCGGCATTCTGGCGTTGCTGCTGCACGCGACGCCGCTCGGCCCATTTCTTGGTCGCCTGATCGCAATTGCCGCTGCCATGACGGTGACGTGGCTGTTCAACCGAACCTTCACGTTCGATCGGTCGCCCCATTCCCTGGCGGCCGAAGGCTTCCGATACGGTTCCGTCGGCGTCACCTCGGCGCTGGTCAACTACGGCCTATATTCGGCGCTGCTGATTACATTGCCTGCACTGCAGCCGCTCGCGGCGATGGTTTTTGCCACCGCCGCTTCGATGTTCCTCAGCTTTTTCGGATACTCGCGCTTCGTATTCCGCAGCGAGTGAACCTCAAACCTTTTCCCATCCGTCCTTTTCGCTGGCGCGGTAGATCGCGTCGATGAACTTCTGGTTCAATTTCGAGCTTTGAAGAGAAACGACCTCTTCGTTCTCCCCCAGTGCCGCACGCGCGAACGCCTCCGCCTGGCGTTTGTACTGGCGGCTATCCTGGAAACGGAAGATGGTCGATTCATTGTGGCTGCGATTGGACAGTTCGATCTCTTCCGCGCCCCAACGATCGGCATTGAAGGGCGACTTGACCTCGATGAAGCCGTCGGTGCCATGGAACGTCATCGACTGACGGTTGGCGAGCTGCGTCGAGATATAGAAGCTCAATTCGAACGTACCGAAATCCGCCTTCACGCTGGAATAGATATCAGTGCCAAACTCCGGATCGCGCTCGGTGACGGCCTGGACGCGCAGCGGCTCCTTGCCGGTCGAAAAGCGTGTCGTGATCGTCGGGTATACGCCGATATCGGGCAAGCCGCCGCCGCCGAGTGCGGGGATGTTGCGCATATTGCCCGGGTCGCGGTTGAAGTAGGTGAAAACACCCTGCACATGGCGAAGATTGCCGATGGCGCCTTCCGCGATCAGCGAGCGGACCTTCCGCCACACCGGCGCGTAGGTGACCATGTAGGCTTCGGCGATCAGGACCTTGTTGCGATCCGCAGCCGCGATCACGCCATCGATGTCATCCGCCTTCAGCGCAATCGGCTTCTCGCAAAGCACGTGCTTGCCGGCGTCGGCCGCCTTGATGGCCCATTCGATATGCTGGGCCGTCGGCAGCGGAATATAGACCGCGTCGATCTTGTCGGAGGCCAACATCTCCTCGTAGGAGCCGAAAGCATGCGGTACCGAGAAGCGATCGGCCATCTCCCGCGCCCTGGACAGGTCGCGGCTTGCGACAGCCGTGACGACGCAGTTTTCCGCATCCTGAATGGCGGGAACAACGAGGTCCCGGCCGATTTTTGCAGTCGACATAATACCGAAGCGCAACATGGTGTTTCTCCCTTCTGAATTTTTGCGCAACATATTGGCCGGCATCCGGCCATGCAATGGCGCGGCTGCAATTCACGGAAGATTGGTTTCCATCCGAGACACCCGTCGCTAAGTTACGGCGTCGGCTCTTTTTGCCGTGCCCCCGATTTCAATTCTTTCAGCCATTTAGGAGAGCGCCATGAATATGCGCCAACTTGGAAAAACCGGGCTTTCGATTTCCCCCATCGTCTTTGGCGGCAACGTCTTCGGCTGGACCGCGGACGAAAAGACGTCGTTCGAAATCCTCGACGCGTTCTTCGACGCCGGCTTCAACACCATTGATACCGCTGACGTCTATTCGGCCTGGGTGCCTGGCAACAAGGGCGGCGATTCCGAAGAGATCATCGGCAAATGGCTGAAGCAGGGCAAGGTATCGCGAGACAAGGCGATCATCATCACCAAGGTCGGGTCCGACATGGGCCAGGGTAAGACCCTCAAGGAAACCTACATCCTCAAAGCCGTCGAAGATTCGCTGCGTCGTCTGCAGACTGACTATATCGACCTCTATCTCTCGCATTGGCCGGATGAAGACACACCGTATGAAGAAACGCTCGGCGCCTTTGCAAAGCTGAAGCAGCAGGGAAAAATCCGGGCGATCGGCTGCTCGAACCTCGACGCTACCCAGCTGAAGGCATCGTTCGACGCCGCGGAAAAGGCAGGTGTGCCGCGCTATGACGTCATTCAGCCGGAATACAACCTCTATGAACGCGCGAGCTTCGAGGGGCCTCTCGCCGAACTCTGCATCAAGGAAGACATCGGCGTCATCACCTATTTCAGCCTTGCGGCGGGCTTCCTTTCCGGAAAATACCGCACCAAGGCCGATACAGAAGGACGAGCACGCGAGGGCCGGGTCGCGCAATATCTCGACGACAAGGGGCTGCGCATTCTCGCCGCGCTCGACAAGGTTGCCGCGGAAACGGGCGCGAAGCCGGCCGAGATCGCGCTGGCATGGCTGCTCCGGAAGAAGGGCGTAACCGCACCGATCGCCAGCGCCACCAGCCTTTCACAGCTCCAGAGCCTGACGAAATCGGCCGCTCTCAATCTGTCGGACGATGCGATGGCGCTGCTCGACGCCGCGGGCGCCTGAGAGGAGCAAGACCATGACCGTGACCATTCGTGACGCGCGACCCGACGACGAGGCCCGCTGGCGGCAACTTTGGGCGGGCTACCTCGCCTTCTACGAGGTCACGGTCGATGCCGATATCACCGACTCCACCTGGAGTCGGGTTTTCGACCCCGCCTCGGAGATCTCGATGCGCGTGGCGGAAGTCGACGGTCGCGTCATGGGATTTGCGCTTTACCTCACCCACGAAGGCACCTGGATCCGGGGCAAGGACTGCTACCTTGAGGAACTTTTCGTCGATGCGGAAGCGCGCGGCCGAGGCGTCGGCAAGGCATTGATGAACGATCTGATCGCGCTTTGCAAAGACAAGGGCTGGTCACGCCTCTACTGGCACACCAGCGAGCACAACAAGACGGCGCGCGCGCTCTACGACAGCTACGTGGAGAGCGATGGCCACATTCGCTACCGGATCAATTTTTGAGCGCTGGAAAACCTTCGTATAGCGCCGAATGCGTCCCCTCCCAGTTCGGCATCCCTTGCCGAGTCAGCGTACCGCGCGGACGCACGTAGCTTTGAATGATCCTTCGTGGCCGTTCGTGCCACTGGATATTGAAGGCCCATAGCTTGGGAAAGAAGCAGAGCGACGCGTAAGGGAGGTGGTCGTGGATCCACCACGCCAGCTTCTGCCAATCCTCTTCGTCGCGGTAGTGATCGACCATCCATGGGACGACGATGCAGGCGGTCGCCCCCATGCATCCGTCGGCGTCCCTGCGGTCCCAAATGTGATCCGCAGCGGTTGCGGCGTTCGAGGAACAGTTCAGCTTGTTCCGGTTGCCGAACTGGTTGACTTCCGCCGAGCGATAACCGGAACGGATATGCAGGCGTCCGAACGTCGCCTGCAGGGGCTCCAGCAGCTGCTCGCAGAGATGCCGGCCGGCTTCGACCGCCAGATCGGGATCGTCGGGTATGTTGGAAATGCGATAGAAATCAGCGATCTCCGAATGCAGGAAATCGCGCAGGAAGAAATTCTGCGACAACCGCACACGCCCGAGATCTTCCAAACCCTTCATCGAACCCGGCTTCTTCACGCTCGAACCCTCCGCCTGCGCCGCGATCTTTTCGCATGCGCGGCAAGCGCGCAACCCGATTTCCGCTCTACTGAAATGTTCTGCGCTCAACTGGCCGAAGTTGGTAGAGCATCCGACAGACGGTCATATTCATCTTTTCTCATTTAGTGATAATAGACTCCTCCTGCCAAACGCGCGGCGGGAGGGGGAGATGCAGATTGACGGAGGGAAACCAACGAATATCGCTGAACTCGAAGGGCGCCTTGTCGTTTTAGAGATCGTTGCCATGACATCGCTCGCACTGGTGATTGGCGTCTGTGACGAGGGAAACGCAAACCTCGGCAGAAATGTGCTCTACCTCATTCGCGATGCGGTCGCGAACAAATGCGAAGAACTCGCTCTTTCCAACACCGCGACGTCAGCCGCCACGACCTATGTGGAAGAGCTTCTGCAGGCTGCGGCCGGATCATTGTTTTCGAACGGCCACGAGTGACGTCTACGCCTTGCGGCTTTGTCGCCCCGCCCTATGCTTTAGAACACAACCTTGCGGGGGACGCGCCACATGTCAGATCAGCAGGCAATAGAAGCAGTCGTTCATCTCTACGTCGAAGGCATGACATTCGCCAACGAGGCCGCCTTGAAAAAGGCGTTTCACCCGCAATGCGCCATCATAGGGCACTATGAGAATGTCGTGGAATGGCTGACGCGCGATGAGTTCATTGCGGCCATCGTCGCCGAAGGCTCAGCGCCGCCCGGCACACAGCCTTACATGGATATCGAACTGGTCGATTTCGTCGGCGACGCCGCCAGCGTGAAAGTCAGCGATGACTTCGCCGGGATGCGCTTCACCGACTACCTGTCGATGTTGAAGATCGACGGCCGCTGGACGATCGTCAACAAACTCTATTACCTCAACACATAGAAAAGCCGGCGAAATCGCCGGCCTCTCTCTTGTCTGATGGGTGATCTCAACCTCTGAGAACGCCGCCGGTGACCTTGGTGACGCTGGCGACGATCTTCTGCGTCAGGGCCTCGAAATCCTCGTCGGTCAGCGTGCGCTCGACCGGCTGGATCTGCACCTCGATGGCAACCGACTTCTTGCCCTCGCCGACCGAGGCGCCCTCGAAGATATCGAAGACGTTGACACCGGCGACCAGCTTGCGGTCGGCACCGGTGGCGGCCTTGATGATGGCGCCGGCTTCGACCGCCTTGTCGACGACGAAGGCGAAGTCGCGCTTGACGGCCTGGAACTGCGAGAGCTCCAGCGCCGGCTTGGTACGGGTCGCCTTCTTCTTCGGCTCGGGCATGGCGTCGAGATAGACCTCGAAGCCCGCGAGCGCGCCAGAGACGTCGAGCGCTTCCAGCGTCGAGGGATGGAACTCGCCGAAATAGCCGAGCACGACCTTCGGGCCCATCTTGATAGTGCCGGAACGGCCGGGATGGTACCATTCCGGACCGCCCTGCTCGACCTGGATGTTGGTCATCGGCAGGCCGCAGGCCTCGATCACGGCAAGCGCATCGGCCTTGGCGTCGAAGACGTCGACCGGCTTGCCGCCGCCCTTGGATGCATTCGACCACATGCGGCCGGCGCCCGCCATCGAGGCGGTGCCGCGACGGATGCCGCCGGCAACGCGGCGCTGGCCTTCCGGCCTGTCGTTCTCATAGGTGCCGGAGACTTCGAAGATCGCGACGTCGCCATAGCCCTTGTCGGCATTGCGCTGGGCAGCGGTCAGGAGACCCGGCAGCAGCGAGGGGCGCATGTCGGACATTTCTGATGCGATCGGGTTGGCAAGCTTCAGAGCCGGCGAACCACCGCCGAAGAGCTTGGCCTGATCTTCCGAAATGAAGGACCAGGTGACGGCTTCCAGCATGCCACGCGAGGCAAGCGCGCGCTTGGCGGTGCGGGTGCGGATCTGCAGCGTCGTCAGGATGCGGCCGTTGACTTCGGTGTGGCTTTCCAGCGGCGCCGGCTTGATGTTGTCGACGCCATGGATGCGCATGACCTCTTCGACGAGATCGGCCTTGCCGTCGACATCGGGACGCCAGGAGGGAACGGCGACGGAAACGCGCTCACCCGAGCCGGTGACCTTGAAGCCGAGGCGCGTCAGGATCTCGACGCTCTCCTCAGTGGAGACTTCCAGGCCCGTCAGGCGCTTCACTTCCGAGAATGGGAAGTCGACGATCTTCGGCTCGTAGCCCTTGTAGCCCACGATCTCGGCCTTGGCTGCCGTGCCGCCGCAGAATTCGAGCACCAGTTCGGTGGTGCGCTCGAGACCGGGGACCATGTATTCGGGATCGACGCCGCGCTCGAAGCGGTAGCGGGCATCGGTGATGATGCCGAGGCCACGGCCTGATTTCGCGATGTTCATCGGGTCCCACAGCGCCGATTCGATCAAGACGTCGGTGGTGTTCTCGTCGCAGCCGGAATGCTCGCCGCCCATGATGCCGCCGATCGACTCGATGCCGTTTTCGTCAGCGATGACGACATTGTTCGGGCCGAGCTTGTATTCGCGCTGGTCGAGCGCGAGCACCGTCTCGCCGTCCTTGGCGCGGCGAACGGTGAGGTTGCCCTTCACCTTGGCGGCGTCGAAGACGTGCATCGGGCGACCCTGGTCGAACGTCATGTAGTTGGTGATGTCGACGAGCGCGTTGATCGGACGCAGACCGATCGCCGTCAGGCGCTGCTGCACCCACTTGGGGCTCGGGCCGTTCTTGACGCCGCGCACCAGGCGCAGGCCGAAGCCCGGGCAGAGCTTGTCGTCGTCGAGATCGAGCGTCAGCTTCACCGGCGTTTCGCCTTCGACGGCGAAGGACGGCGCGGGGCGCGTCTTCAGCGTGCCGAGACCGGAAGCGGCCAGATCGCGGGCGATGCCGTAGATCGAGGTGCAATCCGGACGGTTCGGCGTCAGGTTGATCTCGATCATCGGGTCGTCGAGATGGGCGTAGGCGGCAAACGAGGTGCCGACCGGCGCATCTTCAGGCAGGTCGATGATGCCGTCGTGGCTGTCGGACATGTTGAGCTCTTTTTCTGAGCACATCATGCCGTGGCTTTCGACGCCACGGATTTTGCCGACGCCGAGCGTGACATCGATACCCGGCACATAATCGCCCGGCCGTGCGAGCGCGCCCACCAGACCGGCGCGCGCATTCGGCGCGCCGCAGACGATCTGCAGCGGCTTGCCGCCGTTGATATCGGGGCCGGCATCGACCGACAGCACCTTCAGGCGATCGGCTTCCGGATGCTTCTCGGCCGACAGAACCCGGGCGATGACGAAGGGCTTGTAGGCCGCCTTGTCGTCGACATCCTCGACCTCAAGGCCGATCTCGGTCAGTCGCTTGCAGATTTCATCCAGTGTGGCGTCGGTCTCAAGATGATCCTTGAGCCAGGAAAGCGTGAATTTCATGATGTCTATCCTCCCTTACGCGCTCAGACCGCCGAACAGCGTCGGCATGTCGAGTGGGCGGAAGCCGTAATGGGTCATCCAGCGGACGTCGGCGTTGAAGAAGTCGCGCAGGTCGGGCATGCCGTATTTCAGCATGGCGATGCGGTCGAGGCCCATGCCCCAGGCAAAGCCCTGGTATTCGTCGGGATCGAGACCGCCGGCGCGGAGCACGTTCGGGTGCACCATGCCGCAACCGAGGATCTCCATCCAGTCCGTGCCTTCGCCGAACTTGACGATCGGGCCGGAACGGTCGCACTGGATGTCGACCTCGAAGGACGGCTCGGTGAAGGGGAAGAAGGACGGGCGGAAGCGCATGGTGACGCTGTCGACCTCGAAGAAGGTCTTGCAGAATTCTTCCAGCACCCAGCGGATATTGGCGACATTGGCCTTCTTGTCGACGACGAGGCCTTCGACCTGGTGGAACATCGGCGAATGCGTCGCGTCACTGTCCTGGCGATAGGTCTTGCCGGGGATGATGATGCGGATCGGTGGCTTCCGCGCTTCCATGGTGCGGACCTGCACCGGCGAGGTGTGCGTGCGCAGCACCTTGCGCTCACCGTTCTCGTCCGGATTGAAGAAGAAGGTGTCGTGCATCTCGCGGGCCGGATGGCCCTCGGGGAAGTTCAGCGCCGTGAAATTGTAGTAGTCGGTCTCGACATCCGGACCTTCGGCGATCGAGAAGCCCATGTCGGCAAAGATGGCAGTGATCTCGTCGACGATCTGGCTGATCGGATGGATGCGGCCACGCTCGGCCGGCGAGGAGCGGACGGGCAGCGAGACGTCGACCGTCTCGGCCTTCAGGCGCGCGTCGATCGCCGCCTTCTTGAGATCGGCCTTGCGGGCGTTGATCGCCTCGGTCACGACAGTCTTCAGCGCGTTGATCTGGGCGCCGCGGGTCTGGCGCTCTTCCGGCGACATGGCGCCGAGCGTCTTCAGCAGTTCGGACACCGAGCCCTTCTTGCCCAGCGCGCCAACACGCACCGCTTCGATTGCCGGTTCGTCGGCAGCAGCTGCGACGTCAGACAGAAGTTGCTTTTCCAAAGTATCGAGTTCGGTCATCTTTTCCTGCCTCGCGGGCGTCAGTCTTGTCGACAATTTACGAAAACATGCGTGAGATAGCTGGTTGCCACGATGAAACGTTGCAGATCACTACCCATGTGGACGCGGCCAATCAACCGGGCAGCCCATAAAAAGCCGCCGAGAAAGCCGGTAAGCTTGCGCAGTTCGGCGACCGCGGCAGGCGGTGCCACCTTGAGCCAGGCCTGGTAGGCCCGATCGTAGGTTTTCTTGCCGAAATGCGCGCGTGTGGCCACCTGCAGAAACAGCAGCCAGATGTCGCGTGCTTGCGCGACTTCGAGTGGCATGACGGTATCTGGCTCTTCCTCGAAATCCATGAAGCCGATGCGGCCGTCCTTCAGGAACATATCCCGCGGATAGGGGCGACCATGGCAAAGACCCTTGGCATGCAGCCGACCGAGTTCGCCGGCGCAATGGACGAGCATATCGTCGTGGGCGACGGGGTCAACCTTGCGGATATCGAAGAGATAGGTGTCAACCGTCTTGCCCGCATCGCTGAAGACGACAGCGGCGCCCGACGAATAGATGACGCGCGCCGTCGGCACGCCATTTTTCGAGAACTGGGCAATGCGGCGAATTTCGCGCGCCGCCATGCCTTCGTCGGCAAGAACCGGAGACGGTCGGAGGAAGGGAGCGCGAAGAAGAGCGGCCAGCGTGTGCTGAAGCGCAACCCAGCGCGAGGTACGCTCCGTACCGTAGCGCTTGATCCACACGGCGCCTTTCGACAAGGCGACGCGCTCGACCCGTCGACCGGAGCCGTTGATAAGCGCCGCGAGCAGAACGGGAACGTCCTTCTCGCACAAGCCCTCATCGGCCACCAGGGTTTCGAAATCGCCCGCCACGTCTTTCGGCGTCCTTATTCAGATCAAAACGAAAGAACCCGCGCAAGCTTTGCCAGCGCGGGTTCCAAATCATCGAAACGAAGGTTCGAATAGCGCCGGCTTAGTTGACGGCTGCTTCAAACTCGTTCTTCGTACCGGCGTCCTTCAGGTACTCGAGAGCCTTCTTGGAGGCTGCAACGAGTGCACCGAATGCTTCCGGCTCATGGATTGCCATGTCGGAGAGAACCTTACGGTCAACTTCGATACCAGCCTTGTTCAGGCCGTCGATGAAGCGGCCGTAGGTCAGGCCGAATTCGCGGACAGCGGCGTTGATACGCTGTATCCACAGAGCGCGGAAGTTGCGCTTGTTGATCTTGCGGTCGCGGTAAGCGTACTGCTTCGAACGATCGACAGCAGCCTTCGCGGCGCGGATGGTGTTCTTGCGACGGCCGTAAAAGCCCTTAGCGGCCTTCAAAACCTTCTTGTGCTTGGCGTGGGCGGTAACGCCTCTTTTTACACGTGCCATTTCATGATCTCCTTAATCTATACGTTCGCGGAATAGTCTTAGAGACCGTTCGGCAGGTAGTTCTTCACGACCTTGCGGCCATCCGGTTCTGCGAGAACCATGGTGCCACGTGCATCGCGGATGAACTTGTTGGAACGCTTGATCATGCCATGGCGCTTGCCAGCAGCTGCAGCCTTGACCTTGCCAGTCGCGGTGATCTTGAACCGCTTCTTGGCAGCAGACTTCGTCTTCATCTTGGGCATTTTGCTACTCCGTTTCTGATCCCCCTGCGCGCTTCAAAAGAAGCCTTCTCGCGATGCCCGGTTTCCCTGGAGTCGCAACAAGTGCGGGAGCGTTTGTTGTTGATCTGCGGCTCCGGTGACGAACCGTTCCGCAAGCATTCGAAACTGCCACGGCATGCCCTGCCGGTCAGTTCGGACGCGCGCTTATAACCGCGACGTCATAAAAGTGCAACGGGGCGAAGCGAGGAATCTTCCGTGCCCCGAGATCAGGGCGTCCCTTCCGTGGCGGGCAAGGTCATTTTCACCATCAACCCACCCAGTTTCGAGGCCAGGAGATCGAGCTTGCCGCCATAGGCTTCGACGATATCGGCGGAGATTGCAAGCCCGAGCCCGGAACCGGAGGTTTCGTCATCGATGGTGATTCCGCGCTTCAGCATCCGGTCGTAACTCTCGGCGCCTGCGCCGGGGCCATCATCGGATACGATCAATACGACATGCCGTTCGTCGTGGCGGGCGCTGAGTTCTATTCGCGAGCGGGCAAAGCGTACGGCGTTGTCGAGCACATTGCCCAGCGCCTCCGCGATATCCGCGGGATCAGCCTGAATGGTCAGCGTCGGATCGATATCGACATGCCAATCGATGCCCTTTCCAGACGTGAACGCCTGCAGGACATTGACGAGTTTTCCCGATATCCCAAGCAGCGACGTCGTCGCCATCTGTTCGACACCCATACGGGCGGCCTGCAACTGACGATCGGAGCGCTGCCGCACCAACTCGATCTGCTGCATGGCAGTGTCGCGCTTTTCCGCCGGCAGGCTCTCCGCGAGATGCGAGAGAACCGTCAGCGGTGTCTTCAGCCCATGCGCGAGATCGCTTGCCCGCGCCCGGGCCCGCTCCACGGCTGTTTCCCGTTCGGTCAGCAAGAGGTTGATCTCGCGCACCAGAGGCGTCACCTCGCTTGGTCCGCTCCAGCCAATATGGGCAAGGCGGCCAGCGCGGATATCGGCAACGCTGTCACGAAGCCGCGCAAGCGGACGAAGGCCAATCCAGCCCTGCAGAAAGGCTGCCAACAGCAAGATCCCGCCGATCGACAGCAGCATCAATCGCAACGGACGGTGATAGCTTTCAAGCACCTTCTCCATCTCAGCCTTGGAGAAACCGGCGTAGACCGTGAAATCCTTGCGCGCGCCCCCCTCCCCCAGGCTCATCCGCTTTTCAGAAACAAGAACAGGCAGTCCGTCCGGGCCTTCTGCCTGGCGGAACCCGCAATAGAGGTCCGCGGACAGATCGCCCGCGGCGATCTCCTCGTCCCACAGCGATCGCGAACGCAAGGGGCGCCCGCCATCGCTCGGAGAGATCTGCCAGTAGCGGCCGCCCGTCGGCAGGTCGAAGCGGGTGTCGGCCAGTTCACCCGTCAGCACAAGCCGCTCATCTTCCACAGTGAGGCGCGCGGCGAGAGAATCCATCACGCCCGTCATCTCGTAGGAATACTGGTCGGCGAGATAGTCCGTGAACAGATGACTGAGCACAAACCAGACGATCGTCAATGCAACGCCGATCGCGACAAGCGCGCCGACGGCAAGGCGAAACCGCAGCGACCCCATCATGCGCCACGCCGCTCCGGCAGCACATAGCCGAAGCCACGACGCGTCTCGATCGCATCGCTGTCGGTCTTCTTTCTCAGCCGCGCCACCATGGCCTCGACGGCATTCTTGGCGGCATCGTCGTCCCTGCCCTGAACCTGGCTCGCAAGTTCAGCGGCGGTGAGCACCGCGCCCGGCCTTGCGATGAAAAGCGCCAGCATCCGATACTCGAGCGGACTGAGGTCCAACTCCCGGCCGTCGAATGTCACCCGGCGGGCGTTTTCATCCAGCGTGAAGCGATCGGCGGATTTGACGCGTGAGCGTCCGGCACCGGAGCGGCGCAACAAGGCGCGCAGACGCGCGATCAATTCCTCGGTGCGAAACGGCTTCGGCAGATAGTCGTCGGCGCCGGCATCGAAGCCATCAACCCGTTCCATCCATGAGCCGCGAGCCGTCAGCACGAGGACAGGCGTATTGATGCCCGCCATGCGCCATCGCTTCAGGATAGACAGGCCATCCATGCCTGGCAGGCCGAGATCGAGAATGATCGCGGCGAAGTCACCGGTCTCTCCTTCCTCCCAGACCTGCGGCCCGGTCGCGAGGACGTCGATGCGGTAGCCCTCCCGCTGGAGCGCCTCGACCACATGACTGGAAATGTTGGCGTCGTCCTCCCCCAGCAAGATCCGCATCGATCATGATCCCCCCAACAAGGTACCGTTGCGAGCGTTGATGCGCAGGGTTCTGATGGTTCCCGCGCCGTCCCTGACTTTCAACTGATAGGTATCGCTAAACATCGACCGCTTCAGCCGAACATCGATGACGCGGCCATAGCGCCGCATGTCGATGTTTTTCAAGATCGCCTTCAGGGGAAGCACCTTGCCGTCTCGTACTGCATCCCTGGCGCGATCGTAATCCGAACCGCGCCCCTGATTGCCGCTGCTGCCGCTGTTGTTGCTATCATCGCTGCCATTGTCGTCATCGCCGTCGTCGCTGCCATGACCACCCCCGTCATCATCGCCGCCGCCATGGCCGCTGTCATCGCTGCCACTATGGCCGCTGTCATCGCTTCCGGAGCCGGAATTCGATCCAGACGAGCCGGAACCAGAGGAGCCGCTGCCCGAGCTGCCCGACCCGCTGTTGCTGCCGCCATCCTTGGCAGACGCATCGCGCACCGCGACGTTGCCGGCGGCCGCGAACCAGCAGGTCAACAACAACAAAGATAGAAGCGAGCGGCGTTTGGGGTCCATGATTGTTCCGGCGATTAAGGGCCAGCGCTAGATTGAACGCTTCGCTGCGGCGAGGCAAGGTCGCCAGACCAAGAGACCCCGCCGCATGGCGACGGAGCCTCTTTCTTCCGAGGCGGTCGGAAGATCTGTCGCACGTTTACTGCGCGGCAGCGGGGAAGATCTGGACGCTGGTGATCGCCCCCGGATTACGGCGAGCATCGGACCTGTGAACCTGGGCCTTGATGACGCGCGCCCCATGTTCGCGCTCGACCTCGATTTCCAACAGGCGGCCAAGCTGATCACGGGCAACCAGCGATCCGTTCAGCAGGCCGCGCAGGCTCGACTCAGAAACCTTCAGGACGGTCTGCGGCCTGTCGGACCGGCCACGGTCTCCCCGCCCGCTATGGTTTCCGGGATTATCGTCGCCGACGTCATGAGAGGGACCATCATCAGAGGCGCGATCGTCGCGCCGGCCGCCGTGATCATCGTTGCCGTCGTCGTCATTGCTGTCATCGCCGTGACCACCACTACGTCCGCCGTGGTCGTCACTCCCATGATCGTCGCTGCCGCTGCGACCGGAGCTACCGCCGCCGCTGCTACTGCCTGAGGAACCGCCATCGTCGTGACCGCCCCGGGCCAATGCAACAGCCGCCGAAGAAGCCGGGCCGAACGATTGAACGATCGGAATCGACGCTGTCAGCGCCAATGCGGCAACCGATGCGAGCGCCATACTGCGAATCTTGATTGTCATGACTTGCCTCCTCTCTCGTTTCGATGAGGAGAGAATGGCAAAGGTTGGCTGACAACGCGTTGAGTGCCGATGTCAGCATCCTGTCAGATTGATGGGACAGCCCGGAAATACAAAAGCCGCCCTCGCGGACGGCTTTGATACGAACGGCGGCGATGCGCCCTGTTCCGACATCTTATTTCGGTGCGAGCACCATCATCATCTGGCGGCCTTCGAGCTTCGGCTCGGCTTCGACCTTGGCATATTCCAGGGTATCGGCCTTGACCTGCTGCAAAAGCTTCATGCCCAGTTCCTGGTGAGCCATTTCGCGGCCGCGGAACTTCAGGGTCACCTTGACCTTGTCGCCTTCCTCGAAGAAACGACCCATCGCCTTCATCTTCACCTCATAGTCATGGGTGTCGATGTTCGGGCGCATCTTGATTTCTTTGACTTCGACGATCTTCTGCTTCTTGCGCGCCTCGGCGGCCTTCTTCTGGTTAGCGTATTTCAGCTTGCCCAGATCGAGGATCTTGCACACAGGCGGTTCGGCGTTGGGGGAAATCTCCACCAGGTCGAGGCCGGCTTCTTCAGCCATTCTCAGGGCCTGGTCGGTCGCCACGACGCCTAGATTCTGTCCTTCAGCATCGATGAGCTGAACTTTGGGAATGCGAATTTCCCTGTTCGAGCGCGGCCCTTCCTTTACGGGCGCGTCGTTCTTGAAAGGTCTGCGAATGGTCGTACTCTCCTCGCGTTGTTTCGGATTGCTGCAGCGGATCGCCTCTATATAAGGAAGACGACCGAGTTTCGCCATCGCTGCAACCAAGTCATTAGCACGCTTTAGCGGAAAAATCACCTGCTGTCAGCCTGTCAAGAATCTGTTTTATAGCCACTAAACAAACGGAGTTCCGCCATGTCTGACGCAAATCCCGCCATCGATCATCAGTTCCTGACCGTCGGATCCGCCGACGCTGCTCGCGAGATCGCCTACGTCGTCCGTCCGCAGGCAGCGGGCGCGACCGGCCCGGCGCTGGTCTGGCTGTCGGGATACCGCTCCGACATGAGCGGCACCAAGGCGGTGGAGATCGACAGGCTGGCCGCCGAGAGCGGGCTTGCCTGCGTGCGCTTCGACTATTCCGGCCATGGCCTGTCTGGCGGGAACTTCGTCGACGGGACCATTTCGCGGTGGCTGGAGGAGGCGCTTTCCGTGATCCTGCACGTCAGGCCAGAGCGCATCGTTCTCGTCGGCTCGTCCATGGGCGGCTGGATCGCTTTGCGGCTGGTGCAGGAGCTTGCCAAGCTTGCGAACGCACCGAAACTCGACGGCATCGTGCTGATCGCGCCTGCGCCCGATTTCACGTCGGAGCTGATCGAACCTCATCTCACGCCGGCAGAGCAGTCCTCCCTGGCCGAACGGGGCTATTTCGAGGAGCGCTCCGCCTATAGCCCGGAGCCCAATATCTACACGCGCGCGCTCATCGAGGACGGTCGTGAGAACCGCGTGCTCAAGGGCATCATCGAGACCGGCTGCCCCGTCCATATCCTGCAGGGCATGAAGGATCCCGACGTGCCCTACCAGCACGCGATGACGCTCATCGAGCACCTTCCCGCCGACGATGTCGTGCTGACCTTTATCCGCGATGGCGACCATCGCCTATCCCGTCCCGAAGATATCGAGCGGATGGTTGCCGCCGTCAAAGCGCTGATCCACTAGGCAAACCACGGACAGGCCGCGCCTTAGGGACGCGGTCCTGTCCCAAATCCTAACGCATTTTAACCATGTCTGCGAGTTGCACCGACCCTAGCAGAAGTAACGATTGACTCTCCGAGCCTCTCTCCGTTAACTTTTTGTTAAGAATTCAGGGGCGGTGCAAGGAAGAGCGGGCGTGCAGATCAAGGGTTTCCTGGTAGCCATGACGGCTGTGTTTGCGATGTCGACAGCCGCAACACCGGCGCCGGCCAACAATGTTTCGATGGTAACGGGCGCGTCGACCTCGCAGCCGATCGGCCATTACGAATTCTGTCAGACCCATCGCAGCGAGTGCGGCGCCAATCGCAACGCCGCGGTCGCCGAAATGTCGGACGGCAAATGGGCGCTCGTTCGTTCTGTCAACTCGATGGTCAACAACACCATCACACCGATGACCGACAAGGAAATCTACGGCAAGGACGAGGTCTGGGCCTACCCCACGACGGCAGGTGATTGCGAAGATTTCGCACTACTCAAGCGTCGCATCCTTATTCAGCGCGGTTTTTCGCCGGCTAACCTTCTCATGACCGTCGTTCGCAAGCCCGATGGCGAGGGCCATGCGGTTCTGACACTGCGCACGACGCAGGGCGATTTCATCCTCGACAACCTCGCTTCGACCGTCAAACCATGGTTCGAGACGAGCTATTCCTTCATCAAGCGCCAGTCGAGCTACAATGCCGGCCGCTGGGTCACCATCGAGAATGGCCGCGACGTCCTGGTCGGCGCCCTGAAGTAGTCACAGCGCACAACGCGGAATTGAGAGGCCGGCTTATCGCCGGCCTTTTTCGTTTCCGGATCAGGAATTGCCAATCAGGATGCCGGCGCCAAGCACCAGTCCGCCGCCGACGACAACCTGAAACGCCGCGCGCAGGAACGGCGTTTCCATATAGCGGTTCTGAATGAACGCGATCGCCCACAGCTCGAAGATCGCGATAATCACGGCCATGGTGGTCGCCGTCCAGAAATTCGGGATCAGATACGGCAGGGTGTGCCCGAGGCCGCCCAGCGCCGTCATGAGGCCGCAGGCAAGCCCGCGCTTGATCGGGGAGCCGCGTCCGGAGATCTTTCCGTCGTCATGGGCGGCTTCGGTGAAGCCCATGGAAATACCGGCACCGACCGAGGCCGACATGCCGACGAGGAACGTCTGCCAGGTATCCTGGGTGGCAAACGCCGCAGCGAAGATCGGCGCGAGTGTCGAGACCGAGCCGTCCATGAGGCCAGCCAGGCCAGGTTGAACATAGGTCAGGACGAACTGCCGGCGGACCGTCTGATCCTCTTCCGCGCGCGCATCCTCGGGCAGGTGCTTTTCGCCTAACATGCGGGTGATGTCCCCATGCCCCTGCTCCGCGAGCGCCAGATCGCCAAGCAGCTGGCGTGTCCGCGCATCGGAGACGCGACCGGTCGCCTCGACATAGAACCGATAGGCCTGCTGCTCCATGGCCTCGGCCTCGGCCCGGATCGTCTCCAGCGACAGATTGCGGGCCAACCAGTCCGGCCGCCGCTCGTAGAAACCGCTGACGTGCTCGCGGCGGATGAGAACGATACGTTCGCCGAAACGCTCGCGATAAATGGCGATCAGAGACTGGCGGTGGGTGTCCTCGACCTCGGCCATCTCTTCGAATACCTTGGCGGATGCCGGATAGTCGCCCCTCAGACGGTCAGCGTAGGCGAGATAGATGCGCGCATCCTCTTCCTCCGACGCGATTGCCAGCGCGAGGATCTCCTGCTCGGAGAGCGACGTAAAAGGGCGTTTCGACGATCTGAAAAATCTATTGAACATGGCATCCTCTTTTTAGAATTATTCTAATTTAAGAGTGCGCCCGCTGACCGTCAAGGCCGCAAGTATCTTCCGACTCGCCTCGCGTCCGGTCGAATAGGCTTACAATAGAAACGCCAACACCCCCCTTAACTGGCATGTATACCTGGGCGCACGCTAAGGTCTACATCCCTGCAAAAAGCGAGAGAATCTTGCCTGAATTCTTGCGAAAATCAGGTTGAATTTTGCAACTGCCGGGTTGAGATATAAAAAAACGCGGGCATAGTATTGTCGAAACTAGGCGTCTATGGGGGAAACCGACGTGCCAGATCCGGTGGATATGATTGTTGGCCAGAATGTCAGGGCGCTTCGGGCAAAGCGACGCATATCGCAGCTGGAATTGGGCGAGGCATTGGGCCTCACCTTTCAGCAGATCCAGAAATACGAAAAAGGAACCAACCGCGTATCGGCCAGCAAGCTGCACCAGATCGCGGTTTTTCTCGGCGTAGAGATTTCAGCCCTGTTCGAAGGCGCAAACACGACGGACGCATCCGCGCGGCCGGGCCTCAGCGCCGAAGCCTATGAGCTTGCCGTCCACTACGACCGACTGAGTTCGGCCGCCGGCAAGGAGGCCGTCAAGACGATCCTGACGCTGATGAACGGAGAAGCGTTCGCTTAACGTGCCCAGCGGGCTGCGATATCAGTGCAATTCGCGCTCGTGCAGAGCGACCAAGAGGTCGTCCTGGGTCTGGTGACCGGCGTGGTACAGATCAATTGCGATGCTGGCAATCGAGAGGCCCTGCTGGCTGCGGATCTTGATGTTGCGCTCGGCGCACCAAGCGTAAAGAGCGCCTGCGAGTACATCGTCATCGTCAGCCTGGAAGGTGCTTGCTACCGTCATGGAAGTTGCCCTCAGTTAGAATATTCCCCTGCAGCCATCATGAATAGATTCGCCACCGCTGCAAAGCGCGATCAGCGACCTGCGTTAACACAAGACAGAACCGACGAGCGTGCTGTTTCAATATGGAGCAGATTGCAGGCGCTTTATTCGGAAGCCACGCGTGTGAGGCTATCGAGAGACAGAGAGCACGCCTCGATCGCATCCAGCATCTTGCGGAAACGAGGATGATTTCGAACTGAATCCAGGTCGGAGTCGTGCTTGAACCAGAGGATCTGGTAGCAGGAGGACTGCGGCAACAGCGACTCGAGAATGTCGAGCGCCGTGTCTCGCTCATCCAGCAGCGCGTACACGCAGGCAGCATTGTACTGCGCGACGATATCGTCGGGATCGATGGCCTGGGCGCGCCTGATCCATTCCTTGGCCCGCTCCTTGTCGCCCATATGCGCCAGCGCGAGCGCGCCGCGGTGGGCGGGGCCGGAGTTTTCCGGATGACGCTCGAGCGCACGTTCAGCGCGCTCCAGAGCGACACGCGCCCAGTTCTCCCGCTCCTTCTTGAAACCAAGGGAGCGGCAGGCGCTGATCAAGTGGATCGGCGAGAGATAGTCGTCCGGATGGATTTCCGAGGCTCTGGTGAAGAAGTTGATGGCGCGCTGGAACTTGCCCTGCATGAACATGAAGCGGCCGTAGTGGAAGTTCACCTCATAGAGATCGGGTTCGAGCGAGAGCGCCTTGTCGAACTCCACCAGCGCCTCGTCGTCCCGCCCGTCCTGATGCAGCGCGAGGCCGCGCGAGGCATGGGCCTCGGCAAGATGCGGATCGAGCGCCAGCGCCTTGGCGGTCAGGTTCAGGATGCCCTGCAACGTGTATTCGCCGGCATGCCAGTCACGCAGAGCGGATTCGCAATCGGCGATGCCGGCATAGGCACGGGCATATTGCGGATCGAGCGCAACCGCGGTCGTGAACATACGCCGTGCCATCAGCAGGTAAGGCCGCGTCCAGGTGTTGGAAAACTGGCGGCCGCGCAAATAGTAGGTGTAGGCTTCGACGCTGTTGGTGGGCTCGCTGGCGATTGCCTGCTTTTCCTCCGGCAGAAGCTTGATCTTAAGCTGAGCGACGATCGCGTGGGTGATCTCGTCCTGGATCGCGAAGATGTCGGTCAACTCGCGGTCGAACCGGTCGGCCCAGACGTGCCCACCGTTCTTAGCATCGATCAGCTGTCCTGTTATGCGCACCCGCTGGCCGACCTTGCGGACGCTGCCTTCCAGAATGAAATTGACGCCCAACTCGGCAGCTACCTGCTTCACCTGCACGGATTTGCCCTTGTAGGTGAAGGCCGTGTTGCGGGCGACGACATAAAGGTTCGAGATCTTTGACAGGTCGGTAATGATGTCCTCAGTGATGCCGTCGGAGAAATATTCCTGTTCGGGATCGCCGCTCATGTTGGTGAAGGGCAGGACGGCGACCAGTTGCTTGTGCTTCTCCTTTGCCGCGCTGAGCGCCGCTTCATGCACCTTCAGCGGCAATGCGCGCCTTGGTGCGACGGCGTATACCCTCACCGGGCGCGCGATGTTCTTCAGGGAATGCTCGCCCTTGTCCTGGAACACGACATCGAGCCTTCCGCCGACATGGTCTCTGGCGGACGCCGAAATCGCGATCCCGCCAGGCTCGGCGATCCCCTCCAGACGCGCGGCGAGATTGACGCCGTCCCCGAAGATATCGCCATCCTCGACCAGAACGTCCCCCAGATGGATACCGATGCGAAACTCTATGCGGCGCGGGTCCTCGACCAAGCCATTGCGCTCCGCCATCGCTCGCTGCACCTCGTCGGCGCAGGCTACCGCATTGACGATGCTGGAGAATTCGACGAGCATCCCGTCGCCTGTCAGCTTGACGATCCGGCCCTTGTGAGCTGCGATCTTCGGGTCGATCAACTCCTCGCGGCAACGCTTGACGGCGGCAAGCGTGCCCGACTCGTCTGAGCCCATCAGACGGCTGTAGCCTACGATATCTGCTGCTAAGATGGCTGCGAGACGGCGTTCCAAGGTGACCTCGGCACTGGCTGACAAAAACACGGACGCAGGTCTAGTCTTCTTTAAGATGCCCGGTCGAACGTAATTAGCAATTAAGTAATAAAGCGAATAAAGACGCAAAAGTCGAGCCTGTTCCCGCAATGCAACCGCTTAAGAACAGAAAAGCCCGGTTGACGGGCAACCGGGCTTTCGGAAAAAGACCTGAAATCACAGGATCAGTTCTCGAAGAACTCTTTCATTCGAGCAAAGAAACCGGTCGATTCTGGATTGTTTTCCTTGGAAGACAGTTCCTCGAACTCCTGAAGAAGCTCGCGCTGGCGCTTGGTGAGCTTCTGCGGTGTCTCGATCTGGATCTGGATGTAGAGATCGCCCGTCTGCGGCGAACGCAGCACCGGCATCCCCTTGCCCTTCAGGCGAAACTGCTTGCCGGCCTGCGTGCCTTCCGGCACCGTGACGCGCGACTTCGTACCGTCGAGGGTCGCGACATCGAACGTACCGCCGAGCGCGGCCGTCGTCATCGAGATCGGGATCGAGCAATAGAGATCGGCTCCGTCGCGCTGATAGAACTCATGCGGCTTCACCGACAGGAAGATATAGAGGTCGCCCGCCGGTCCACCGCGGGTGCCAGCCTCGCCTTCGCCCTGCAGGCGAATGCGGGTGCCGTCCTCGATGCCAGCAGGGATGTTGACCGAGAGCGAACGCTCCTCGGTAACGCGACCCTGGCCGTGGCACTTGGTGCAGGGGTCGGGAATGATCTGGCCGCGGCCATGACAGGTCGGGCAGGTGCGCTCGATCGAGAAGAAGCCCTGGGCTGCACGCACGCGGCCGGAGCCCTGGCAGGTGCCGCAGGTCTTCGGCTGGGTGCCGGGCTTGGCACCGGAGCCGGAACAGACGTCGCAGGTGATCGAGGTCGGAACCCTGATCTGCGCGGTCTTTCCGGAGAAGGATTCCTCCAGCGAAATTTCCATGTTGTAGCGAAGATCGGCGCCGCGTTCGCGACCGCCGGACGAGCGCTGCCGCTGCCGGCCGCCGCCCATCATCTCGCCAAAGATGTCTTCGAAGATGTCGGAGAAACCACCGCCGGCAAAGCCGCCGCCACCGCCCATGCCGCCATGCTCGAAAGCAGCGTGGCCATAACGGTCGTAGGCAGCCCGCTTCTGCGGGTCCTTCAGCATCTCGTAGGCTTCGTTGATTTCCTTGAACTTCTGCTCGGCGGTATGATCATCAGGATTCTTGTCCGGATGGTATTTCATCGCCAGCTTGCGGAAAGCGCTCTTCAGCTCTTTGTCATCCGCCGTCTTGGCGACACCCAGCGTTTCGTAAAAATCGGCTTTTGCCATTAAGGATCAGACCCCGGAAATGGATTTCCGGCTGCCATGGTGAGCAGCCGGAATGTCAGTTTCAAACGTGACCGTTTCGTCCAGCTTATGCGGACTTCTTGCGGTCGTCGTCCTTGACTTCTTCGTAGTCGGCATCGACGACATTGTCATCGCCGGCTTCAGCGGATGCGTCTGCCGCACCACCTTCAGCCTGCTGCGCTTCGTAGATCGCCTGACCGAGCTTCATCGAGACTTCCATGAGGGTCTGGGTCTTTGCCTTGATGTCTTCAGCATCAGGCTCAGACGCTTCGGTTGCAGACTTCAGCGCTGCGATCGCATCGGAAATCGCCGTGCGGTCGGCTTCGGTGACCTTGTCGCCGTAATCCTTCAGCGACTTCTCGCTGGAGTGGATCAGGCTTTCAGCCTGGTTCTTGGCTTCTACGCCTTCGCGACGCTTCTTGTCGGCTTCAGCATTGGCTTCGGCGTCCTTGACCATCTTCTCGATGTCGGCGTCGGAGAGACCACCGGAGGCCTGGATGCGGATCTGCTGTTCCTTGCCGGTGCCCTTGTCCTTGGCCGAAACCTGTACGATGCCGTTGGCGTCGATATCGAAGGTGACTTCGATCTGCGGAACGCCACGCGGTGCCGGCGGCAGGCCAACGAGGTCGAACTGGCCGAGCAGCTTGTTGTCGGCAGCCATTTCGCGCTCGCCCTGCGAAACGCGGATGGTGACGGCCTGCTGGTTGTCGTCGGCGGTCGAGAAGGTCTGCGACTTCTTCGTCGGGATCGTGGTGTTACGCTCGATCAGACGAGTGAAGACGCCACCCAGCGTTTCGATGCCGAGGGACAGCGGGGTTACGTCGAGAAGCAGAACGTCCTTGACGTCGCCCTGGAGAACGCCGGCCTGGATGGCGGCGCCGAGGGCTACGACTTCATCCGGGTTGACGCCCTTGTGCGGCTCCTTGCCGAACAGCTGCTTGACGACTTCCTGCACCTTCGGCATGCGGCTCATGCCACCGACCAGAACGACTTCGTCGATCTCGGCAGGCGTGACACCAGCATCCTTGAGGGCTGCCTTGCACGGCGCGATGGTGCGCTGGATCAGATCGTCAACCAGGCTTTCCAGCTTGGCGCGGGTCAGCTTCAGCGTCAGGTGCTTCGGACCGGTTGCATCGGCCGTGATGAACGGCAGGTTGATTTCGGTCTGCTGCGAGGACGAGAGTTCGATCTTGGCCTTTTCGGCAGCTTCCTTGAGGCGCTGCAGAGCAAGCTTGTCGCCCTTGAGGTCGATGCCGTTGTCCTTCTTGAACTCGGCAACGAGGTATTCGACCAGGCGCATGTCGAAGTCTTCACCACCGAGGAAGGTATCGCCGTTGGTGGACTTCACTTCGAAGACGCCGTCGCCGATCTCGAGGATCGAGATATCGAAGGTACCGCCACCCAAGTCGTAAACGGCGATCGTCTTGCCGTCCTTCTTGTCGAGACCGTAGGCCAGCGCTGCCGCCGTCGGCTCGTTGATGATGCGCAGAACTTCGAGGCCAGCGATCTTGCCGGCATCCTTGGTTGCCTGGCGCTGTGCGTCGTTGAAGTATGCGGGAACGGTGATAACGGCCTTTTCGACCTTTTCACCGAGATAGGATTCAGCGGTTTCCTTCATCTTCTGAAGGATCATCGCGGAGATCTGGGCAGGCGAATAGCCGGTGCCGCGGGCCTTGACCCATGCGTCGCCGTTGTCACCCTTGGTGATCTCGAAAGGCACGAGAGCCTTGTCCTTTTCAACCGTCGGATCGTCGTAGCGGCGGCCGATGAGGCGCTTCACTGCGAACAGCGTGTCCGTGGGGTTGGTAACTGCCTGGCGCTTGGCCGGCTGACCGACGAGGCGTTCGCCATCTTCGGAAAATGCTACGATCGAAGGCGTCGTGCGCGCACCTTCGGCGTTCTCAATGACCTTCGCGTCCTTGCCGTCCATGACAGCGACGCAGGAATTTGTCGTTCCGAGGTCGATACCAATTACTTTTGCCATGTCATTCTCTCCTTGAAGCAAGCTGTCGGAACCCCGGTAAGGCATTTCCCTGACAGCCCCTTACGGGATTGGTCTTTAAGATTAACGCAATCGTGATTGCGGTGATGCGGCGTATATAAGGAGCGGTTTTCGCGACTGCAAGGCAGAGAATAGCCTGAAAACCAGCAAAAAGAGCCTAGGCCAATTAATTTTCACAGCCTCAGGAAAGCCGCATTTTTTCTTAGCCGACAACGGCGCTATTGGCCCATGATCAGGTCAAGCAAAGTCGTGCGGCGCGGACGCTCTACGGGGCCCTCCAGCGTATCGCCGACCTCGCCCGGCGGAACGGCGTCGCCATAGCCGTAGCGGCCATCTTCAGCAACGTCCGATGGTGGGACAGGACCTCTGCCGACCGGCGCAAGCTGCTGCCGCGCAGGCCGGCTTGGCGCCTGTGGATAGCGACTTTCCGCCTCGCTGGATCCGCCGAAAACACCCGATATGATGCTGCCGATCGCGCTTGGTTCTTCGACCGGTTGCTGCATGCCGGGTTGCTGCATGCCGGGCTCGACCGACGCTATCGGCTGGTCGGCATTGCCCGGGCTGACCGGATCGGCCATGAACTGGCCGCTACCGAACAGCGGCGCAGGCGACAGCCCCTTGTGGGCGGCGACCATGAATGTCTGCCAGGCCTTGGCCGGCAAACCGCCGCCGGTGACCTTCTTCATCGGCTTGCCGTCGTCGTTGCCGAACCAGACGCCCGTCGTCAGGTTGCTGGTGAAGCCAACGAAAAGCGCGTCGCGCGAATTCTGCGTCGTGCCGGTCTTGCCGGCTGCCTGCCAGCCCGGGATCTTGGCGCTCTTGCCCGTTCCCTGGTCGATCACGCCCATCATCATCGCGTTCATGTTCGCGGCGATCGTCTCGGACAACACGCGAGGCGGATTGTCATAGGTATTTTCGTAGAGAACCTTGCTGCCGTCGGCGGTCGTCACGCGGCGGATGACGTGCGGCGTTGCCTTGTATCCGCCGTTCATGAAGGCCGCATAGGCGCCGGTCAGCTCCATCAGCGATACTTCTGACGTACCAAGCGCAATCGATGCGTTCGGCTGCAGTTCCGATTCGATGCCGAGGCGATGCGCCAGCTTGATCACCTGATCCGGGCCGTCATACATCACCAGCTGCGCCGCAACCGTATTCAGCGACTTCGCAAGCGCCGTCGCGAGCGTCACCTGACCATTGTATTTCTTCTCGTAGTTTTCCGGCGTCCAGTCGCCGATCCGGATCGGCGCGTCGTTGAACACCGAAAATGGCGTCAGACCCTTTTCGAGCGCTGCGGCGTAGACGAACGGCTTGAATGAGGAGCCCGGCTGGCGCTTGGCCTTGACGGCGCGATTGAACTGGCTGTCGGCGTAGTCACGACCGCCGACCAGAGCGCGGATCGCCCCGGTGCCGTCGATCGAGACAAGGGCTGCCTGCGACGCGTCGAGCTTGGCTCCGTCCTTGTTCAGCACATCCGTCAGGGACTGCTCCGCCCGCTTTTCGAGCGTCTTGTCGATCGTCGTATCGACGACGATGTCCTCCTTCACATCTCCGATCAGTCCCGGCAGCTCGTCCATCACCATATCGGCGACGTAGTGTCCGGCTCCGGACCAGTAGCGCTTTGCCTTGGCCGGGGTCTGCGACATGGCCGTCTTGACCTCGTCGTCGGTGACATAGCCCTGGTCGCGCATGGCCTGCAGGACCACCTGTGCGCGGGCATTGGCCGCTTCCGGATCACGCGCTGGCGACAGACGCGACGGAGCCTTGACCAGACCGGCGAGGAGCGCTGCTTCGCCGAGGTTCACGTCGCGCGCCGACTTGTTGAAGTAGCGACGGGATGCTGCCTCCACGCCATAGGCGTTCGAGCCGAAGAAGACGCGGTTGAGATACATCGCAAGGATCTGATCCTTGGTGTACTTCTGCTCAAGCCACAGAGCGAGCAGCACTTCCTGCACCTTGCGCTCAAGCGTGCGATCCGGCGAGAGGAACAGGTTCTTGGCAAGCTGCTGCGTCAGCGTCGAGCCGCCCTGGACCATGTGACCTGATGTCAGGTTGGTGACGAAGGCGCGCGCCAGCCCGAGAGGGTCGACGCCATAGTGCGAATAGAAACGGCGGTCCTCGATCGCAACGATCGCCTCGGGGATATAGGGAGACATGTCTTCCAGCGCGAGCGCCTCGCCACCGGTCGTACCGCGGTTGGCCATGACGCTGCCGTCGACGGCCGTGATCTTCACGTTCGGCGGACGATCGGGGATGGCCCACGTGCTGGCGCTGGGCATGCGCGAGCCGTAGTAGAAGACGAGGCCCGCCACGCCAATCCCCGCCCAGATGCCGAGCACGATGCACCAATAGACGATCCGGTGAATAAATCCGAAGAGGCCGCCGCTTTCGCGCGGGGGCGGACGGCGCTTGCGTCCTGCCGGCTGGCGGGAACGCGAAGGCTTGGAGGAGGCTGACCGCTTTACCGAACGTCCACCTGCGACGCGATCTTCGGCGTCGAGGGCGAAATCGTCATCATCATCCCGGCTGTCGCGGCCGTTGAAGGACGGTTCGATTCTGTCGTGTGATCTGCCTCTGCCTGCCATTTAGGACCGGTCGCGCTCCATTTTTGCCAAACAAACCCGATGTTTGCAGCATCCGCCCCACTGCGGGCGGTTCTCTACCCGGTTGAACTTTAAATGCGGCGATTTAAGGGGGGGTTAAGAACTCGTTAGGCACGCTCCAAACCTTTATTTTCCCGCGTTTCGCGCGCCTGGGAGCTGCCCCAACAATGCCATTTTTGGTTCAGCTCCCATTCACTCCGCGCACTCTCTAATCCGCATGCAAGGGACTTGCAGAACAGAGGTGCAGAGATGCGTATTTCAACAATCGCCATTGCGATTGCCCTAAGCGGAGCAGCCGTTTCCATTGCCGACGCAATGCCGATGGCGCCCATCGAGCCCGGCGCAGCCAAAGCGCCCGTCCTTGTCGACTACGCGTGCGGACGCGGCTTCCACATCACCCCATGGGGCAATTGCCGTCCGAACTGGAGACGGCCGCCACCCCCGCGATATGGCTGGCGCTACGAGCGCACCTACGGATGGGGCGACCGGCCGCCGCCGCGCTATGGCTGGGGTTACGACCGGCCCCGCCGTCCGCCACCGGGCTGGGATCGCTATGACCGGTATGACAATAACTGGCGCTAGATCCATCCGCTGATATTGAACAGGAAGGCCCGGCTGATTGCCCGGGACTTTTTTGCACTCCCGACAGCCACGCTATTTTAGCATGGCTGCCATTCGTTGCGGTTGTCACAAATCTGACATATAGCCAGCCGAATTGCGCCTAAGAATAGCGCAGCAAGCGCAATATGTAGGCACTGATGAGCATAGACCCAGCAAAAACGGACGAATTCAAGCTGCGCGAAGTATGGAGCGTGCAGGAGTTTGCGCGCCAATACCGGCTCAGCAAGATGGAAGAGAGCCGACTGAAAATGCTGCACGGGCCTTTTGCCGAGATGCGCGATCTTCTCGCCGGCCGGGAAAGAACAGTTTCGGTCTGGTAGCAGGGAACCATTAGGGCGCTACGCGATTATAGGAAGACGGAACAACCCTCAGTTCCGTCAGGATCGGCCGCCTCCCCTCAGACGTCCGATCAAAATTAGGCCCGGCGACTCATCGAGAGTCCCGGGCTTTTTCGTGGGCGAAGCCGTGAAAAAAGGGCGGCCTCGCGACCGCCCTTTTCCGTTATCTCTGATTGTCGCGGCAGGCCTGATCGCCGGGTGCGCAGGCCGGATGCCGGCGGCGATCCTGGTTGCCACGATCATGACCCGCGTCGCGCCCGCCCTGCGGAGGCCGCTGGACATTGTCGCGATTGCGGTTGCGATCAAGTTCCGGCGGACGACCGTTGCCGGGGCGTCCCTGCATGTCGGGGCGACGATCGGGTCCGCGATCCGAGTTCGGGCGACGATCTGGCTGCGACCCGAAATCCGGGTTGCCACCGGGACGACCGATCGCATTGCCATTGCCGGGACGCGGCTGAGCATCGGGGCGCCGGTCGGGACCGCGGTCCGAATTCGGACGGCGGTCGGGCTGCGAACCAAAATCAGGACGCCGGTCCGGGCCGCGATCATAGCCGGGCCTAGGGCCGGGGCCGCGATCATAACCAGGGCCGCGGCCGGGAACGGCAGGCGGGCGATCATAGACGGGGTTGCGGTGCCAGCGATCCCGCTCATGGTAGAAATTGCGATCGCGGTAATAGCGATCCCAATAGTTGCCGACGCTGAAGACGACGGTCGGAATGCCCAGCGGGCGATAATATTCCGGCCCGACATACACCCGGCGCTGCTGATAGACCGCCTGCACGTAGGCGCCGGCTACCCAGCCGCGACCACCATAGAACTCGACATCGCACCACGGTACGTCGGCGAGACATCCATGGATCTCGACCGATTCACCGGCCGGAATGACCGTAACAGCGGGGTATTGCGTGCTTGGACCGGCGCGCATGTTGACGTTCGCAGTGGCATAGCCCTCTGCGGCTTCGGCAATTGCCGGTGCCAGCACCAGTGCCGCTACGGCGGCTATTTTCATCAGCATCGGTTTCACGCTGTACTCCCTTCAGGACACGCACCATCGGCGGCGCAAAGCGCGCCGTCGCAACAACTATTCATATATCTTTCAATAGGTTATATTCGTGGCCGGATGAACGCAGCTTGAACGGCAATATTTGCTTTCGGGGCTTGAAACCTGCCCTCGCAATACCGATCTATGGTTCTACGGATTGCAGCGGGTGGATATCCGAAGGCGCTTTCATAGTCGCCGAGGTCCATTGAAGGCCCGGTCGTAGCGTTAACGATTCGTTAACCTTTTCGGGCCACTCTGGCTGCAATATTCGCTTCCTCCTTGACCACGGATGTACTGGCATCGAAGTGAAGCGAATGACGAAAGGCCGGTTTTTGCCGGCCTTTTTGTTCTCTAAGGCGTCCACGGCGAAAGCCGAGACGCCTTTTTTGTTTTTCAGGCCGCCAGAGCTTCCAGGATGCGGATCCAGGAGCGGATGCCCTTGTGGTACGAGACCAGCTCGTACTTTTCGTTGGGCGAGTGGATGCGGTCATCACTCAGGCCGAAGCCGACGAGCAGCGATTCCATTCCCAGCATTTTCTGGAAGTCGCCCACGATTGGGATGGACCCACCCATGCCGATGACGACGGCCGGCTTCGGCCATTCGTCGGACAGCGCGGTTTTCGCCTTCGTCAAAACAGGGGAATCGTAGGAAAGATGGATCGCCGGCGAGCCGCCGTGCGGATGAAACTCGACAGAGCAATCGGCCGGAATCTTCGAGCGGACAAAGGCGCGGAAGCTTTCGCGAACGGCGTCGGGGTTCTGCGTTCCGACGAGCCGGAAGGAGACCTTGGCGGACGCCTTGGCCGCGATGACGGTCTTGAACCCTTCGCCGGTATATCCACCCCAGATGCCGTTGACCTCGGCGGTCGGACGCGCCCAGGTCAATTCGAGAACGGACCGGCCTTTCTCACCCGACGGCACGGAGAGGCCAACTTCGCCAAGGAAACTCTCTGCCGTCTTTCCAAGCGTTTCCCAGGATGCCTTGACGTTCTCAGGCGTCTCCTCGACGCCATCGTAAAAGCCGTCGAGCGTCACGCGGCCGGTTTCGTCGCGCAGGCCCGAAAGCGCTTCGACAAGAATGTGGATCGGATTTGCGGCCGCGCCGCCGAAGAGACCGGAATGAAGATCGCGATCCGCGGCGGTCACGACCACCTCTTCACCGACGAGGCCGCGCAGTGCCGCGGCGATGGCCGGCGTATCGCGATCCCACATGCTGGTATCGCAAACCAGGGCGTAATCTGCCTTCAGCTCATCGGCATTGGCCTGCAGGAAAGGCTTCAGCGACGGCGAGCCCGATTCTTCCTCGCCTTCGAACAGGATGGTGATGCGGCAAGGGAGCGCTCCATTGATTTCCTTGTACGCGCGGCAGGCTTCGACGAAGGTCATCAGCTGGCCCTTGTCGTCCGCGGTGCCGCGTCCGGTCAGGATCTTGCGGCCGTTTCCGACATCCTTGATCGACGGTTCGAAAGGATCGTTTTCCCAGAGTTCGATCGGATCGACCGGCTGGACGTCATAATGGCCATAGAACAGGACATGCGGGGCAGCGGCGTCTGCGCCTTCATGGTGTGCAACCACCATCGGATGTCCGGGTGTGTCGCGCACGGAAGCCTCGAAACCCAACGTGTTCAGATAGCTGACAAGCCATTCAGCCGCCTTGCGGCATTCGGCCTTGTAAGCCGGGTCCGTCGAGATGGACTTGATGCGCAGCAGCTCGAAGAGCTTGTCCAGGCTCGATGTCAAATTCTCGTCCGCGCGGGCAAGGACCGTCTGTAATTCCGTCATTATCGACTCCTTTGGAAAATCGCCGGGACGATAGAACAAAGCGCCGACCCTTTCGAGACGAAAAATCCGGTGCCTGCTTGCCAACGCCCTCGATGCGGGTGGCACAAAAATGGAAAATGCAATTTACAGTTATTTAGTATCACCTCATTAAATTAAGGGGCGAGCTGTTGTTCGAGGTGACTGATGTTTTCCGTACTCACCTGTATTCGCGACAACCATGACTGGCGCCTGATCGTTGCCGCGGTCATCGTCTGCCTCGTTGGCAACGTCGCTGCCATGCTCCTCCTCTTCCGCGCCCAGGAATGCGACAGAGCCCAGCAACGCCGCTGGATCATCGCGTCGGCCTTCGCATGCGGCGTCGGCATCTGGGCGACGCATTTCATCTCGATGCTGGCCTATGACGGTGGCTTTCCGATCACCTACGGGCTCGGCCTGACCGTGCTCTCCGTCGTGCTGTCGATCGGCATCTCCCTGCTGGCGATGCTTGTCGCATCCGAAGGAACAAGCGGATACTCCTTTGCGTCTGGCGGCGTGCTCATGGCGCTTGGGATAGGCGCGATGCACCTGACGGGAATGCAGGCGATCGAAGCGCCGGTCGATATCATTTACGATCCCTACGCGACACTTGTGGCAATCTGCCTGGGTGCGATCCTTGCCAGCGGCGCGTTTCTTTCGTTCAGCCGCCTCAAGGGCGGCAAGCGGCTCCTGTGCTCGGCCATCGCCATGGTATGCGCCATCGCCGCGATGCATTTCATATCGATGAGCAGCATTACCCTCGTCCCAGTTCCAGGACGCAGCATCACGGCGACCGTGCTCGAGACGAAGACACTTGCCGCCATCGTCATGGCGGTCTCCACCATCCTCATTCTCATCGCTCTCGGCGCGGCGCTTCTGGCGAGCTACCTGACCGATCTGCGCGGGCTTGCAAACGCATCCATGGAAGGATTGCTGATCCTCCACCGCGATGTGATCGTCGATGCCAACGAGCAGATCCTCGCCATGACCGGCTGCCGCCTTGCCGACCTGCTTGGAGCCAAGCCGGATACGGTTCTGGTTCTGCCGGGGGAGATCGGCGAGGCCACCCACCACGAAACGCAATTGCTAACGAAGGACGAGACCGAGCTCCCGGTCGAAGTTCTCGTTCGCAGGATGGTGTACCGCGGCCGCAACTGCCGGGTGCTGGTAGTCCGCGACCTGACGGAGCGCAAGCGCGCACAGCAGATGATCGAGCATCTCGCCCAGCATGACGTGCTGACGGGATTGCCGAACCGGTCACTCTTCGACACGCGGATCCGGCATGCGCTGCAGGCGGCACAACGCAAGCGTGGCCAGGTTGCCGTCTTCTTCATGGATCTCGATCGCTTCAAGGCCGTGAACGACATCTTCGGGCATGCGGAAGGCGACCGTATCCTCTGCAAGGTGGCCGCCCTTCTTCGTCGCGTCGCCGACGACAGCGCCACGATCGCGCGGCTAGGTGGCGACGAGTTCGCGATCATTCAGGCAGGCAAGAAACAGCCCGAGGCGGCGCAACGGCTCGCCGGCGACATCCTCGAAGCGCTGGCTGGCGAAATGGATGTGACGCGTGATCCAACTGCCGTCGGCATCAGCATGGGCATTGCCATTTATCCGGCAGACGGGCGGTCGGTCGAGGAACTCTCCGACAACGCGGACACGGCCCTCTACCGGGCCAAGCATGCCGGGCGCGGCAAGGCCTGCTTCTTCGATACCGACATGGACGCCGCCGTTCGGGCGCGGCGCCAGATCGAAACCGAGCTGCGGCACGCGATCAGCCGCAACCAGCTCTATGTGAATTACCAGCCGATCCTCGACAGCACCACGAATGCCGTCAGCGGCTATGAGGCCCTGATGCGCTGGAACCGGCCGGGGCATGGCATCAGCGAGCCGAACGTCTTCATTTCCATCGCGGAGGAAAGCGGGACGATCGTACAGCTCGGCGAATGGGTCATGCGCCAGGCCTGCACGGAAGCTGCCCGCTGGCCGCAACCGCTCTCGATCGCCGTCAACGTCTCGCCTGTTCAGTTCATGCTGCCGAACCTCTACGAGCGTTTTGCGGCCATCCTCGAGGAAACCGGGCTGGCGCCGCAGCGGCTGGAGCTGGAGATAACCGAAGCGGCTTTCGTGCGGGATCGGGCGAATACGATCTCGACCCTGATGCGGCTGCACGAGCTCGGCGTTCGCATCGTCATGGATGACTTCGGCACCGGCTTTTCCTCGCTTTCAAACCTGCGCGCCCTGCCCTTCGACAAGATCAAGGTCGACAGAAGCTTTACCGGCGTGCTCGAGCACGACGCGGCGGCTCGTTCGATCGTTCGCGCGATCATCGGCCTCGGGCATAGTCTCGGCATCCAGGTGGTTACGGAGGGTGTCGAAACCGAATTGCAGCGCAAGATCGTCATCGACGAGGGATGCGGGCAAATGCAGGGACTGCTGCTCGGAAAGCCGGATATAGAACCCAGCCTCAAGCTGGCGGCGCGCGAGAGTTTTCTCTCCACCCACGCCGACGAACGCACGCCGCCGAAGGCGATCTCCGCGTGAGATGTGAGCTCAGAGCTTCTTGGCGTTCTCGAGGAGACGGCGGATATACTCGAGCGTCAGCTCTCGCTCGAAAGCCTTGAAACCGTCAAACAGCGCCAGATCCGCCTCGCGGGCGGCTTCGACCGCGGCGCCCTGCATTCCTTTCGCCTTTTCCGTGAGAAAGACGAGCTGCGCACGCTTGTCGGAGGGATGCGGCCGGCGCTCGATGAGACCATCGCGCTCCATGCGCGCGAGCGTGTTCGCCATTGTCGCCTGTTCGATATCGACCCTTGCGAGCAGCTGCTTCTGTGTCAGCCCGTCCTCGGCCCAGAGTTCCAGCAAAATGGGAAACTGCCCGGGAGAAAAGCCGAGTCGTCCCGCCCGCTGCTGCAGCGAACGAGCAAAACCCTTGGCCAGTTGACTAGCCAGATAGGCTCCCGAGTCCATCCGATCAAATCCCATTTTTTCAATTAGGCGCAAAACTCAGACCGAAACAATGCAACAAATCGCATGCGATGCATCAAAATCGCTTCATATGGTTGTCACGGGAGAGATAGAGCAGAAAAACAAAGCCGCCATAGCCTGGAGGTCGGCTATGGCGGCTTGAAATGGGGACAAAGGCCCGGAGAGGGGATAAGGCCTTTGTCCAAGTCCGACGCGGCGGGGGACAAGCCGGCAATCAGACCCTCGACGCGATCAAAGATCACCGTCGGTAGTCATCATTTGTGATCTCGAATGTGGCTTTTCAAGGGAAGATTAGGAATTGACTATTACATTTTAGTAACAGTTTGGTGAGCCGAGATGTTTTCTCGGCTGGAACTTTATATAGACCTGACAGGGTCGCCGCGCTATCGATGGCAGCATGAAAAAAGGCGATCATCTTTTCCTTGTCGACGGCTCCGGTTTCATCTTCAGAGCTTTCCACGCACTCCCTCCGCTGACGCGCAAATCCGACGGTTTGCCGGTCGGCGCCGTCTCGGGTTTCTGCAACATGCTGTGGAAACTGCTGACGGATGCACGCGACACCTCCGTCGGCGTCACGCCGACGCACCTGGCCGTTATCTTCGACTACTCGTCGAAGACCTTCCGCAAGGATCTGTACGATGCGTACAAGGCGAACCGATCGGCGCCGCCCGAGGAACTGATCCCGCAGTTCGGCCTGATCCGGCACGCGACGCGCGCCTTCAACTTGCCGTGCATCGAGACCGAAGGCTTCGAAGCGGACGACATCATCGCGACCTATGCCCGCCAGGCGGAAGCGCTCGGCGCCGACGTGACGATCGTCTCCTCCGACAAGGACCTGATGCAGCTCGTCACGCCCAATGTCCACATGTACGACAGCATGAAGGACAAGCAGATCGGCATTGCCGACGTGATCGAGAAGTGGGGCGTGCCACCCGAGAAGATGATCGACCTGCAGGCGATGACCGGCGATTCCGTCGATAACGTGCCTGGCATCCCCGGCATCGGGCCAAAGACGGCGGCGCAGCTGCTCGCCGAATATGGTGATCTCGATACGCTGCTCGAGCGCGCGACCGAGATCAAGCAGGAGAAGCGTCGCCAGACGATCATCGAAAACGCCGACAAGGCGCGCCTGTCGCGCGAACTCGTCAAGCTGCGCACCGATGTCCCGCTTGAGCTCGCGGTCGAAGACCTCGTTCTGGAGCAGCAGAACGGCCCGAAGCTGATCGGCTTCCTGAAGGCGATGCAGTTTACCAGCCTGACGCGCCGTGTTGCCGACGCCTGCGCCTGCGATGCCAGCGTCATCGAGGCGGTCGACGTTCCCGTCGAATGGGGCGCCAACGCCCATGGCCCCGATCTTGACGTGGTGCAGCCCGAGCCCGTCGCTGGCGGCATTCCCGAGGTGGAGGGCGAATCCGTGCCTGTGCCGGCCACGGCAAACGGTGCCCAGGGGACCTTCCTGGCCGCCAACCTGGCGGCGGCACGCGCCGAGGCTTTCGCGACCCTGCCCTTCGATCACTCCGGTTACGTGACGATCCGCGATGTCGCGACGCTCGACGCATGGATCGCCGACGCCCGCGACAAGGGCCTCGTTGCCTTCGATACGGAAACGACATCGCTCGACGCGATGCAGGCGGAGCTTGTCGGTTTCTCGCTCGCGATCGCCGACAACGACAAGAACCCCACCGGCACCAGCATTCGCGCCGCCTACATTCCGCTTGGCCACAAGACGGGTATTGGCGATCTGCTCGGCGGCGGGCTCGCGGACAACCAGATTCCGATGCGCGACGCCCTGCCCCGCCTCAAGGCGCTGCTGGAAGACGAAAGCATCCTGAAGGTCGCGCAGAACCTCAAATACGATTACCTGCTGATGAAACGCTACGGCGTCGAAACGAAGAACTTCGACGACACGATGCTTATCTCCTATGTGCTCGATGCCGGAACGGGCGCGCACGGCATGGATCCGCTGTCGGAGAAATTCCTCGGCCACACGCCGATCGCCTACAAGGATGTTGCCGGTAGCGGTAAGTCGAGCGTTACCTTCGATCTGGTCGCCATCGACCGGGCGACCCACTACGCGGCGGAAGACGCGGAAATCACCCTGCGCCTCTGGATGGTGCTGAAGCCGCGCCTAGCCGCGGAAAAGCTGACGACCATCTACGAGCGACTGGAGCGGCCGCTGTTGCCCGTTCTCGCGCACATGGAAGAGCGCGGTATTACCGTCGACCGGCAGATCCTGTCGCGCCTGTCCGGCGAACTGGCGCAGGGTGCGGCCGGGCTTGAAGACGAGATCTACAAGCTTGCCGGCGAACGCTTCACGATCGGCTCGCCCAAGCAGCTTGGCGATATCCTGTTCGGTAAAATGGGACTGACGGGCGGCACGAAGACGAAAACCGGCCAGTGGTCCACCTCGGCAAGCGTGCTGGAAGATCTTGCCGCCGCCGGTTTCGAGCTTCCACGCAAGATCGTCGACTGGCGCCAGCTGACGAAGCTGAAATCGACCTATACCGACGCGCTGCCGGGCTACGTCCATCCGCAGACGAAGCGGGTTCACACCTCCTATTCGCTGGCATCGACGACAACAGGGCGCCTCTCCTCGTCGGAACCGAACCTGCAGAACATCCCGGTTCGTACCGCCGAGGGTCGCAAGATCCGCACGGCCTTCATCTCGACGCCGGGGCACAAGCTGATTTCGGCCGACTACAGCCAGATCGAGCTGCGCGTGCTCGCCCACGTCGCCGAGATCCCGCAGCTGACACAGGCCTTTGCCGACGGGATCGACATTCACGCGATGACGGCATCCGAAATGTTCGGCGTGCCTGTGGAGGGCATGCCGTCGGAGGTGCGCCGCCGCGCCAAGGCGATCAACTTCGGCATCATCTACGGCATCTCGGCCTTTGGCCTTGCCAACCAGCTGTCGATCGAGCGATCCGAGGCGGGTGACTACATCAAGCGCTACTTCGAGCGCTTCCCCGGTATTCGCGACTACATGGACAGCCGCAAGCAGATGGCCCGCGACAAGGGCTATGTGGAGACGATCTTCGGTCGGCGAATCAACTATCCGGAGATTCGCTCCTCCAATCCCTCGGTGCGCGCCTTCAACGAGCGCGCGGCGATCAACGCGCCGATCCAGGGGTCGGCTGCCGATATCATCCGCCGGGCGATGATCAAGATCGAGCCGGCGCTGGCGGAAGCAGGGATTGGCGATCGCGTGCGCATGCTGTTGCAGGTGCATGACGAATTGATCTTCGAGGTCGAGGATGCCGACGTCGAAAAGGCCATGCCGATCATTGTATCGGTGATGGAAAACGCCACCATGCCGGCGCTCGAAATGCGTGTGCCGCTGAAGGTCGACGCCCGTTCGGCGATGAACTGGGACGAAGCGCATTGAGCGCTTCGTCGAAAAATCCCTAAAATTTTCCATATCCAGCAAGGCGCTGAAAACAATAAACTTTCGCCTTATTGCCGAGGTCGCGACAGCCCTCATGGAAGGAACTTATTAACCTTCATTTCCTAAGCCGGAAGAGGATAATAGTTGCTAATCATGAGTGAGTAGCGGTCGTATGCGCTTTCCTAGAACCAATCTGACGGATGCCGGTGAGATTTCCACGGAGATCGACGGCGAACAGCTGCAGGAACAGGCCGGCGAGAAGCCGGTGCCGCCGATCTGGCAGAATCACTTTTCGCTGGCGCCGAATGTCCGCTTTACCCGCACGCCGGAGAGCCAGATCAACCCGCGCAAGCAGCCAGCCGAGCCGGTGCAGCAGCGGGTGATGGAACCTGCCCAAGTGGCAGCACTCACGCCGCAGCGCGCGCCGACACCTGCCCCGGCATCTGCTCCCCAGCCCGCCCAAGTGGTGGCACCGGTGGCCCAGCCGATCGTCGTGCCGTCGCAGCCCGCGGCACAGCCGCGCCAGGGCTATGTCGGCCGCCAGGCCGCCATGCAGCCGGCCGTCACGCAGCCGCAGCCCCACGTTCAACAGCAGGCGCTGCGCCATGCCTATGCGCCGCAGACGACTGCGCCACGTGCGCCCTTGGTCACGCCTCGCGCGCCCGTTGTCGTCAACGTGCCCTTCGACGTCCGCCAGCCGGAAGCCAATTTCGTTACCGTCGAAGAAACCGCGATCGTCGTTTCAGAGACCGCTGACGAAGCGCAGTTCCATGCCTCTTCCAACCTCGCCTCGATCTCAGACTTCGCCTTCTGGGAAGTGATGTCCTTCGAAGAGGGCCAGGCGCCGGCCGAGCCGGTGGAGGCGACGCCCCAGGTACAGATCGTAGCGCCACAGGCGGTGCTCGCGCCGCATTCGATCATCAGCCAGTTCCGCATCATGGAATGGCGGCCGGGCAAGCAGCCCGTCGTCGCCGCTCCCTATGCCGCGCCGCTGCCCGCTGCTGTTGCCCCTGCTCCGGTTGCTACGGCCCCGGTTGCCGCTCCCATCACAGCCGCAGCGCCTGCCGTTTCCATGGCAGCGCCTGTTGTCGTGGCACCGGCACCGAGCACCGGTCGCACGCCGATCCGCCAGCCGCTTGCGGTCAGACTGAAGCAGCAGGCGGCTGCCGCCGAGGTACTGGCGACCGCCCCTGCCCCTCAGGTCGTGCAGCCCATCGCCATAGAGCCGCAGCCGGCCGCAGCGCAGCCGATCGCACCGATGCCTGTTCGTTCGCAGCCGGCGATCGCGCCGCTTGCGCCTGCTGCCCGCATGGTGACGCACAAATTCGTACCGTCCAAGGTCGATGCCTCGGGCTACGAGTTCCCCTCCAACTCTCTGCTGCAGGAGCCGCCGGAACGCGTCGGCGAGATCATGTCGCAGGAAGCGCTGGAACAGAACGCCGGGTTGCTGGAAAGCGTTCTTGAGGATTTCGGCATCAAGGGTGAGATCATCCATGTGCGCCCCGGTCCCGTCGTCACGCTCTATGAATTCGAGCCGGCACCGGGCGTCAAATCCTCACGCGTCATCGGCCTTGCCGACGATATCGCCCGCTCGATGTCGGCGCTGTCGGCGCGCGTCGCCGTGGTTCCCGGCCGCAACGTCATCGGCATCGAACTGCCGAACGTGCTGCGCGAAACCGTCTATTTCCGCGAGATGATCGAGAGCGCAGATTTCGAGAAGAGCAGCTTCAAGCTGGCGCTCGGCCTCGGCAAGACGATCGGTGGCGAACCTGTGATCGCGGAACTGGCGAAGATGCCGCACCTGCTCGTGGCCGGCACCACCGGTTCGGGCAAGTCGGTCGCCGTCAACACGATGATCCTTTCGCTGCTCTACCGGATGACGCCGGAGCAGTGCCGCCTGATCATGATCGATCCGAAGATGCTGGAACTCTCCGTCTATGACGGCATTCCGCACCTGCTCACCCCGGTCGTCACCGACCCGAAGAAGGCCGTGATGGCGCTGAAGTGGGCGGTGCGCGAGATGGAAGAGCGTTATCGCAAGATGTCGCGCCTCGGCGTGCGCAATATCGACGGCTATAACGGCCGCGTGGCGCAGGCCAAGGAAAAGGGCGAGACGATCCATATCATGGTGCAGACCGGCTTCGACCGCAGCACCGGTGCGCCTATCGAGGAACAGCAGGAACTCGACCTGACGCCAATGCCTTACATCGTCGTCATCGTCGACGAGATGGCCGACCTGATGATGGTCGCCGGCAAGGAAATCGAAGGCGCGATCCAGCGTCTTGCGCAGATGGCGCGCGCGGCCGGCATCCACCTGATCATGGCGACGCAGCGTCCCTCGGTCGACGTCATCACCGGCACGATCAAGGCCAACTTCCCGACCCGCATCTCCTTCCAGGTGACGTCGAAGATCGACAGCCGCACGATCCTTGGCGAACAGGGCGCCGAACAGCTGCTCGGCCAGGGCGACATGCTGCACATGCAGGGCGGCGGGCGCATCTCGCGCGTTCACGGCCCGTTCGTCTCCGACGCAGAGGTCGAGAAAGTCGTGGCGCATCTGAAGACCCAGGGACGCCCAGAATATCTCGACACGGTTACCGCCGACGAAGAGGAAGACGGCGAGGAAGAAGACAACGCCGTCTTCGATAAGGGTGACATGGCGGCCGAGGACGGCAACGACCTCTACGACAAGGCCGTCAAGGTGGTGCTCCGCGACAAGAAGTGCTCGACCTCCTACATCCAGCGCCGCCTCGGCATCGGCTACAACCGCGCCGCGTCGCTCGTCGAACGGATGGAGAAGGAAGGCCTCGTCGGCCCTGCGAACCACGTCGGCAAGCGCGAAATCGTCGCTGGTCGTGGTGGTGAGGCGGATTGATTAACCCGGTTGCCGGGTTCGATCACCAAGATCGGACCCGGCTCGGCGACCCCCGCGTTGTGGACCATCGCCAAATGCCGCGCCGGAGGTTCCTCGGCGACGGTCTAAGAGTGCTGGGAATGGGCAGGCAACTATAACGGTTGGTGGGAATGTCAGGCTTTATCGCCTGCCCGATCGCATGAAGGTCCCGGAGCCGTGTGGCCGACAGGAGCGTCTCTCGGCCTTCTCTTTCCGGATGGACGTCGGTCCTGACGACCGCTTGCCCACCTCTTGCAACCATCATCGAACGCCGGCCCTGCGGCCCGATTTGTCAGATCCGGTTCGCGACCCGGCTCCCTGTCCAATGACGGGAGCAAGTATCGGATGGGTCGATGCCGCGGGGATGTGCGCGGACGATGTTGCGCGGCAAGCGGCTGGAATCGCTGCGAAGTCTTTCGTCGCGCAAGAAAATTGTCCCCGCCGCTGGGAAACCCGGTCGAACGCCACCACTGCCGTGCGATGATGAAAGGCCTTGTCGCGCACAGCCACTGGGTGTAAGTGGCGGTTATCGCGAAAAGCGATCGCTTTCCTTGAGCCGCCCAGTGGCGGAGTAAACAGGTGGACGAATCGTCGTCCAGGCGGTCGAATACACGCCGTCCCTGCGCTTCGAGCATGGATGCGCCAGCGTTTTCCAAGAAACGAAACGCCTGACAACTGTCGGGCCCCAATCGCAAGCCATCGGCGCCAGCGGCGCTGGATGCATGCGTCGATCGGAACGCGTCATGAACAATCCACTCATCATCATTTTCACTGCCATCATTCTCGATGCCGTCGGCATCGGCCTCATCTTCCCGATCTTGCCTTCGCTGCTGCAGGACGTCACACATGCTGAAAACGTGGCGTCCTACATCGGCATCATGACCGCCCTCTACGCGGTCATGCAGTTCATCTTCGCGCCGGTTCTCGGTTCGCTCAGCGACCGGCTCGGGCGGCGCCCGGTGCTCCTGATCTCGCTGGCCGGCGCAGCCATCAACTATCTGTTCCTCGCCTTCGCGCCCAATCTCTGGATGTTGATGCTCGGCCGTGCCATTGCCGGCCTGACAAGTGCCAACGTCTCTGTGGCGACGGCCTACATCACCGATATTTCCCCACAGGAAAGCCGCGCTCGCCGCTTTGGCCTGCTGAACGCGATGTTCGGCATCGGCTTCATCGTCGGGCCGATCCTCGGCGGCGCGCTCGGAGACTACTGGCTGCGGCTCCCCTTCATTGCCGCGGCGGCCCTGAATGCCTGCAACCTGCTGCTGGCGTTCTTCATCCTGCCGGAATCGCGCACACCGACGCGGGAGAAGATCGATCTGGCAGCGCTCAACCCTCTGCGGCCGCTGCGTTGGGCGTTCTCAGTGAAGAGCCTGCTGCCGGTCATCTTCATCTTTTTCGTCTTCAGCGCGACCGGAGAAGCCTATGGCACGTGCTGGGCGCTGTGGGGCAGCGATACCTTCCAGTGGAGCGGGCTCTGGATCGGACTCTCACTCGGCGCCTTCGGCGTCTGCCAGACGCTGGCTCAGGCATTCCTTCCGGGCGTGGCCGTAAGGCTGCTCGGCGAGCGCACGGCCGTTCTCACCGGCGTCGCGGCCGCCTGCATTGCGCTGACCGTCATGGCCTTTGCCAACCAGGGCTGGATGATTTTCGCCATCATGCCGGTCTTCGCACTCGGCGGCATCGGCGTGCCGGCCTTACAGTCGCTGGCGACCCGCCAGGTCGATGAGAGCCAGCAAGGTCAATTCCAGGGCGTGCTGGCATCGGCCGTCAGCCTAGCATCAATCGTCAGTCCGCTCGCGTTCTCGAGCTTCTATTTTGTGGTGAGAGAACAGTGGCCCGGGGCAATCTGGCTATCGGTCGTCGTCGTCTACGCGCTCGGTGTCCCGCTGGTTCTCAGCCTGCACCGGCAAAAGGCGGAAGCGGCGCCAGCGATGTGAGCAGCGCTTCCATCGAAGCCGCCGACGGCGGCGGCGCAGGAAAAGATCATCTGCGTGAGAGCTGTTCGGCCGCGGCGCGGCGCAGTGTCTCGGCGACGAAATCAGTCTTGCCACCAGTGTAGATATCCCAGTCGCCATTGGCTTTCTCGGCGAGGTCGCGTTTCAGCGCCGCATACTCGGCGGCCCGTTGCGAGTGGTAGCGGAGATGATCGCGGAAAAGGAGGCGGTCGCGGTGGGCGGGATTGCCCGCCGTGCAGAGATAGAGGCGTAGGCCATCTTCGTGTTCGCGGGTAAAAGGCAAGCGGCCGTCATTATGAGGGTCGCCGTGTGTGCGGAAACCTGAGACGGCGAGCTTGGCTGATAGTGTCGACACGGCGGCTTCGTCGATGAGTACCGCGTCGAGGTCGATCTTCGGTTTGGCCGCCAGTCCGGGCACCGCGGTGCTGCCGATATGCTCGATGGCGAGGACGAGGCCAGGCGCAAGCGACAGGATTTCGTCTCTCGCCAGTTCGAGAGTGGGCCAGCGAGGATCATAGTCGACAATCCTGATGGCCGCATCCCTTGCCCGGCCCTTAGCCGATCTCGGCGAGACAGCCGTCGAGCGCCTCGATCATCCGGCGCTCGCCGTCTGCGAGGGAATCGCTGTTGTCGAGATCGACGACATCGTAGTCGCCGCGCACGGTGAGCGGGCCGCGAGCGAGGCGTGCCATGATGTCTTCATGGGTCTCCCGGCCCCGCGCCTCGAGGCGGGTGGCAAGTACTTCGGCGCGGGCGGTGACGTTGATGACCTTCAGGCGTGGGAAGACGGCCTGAAAGCGATGCAGCGCCGAACGGGAGCCATTGGCGATCACGAGATTGCCTGCAGCGAGCGACACCGATACCTCGGAGGGGATGCCGTATTTCAGGCCGTGCGCTTCCCACCAGACCGAGAAGCTGCCGGCCTGTTCCATCGAGGCGAAGCCCTGCTCAGACACGGCCAGATGGTCCTCACCACCGGCATCGTGATGGCGGGTGATGACACGGCGGACAAAATGCACATCCGGGCGGCCGTGAAAATGCTTGGCGGCCCGCGCCATCAGCGTGTCCTTGCCGGCGCCGCTGGGGCCGACTACGACGACCATGATACCGCGTTCGGTGCCCGGAACGACGTGGGGTTCGTGCGAGGGCATCATGCGACACGGCGTCCTTCACGCCAGACAGAGCGGCTGACCGGAACACCATGATCGCGGAAGACGCGGACCAGATCGGCGCGCAGGCCGGTCGCGATGCGGCCACGGTCGTTGAGGCTGACGGTACGGGCGGGCGTGGAGGTGACCATGGCAATCGCCTTCGGCAGCGAAATGCTCTCCACCTCGTCGGCAATCAGGAAGGGCGCGTAAAGCAGGCTGAGCGGCACGTAATCCGAGGAGAGAACATCGAGGACACCGCGTTCGGCGAGATCGCGGGCGGCGATGTTGCCGGAGTGCGACTTGCCGCGAACGATGTTCGGCGCGCCCATCAGCACGCTCATGCCATTCTCATGCGAGGCCTTGGCGGCGTCGAAGCTGGTCGGGAATTCGGCCAGGCGCACACCGTTTTCGATCGCCTCGTCAACGTGGGCGAGCGTCGCGTCGTCATGGCTGGCGACGGTGATGCCGCGTTCGGCGCAGACCTTGGCGATGGCGACGCGATGCGGCGTCGAATTGCGCTCGGATTCCGCGACACGGCGATCGACGAACTCGGCGAACTCGGCATCGGTGAGACCACGCTTCTTCTGGTAGTAGAAGATGTACTGATCCATCGTCTGGAACTGGCGCTGGCCCGGCGCGTGGTCCATCAGCGATACGAGACGGACGTAGGGGTCATTCTCGAAATCGGCAAAGTGCTCCAGCACATTGCCGGCGGAGACTTCGCAGCGCAGGTGGATCAGGTGCTCGGCGCGCAGGCGGCCTTCCTGCTCGGCCTTCTGGATGGCATCCGCCATTTCGCGCATCTCGCCATGCTCGAAGCCGCCGTCTTCGTCGGCGCCCATGCGCAGGCAGTCGAATACCGTGGTGATACCAGAGGTGACGATCTGTGCGTCGTGAGCCTGGATCGCGGCCGTCTTGTGCCAGCGCAGACCCGGACGTGGCGAATAGTGACCTTCGAGATGGTCGGTATGCAGTTCGACGAGACCCGGGATCAGATAATCGCCTTCGAAATCCTCGCCGACGCGGGAGCTGCCAGTCGAGATATCGGCGATCTTGCCGTCGCGGACAAGAACCGAACCTTCGACGATCTCATCCTCGAGAACGATGCGGGCATTGGAGAAGACTGTTTCTTTGGTCATCGACTAGGTCTTTCAGTTTTTGGCGCCGGCGAGCGGCCACCAGGAATGGGCTTTGAACGGCGCGCCGCGCGCCTCCTCGACGAAAACGGCCAGGCCTGAGATCGGCAGCGGCCGCCCGGTGAACGCGGCAAAGCGCTCCGCCAGAATGGCCTTCATCGTGCCGGCACGCTCGGTCGGCACCTGGCCGGTCAGCGTCATGTGAAAACCGAAGTCATCCATCACATAGGGATAGCCCCAGCGCAACAGATTGGCTCTCTGGCTCTCGCTCAGTTTCTCCGGATTGCGGCGCGCGATATCGGCATCCGACAGCGCAGCGCGAAACGGTTCGAAGGATTTTACCACCGATGCAGCAAAATCCTGAAGCGGCGGATGCACGAAAGCGGGCACCAAGGCAAAGAATTTGCCGAGTTGCCCGAGCACCAGCTCGGGAATTTCGAAGGCGGGCGTGCGAGACGCGAAATCCTCGACGACCTGGATCAGATCCTTCTCGGTGACGGAGGCCGCCAGATGGAACGGCGCCTTGATCGTCGCGTGGAAGGCGTAGCGGCGAGGCTCTGCGGTCAGCTCGAACTGTTCGGCGGCCGGCAGCTCCGGATGATCGGGAGCCGGATAAGTTTCGCCGGAAAAGGCGTCACGGCCGAGCCAGAGCGCGGCCGTGCCGTTCAAAGGATCATCCTTCGGCGGCGTGAAATAAAGTGCGTAGCGCAAGGCTGGTATCCTGGAAATCGTTCGGAATGCGGATCGCAGTCTTCAGTGATTTGACGACCCGCCGCAAGCTGGTTTCCGGCTAAAAGATTTCCGTGACAGAATGATGATGGCGGCGCCAGATTTCCACGCTTTAGTGTGCCTTCGTGCCCATCAACCGGTGGCGCAGCGCGTTCGAGGCCATGTCGAAGAGGAAGACGACAATCAGGATCAGCAGCACCATGTAGGCGACGTTTTCCCAGTTGGCGTTGGTGCGCATTGCCTCCCATAGCTTGAGGCCGATACCGCCGGCGCCGACAGCACCGATGATGGTGGCACCGCGAACATTCGATTCCCACTGGTAGAGCGTCTGGCTGACGAAGACCGGGACGATCTGCGGGATGATGCCGTAGCGATGGGTGAGTACGGTGGACGCACCCGTCGACTTGATGCCTTCGCGCGGCTTGTTGTCGACGTTTTCCAGGCCTTCGGAATAGAGCTTGCCGAGCGTGCCGGTTTCCGTGAGGAAGATCGCACCGGAGCCAGCCAGGGGGCCCGGGCCGAAGGCGCGCGTCAGGAACAGCGCCCAGATCAGCATGTCCACCGAGCGCAGGAAGTCAAAGAAGCGCTTCAGGACCTGATTGAGCACCTTGTTGGGCGTGATATTGCGCGCGGCCAGAAAGGCCAGCGGGAAAGCGAGCAATGCCCCGAGCAACGTTCCCAGGAAGGCCATAACAATGGTCTGGAACAGCTTGGTCCAGACGTCGCCATGCTGCCAGGCGCTGTTGTGCCAGATATTGTCGAAGGCAAGCGACAGATTGGACTGGCCGGGCTTCAGCTCCGGTCCCGAAACGATCAGGCTGAGGACCTCGCTCGCCGGTTTGTCGAAGAACGGCGACTGCGTGTCGAACACAAAATTCGCCCAGCCGAGGAAACGCTTGCGGACCTTCACGCGATCGACGGAGATGCTGACATCGCCGGCAAAACCGAGATCGGCAAGAACATTGTCGTCATAGACGGTCATCCACGCGGGAACCGGGCCGACGACCTTCGGAGCGCCGCTCGACACGTCCACCGGCACGCTGATGCCGTGAGCGGTGACGACGGTTTCCTTACTGGAAACAGTAACGGTGCGGCTTGTGCCCCTGACGGAGGCCGTAACGCTACCATCGGCGTTGTTGACGACCCAGTCGGGATGCGGATCGTCGCCCAGCGGCGAGAAGCGCGGATACTTGACGGTAATCTGGCCCGTGTCGCTGATGCGGAACTCCGGCTGCACGTCGTAGCTCACCCACTGGCTGAGATAGAGGCCGACACGCTCCCAATGAGCATCCGCCAACAGCTTCGGCAGGTCGAAAAACCAGGTCGCGTAAAGCGCGTAGACCAGCGTGGCGATCACGATCATCAGGCCGCCGAAGCGCTGCTTGAAGGAACGCTTGAAATATTCCGGGTAGCGCTGCTCGATCTCGTGCATCCGGTTGGCGTCGATCACCGTCATGGCGGACCTCAATGCTGCAAAAGGAAGGCGTGCTCGCCGACGAGGCGGCGGCGCAGCCATGCGGAGAACTGGTCGACCGCAACGATGGTGATGAAAAGCAGGAGAACCAGCGCCACCGTCTTGGCGCCGAAACCACGCGAGATGGAGAGCTTCAGTTCCTCGCCGATACCGCCGCCGCCGACCGCACCAATGATGGTGGAGGCGCGGACGTTGATTTCGAGGCGCAGCAGCGCATAGGAGACGAAGTTCGGCATGACCTGCGGCAGGGCGGCGAAGCGGACACGCTCCGACCAGCTGGCGCCAACGGCCTTCATGCCCTCGTCCGGCTTCATGTCGATGTTTTCGACGACTTCGTAGAAGAGTTTGCCGAGCGCGCCGATGGTGTGCAGGCTGACCGCAATGATCGCGGCAACCGGACCGATCGACAGGATGGCCGAAAACAGGCCGGCAATGACGATCTCGGGAAAGGCGCGCAGGAACTCGGTCAGACGCTTGGCGACAATCCGCAGCGGATTGGACGGCGCCAGATTGCGGGCCACGAGGAAGCTCAGCGGCACGGCGAAGATAAAGCCGATCAGGGTGGAGACGAGCGCCACGTTGATCGTGATGATCATCAGCTCGAAATATTCGGGGATATAGAAACCGCCCCAGACATATACCCGGCCCTCGGCGAAGTTGTACTCCTCGCCGGTCTTCTGGATCGGGCTTGCGATATCGAACAGGGCACGCCAGACGTCATTCCAATCCTTGGGAATGAGCCAGCTCAGAAAATCGAAGAGATGCGGCAGGCGGTCGAAGAAGTGGCCGGCATTACTTTCGTCCGCGAACCGCACGGAAGCGACGAAGGCAGCCAGCAGGATCACCAGCCCGAGACCGGTATAGAGGCGGCGGCGAGCCACCATCTTGCTCCAGGCATCACCGATTTCTTGGGCGCTTTGCGGCGCAGCCGGCGCGTGGGCGTTGGGATCGGCAAAAGTCATGAACGATGTCCGCTTTCTTCGCAGGAAAAAGGGCGGCTTGTTACGGCCGCCCTCCAACTATCAGGATCGATCAACCGCCGATGGCAGCCTTGCGAGCGTCGATAATGGCGTTGTAGAAATCGGCCTGAACCTTGGTGTAGCCGTGGTAGTCGCCGCCTTCGATGGCTGCGAAGCACTTGGCGTCGGTCTCAGGCAGCTTCATGAAGAAGTCGGTGAGCTTTGCCTGCCACTCGGTGCCGAGTTCGTTGCGAACAACGAGCGGGCCGTTCGGGATCAGCGGCGAGCGCCAGACTTCAACCAGCTTGTTCGGGTCAACGGTGCCCTTGTCGACAGCCTTGCGGAAGGTGCCGGAGGTGTAGCCGTCCTTGAAGTCGCCGATGCCCGAGGAGTCGTCAACAGCGATGTCGACCTTGCCGTCGTAGGCAGCGAGCAGGTTGTTTTCGTGGCCGCCGTTGAACTGCGTGGAAGCGAAGTACTGGTCATTCGGCATGCCAGTGTCCTTCGGAATCTGCGTCAGCGGAATGAGGTAGCCCGAGGTGGAGTCCGGATCAGCGTAGCCGAGCTTCTTGCCCTTGGCGTCCTTCATGTCCTTGATGCCAGCGGACTTCAGGGCGAGACCGATCGAGTGGTAGCCGGTCGAGCCGTCCTTCTGAACGGTCGTCAGGATCGGGGTAACGGCCTTCTCGTCCTTGATAGCGATGGCAGCGTAGCCGGAAGCGCCGAGTTCCGCGAAGTCGAGCGTGCCGCCGAGCAGACCCTGGATAACGCCGTCATAGTCGGCAGCCGGGAAGAGCGAAACCTTCTCGAAGCCGAATTCAGTCTTCAGGTGGTCAGCTAGGCAAGCGTAGTTGCGCAGGCGGTCGGCTTCGTTTTCGCCGCCGAGAATACCAACGCGGAATTCCTTGAGGTCTGCAGCATGCGAGACGCCGGCCAGCGCAAACAGCGCCGTCGCGGCAAAGAGTGCTTTCTTCAACATTGTTCTCTCCTGATTGACCGGTGTCCCCGGCGATCTTTGCTTAAGAAGAAGTGCGCCCATAACGCGGGCTTACGATCCGAGGCCGCCCCTCTCAGAGACCGGCCAGCGCCAGCGGTTGCAAGCCGGCGGATTGATTGGCGGCAACAGCCGCGGGAATGTTGATCGAGGTCGAAGTCATCGTCTCGTCGATGCCGGCGCCGTCCTTGTCGGTGCCGTAGATCTGCTTGACGGCATCGGCGGTCAGTTCGGACGGCTTGCCATCGAACACCACCCGACCGGCGGCCATGCCGACAATACGTTCGCAATAGTTGCGCGCCGTATCGAGCGTATGAAGGTTGGTGATGACGGTGATGCCTTCGCGCTCGTTGATGTCGCGCAGCGCGTCCATGACGATCTTGGCGTTGAGCGGGTCGAGCGAGGCGATCGGCTCGTCGGCAAGCACCATCTTCGGGTTCTGCATCAGGGCGCGAGCGATCGCCACGCGCTGCTGCTGGCCACCCGACAGCGTGCCGGCCATCTGCAGGGCCGTCTGTTCGATGCCGAGGCGCTCGAGGGCGGCAATCGCGTGGATGCGCTCTTCGCGGGTGAAAAGGCCGAGCAGGCTCATCGTGGTCGAGCGATGATTGAGGCGGCCTAGCATCACGTTGGTCAGCACGTCGAGGCGCGGAACGAGATTGAACTGCTGGAAGATCATGGCGCAATCGCGCTGCCAGTTGCGCAGCGCCTGGCCGCGGAGCCTCGAGACTTCGACACCGGCGAAATGGATCGAGCCCGAGGTCGGTTCCTGCAGGCGGTTGATCATGCGCAGAAGCGTGGACTTGCCGGCGCCGGAACGGCCGATGATGCCGACCATCTGCCCCTGAGGAATGTCGAGCGTCACGGAATCAACGGCTGTCTTCTTTCCGAAACGGCGGGTGACATTCTTCAGTTCGAACATCATGCTCTTCCTCATAGTCCAGATGCGATATGAGGGAGTGCATTAGTCCTGCTTCATGAAGCTCCAATGTCAGTTTTGTGTAACCTCTGTCACAATCGGGCTCGGTCAAATTCATTTGTGACAGCGCGCAGATGCCCTTTGCATCGCGCCGACGAGACAGTTCCAATCGATAGGAGACGCTAGCAACTTGGGGTAGCCTCATCACGACAACGACCACAACGGACATCGAAATGGCTTCGCCCACGCCCCCACCCAAGATGAAACTCTCAAGATTGCGTGACATTGGCTGGTCCACTTGGGACCCTATCGGGCTTTTGCCTACAGGAAGCAAATGGGACGAAGGCGACAACCGATCATTCGCGGACGAATACGACGACTATCTGATCGAAGCTGCGGGACGATTGCGACGGGGTGCATCGGATATCGACGTCATCGGCTACCTTATGAGCATCGAAGCCGATCACATGGGCTTGGGAGCGCAGTCCGACGCCCATGCCAGGGCTCGGTCGCTCGTCACCGCTATCCGTGCGGATGCAGAGCTTTGGACGTACGAGAAGTAGGTCCTGTGCCGGTGTGCACCAAAGATCACATCGGGGGTGTTGCGCCATCGAGGCCGACGGCGAGGCGATCGGCAGCGAGCGCATTGTCTCCGCTGCTCGTCCCCTGGGCGGAGACGGCGGCGCCGGGCTTGAGGTCGTCCCGTGTGGCCGGCGCAAGCGCCACGATCTTGGTGCCGGCCGGGATATTGATCTTCCGTTCGCCACCCTTGTAAGCCAGCGTCACGGTTTGGCCGTTGACGTCCTTGACGGCGTTGGCGACCGTTGCGTTGGTCATGGAACCGTTCGGCTTCACGCTCCAGGGCCGGTCGCCTTCGCCGGTTCCCTTCATCGAAGCCGGGAAGATCACGACCTGGACCGCGCCATTGATGCCGCTGGCGGTCGGCTCGGAGCCGATACCGACGAAATCGCCGGTTTTTATATCGGCGGCGGCTGCGTTCTTGACACCGAGCACCGTCAAGCCGGACGCCATGGTCACGGCGATGTCGTGGCCATCCGGCCCCTTTATCTTCAGTGTGTCGCCATCGAGATTTTCGACGGTGCCGTGAACGCGAACCCTGTCGGCCGCATTGGCGCCATGCAGCGCCGACAGCCCGATCGCGGCGCCGGCGGCAAGCGAAAGAACGATCTTCGTGAGGTGATTGCGCGTCATGGTGCTCTCCCTGGGACTGCCGCTCGGCACGCAACTGGCGAAAATGCTGCCGAAGGGATGCGATCTTCGATTGGCCGCGACTTTATCGCCGGTGCGCGACAGCGGCCAATCAAAGAACGGTGAGGCACCCCATCTGGCGGAAGGGCAGAGTGTTGTGCGGCAATGCTGGAGATCGACGCCTCGCCTGCCCTCAGCGCTTCTTCTGAAGGATCTTGTTGCCGCGCGGTCCGGTCATCTGCGGCGTGTTCTTGCGGTTTTCCGCAAGCAGGGTGCGCCAGCGCGCCAGACGCTCGGTCGGCAAGGCGCCGGCGTCGACAGCCGCCTGCACGGCGCAGCCGGGTTCGTGGTCATGGGTGCAATCGCGGAAGCGGCAGTGCGGGGCGAGTTCGGTGATCTCGGAGAACACCAGATCGATACCCTCGGCCACATCGCTGACGTGCAGCGTACGCATTCCCGGCGTATCGATGACCCAGCCACCGCTGGCCATGGCGTGCAAGGAGCGCGCGGTGGTGGTGTGGCGTCCCTTGGCGTCGCGCTCGCGGATGCCGCCGGTTTCCTGCGACCCCTCGCCCGACAATCCGGCGAGGGTGTTGACCAGCGTCGACTTGCCGACGCCGGAGGAGCCGATCAGCGCGATGGTTTGCCCAAACTGGCACCAGGGCGCCAACGCAGCCACCGCATCCTCATTCTTGGCGTTGAGCACGACCACCGGAAGGTCTCGCTGCAACGCCTTTGCCTGCTCCTCGTATGTCTCGGCGTCAGACACCAGATCAGCCTTGGTCAGCACGATGACCGGCGCCGTCCCCGCCTGATTGGCGAGCGCCATGTAGCGCTCCAACCGGGCCACGTTGAAATCGGCATTGCAGGAGGTGACGATAAGCAGCGTATCGACATTGGCGGCGCCGAGTTGTTGGTGCTGTCGACCTTCGGTGCGGCGCTGCAGCAGCGTCCTGCGTTCAAGCCGGCGAACGAGGGCATGATCATGCGGCTTGGCGACCACCCAGTCGCCGACCGCGAACTCGCCGGTGTTGACCTGATGAGAGATACCAAGCCGGATCAGGCCGGTCGGCGAGGCGACGCTGAGACGGCTGCGATGCACCTCGGCGACGCGCCGCGGCACGAGATCCTCTTCGGCCGGCTGCAGCTGCTCGGCAAAGAACTCCGACCATCCCAGCGATTCCAGGAATGCCGCTTCGGTCTCTGCTGTCAAAGGTTCACCAAGGCGTGTGGCGTTTCGTTCACTGTGTTCTCTCCAGGGATGGTTAGGCGTTGCGGCGACAATGACATTATCTGCCGATGAGCGGAACCTTGGAATTCAAAGATATTCGCCTTGCCGGGCCGCTCGATCCCGGAATGCGGGTTGAGATGGCTTCTGGCAACGGCTATCAGGGCGGCAACCAAAGCGGATCCCACCGCGAGCAACAAGGCGCCCAGCTGCATGACCCCAGATTTTCTTGTCACCCATTCCGGTGGCTTCCATGCCGATGAACTGTTGTCCAGCGTCATCCTCACCCGGCTTTTCCCGCAGGCGCGACTGGTGCGCAGCAGGGCGCCGGAGTGGATCACGGCGGGCCCAGACCGCATCATCTACGACGTCGGTGGCGCGTATGACGCTGCCGCACAGATATTCGATCACCACCAGCGCGGCGCGCCGCTACGCGAAGACGGCCAGCCGTACAGCTCGTTTGGATTGATCTGGAAGCACTATGGCCGTGACTATCTGGCCGCCTCCAACCTTCCGGAAGCGGATATCGAGGCGGTCCATGCCGGCTTCGATGCCGGTTTCGTGTTGCCGATCGATCTGGTGGACAATGGGGCGCTGAGCCCGTCCGGCCCGCTGGCGGCGCTGACGCTGCCGGCCTTGCTGGAGACGCTGAAGCCCGCATTCGACGAGACCAATCCGGACGCCGACGACCGCGCCTTCCACGCTGCGCTGGCGGTTGCCCGCAGCTTCGTCGAGGCGAGTATCGGCAAACGCGCCGCAAAACTGCGTGCCGAAGCGCTGGTGCTCCGTGCCATCGAGGAAACGGGCGAAGGCCGCGTTCTCGAGTTGCCGATGGGAATGCCCTTCCGGCCCGCCATCGTGAAGGCAGGCGCCGATCACCTGCTTTTTGTTGTCCATCCCCGCGACAAGGACTGGTGCCTGACCGGCATCCGCCGTGGCGACGAAGGGTTCGAGTTGCGGGCGGATCTTCCTGTCGCCTGGGCCGGTTTGACCAATGGGGATCTGGAAGCGGTTTGCGGCGTCGCCGGTGCAAGCTTCTGCCACAATGGCCGCTTCATCGCTGCCGCAAGGACCCGCGAGGCCGCGCTCGCCATGGCCGAGCTGGCGGTCGCAGAGGCTACCGCCGCCTAGGCCCATCGAACGCAAGAAACGGGTTGAATTCGAAACGCTGAAGTAGGATTCTTGGGGACGGTCGAACGTGGAGACCAGCCTCATGGCTCAGATGGTACACCAGTATCTCATCTTCGAAACCGCTGCCGGCTTTTGCGGCATTGCGTGGAACGATGTCGGGATCACGCGCTTTCAATTGCCCACCAAGGCAGCGGACGCCACCGAGCGCCTGCTGGTTCGCCGCATCCCTGGCGCTGAGAGCGGCAACCCGCCGCCCGATGTCGCTGACGCGATCCTTAACGTGAAACGCTATTTTGACGGCGAGGAGACCGATTTCACCGGGATTACGCTCGATCTTGAAGAACAGGACGCGTTTTTCAGGCGGATCTACGACGCCGCGCGCAAGATCGGATGGGGCCATACCACGACCTACGGAGCGCTCGCGAAGGAGCTCGGCGCCGGTCCGGAAGCGGCGCGTGATGTCGGGCAGGCGATGGCGAAGAATCCCGTCGCGCTGATCATTCCCTGCCATCGCGTGTTGGCCGCTGGCGGCAAGATCGGCGGCTTTTCCGCTCCCGGCGGATCGACGTCCAAGGCGCGGATGCTGGAACTCGAAGGCGTTCGCCTCACGCCGCCGGCGCCTGCACAGCAAGCCCTTGATTTCTGATCGGTCGTCAGAGGCTTGCCGCACCGCGTGCAGCCTGGTCATATTGACCTGAGAGGACGCGCATCAGTCCTGCAAGCCGACTAATATCCGCCTCATCAAGATGCAGTGTCCTGGCGTCGGCGATGAGCAACGCTTCGCGCATTTCCCCATAACGGTGGCAAGCCGCCGCGCCCTTTTCGGTGACTTTCAGGGTCTTCTCCTTGCCGCGCCGACCGGTCATGATCAGCCCGTTACCCTGCAGCTTCTTGGCCGCATAGGTGACGATGTGTGTGTCCTCGATGTTGAGCATCACGCAGAGATCCGAGAGCGATTTTTCACGCTGGCGATGGTTGGTCGCATGCAGGATGAGCACCTCCATATGACCAAGGCCCGGATAACCCGCGGCCGTCATGCATCGAACAATCCAGCTGTGAAAGGCATTGCCCATCACCGTCAGCGCGAATTCGAGTTCGGACAATGCCGGCATTGCACCTTCGGCAAGGTGCGACGACGAAACGATCGGACCGATTGAAAGCTGCGGTTCCTTCATGACATCCTTCACTGACAGAATATCGATAATTTATTGACATAATGACCGCAAAAGCCGCCTATGTCATCCGAGCATCGGATTTTAAAAGCAGGATGGCTGAGATGAGCGGCAAGTGGGACTTCTGGATCGATCGCGGCGGAACCTTCACGGATGTCATCGGCCGCGCCCCGGATGGGGCACTGCATCCCGTCAAGCTGCTGTCTGAAAACCCGGAGGTCTACCGGGACGCGGCAATCCAGGGCATTCGCACGCTCATGGGGCTCGCGACCGGCGAGCCGATCCCCACTGGTCGCATCGGCGACGTCAAGATGGGCACCACGGTTGCCACCAACGCCCTGCTGGAGCGCAAGGGCGATCGCGTTCTGCTGCTCATTACCCGGGGTTTTCGCGATGCGCTTCGCATTGCCTATCAGGCACGCCCGGACATTTTTGCCAAAGAGATCATTCTCCCCGAGCAGCTCTACGACCGCGTCATCGAGGTAGACGAGCGGGTTTGCGCCGACGGCCGCATCGAACGGCCGCTCGACCTCGCCTCGGTCGAGGCCGAAGTGGCCCGGGCGAAGGCCGACGGCATCGACGCGGTGGCGATTGTCTTCATGCACGCCTGGAAATTTCCAGAGCACGAATTGCAGATGGCGGCCCTCTGCCGGAACGCCGGTTTTGGACAGGTGTCCGTGAGCCACGAGGTTTCGCCACTGGTCAAGCTCGTCGGCCGGGGCGATACGACTGTTGTCGATGCCTATCTCTCGCCAATCCTCGGCCGCTACGTGCGGCGGGTGGCTGAGGAACTGGGCGTCGATGTCGAGCGGCTGGATGGCGACGGCGAAACGTCGCCGCGCCTGATGTTCATGATGTCCTCTGGCGGGCTGACGGCGGCCGAGCTGTTCAAGGGCAAGGATGCGCTGCTATCGGGGCCCGCGGGCGGTGTGGTCGGCATGGTGGAAACGGCAAAGCTTGCCGGCTATGAGCGCGTCATCGGCTTCGACATGGGCGGGACATCGACCGACGTGGCGCATTACGATGGCGAGTACGAACGCGCGTTCGACACCGAGGTCGCGGGTGTTCGCGTCCGCGCGCCGATGATGCGCATTCATACGGTTGCAGCAGGCGGCGGCTCCATCCTTCATTTCGAGGCGGGGCGCTTTCGCGCCGGGCCGGATTCGGCGGGCGCCAATCCGGGGCCTGCCTGCTATCGTCGCGGCGGCCCTTTGGCCGTCACCGACGCCAACGTCATGCTCGGAAAGCTGCAACCAGATCTTTTTCCGGCGATTTTTGGCCCGGAGCAGGACGAACGGCTCGACGTTCACGTCGTGCGCGACAGGTTCGAAGCCCTGGCAGAAGAGATCGGCGATGGCCGCAGCCCTGAAAGCGTCGCGGAGGGCTATATCACCGTCGCGGTCGAGAACATGGCAAACGCCATCAAGAAGATCTCGGTTCAGCGCGGCTACGATGTCACGGAATACCTGTTGAACTGCTTCGGCGGAGCAGGTGGCCAGCACGCCTGCCTAGTCGCCGATGCGCTCGGCATGGAGGCGGTGCTGGTTCATCCATTCTCGGGCCTGCTTTCAGCTTATGGGATCGGCTTGTCCTCGGTCTTCGCGACGCGCCAGCAGGCGTTGATAAAGCCGCTCGTGCCGGAGACACTGACGGCGGTCGAGGTATTGATTGGCGAATTGCGCGAGAACGTCCACGCGGAGCTCGCGAGCCAGGGTGTGCCGGAAGCCGAGACGCGCACCCGCCCGATCCTGCACCTGCGCTATGACGGAACCGATACCGCGCTTCCGGTCGGCTTCGAGAGCGGCTCTCTGAAACAGGCGCGCCTCGACTTCGAGGCAGCCCACAAGGCGCAATTCGGCTTCATCTACGACGACAAGGCGATGATCGTCGAACTGGTGGCCGTCGAGGGGCAGGACAGTCGCGAGCGAGGCTTGAGTGAACGCGATGCGCCGATCGAGGATATCGAGGCAGCGGCTTCAGAAACGCGGCCGCTCTTCACCGAGGGCGCCTGGCATCAGGCTGGCATCTTCATGCGCGGCTCCCTTCGGCCCGGATATCGCCTCAACGGCCCGGCGCTTATCGTCGAGAAGAACCAGACCATCGTGGTCGAGCCCGGCTGGCAGGCGACGATCAGCGCCAAAGACCACGTCGTCATGCGGCGGGTGGAAAAGAAGCGCAGACAGGCCGCCCTCGGCACCGAGGCAGATCCCGTCATGCTCGAGGTATTCAACAATCTCTTTATGTCGATCGCCGAGCAGATGGGCGTGACGCTGCAGAACACCGCCTATTCGGTCAACATCAAGGAACGGCTCGACTTCTCCTGCGCCGTTTTTGACCACACCGGCGCGCTGGTGGCCAATGCACCGCACATGCCGGTCCACCTCGGCTCGATGGACCGGTCGGTCGAGACCATCATCCGCTTGAACGCGGGCAATATTCGACCCGGCGACGTATTCGCGCTCAACGCGCCGTACAATGGCGGCACCCATCTTCCTGACATCACCGTCGTCACCCCTGTGTTCGACGACGCCGACAAGGACATCCTGTTCTACGTCGCCTCGCGTGGACATCACGCCGATATCGGCGGCACGGCGCCCGGCTCGATGACGCCGCTGGCGACGACCGTCAACGAGGAGGGCGTGCTGTTCGACAATTTCCAGCTGGTCGAACGGGGCAAATTCCGTGAAGCCGAGCTTCGCCACCTGCTGCAGGATCATCCGTTTCCAGCGCGCAACCCGCACCAGAACGTTGCTGATCTGAAAGCGCAGATTGCCGCCAACGAGAAGGGCGTTGCCGAACTGCGCAAGGTGGTCTCGCACTTCGGGCTCGATGTCGTGCAGGCCTATATGGGTCATGTTCAGGACAACGCCGCCGAGAGCGTGCGGCGCGTTCTGTCGCTGTTGCCCGATGAAAGCGAATGCGAATACCCGACCGATACGGGACAGGTGATCAAGGTGAAGATCACCGTCGATCGCCAGAAGCGCGAGGCGACGGTCGACTTCACCGGCACCTCGCCGGTGATGAAGAACAACTTCAACGCGCCGGAGCCGGTCGCGCGCGCTGCCGTTCTCTACGCCTTCCGTGTCATGGTCGAAGACATGATCCCGATGAACGCCGGTTGCCTGCGCCCGATCAACATCATCATACCCGATGGCTGCATGCTGAAGCCGGCCTACCCGGCGGCTGTGGTCGCCGGCAACGTCGAGACCTCGCAGCACGTTACGAATGCCTTGTTTTCGGCACTGGGCTCACTCGCCAATGCGCAAGGCACGATGAACAACCTCACCTTCGGCAACGAAAAGTACCAATATTACGAAACGATCTGCTCCGGATCGCCTGCCGGCCGCACAAATGCCGGGCGCGGGTTCGCCGGAACGTCGGGCGTCCATACGCACATGACCAATTCACGGCTTACCGATCCTGAGGTTCTCGAACTCCGCTTCCCTGTGCTGCTCGAGGACTTTCACATCCGGCAAGGTTCGGGCGGCAAAGGGCGCTGGTCGGCGGGCGACGGCACCAGCCGAACGATCCGCTTCCTGGAAAAGATGGAGTGCGCTATCCTGTCGTCACACCGCTCACACCCACCACGCGGGCTGGACGGTGGCGAGGACGGTCAAACGGGGAGCACGGCAGTTCGCCGTGCGGACGGACAGGTGGAAATGCTGAATGCCTGTGACCAGACGGTCCTTGAGGCCGGCGACGCGGTGATCGTGACAACGCCGACACCGGGTGGATACGGCAAGCGCTAGCGCCTCAGCGGCTTCGCCACGCGGGCGGAGCTGCTCAACCTTCATCCGATACCTTTGCCACGCAACGACAGGCGGCCGCGTTCTGCGAGTTCATCCGCGCGCTCGTTGCCGGCAAGGCCCGAATGACCCTTGCACCAGGCGATGGTCAGCAGGGGATTGCGGGACAGCTGACCGTCAATCGCCTTCCAGACATCCGGATTTGCGATGGTTCGGCTTCGGACTTTTGTGTTGGCGCTTATCTTCTTCCAGCCGTTGTTCTTCCAGATGTGGCGCCATTGATTGCAGCCTCTGACGGCGTAAGCCGAGTCAGACCAGACGACGACTGTTTCCTCCGTGGCGTTGCCGTTGATCCAGATCACGGCTTCGAGCAACGCAATCAGTTCGGTGGTATTGTTGGCGGTGTCCTTGACGCCGCCAAAGCCGGAAGCGACTTCTGCGTTGTCGCGATAGACCGCGAATGCCCAGCCACCCTCCCCTGATACAGGTTCGTAGCAACCATCGGCGAAGACGTGGAGGGTGTGCGCGGCAGCGATACTTTCAGGGAACAGGATAGTGTCGGTGTTATCGATCATTTGCGCCTTGTGACATCCATCCGCGAGGGATAGATCGCGGGAGGCCCGGTTTTATACCGAGCCGTCCGGAACGCCTGACCTATTCGGCAGCAGCCAGAAACACCGTATTCTCCGACGTAGATGCAAGAGCGCGAACTCTAGCTTCCGTCTTGGCGATCAGCCGATAGAACTCTTCCTGCGCGTCGACATCGAGCTGGATGACGGCATTTACCTCGTCCGGGGTATCGCAGACGCAGGCGACCGCCGATATCGGACAGATACCGCCCGGATACCGCTTACCGGTGCCCGTATAGGCGCGACGGCCCCACTGTTCGGAATAGACCGTTTCCTCACGATCCAGCTCCAGGATCGTGCCCTTGCAGGCCGTCACGATCGCAGCTTTACCGTAAGCGAACCAATGATAGTTCAGCTTGCGCAGAATATACTTGCCAGTGATATCTTCGCCGGCCAATTCCGCCGGATCTTCAATCATTCTGATCATGACGACTTCCTCAAGATCAGTCTAATATCCATGAAGTACGATTCTGAGACAAGCTGGAAAATTGTAGCTTTTGTAACGACTTAGTCACAATGTGTTTCCGATTCTTACAGGAACTGGCATTCGCGCCAGCTCATCCACGGCCAAGACGCATGGTTATCCTTGCGGTAAACAGGCTCGTCTCCTGTTCTTTCCTAGCAGAGACAGACGCGACTATTATGACAATGGAGTGCGCCGATGCTTCGTCGGCTGCATGTTTTTAGCGCCCGGGCGAGCCGTGAGGAACGGAGGTCGGTCGGCCGATTTTTGGGCGGCCAAGCTCCGGGGCCGGATGAGCGCCCCTCTTAGGGGCGCCCGATCATGCTTCGTAGCGGGCGAGGAAATCTTCGGCGCTCAGCGCGCGGAAATCGGCCAGCGCAACGCGCAGGCGATCGTGCTCCCAGTCCCACCAGGCGAGCCTGTCCATGCGCTCGCCGACCTCCTTCGGGAAGCGCTCGCGGATCAGCTTGGCCGGGACGCCGCCGATGATCGTGTAGGGCGCGACATCCTTGGAGACGACGGCACCGGCGCCGATGACAGCGCCATTGCCGACCGTGACGCCGGGCAGGATAGTGGCGCCATGGCCAATCCAGACGTCGTGGCCGATGACGACGCGGTTCGAGCGGCGCCATTCGAAGAAGTCGGTCTCCATATCGGCATCCGGCCAATAATCGGCGGCGCGATAGGTGAAGTGGTGCAGCGTTGCGCGCCAGGTCGGGTGGTTGGTGGCATTGATGCGCACCGAAGCGGCGATGTTGACGAACTTCCCGATCGTCGCGCACCAGATGGCGCCATCCTGCATGACATAGGAATAGTCGCCGAACTCGACTTCCTCGATGCGGCAACGCTCCGAGACCTCTGTGAAGCGGCCGAAGGTGGCGTTCTTCACGGATGCCGTTTCATGGAAATAGGGTTCGAGGCCAATCTTGCGGCTCATGCTGCGATTGCCTTTCGCGGCGAAAACTTCTGGACGTCGAGAATGCGGTCGGCGACGGCCTCGCGCACTTCCTCATCGTGGAAGATGCCGAGAAGGGCGACGCCCGCCTTCTTCTTCTCCTCGATCATGCCGACGACGACGGCGCGGTTCCTGGCGTCGAGCGAGGCGGTCGGCTCGTCGAGCAGCAAGACGGTATGCTCCGTGATGAAGCCGCGGGCGATGTTGACGCGCTGCTGCTCGCCGCCGGAGAAAGTGGCCGGCGGAAGCTGCCAGAGCGCTTCCGGCAGGTTCAGCTTCGAGAGAAGGTTTGCCGCCTTCTCGCGCGCCGTTTCCGCCTTTTCGCCACGAGCGACCAGCGGCTCGGCCACCACGTCGATCGCCGCAACACGCGGGACGGTGCGCAGGAACTGGCTGACATAGCCGAGCGTATCGCGGCGAACGGCGATGACGGTGCGCGGATCGGCGGTCGCGAGATCGACGATCTTGTCGTGATGCTTGATGAGGATCTGGCCGCTATCCACGGCATAGTTGCCGTAGATCATCTTCAGCAGCGAGCTCTTGCCGATACCGGACGGGCCGCCGAGGACGACGCATTCCCCGCAGGCTACGGAAAAGGATACATCCGAAACGACGGGCAGCTTGATGCCGTCGCGCAGGTGCATGGTGAAGCTCTTGACGACTTCAGAAACAACGAGTGGCGTTGCCATGATTTCTTTCCTTATTTTCGCTTGCCGCGGACACCGGTAGCCGGAGTCAGAACGGCATTCGCGATCAGACCTGCAGGATGGAGGAAACGAGGAGCTGCGTGTACGGCTCGCGCGGATCGTCCAGCACGCGATCGGTCAGCCCGTGCTCGATGACATGGCCATCCTTCATCACCATCATGCGGTGCGACAGCAGACGCGCGACGGCGAGGTCGTGGGTGACGATGATTGCGGCAAGGCCGAGATCGTTGACGAGGCCACGAACAAGATCGAGCAGGCGGGCCTGCACCGACACGTCGAGGCCGCCGGTCGGCTCGTCCATGAACACCAGGCGTGGGCCGGTCACCAGGTTGCGGGCGATCTGCAGACGCTGGCGCATGCCGCCGGAGAAGGCGCGCGGCTGGTCGTCGATACGGCCTTCGTCGATCTCGACGCGCTGCAGCCAATCGATGGCGGTGGAGCGGATATTGCCGTAGTGGCGGTCACCGATCGCCATCAGACGCTCGCCGACATTGGCTCCGGCCGAGACCGTCATGCGCAGACCGTCAGCCGGATTCTGATGCACGAAACCCCAGTCGGTGCGCATCAGGAAGCGACGCTCGGCCTCGTTCATGCGGTAGAGGTCGCGATAGGCGCCGTCTCGCATGTGGTATTCGACGCTGCCTGTCGTCGGCATCAGCCGGGTCGAGATGCAGTTGAGCAGCGTGGTCTTGCCTGAGCCGGATTCGCCGACGATGGCAAGCACTTCGCCGGGCCAGAGTTCGAAGGAGACATTCCGGCAGCCGATGCGGTTGCAGTAAAACTTCGAGACGTCATTGACTTTGAGAAGCGGGGTGTCGGTCATGGCGATGTCTTCCGTTTGAACATGCGGCTAAAGTCCCCCTCTGGCCTGCCGGCCATCTCCCCCACAAGGGGGGAGAAAACCTGCGGCAAGCGCCGAGGAAGCCCCTCCCCCTTGTGGGGAGGGGTTGGGGAGGGGTCTTTGTGGTTGGTCAGGTTCATTCCGCCGCCTCCCGGCCCGGTGCCAACATCTCGCCGGTATGCCCGTGGGCGCAGCGGTCTTCGCAATGGTCGGTGTCGGAGCAGACGAACATGCGTCCGCCCTTGTCGTCGAGAATGACTTCGTCGAGGTAGACCTCTTCGGCGCCGCAAAGCGCACAGGGTTTGCCGAAGCGCTGGATCTCGAAGGGGTAGTCGTCGAAATCGAGGCTGACGACTTCGGTATAGGGCGGAACGGCATAGATGCGCTTCTCGCGCCCTGCCCCGAAGAGCTGCAGTGCATCTGACATGTGCATTTTCGGATTGTCGAACTTCGGCGTCGGCGACGGGTCCATAACGTAGCGGCCGGCAACCTTGACCGGATAGGCGTAGGTCTTGGAGATGCGGCCGTTGTGCGCGATGTCCTCATAGAGCTTCACATGCATAAGGCCGTATTCCTCAAGCGCGTGCATCTTGCGGGTCTCGGTCTCGCGCGGCTCGAGGAAGCGGAGCGGTTCCGGAATCGGAACCTGGTAGACGAGCACCTGTTTGGGCCCAAGCTTTTCTTCCGGGATGCGGTGGCGGGTCTGGATGATCGTCGCATCCTTGGTATGCGTCGTCACCGCGACATTCGCGACCTTCTGGAAGAAGGCGCGGATCGAGACCGCGTTGGTCGTGTCGTCGGCGCCCTGATCGATGACCTTGAGGACATCATCCGGCCCGATGATCGAGGCCGTGACCTGCACGCCGCCGGTTCCCCAGCCGTATGGCATCGGCATTTCGCGGGAGGCGAAGGGCACCTGATAGCCGGGCATGGCGATCGCCTTCAGGATCGCGCGGCGGATCATGCGCTTCGTCTGTTCGTCCAGATAGGCGAAATTGTAGCTGGCTAGGTCGGTCATTCCGCAGCCTCCTTGATGGTGTCATCGCCGCCGATGCGGTTGGCTTCGAATTCGGTGCGCATGCGGCGGACCAGATCGAGTTCCGCCTGGAAGTCGACATAGTGCGGCAGCTTCAAATGCTCGACGAAGCCGGTCGACTGGACGTTGTCGGCATGCGAGATGACGAATTCCTCGTCCTGTGCCGGAGCCGTGATGTCCTCGCCGAGTTCTTCGGCGCGTAGCGCACGATCGACGAGCGACATCGACATCGCCTTGCGCTCGCTCTGGCCGAACACCAGGCCGTAGCCGCGGGTAAACTGCGGCGGCGCCTTGGACGAACCCTTGAACTGGTTGACCATCTGGCACTCCGTCACCTGGATGGTGCCCAGCGAGACGGCAAAGCCGAGTTCGGGAACATCGAATTCGACCTCGACTTCACCGATGCGGATTTCGCCGGTGAAGGGATGGTTGCGGCCGTAGCCGCGCTGCGTGGAATAACCGAGCGCCAGAAGGAAGCCCTCATCGCCACGGGCGAGCGCCTGAAGGCGCAGATCGCGGGTCATCGGGAATTCCATCGGCTCGCGGGTCAGGTCGCCGATCTCGTGATCCTCGGGCATCTCGCCATCGCCTTCGATCAGGCCTTCCTGCGCGAGAATTTCCGAAACGCGCATGACGCGGCCGGATTCGGCATCACGGAGTGTCGGCTCCTCGACGGCTTCGTCTGATAGCAGCGACGGATCGAGGAGGCGATGCGTATAGTCGAAGGTCGGGCCGAGCAACTGGCCGCCCGGCAGATCCTTGTAGGTGGCGGAGACGCGGCGCTCGATCTTCATGCGGGCGGTATCAACCGGCTTGCTATAGCCGAAGCGCGGCAGCGTCGTGCGATAGGCGCGAAGCAGAAAGATCGCCTCGATCATGTCGCCGCGCGACTGGCGGACGGCGAGAGCGGCAAGCGTACGATCGTAGAGCGAGGCTTCAGCCATGACGCGATCGACCGCCAGCGCCAGCTGCGCAACAATCTGGTCGATACCGATAGCCGGCAACGAACGGTCACCGCGACGGCGATCCGCCAGCAGGCGATGGGCGTTGGCAATGGCGGCTTCGCCCCCTTTGACAGCAACATACATGGGTCACATCTCCGTTGCGGTGATCTTGGTGGTGCGCGGCAGGCAGACGAACCGGCTGCCCGAGGTCAGCACGATGTCGATGCCGCGCGGGAAGAGGGCGCGGTTATCCGTCCAGAGGCGCAGGAACGTGTCGGGCAGGCCGAGCGGCGCGATGTCGGTGACGGTCTTGATGCCGGGGCCCACCAGCGCCAGCTTGCGGCCGCCTTCGATATCCGCCAGTTCGATGACCAGTGTCGTCGAACGGTCCGGATATTCCTGCGTGCCGGCGGCAAAGAGACCGAAGGACGACAGCGGCGTTCCGGCTTCGACGAAGGCGAAGCGCGCTTCGGCCTTCTCCGGCGTGACAGGCGCGCCGGTGTGGAAGCCGAGCCATTGCGGCACGGCGGATTTTGCGAGCCCCGATGACAGCCAGACGGGCGTGTCATGGTCGCAGAGCGTCAGCGCGATCGCACCTGCTGCAACGCCGAGGGGGGCCGGCGGCAAAGCATCGGGGGAGACCGTCTGGATCGTGCCCGGACGCGCCATCGCATCCATCATCAGCTTGAACACGCTCTGGGCGTGGAAGACCGGCTCGGCAAAGCCCCCAGTCAGAACTTCCGTCTTGAGGCTCATCAGTCGTCTCCGCGAACCATGGTGAAGAAATCGACGCGGGTTGCCGCCGTCTCATCGGCCTTGCGGCGATCGGCATCGGCCACGCGGGCGGCGATCGGCTGCAGAAGCGCCTGCTCGACGAAGGATTGCGTCGCCTGCTCCTGCCAGAGGGCGTCGAAGATGGCGGAAAGCCTGGCCTTCTCACGATCGGTGCCGAGCGCCTGGGCATGACCAACGGAGCCCGAGGCAAGGCGCACGGTGGCGCGGGTCACCGTCACCTCACCGAGGTTGAACGGCGCACCGCCGCCGCCCATCCGGCCCCGGACCATGACGAGGCCCGTTTCCGGTCCGCGCACAGGCTGGACCGCCGGCTTTTCCGCGAGCTTCTCCCAAGCCGCGACCAGCTCCTGCCGCTCCGCACGCGCAAGCAGGTCGACGACGCGTTTGCGCCCACCTGCCGCCGGCTCATTCTTTTCCGCTAAGGTCATCGCCACATCCTTTAAATGTCTATTGATATAGACAACTATACAAGATATGGTTACGCTTAAATCGGCGACATGACAAGCGTGTGACATCAAGGGGTAAAATGGCTGGGCAGGTACAAAGACAGACGGGCGTGGCTCTATGGCGGCAGATCGCCGACCGCATTCGCCAGGCGATCAGCGCCGGCGCCTATGACGAGACCGGCATGGTCCCGCCGGAGACGGTGCTGGCACTGCAGTTCGGCGTCAACAGGCATACGGTCAGAAGCGCGATCGCTGCCCTTGCCCAGGAGGGTATCGTGCGCGCCGTGCAGGGACGCGGCACGCTGATCGAGCGCAAGGAGCGGCTGAACTTTCCGATCACCAAGCGCACCCGGTTTACATCAGGCATCGGCGAACAGGCGCGCGAGATGCGCGCGCTGCTGCTTTCCCATTCGGAGGAGAAGGCTGACGCGGACGTGGCGCGTGGGTTGAAGATCCGGCCGGGCGAGCCTGTCGTGCGCATGGAAACGGTGCGCAAGGCAGACGGCCGCCCGGTCTCCTGCGCGACAGCGTGGTTTCCAGCCGCGCGCTTCGGCGGTATGCCCGACGTCTACAAGCGGACGGAATCGATCACCAAGGCCTTTGCCGAGCTTGGACTATCAGACTACGTGCGCTCGACGACGGAGATCACCGCCATCCATGCCGATGAGGCCGATACCGCAGCACTCGAACTGGCGCCCGGCGCGATCCTGCTGATCACCAAGGCCGTCAACACCGACCTCGAAGGCGTGCCAGTGCAATATGCGATCAGCCGGTTTGCTGCGGATCGGGTGCAGTTCACGATCGAGAACTAGGTCAGGCCGATGCCGGGAAAGGTCTCCGGCATCGATGACAGGGCCGGTCGTTATTTCCCGGCTTCCCACGGAAACTTTCCGGCACCGGCGCCGGGCTCGAAGTCTGTGGAAACACTGAGGTCGCGCCAAGCGGCATGCTCGCTGGCCCGTGCCGCGTCGTTCTGCTCGACGCCACGCACTGCATCGCTGCCGAGCAGCAGGCGTAGCGGCGGCTCAGCCACACCGGCGACATGGATGATCGCAGCGGCCGCCTTTGCGGGATCCCCCGGCTGTTTGCCGCTGTAGTCGCGCTGGTAGCGGGCCATCTTGCCGACCGTGCCTTCATATTCCGGGCGCCCTTCGCGGAGCGTGGTGGAGGCGCCGGCAAAATCGGTGCGGAAGCCGCCGGGCTCGATGATCGTCACCTTGATGCCGAGCGGGCCGACTTCCCGGCACAGCACTTCCGAGAAGCCTTCGACGCCCCATTTTGCCGACGCATAGGGTGCGCGGCCGGCAGGGCCGATGCGACCGCCGACGGAGGAGACCTGGATGACGTGGCCGGAGCCCTGCTCGCGCATCAGCGGCAGCGCCGCCTTGGTGACGATGATCGTTCCGAACAGATTGGTCTCGATCTGGGCGCGGAAATCGGCGAGGCTGGTGTCCTCGATCGATCCAACATCGCCATAACCGGCATTGTTCACGAGCACGTCGAGGCGACCGAACGCATCCACAGCTGCCTTTACGGCTGATGCCGCCGATTGTTCATCGGTCACATCAAGAGGAATCGTCAAGACATTGCCGCCGTAGCGCTGCTTGATGTCCTGAAGCTGCGAAGGATCGCGCGCGGTCGCGACCAGTTTATGCCCTGCTGCCAGCGCCGCTTCCGCAAGCGCCCTGCCAAGGCCGCGCGAACTGCCTGTAATCAACCAAACCTGTGACATCCAAAATCTCCTTGATCCGTCGCAACAGCATATAGGCAAGTCGGTTTCATCTTGAAAGAAGGTACCCAATGGAGCTATACATACCTAATGGTAACTGACTTGCCCGACGGTACATTCGATTTCTGCGGGACGCTGACCGATGCGCAGGATGCGCTGGCCCGCGAGATGCTGGAACGTGCCAGCGCCAAATGGCCGCTGCGGGTGATGCACATCCTGGCGGAAGCCAAGGGGCCGTTGCGCTTCTCGCGCGTTCTGGAACGGGTGGAAGGCATCAGCCAGAAGGTTTTGACGCAAACGCTGCGGACCCTCGAAAGCGATGGACTGGTGACGCGCACACTCTATCCGCAGGTGCCGCCACGGGTGGAGTATGAACTGACGCCGCTCGGCGGCGAGCTTCTGGTGGAGGTAGTGACGCTCTGGCAGTGGATCGCCAATCGCCTGCCTGACTTCGAGGCGGCGCGGAAGAAGGCGCCTCAGGCTACGGACACGTCAAAAGGCTGAAAAGCCAATACCGTCAGGTTGGAAAAGCGCCGCGCAGCAAACGATGCGCGGCGCAATCGATATTTAGTGAGCGCCGGACATGTCGCCGAGCACTTCCTTGGACGCAACGGTGGAGTCGGCGTTGAGCTTGTAGACCATGGGAACGCCGGTCGCGAGGTTGACGCCGAGGATCTGTTCCTTGGTCAGGCGGTCGAGCACCATGACCAGCGAGCGCAGCGAGTTGCCGTGAGCGGCGACCAGCACCTTTTCGCCGCGCAGCACGCGGGGCAGGATTTCCGTCAGGTAGTACGGCCAGACGCGGGCGCCGGTGTCGCGCAGGCTTTCGCCGCCCGGAGGCGGTACGTCGTAGGAGCGGCGCCAGATATGGACCTGCTCCTCGCCCCACTTGGCGCGGGCGTCGTCCTTGTTGAGGCCGGAAAGATCGCCGTAGTCGCGCTCGTTCAGCGCCTGGTCCTTGATCGTCTGCAGACCGGTCTGGCCGACGTTGTCGAGGATGATCTTCAGCGTGTCCTGGGCGCGCTTCAGATCAGACGTAAAGGCGATGTCGAACTTGATGCCGTAATCGGCAAGCGCCTTGCCGCCGGTGTTGGCTTCCTGAACGCCGAGCTCGGTCAGTTCAGGGTTCTTCCAGCCGGTGAAAAGGTTCTTCAGGTTCCAGTCGCTCTGGCCGTGACGAACGAGGACGAGGGTACCGCTCATGAAAAATGCCTCCAAAATAGATCAGTGTTGGGAAAGCCCGAGCACGTCGAGCATGGAATAGAGACCGGGTTTCTTGTCGCGCGCCCAAAGGACGGCCTTGATGGCGCCGCGTGCGAAAATCGAACGATCGCCGGCGCTGTGCGACATGGTGACCAGCTCGCCTTCGCCGGCGAAAACGACCGAATGTTCGCCGATAACCGAGCCGCCGCGCAGCGTGGCAAAACCGATCGTGCCAGCTTCGCGCGGGCCTGTGTGGCCATCGCGGACGCGTACGGAATGGGTGGCGAGATCGATGCCGCGCCCCTTGGCAGCCGCTTCACCCAGAAGCAGCGCGGTGCCCGAGGGGGCATCGACCTTGCGCTTGTGGTGCATTTCGAGAACTTCGACATCCCAATCGGCGGGATCGAGCGCGCGAGCGGCCTGTTCGACAAGGACGCTCAAGAGATTGACGCCGAGGCCCATGTTGCCCGACTTGACGATGCGGGCGTGACGGGCGGCAGCTGCGATCTTCGCTTCGTCCTCGGTCGAGCATCCGGTCGTGCCGATGATATGGACGATGCGGGCCTGGGCTGCGAGTGCTGCAAATTCGTTGGTCGTCGCCGGCGTGGTGAAATCCAGGACGCCGTCGGCGTGCAGGAAAGCCGCCAGCGGATCGTCGCCGATGATGATGCCGTTCGGGCCGAGGCCTGCGATCTCGCCGGCATCCTTGCCGACGAAGGCCGAGCCCGGGCGGGCGACGGCGGCATGAAGGGTCACGCCATCGATCTCGTGGACCAACCGAATGAGCGCCTGCCCCATGCGACCTGCTGCACCAACCACCACCAGCTTCATCGCAGCATCGCTCATCTCAGGCTGTCCTAAATTTCTATCAGTTCGTATCCGAGGCCGCAGGCCTCTGCAGATTGTTGAGGCGAGCGTAGAGACCGTCGCGGCGCTGCGCAAGCGCCTCATGATTGCCCTCTTCGACCACGCGGCCCTGCTGCATCACGACGATCTTGTCGGCGCGCACCACCGTCGACAGCCGGTGGGCGATGACGACCACGGTGCGGCCGGTCATGGCTTCGTCAAGCGCCTTCTGCACCGCCGCTTCCGATTCCGTATCGAGCGCCGAGGTGGCTTCGTCGAGCAGCAAGATCGGCGCATTGCGCACCAGCGCACGCGCGATCGACAGGCGCTGGCGCTGGCCGCCCGAAAGCGTCACGCCGTTTTCGCCGACCGGCGTGTCATAGCCTTCCGGCTGAGCAAGAATGAAATCGTGAGCATAAGCGAGCCGGGCCGCCTCCTCGATCTCGGCATCGGTCGCGTCGGGGCGGCCGTAGCGGATGTTGTCGCGGATCGAGCCTTCGAACAGGTAGGGCTGCTGCGAGACATAGGCCAGCTGCTCGCGCAGTGACTGTTTGGTCACATGCGCGATATCCTGGCCATCGATCAGAATCTGCCCGGACTTCGGATCGTAGAAGCGGGGAATGAGGTTGATGATCGTCGACTTGCCAGCGCCGGACGGGCCGACCAGCGCGGTCGTCTTGCCGCCCTCGGCGACAAAATTGACGCCGTTCAGAACGTCGTCGTTGCCATAGGCGAAAGCCACGTCGCGCAGCTCGATCCGGGCTTCCGTCACCACCAGCGGCTTGGCATCCGGCAGGTCGCGCTGGCGTGGCTGCATGTCGAGGAGCTCGTAGATCATGCGCGCATTGACAGCGGCGCGCTCCATCTGCACCTGCAGTTTCGCCAAGCGGCGGGCCGGGTCATAGGCAAGTAGCAGCGCCGTGACGAAGGAGAAGAACGCGCCCGGCGGCACGTTGTTATAGATCGCTCGGTACGCTGCATAAGCAAGCACGCTGGCGACGGCGAGACCTGCAAAGCTCTCGGTCATCGGCGCGTTGCGCTCCGACAGGCGAGCGATCTTGTTGGAGCGGCCTTCGGCAGCCGCGATGATCTTGTTGATCTTGCGTTCCAGCTCGGCTTCCATCGTAAACGCCTTGACGATGGAGATCCCCTGAATTGTCTCCTGCATCGCGCCAAGCACGTGGCTGTTCAGGTGGATCGACTCCTTGGTGACCTGACGCAGGCGCTTCGAAAGATAACGCAGTGCTAGCAACAGGGGCGGCGCAAGGACCAGCACGGCACAGCTGAGCAACGGATCCTGGTAAACCATCACGCCGAGCAAAGAGACGAAAGTCAACATGTCACGCGCGGTCGACGTGACTGTCAGGTTGAGGACGTCGCGGATACCGCTGACATTCTGGCTGACCTGTGCCGCGATCCGCGCTGATCTCGCTTCGGTGAAAAACCCGACGGACAGCGTCATCAGATGCGCATAGAGGCGCCGCTGGTAGCGCGCAACGATGTTGTTGCCGATCTTCGAAAGCGTCACCGCCTGGATGTAGCCGGCAAAGCCGCGCAGCACAAATGCGACGAAGATCGACAGACAGATGATCCAGACGACATCGGCACGGCGATTGGCGAACGCCTCGTCAATGACCGACTTCATGATCCAGGCTGTAAACGACGTCGATAGCGCCACAATCACCAGGCAGACAATGGCGATCGCATAGCCCCAGATGTGGTCGCGGCCATTTTCAGCGATGACGCGCTTCAGAACGGCAGTGACCGTACTGCTATCAATATGGCTCGGCGAGGTGTCGGGTGAAGGCAAAAATCTGGCTTCCTGTCTCGGACAAGCAAGCCGCAATGCGGCCTGCGCTCGTGCGGCTCTATAGAGAATTGGCGCCGGTTTGGCTAGAGTAGCCTAGCGCTGCCAGCGGCGGCCGTCGGTCGAGACACCAAAGCTCTCCGGTTTGCGGGCATAGGAAGACAAGCCGGCCAGCGCCGCGAGAGGATGGGTAACGACATAGGTCGGGATGGTCGACAGCAGAGCGGAATGCGGCGCCTTGTCTTCGAAGGCGGCCCGGAACTCAGGCTTCATCAGGGCCGGCAAGATCTTCTGGGAGATGCCACCGGAGAGGAACACACCGCCGCGCGCCATGAAGATCATCGCCATGTCGCCAGCGACACGGCCGAGATAGGTCGAAAACAGCGCGATCGTCTCAACGGCCACGTGATCGGTTCCGGCCAGCGCGTGTGACGTTATGTCTGCCGGATCGGTGTAAAGCGGATCGATGCCATCGGCAGTGCAGATGGCTCGGTAGAGATTGACGATGCCGCGGCCGGAGAGGATCTGCTCGGCCGACACGCGACCCTCGATCGTCTCGACATGCGGAAATATCTGCAGATCACGTGTGGTACGCGGCCCCAGGTCAACGTGCCCACCTTCCCCGGGAACGGGAATCCAGGTGTTTCGCGCGTGAATGAGGCTGCCGACGCCCAGGCCGGTGCCGGGGCCAAGCACGACGCGGGAGGCCACCATCTCACCTGACGCACTGCCGAGACGCTGCCGGTTCTCGTCCGAGAGATCGGCAATCGCCAAGGCCTGAGCCTCGAAATCGTTGACAACAAGAACGTCCTCGAAGCCGAGACCCTCGATCATCGTCCGGGGACGAACGATCCAGTCACAGTTCGTCAGGGGAATTTCGTCATCGCTGATCGGACCCGCGACCGCCAGAATGGCCGAGCGCGGCTTGATGGCGCTCTTTTCGAGAATGGTCGCGCGGATGGCATCATCGATCGTTTCGAACTCGGCCGTGCGGAGATTCGGGAAGTTGACCTGTTCCGCGCCAGCATCTGCGATGATGGCAAAGCGGGCGTTGGTCCCGCCGATATCGCCGATCAGGATCGGGAAAGGCATAGAGGCTTCGCTTTTGTCGATCTGGTGCATGGCAGGTTCCGTTGATGCGCGCCGGTTAAGCGTGAAGATTTGCGATCAGCCTGTCGGCCGTCGCTTCGTTGAGTGCCATTGGAATATCATAGACGATTGCAAGTCGCATCAGCGCCTTGACGTCGACATCGTGAGGCATCGGGGTCAAAGGATCGACGAAGAAAATCAGCGCATCGACCTCACCGGTCGAGATCAAGGCGCCAATCTGCTGGTCGCCGCCGAGTGGGCCGCTCTTCAGTCGCGTCACGTCGAGGTCCGGTGCGGCGTCAAGAACGCGGCCACCAGTCGTTCCAGTGGCGACGATTTTCCAGTTCGCTGCCAGCGTCTTGCGATTGCGGCGAGCGAACTCGGCCATGTCGTCCTTCTTCTGGTCATGCGCAATCAATGCGAGGCATTTGCCACTGGCCATAAAAGGAGACCTCCATTCGAAAATTCAATCGATTTGAGCGCTTCTATACGAAGAGACTTGGCTTTGAAAGAGTGCCCAAAGCCAAGATTTCAACCTTACGGCTTGTCATCCGGCACAGGGCCGATCGCGGGCAGTGCATTGTCCGATGCGGCTGCGGGTTCGGCGGCGGGAGCAACGGTCAATGCTTCTGCCGCCGACGCCCCGCCGTACGTTGCGGCCCGAACCGAGGCGACCGATGGCGCGGCCAGAACGGCGGCGCATGCGTTCGGCAGGTCCGAGACCATCACCTCGCGCGGCTTGACGGGTTTAGTGCCGGACTTGGGCGGCTTCGGGGCGGCCCAGGGCTCCTTGGTGAACCACCACGCCAACGATTTATCGCAACCGTCACCGGCGACAACCGGCGCCTGGGCCTTGCATCCAGCGACGCCGGGCGGGCATTTCAAGCGGATATGGAAATGCGAGTCATGTCCGTATTCGGGACGAAGCTTGCCGAGATTGGTGCGATCGCCAGTCCAGGTGTCACACATCTTCTTCTTGATGGCCGGATTGACGAAGATGCGCTCTACCTGCGGATAGCTCGCCGCGCGCATGAGCAGCCGGGCGCGTGAGTCACTCCAGACGTTCGGGTTGATCGTCAGGAAGGCATCCTTCTGCAGCATGGTGGTGAATGGCAAGGTTTCGCGTTCGTCGGCGCTCATCCGGTGCGACGGCATCGGCGTGAGCCAGATGTCGGCATCAAGACCAATCTGGTGGGAGGCGTGGCCATTGAACATCGGTCCGCCGCGCGGTTGGGAGATGTCGCCGACGAGGAGACCCGGCCAGCCGTCAAACTTCGCGGCGTCGCGCGAAAGCTGCTCCAGCAAGGCGATGGTCGCGGGGTTGCCCCAGCGCCGGTTGCGCGAGAGGCGCATCGCCTGCCAGTTCGGCCCATCCGTCGGCAACGCCACAGCGCCGGCCATGCAGCCTTTGGCATAAAAGCCGTAAGGCTGCGCCGGGCCCTGCGTCGGCAACGCAACACCGCCAAAGATGGCCTTGGCGCTGCCCGGGCTTGGCTGCTTCTGCTGGGCTGCGACATCGCCGGCGATCAGGCTTGCGCCTATCGCGCCGGCGAGCGCCAATTTACCGATTGCGTGGAAAGTCTGGGCGATGCGGAAAGCCATGCCATGTCCTGAACTGCTGTCGACCGGGGTCGAGTGATTTGCCTTGGAATCTATCGTGAAAAGCAACTTTGGTGAATCGATGTTTTCAACGACGATCTCGCGCCGACAGAGTCAGGCAGCAGCTAGGTTTCAGTTATTGGCCAGAATTTCGGCCGTCTTTCGGACGCGGGCAAGGCGCGGGAATATCCGCTCGCAAGCAAAGGCGTGCATTTCGGCCGAGAAGGTCGTCGTCGCATCTTCGACGGCCAAAACCGCATAGTTGTGCGCAAACGCATCGCGGATCGTGGCCTCGACACCGAAATTCGTGGCGATCCCGGTCAGAATGACCGTCTTTATGCCGCGACGGCGAAGCTGGAGATCAAGCTCGGTGCCATAGAACGCGCTCCACTGATGCTTGGTAATGCGAACATCAGGGGTTAGCGCCGCAATTTCCGGTGGCTCGCGAAGGGCATCAGGCGGCAGGCCACCTTGCGGGAAGGCGATCGGCTCGTCGGTCGGCTGGTTGACAGCATCCGCATAGTCCGTTGAGAATCCGATCGTGACGAAGATAGTCGTTCCGCCAGCAGCCTTGAGGGCCTTGGCGATCTCGGCTGTGTTGTCGATGACTTGCTGAGAGGAATGGGGCACAACGGGTCTGGTGATGATAAAGCCCTGCAGATCGATCGAGATCAGGGCTGTTGTCTTGGGATCATAAAGGGACATGAAAGGCTCCGGGATAAACATGAGGATTTCCTCACAATTGGAAATATGAGGATGCCCTCACAAAAATCAAGCACTGACACTACAAATCGTTCACCCAAACAGCAGAGGGGCCGCGAACGCGTGGCCATCCTGACGGAAGCCGCGGCCAAGGTCTTCGTCGAAAAAGGCTATGAAGCTGCGACGATGACGGAGATCGCCGCCGAGGCCAAGTCATCGATCGGCTCGCTCTATCAGTTCTTCCCGACCAAGGCGCTGCTGGCCGAAGCACTCCATATCGAACGGCTGCGCCAGCTCAACACGATCCTGCTGGACCTGCAGCACGATGTCGCCGGCAAGCGTGCTGCCGAGATAGGCGAAGAGATTTTCGCACGGCTCGGCAATTTCCTCGGCGAGTATCCGGAGTTCCCGGTGCTTGCAGCGCGTCGAGATATCCCTAAGGACCGCAAGGCCAAGTCGCGCGCCGAGCTCCGCGCCAATATTGCCGCGCTCCTCAGGACTGCGGTGCCTTCGATCGGACAGGACGTGGATCTCCTGGCCGCCCTCGTGCTTGAACTTTTGCGCATCATCGTCACGGCGGCGTATGACCCCGATATCGCGGGCGACCCGCGCATGGTGACCGAGCTTCGCGGAATGCTGCGCAAGAGGCTGGATGAAGCCACCCCTTGAGCCACGATCGCGGCTGTCCCGCGGTCACGATTTCGCGAACGGGATAAAAACCTGAGCCTCACCTGTTTTTCGCCAGCTTTTCGCCTATTCTCGGCGAAAGCAAAACAATTGGGGCTGGCGAATGGTGCGTGCGTTGTCGAAACTTGGTTTGGTCTTTTCTCTTTTCGGCGCGATCGCCCTGCCTCTGCAGGCGGCGGCCCAGGAGCAGGATTTCCGCATCGGCAGCTCTGTCATCAGCGAGCTGAAGTACAAGCCGGGCTTCACGCATTTCGACTACGTCAATCCCGATGCACCCAAGGGCGGCAATCTCAACCTGTCGACGACAGGCACCTTCGACACGTTCAACCCACTGCTCAGCAAGGGCGAGACCGTGACGGGGCTGACGCTCGTCTTCGAAACCCTGATGAAATCCGCCGACGACGAGCTTCTCGCCTCCTACGGATTGCTGGCGGAAGGCCTCTCCTACCCCGACGATATCTCGAGCGCGACGTTCCGGCTGCGCAAGGAAGCCAAGTGGGCCGACGGGAGCCCGGTGACGCCGGAGGACGTTGTATTCAGCTTCGAGAAATCGAAAGAGCTCAATCCCCTGCTATCCAACTACTACGGGCACGTGGTCAAAGCCGAGAAAACAGGCGAGCGGGACGTGACGTTCACGTTTGACGAAAAGGGTAACAAGGAGCTGCCGAATATTCTCGGCCAGCTGCAGGTCGTGCCGAAGGCATGGTGGGAAGCCAACGGGCCCGACGGCAAGCCGCGCGACATCACCAAGACGACGCTGGAACCGGTGATGGGGTCCGGGCCCTACAAGATCGGCGCTTTCTCCGCAGGCTCCAAGATCAGCTACGAGTTGCGTGACGACTATTGGGGCAAGGACATCAACGTCAATGTCGGTCAGAACAACTTCAAGACTATCGCCTACACCTATTTTGGCGATCGGGATGTCGAGTTCGAGGGCTTCCGCGCGGGCAACGTCGATTTCTGGCAGGAAAACCAGGCGAGCCGCTGGGCGACGGGCTACAACTTCCCGGCCGTCAAGGACGGCCGCATCAAACGCGAGGAGTTGCCGAACTCGCTGCGAGCGACCGGCATCATGCAGGCGATGGTGCCGAACATGCGCCGCGAGATCTTCAAGGACGAGCGGGTACGCGAAGCGTTGAACTATGCCTTTGACTTCGAGGAGATGAACCGCACGGTCTTCTTCGGCGCTTACAAGCGTGTCGACAGCTTCTTCTTTGGTACGGAACTCGCGTCCTCGGGTCTGCCCGAGGGACGCGAGCTTGAGATCCTGCAGGGCCTGAAGGACAAGGTGCCGCCGGAAATCTTCACCACGCCTTACAGCAACCCGGTCGGCGGCGATCCGCAGAAGAGCCGCGACAACCTGCGCAAGGCGATCGCGTTGCTCAAGGACGCAGGGTACTCGATCCAGGGCAACAAGATGGTCAACACGAAGACGGGCAAGCCCTTGTCCTTCGAGGTGCTCCTGAGCAGCCCGACCCTGGAACGCGTGGCCGTTCCCTACACCCAGGCGCTGCGCAAGATCGGCATCGATGCGCGGGTGCGCACTGTCGATCCCTCGCAATACACCAACCGCGTCCGCAGTTTCGACTACGACATGATCTGGAATGTCTGGGCCGAGACGATGAACCCCGGCAACGAACAGGCTGATTACTGGGGCTCGTCTTCGGCCAATCAGCAGGGTTCGCGCAACTATGCCGGTATCGCCGATCCCGCCGTCGATGCCCTGATCAAGATGATCATCTTCGCGCCGAGCCGCGAGGACCAGATCGCGGCGATCAAGGCGATGGATCGCGTGATGCTGGCGAGGCACTATGTCGTGCCGCTCTATTATCGCTCCGACATCCCGATCGCCTATTGGGACAAGTTCGACAGGCCCGCCGAACTGCCGACCTACTCGACCGGTTTCCCCGACGTCTGGTGGTCCAAGACGGCAAAATGAGTGGGCTTGCATTGGCCGAATGGCTGGGCTCCAAATGAGCGACCCGAATCACTTCGGGGCGAGATTGCAGAGCCGGGCGAACCGGCAAAGGAAGGCTGGCGGATTGAGCGGCGATAGACTGGACGGACGACACATGAACTCCCTGGAGGCCGCTCGCTGATGGGAGCATATATTCTTCGCCGCCTGCTTTTGATGATCCCGACCATTATCGGCATCATGGCCATTTCCTTCACGGTCATCCAGTTCGCTCCGGGTGGCCCGGTCGAACAGGTGATCGCGCAGCTGACCGGCGATGCCCAAGGTGCGGATGCCCGCCTTTCCGGCGGTGGCGGCGACCTGATGGGCGGTGGCGGGCTTGACGAAGGCGGCTCGAAATATCGTGGCGCCCAGGGGCTCGATCCGGAGCTGATCAAAAAGCTTGAGAAGCAGTTCGGCTTCGACAAGCCGCCGCTGACGCGCTTCGGCGAGATGATGTGGAACTATATCCGCTTCGATTTCGGTGAGAGCTTCTTCCGCAACACCACGGTGCTTGCCCTGATCAAGGACAAGTTGCCGGTATCGGCGTCGCTCGGCGTCTGGATCATGATCTTCTCTTACGGGATCTCGATCCCGCTCGGCATCCGCAAGGCTGTGAAGGACGGCTCGACATTCGATGTCTGGACCTCGGGCATCATCATCATCGGTTACGCGGTTCCGAGCTTCCTGTTCGGCATCCTGTTGATCGTGCTCTTTGCCGGTGGATCGTTCTATGACTGGTTCCCGCTGCGCGGCCTCGTCTCCGACAATTTCGACCAGCTGGCCTGGTGGCAGAAGCCGCTCGACTATTTCTGGCACCTGGCACTGCCGCTGATCTCGCTGTCGCTGGCCGCCTTCGCGACAACGACGCTGCTGACCAAGAACTCCTTCATCGAGGAGATCAAGAAGCAGTACGTCGTCACGGCGCGGGCGAAGGGGCTGAACGAGCGGCAAGTGCTTTATGGCCATGTCTTCCGCAACGCCATGCTGATCATCATTGCCGGCTTTCCCGGTGCCTTTATCTCCGCCTTCTTCACCGGTTCGCTGCTGATCGAGAACATCTTCTCACTCGACGGTCTGGGGCGACTTGGCTACCTCTCGGTGGTCAACCGCGACTACCCAATCGTGTTTGCGACGCTCTACATCTTCTCGCTGCTCGGCCTGTTCGTCAGCCTGATCTCCGACCTGATCTACACATGGATCGATCCGCGCATCGACTTCGAGCGGAGGGACGTGTGATGGACACCGCCGCAAACCCGACGACCGCAACGCCGGTCAAGCCGCCGCGCAAGGGGCTGCTGTCGCCTACAAACGTGCGCCGCTGGAAGAACTTCAAGGCGAACAGGCGTGGCTACTGGTCGCTCTGGCTGTTTCTCGTCCTTTTCGTGCTCACCCTCTTCGCCGAGTTCATTGCCAACGACCGACCGATCGTTGCCTCCTACAAGGGCGAGATCCTGTTTCCGGTGCTGGTCAACTATCCCGAGGAGAAGTTCGGCGGCTTCCTGGCCGAAACCGACTATCGCTCCGACGTGATATCGGATGAGATCAACGCCAACGGCTGGATGATCTGGCCGCCGATCCGCTACTCCTACCGCTCGGTCAACTCCAACATCCCGCACTCGGCGCCGACCGCGCCTTTTTGGATGATGAGCAAGGAGGAGCGCTGCTCCGGCTATCCGCAAGGCGTCAACGATCCCGGCTGCAGCCTTAGCAATCTCAACTGGCTCGGCACGGACGACCAGGCACGCGATGTGCTTGCTCGCGTGATCTATGGCTTCCGCATTTCGGTGTTGTTCGGGCTGGTCCTGACGATCTGCTCGGCGGTCGTCGGCGTCACGGCTGGTGCGATCCAGGGCTATTTCGGCGGCTGGACCGACCTGCTGCTGCAGCGGTTCATCGAGATATGGTCGTCGATGCCAGTGCTCTATATCCTCTTGATCATCGCCGCGATCCTGCCGCCCGGCTTCTTCGTGCTGCTCGGAATCATGCTGCTCTTCTCATGGGTCGGCTTCGTCGGCGTCGTGCGTGCCGAATTCCTGCGGGCGCGCAATTTCGAGTATGTCAGGGCGGCGAGAGCGCTCGGCGTCGGCAACCGCACGATCATGTGGCGGCACCTGCTTCCCAACGCGATGGTGGCAACGCTGACCTTCCTGCCCTTCATCCTTTCCGGCTCGATCACCACGCTGACCTCGCTCGATTTCCTCGGCTTCGGCATGCCGCCCGGCTCGCCGTCGCTGGGCGAGATGATCGCCCAGGGCAAGGCCAACCTGCAGGCGCCGTGGCTGGGCCTCACGGCCTTCTTCACCATGTCGATCATGCTGTCGTTGCTGATCTTCATCGGCGAAGCCGTGCGTGATGCCTTCGACCCAAGGAAGACGTTTCAATGAGCGACAAGTCGGAACCATTGCTGTCCGTTCGCGACCTTTCGGTCGCCTTCCACCAGGGTGGAGAAACATCGCTGGCTGTCGATCACGTCTCCTTCGACATCCACAAGGGCGAAGTGGTCGCGCTGGTCGGAGAATCGGGGTCGGGGAAATCCGTTTCGGCCAATTCGATCCTGCGTCTGCTCCCCTACCCATCGGCGAGCCATCCATCGGGTGAGATCTTCTTCAAGGGCAAGGATCTTCTCAAGGCATCCGACAAGGCGTTGCGCGACGTGCGCGGCAACGACATCACGATGATCTTCCAGGAGCCGATGACCTCGCTCAATCCGCTGCACAGTATCGAGAAGCAGATCACCGAAATTCTGGAACTGCATCAGGGCGTAAGCGGCCAGGCAGCGCGAAAGCGCGTACTCGAACTGCTTAACCAGGTGGGGATACGCGAGCCGGAGAAGCGCCTGAAGGCCTACCCGCATGAACTATCCGGCGGGCAACGGCAGCGTGTGATGATCGCCATGGCGCTTGCCAACCGCCCGGAACTTCTGATCGCCGACGAACCGACGACGGCACTCGACGTGACGGTGCAGGCACAGATCCTCGAATTGCTGCGGCAGTTGAAGGGGCAGCATGGCATGTCCATGCTGTTCATCACCCACGATCTCGGCATCGTTCGGAAATTCGCGGACCGCGTCTGCGTGATGACCAAGGGGAAGATCGTCGAAACCGGATCGGTCGAAGCCGTCTTCAGCAACCCGCAGCATGAATACACCCGCCATCTGCTGGCCTCGGAACCGCGCGGCGAACCACCGCTCGCCGACGACACGAAACCGATCGTCATGCAGGGATCGGACATTCGCGTCTGGTTCCCGATCAAGGCCGGCCTGATGCGCAAGGTCGTCGACCATGTGAAGGCCGTGGACGGTATCGATCTTTCGTTGCGCGCAGGGCAAACGCTCGGCGTCGTCGGCGAATCCGGCTCCGGCAAGACGACGTTGGGGCTGGCGCTGACGCGGCTCATTTCGTCCCAGGGACGGATCAGCTTCGTCGGCAAGGATATAAACAGCTATTCGTTCAGCGAGATGCGCCCCCTGCGCAACCAGCTGCAGGTCGTGTTCCAGGATCCCTATGGCTCCCTCAGCCCGCGCATGTCCGTCGGCGACATCATCGCCGAGGGTCTCAAGGTGCATGAGCGATCACTCTCCTACGAAGAGCGCGACCAGCGCGTCTGCTGGGCACTGGAAGAGGTTGGCCTCGATCCTCTCACCCGCTGGCGCTATCCGCATGAATTCTCGGGTGGCCAGCGCCAGCGCATTGCGATCGCGCGAGCGATGGTTCTGAAACCGCGCTTTGTCATGCTGGACGAGCCGACATCGGCGCTAGACATGAGCGTGCAAGCCCAGGTGGTCGATCTCCTGCGTGATCTGCAAAGGAAGCACGACCTCGCCTATCTCTTCATCAGCCACGATCTCAAGGTGGTGAAGGCGCTCGCCAACGACGTCATTGTCATGCGCGCCGGCAAGGTGGTGGAGCAGGGAACGTCCGCCGAGATCTTCCGTGCACCCAGGGAAGACTATACGAAAGCCCTGATGGCTGCAGCCTTCCACATCGAAGCCGTACCGACCCCCGCGATTCATCAATAAAGAAGATCATGTCCGCAAAACCTCCCGTTCTCGTCGACCTCAAGTTCAATGCCGACGGCGTCGCCCGCATTCTGAAGACCGCGTTTTCGGATCGCGGCAGTATCAACATCGCAGACCCTGCCACGAAGGGGCGTGACCTGAGCGGGCTGGACTACGCGCTGCTCTGGAAGCCGGACGCCGATCTCTTCGAGCGCGCACCCAATCTCAAGGTCATCTTCTCGGGCGGGGCCGGCGTCGACAGCTTCATGAACCTGCCGGGTCTTCCCGATGTGCCGATCGTCCGTTTCGTTGATCGCAGCCTGACGACGCGCATGAGCGAGTGGGTCGTCATGCAATGCCTGATGCACCTGCGGCAGCAGCACCAGCACGACAAGGATCAGCGCGCCCGCATCTGGGGCAAGCTTATCCCTCCGGAAGCGGCCGAAATTACCGTCGGCATCATGGGGCTGGGCGTGCTCGGCCAGGATGCCCTGCACAAATTGAAGATGATGGGATTCAACGTCATCGGTTGGTCGCGCACCGCCAAACAGATCGACGGCGTCGAGACGTTCGACGCCGCGGAGCTCGATGCCTTCCTGGCAAAGACGGATTTCCTCGTCGGCCTCCTGCCCCTGACGCCGGATACGACTGCGTTCTACAATTCCCAACTGTTTGCCAAGCTTCGCCAAGGCGGCGCGCTCGGCAAGCCGGTCTTCATCAATGCCGGGCGCGGGAAAAGTCAGGTGCAGGCCGACATCGTTTCTGCGATCGAGACCGGCATCCTCGGCGGCGCATCGCTTGATGTATTCGAGGTGGAACCGCTTCCCTCGGACCACCCGCTCTGGACCTGCGAGAATGTTTTCATCACGCCACACGACGCGGCAGTCTCCGAAGAGACCGCGCTTTTCCGTCATGTCGAAACGCAGATTTCGCGTTTTGAACGCGGAGAACCGCTGCAATTCGTCGTGGACCGCGAGGCAGGCTACTAAACAACCCCTGCCCCGCCTTTCGGGTGGCGGTTGATTTGCACTAGACATTATCAACCGTTTTTTCGATAAGAGGGCAAACGAGCCGGTTGCCGTTCGCCGGTTGCCGGCGCACCCCCAATCGGTTTGGGGATGGGTGGAGTTCATGGCAAAGACGGATATTGCACGGCGCGTTTACAATCATGCCTGGAAGCTTGATCCGATCGTCCGTAGCCTGATCGACACCGACTTCTACAAATTGCTGATGCTGCAGATGATCTGGAAGCTCTATCCCGACGTGGATGCGACCTTCACGGTGATCAACCGCACCAAACGCGTGCTTCTCGCCGAAGAGATCGACGAAGGCGAACTGCGCGAACAGCTCGATCACGCGCGCACGCTCAAGCTCTCCAAGAAAGAAACGATCTGGCTGGCGGGTAACAGCTTCTACGGGCGCGCGCAGATTTTCGAGCCGGAGTTTCTCGCCTGGTTCTCGCATTTCCAGCTGCCGGAATACGAGCTGTCCAAGCGGGACGGGCAGTATGTCCTGGATTTTCACGGCTCGTGGAAAGAAACCACGATGTGGGAGATCCCCGCGCTCGCCATCATCAATGAGCTGCGGTCTCGTTCCGCGATGCGCGCCCTTGGCCCCTTCACGCTCGATGTGCTCTATGCCCGCGCCAAGGCGAAGATGTGGGAGAAGGTCGAGCGTCTGCGCGAGCTTCCCGGATTGCGGATTTCCGATTTCGGCACGCGGCGGCGCCACAGCTTCCTGTGGCAGCGCTGGTGCGTGGAAGCGTTGAAGGAAGGGATCGGCCACGCCTTCACGGGCACCAGCAACGTGCTGCTGGCCATGGATTCCGATCTTGAAGCCGTCGGCACCAACGCCCACGAACTGCCGATGGTGGCTGCTGCCCTAGCTCAAACGGACGCTGAGCTTCGCAATGCTCCCTACAAGGTGCTACGGGACTGGAACAAGCTTTACGGCGGCAATCTGCTGATCGTCCTGCCCGACGCTTTCGGTACCGCTGCATTCCTGCGCGACGCGCCGGAATGGGTGGCGGACTGGACCGGCTTCCGACCCGATAGCGCTCCGCCGATCGAAGGCGGCGAGAAGATCATCGAATGGTGGAAGAAGATGGGCCGCGATCCCCGTCAAAAGCTTCTGATCTTCTCCGACGGCCTCGACGTCGATGCGATCATCGACACCTACAAGCATTTCGAAGGCCGGGCTCGCATGAGCTTCGGCTGGGGAACCAACCTGACCAACGATTTCGCCGGTTGCGCACCGACGGAGATTTCCGGGCTGAACCCGATTTCGATCGTCTGCAAGGTGAGCGACGCAAACGGCCGGCCGGCGGTCAAGCTTTCCGACAATCCGCAGAAGGCCACAGGCGATCCAGCGGAAGTGCAGCGTTACCTGAAGTTCTTCGGCACCGAGGATCGGGTGGACCAGGACGTGCTCGTCTGAGCAGGCCTCCGCGGTCCCGGCCAAAAGGATAGTATGATGAGTCGGATGGCAGCCTTGCGGGCAGTATATATTGTAGAATAACGTCACCATAGAGTATTCGCCCGTATGGGGTCGCGCATGCCTGGTCATGTTCTTGATTATTTCGAACTAATCTATGTCATCAACCTTCGATCGAGGCCCGACAGAAAACGCGATCTCATGCGCGAATTCGCCGCGATCGGGTTCTCGGCGCAGAATGTGAGATGGTTCGAAGCAATCAAGCCGGACGATCGCGGGCCTTTCATGAGCACCGGAGTACGTGGCTGCTTTCTTAGCCACCTCGGCATTCTCAAGCTTGCGGAGGCAGAAGCCGTCGGCAGCGTTCTCATCCTGGAAGACGACGTGAGTTTCGTAAACGGGTTTTCAGAACGCCTGACCGGCGTTGTCGAAACGCTTCAATCCGGCAACTGGGATGTGTTCTATGGTGGCGGCGGTACCGAACGGCAGCATCCTGTTGCGACCGGACTGGCGCTCGTCGAGCCGCAGGATGGCGTCGGGTGTGCCCACTTCATCGCGTTGCGCGGTTCGGCGATCGGCCCGGTTCGGCAGTACATCGAGGCACAGCTGGCTCGCCCTCACGGAGATCCGGCCGGTGGACCCATGCCTGTCGACGGTTCATACAGCTGGGCACGACGCGCACTTGGCTTGCGCACGCTGATCGCGGCGCCAGAACTTTGCTTCCAGCGCTCGTCCCGTAGCGACATCACCCCGCGCGCGTGGGATAGGATTGGCGGTTTACGCAACCTGGCAACGCTTTGGCGAAACGTGAAGCAGCGGCTGGACTTGGGCGCCAGAAAGCGCATTGTCTGAGCGGCAGGGCAACGCCCATCCGTGGCGGTTGAGTGTCTGCGGCCCTGGACAAGGCTATATCTGAGGGCATTTCGGCACTTACCCGGAGACAGGATTGCGTCGTGTAGCGTGGGCCATTCTGACTGTTGCCGTCGCACTCCTGATCGCCTTGGGAGTTGCCTGGGCGAGCCTCGCATTGTGGTATCGGCTGCCGGCCCCCGCATTCGGGAGAGGCGTCGCCGCGGGGCTGTTCGCCCTCTTCGGTGCCTTCACAATCACCGCACTCTTCGGCCCGTGGCGCTTCAAGGCGTTTCTCACATTCGCAGCGGTGTTCGGGCTGATCCTGGTCTGGTGGAACACCCTCAAGCCAGTGGAGGAAGCGGCGTGGGCGCCGGATGTCGCACGCCAAGTGACGGGTGAGTTCAACGGCGACATGCTGACCCTGACCAATGTCCGGGACTTCGACTGGCGCAGCAAGACCGACTTTACCGAGCGTTGGGCGACGCGAACCTACGACCTGAGCAAGCTCCGGACACTCGACATGTTCATGTCCTATTGGGCCGGACCGGAGATGGCCCATGTCATTTTCAGCTTCGGCTTCGAGGACGGCACGCAGCTGCCATGGTCGATCGAAGTCCGGCGGCGGGTCGGAGGTGCTTTCTCGCCGCTCGCTGACCTTTTCAAGAGCAACCCGCTGGTGATCATCGCCGCAGACGAGCGCGATGTCGTCGGCGTCCGTTCAAACTTCCGTGGCGAAGATGTTCAGCTCTATCGACTCGCGGCAACGCCGGATCGGGCACGGGCGCTGTTGCGGGAGTACGTGGCTCAAGCCAACGAGCTTGCCAAGACGCCAAGGTTCTACAATTCGATCGCCACCAACTGCACCACGACCGTCGTGAAGATGGCGCGCCTAGTCGGAGATGCCCTGCCGTTCGATTGGCGCCTGATCGTTAACGGCTACCTTCCTGACTACGCCTATGATCACGGCGCACTGGACACATCGGTACCGCTCTCCGCCCTGAAGGCCGCTGCTCATATCGACCAGCGCGCTCGTGACGACGGGCTTTCCGCGAACTTCTCGAAGGCGATACGCGTCGGTGTACCGTCGCCTCTGGCGCCTGAACGGCCCTGAAATCCACGGGAGACACCCCACTGCCTCAAACGAGGTCCAGTGTGCCGCTGCACGCTATTTGGGAGTAGTCACGCATAAAAACCAACCGCTGGATTTAGGCCAACCCCTCGCCATGACCTCAGAAACGACCATAGGAGGCGCATTGCCGCTGCGACCTGCAATACCGCATTTGGGTTAATCCAAATATATAGTTTGCTAATGTATGATTAACTAAATAAAAAAGTGGACAGGTTTAGTACACATAATGTAGCGATCGCCCACGGATGAACAATCAAAATGCTCAAGCCGAAAGACGTTGCTGGAAAGACATGTGTTGTTGTCACCGACGCTAACCAGATGGCGGAATTAGAGTCGGAGTGGAACGAGTTGTGGCTGAAAGCCAAGGGCTCTTTCTATCAAAGCTACTCGACCGCCTATCACAGCTGGAACGAGATTGCCCGGCCGGCCGGCCGCTCGCTCTTCTGCATCGTTATTCGCGACAACGGCAGATTGACCCTTGTCTTTCCGCTGTTGAAATACCGCAAGGGGCCACTGTGGATGCTCCGTCCTCTTGGCCCCAACGCAGCGGAAGTAACAGACATCCTCGTCGATCCCGATTCCGATTTTCGCGGAAACGTCGGGCTTGCGTGGCAGACGATCGCGCGCGACTCCAAGGCCGACATAATCCATATGCCGTTCGTCAAGATCGGATCGCCGCTCGATGAGTTCGTCCACACAAGCCACGGCAGCGATGGCGAGATGGACATCGCACCTTTTGCCGACTTGCAGGACCATACGGAATGGGAGGCGTATACGAAAGAAATATTCAGCGCGAATTCCCGGCAACAACTCAAGCGCAAGCGCAAGAAGCTTTCCGAACTCGGCAATCTGGAGTTCGAGGCGGTGAACCCGGTAACCGATCCGGATCACGCGGTCGACTTGATGGACTGGATGTTCAGCCAAAAGAAAGTCTGGGCGGATACGGTCGGCAAGCACGGTGAGTGGCTGTCATCAGAGGCCTACCGGAATTTCATCGCGCGCTGGATTACGGATCCGAAAAACGTCCAAACGATGCGAATCTATGCCGTGCTGATCGACAAGAAGCCGTTGGCAATCACTCTATTTGCCCACGGCGTCTCTCATATGGAATTGATCATCGCCGGCTTCCACTCGGATCCTCAATTCGCCAAATACTCACCGGGGATCGTGCTCGACGAGTTCTGGATGAAGATCGCGTTCGAAAGGCGTCAGGACGTTGATTTCGGCGTGGGAAGCGAGCGGTACAAGCTCTTCTGGTCACGAAATAACAAAGTTGACGTCGCGAGCTACCATATTCCACAAACGCTGGTCGGAAACATAACCACGCAATTGTGGCACCTCAATCGTCGCGCCGCTCCCTATGTGGCGAGACATATGAGGCCCATTGTCGATCCAAGGAAAAATCCGTCGGCGCCTCCATCTTGATCCTTCAAGATCCGTGCCTTTATCCGTGAGCCTGCCTAGACGGAGAATGCAAGACGGAAGGCTTCGAGTGCCGCTTCCGGATCGCCGGACGCGAAGGCTTCCATTCCCACCGGGCCGGCATAGCCCATGGCCTTCAACGCGGTCGCAATCCCTCGCCAATTGACCTCGCCTGTCCCTGGCTCCTTGCGCCCCGGAACGTCGGCCACCTGTATCTCGCCTATCCATGGAAGGCATTTCCGGCACAGTTCTATCAGGTTTCCCTCGCCGATCTGCGCGTGGTAGAGGTCGAGATTGAGCCGCAGGCGCTCATGGTCCACGCTGGAGACCAGGGCAAGCGTATCTTCGGCGCGCCCGAAGGGCACGCCCGGATGATCGACGGGCAGGTTGAGGTTCTCGAGAGTGAACGTAACATTCTCTTCCTCGGCCAATTCAACGATGCGGCACAGCGTCTCGCGCGCCTTCAGCCACATCGGCCCGGTGACCACTTCAACGGGCTGAACCGGCAGACCACCCTCGCCAAGACCCGTTCCGTGGAGATTGAGGCGTTGGACACCCAGCCGCTTGCCGACCTGCGCCGTTTCGCGTGCCGTCTTCAGCAGTTGGGCGGCGCCTTCATCATCGGTGAGGCGCCCCTGAAGATACCCGTTCATGATCGTGAAGGTGGCGCCAGTTGCTTCCAGCTTCGCCAAGTCATGTTCCGGCCAGTTCCAGAGGCCGACGCCAAAGCCAAGCTCTTTCAGCCGGCTCGCGCGCCATTCGATCGGTCGATCGCGCCAGAGCATCTCGGCACAAGCGGCCAGTTGGAATGGCGAATTCATGATGTCCTCCGCGTCGGGTCTCTCTCCGGCGCGCACCATAGCCTTGTCTTCGGAAACTGCGCAACATCGCCGCCACGCTCCTGCGTTGCTGCAAGGCGCGGATTGTCCGCGTCGCTTTGCGCAGTTCCCGATAGTCTTCCGATCAGTCGACTCGCGGCTTAACTATTTGACCACGAGCGTCGCCTTGCCCTTCACCCGATCGTAGAGGTCGATGACGTCCTGATTGAACATCCGCACACAGCCAGACGACGCATTCTTGCCGATCGTCTGCCACTCCGGCGATCCATGGATGCGATACAGCGTGTCCTGCCCGTCCTGGAAGATATAGAGAGCCCGCGCGCCCAAGGGGTTCTGCGGCCCCGAAGGCATGCCCTGCTTCCACTGCTCCAGCTTGGGATTGCGACCGATCATCGAAGGCGTCGGCGTCCATGTCGGCCACTTCCGCTTCCATTGGATGATGGCGCGCCCCTTCCACGCCCGGCCCTGCGCACCGAGACTGACGCCATAGCGGATCGCCCGACCGTCCTTGAGAATGAAGTACAAAAATTTCGCCTCGGTATCGACCACGATCGAGCCGACGGGCTCGTCGCTCTCGTAGTCGACCTCCTGGCGAAGATAGCGTGGATCGACCTTGGCATATTCGATCGCCGGGAGACGATAATCGCTTTCATCCAGGCCGGCATAGATCAACGGGTAGTCGGGCCTGTCGACGGGGCGCCCGGGCCTGGACACGGCATCCTCAGCGGCCGGCACTACGGCCGCGACCGCGGGCGGCTTGGGCATGGCGACATCGATAGGCTGGTCGGGAAGTTGCGTACAGGACGCAAGAAGCGAAACGCCGGCCACTGCCAGGAGCGGCCGAAGAATGGAATGCGAATGCAATTTTTAGATATCCGAATGAGAGAGGTAATCTGTGATCCTCCTCCCTGGCCGCTCATCGGTGACCAAATTGTGTTCACTGGAGGAAATACAGGGAAGCTTCCCGAGGGTTCAGCCCAAGCTGTTGATTGGGCGCAACAGCGGAAGCACATGACGAGCAAACGGCCACGGCAAGAACTCTGCAGCCTCTGAAGGCAGCGCCGGCATGACGAAAGATAATGGCTACTCTCTGGAGAAAGTGGCGGACAAGGTGGGATTCGAACCCACGGTACGCTTTCACGTACACACGCGTTCCAGGCGTGCGCCTTAAACCACTCGGCCACCTGTCCTGCTGCTTGATTTGACACCCTTGGGCGCAAATCGTTGGAACGGCGCGATATATACCGAGGAATTTTCAGGGATCAACCTAAATCTAACAGTTTTTTGACTTCTTCCGGTAAAAGTGCCGGGAAGGCCTCCATTGCGGTTCCACCGGTCTGTCGTTATCGTGCAGACAGGATGGAAAATGGCGCGGCTGACCGGACCTGGTCCGGTGCATTATATGGCCGGAGAGATCGATGCGTTTCCTGTTGCGTTTGGCAAGTCTTGTTGCATTGGCCGTTGCTGTTATTGCCGGAACGATCGACTCCATCCAGTCCGTTGCAGCCTCTGCCGTGGTGATCACGCCGATGGGCGATGCGTGGGCGGATCTGAGCCCGTCTTCGCTGGATGCCCTGCAATCCTCCATTGCCTACTACATTCATCCGCGCTTCTACACGCTGGCTTTTCAATGGCTGATGCTGCAGCCCGCCTTTGCCGTATTTCTGGTCCTGTCGCTGCTGTTGTGGATGGTCGGCTACAAGAAGCCTGCCGTGGCTGGGCGCTTCGCAGCGTAGCTATCCTTGGCTCTTGCGAGGGGATCGGCACCGATGAAAAGCCGGTTGCATAGCTGGCCAGTTTCAGTGAACTCCGCATGGCCAAAAGCCACGATCTGATTAGAAAAATCGCAACCGAGCGATGATTTTGCGCAAAAATCAGCCCGCGTGAGCTGATTTTTGGCAATGGCAGCAAATTTTTACCAGCCGAAAAATTTCTCGTGAATTTTCTTTTGAGCCATGCAAGGATGCGCCAAGCCAGGCCTCCGGGGGGAGGTCGGTGGTTCCGCAGACATGCCTGAAAACAGGCTTGCGGGAGGACCCCAAACAATTAGAAACAATAGGGCTGCAACTCATGAAAAAATCCCTTCTGACTCTCCTTGCCGTGGCAGCAATGTCGACGACAGCGCTCGCTGCCGACGTAAAGCCTGCTCTCGTTTACGGCACCGGCGGGAAGTTCGATAAGTCATTCAACGAAGCAGCCTACAACGGCGCCGAAAAGTTCAAGAAAGAAACCGGGATCGCCTATCGCGATTTCGAACCGACCGGCGACACCCAGGGTGAACAGGCCATCCGCAACTTCGCAAGCCGCGGCTTCAACCCGGTTATCGCAGTCTCCTTCGCCTGGACCTCCGCTATCGAGAAGGTCGCAGCCGAATTCCCCGACACGAAGTTCGTGATCGTTGACGCCGTCGTCGACAAGCCGAACGTTCGCTCCGTCGTCTACAAGGAAGAAGAAGGCTCCTTCCTCGTCGGCACGCTGGCCGGCCTCGCTTCGAAGACCGGCAAGGTCGGCTTCGTCGGCGGCATGGACATTCCGCTGATCCGCAAGTTCGAGTGCGGCTACGAGCAGGGCGCACGCGCTGCCAACGCCAAGATCGAAGTGTTCCAGAACATGACCGGCACGACCGGAGCTGCCTGGAATGACCCGGTCCGTGGTGGCGAGCTCACCAAGAACCAGATCGACCAGGGCGCGGATGTCATCTACGCGGCAGCTGGCGCAACCGGCCTCGGCGTTCTGCAGACGGCGGCCGACAACAAGAAGCTCTCGATCGGCGTCGACAGCAACCAGAACCATCTGCATCCGGGCTCGGTCCTGACATCGATGGTCAAGCGCGTTGACCTCGCCGTCTACAACGGCTTCAGCGACGTCAAGGCAGACAAGTTCACCGGCGGTGTTCTGGCGCTCGGCGTCAAGGAAGACGGCGTTGCCGCTGCTATCGACGACAACAACAAGGCGCTGATCACGCCTGAGATGCAGGCTGCGCTCGACAAAGCCAAGGAAGGCATCATCGCAGGAACCATCAAGATTCACGACTACACCACGGACAACGCTTGCCCGAAGTGATTCGCGACTGAGACGGGCGTATGGCGGAATCTTTTTCGCCATACGCCCTTTTCGTATTTGGAGCCTGCAGTGACAGACACGCCCGCTATCGAACTCGTGGGCATCGACAAGAAATTCGGTGCCGTTCACGCTAATAAGGACATCAACCTCACCGTCGCCAAAGGCACGATCCACGGCATCATCGGGGAAAACGGCGCCGGCAAATCGACGTTGATGTCGATCATCTACGGTTTTTACCACGCCGACCAAGGCGAGATCCGGGTCAACGGCCACGCCGTGACGATCAAGGACAGCCAGGCGGCAATCGCCGCAGGCATCGGCATGGTGCACCAGCACTTCATGCTGGTCGACAATTTCACGGTGCTTGAGAACATCATGCTCGGCGCCGAAGGCGGAGCCCTGCTCGCCAAGGGCGTGGCATCGGCACGTGCTGAACTGAAGCGGCTGGAAAAGGAATACGGCCTGGAGGTCAACCCGGATGCGCTGATCGAGCAGCTCCCCGTCGGTCTGCAGCAGCGCGTCGAAATCCTCAAAGCCATGTATCGCGGCGCCGAGATCCTGATCCTCGACGAGCCGACCGGCGTTCTGACGCCCGCCGAAGCCGATCACCTTTTCCGCATCCTCAAAGTGCTGCGCGATCAGGGCAAGACGGTCATTCTCATCACCCACAAGCTGCGCGAGATCATGGCGATCACCGATACGGTGTCGGTCATGCGCCGCGGCGAGATGGTGGCTACCCGCAAGACTGCGGAGACGACGGTCGAGGAGCTGGCCGAACTGATGGTTGGCCGCCGCGTGCTACTCCGCGTCCAGAAGGGCGAGGCCAATCCCGGCAAGGTCATCCTGTCGGTGCGCAATCTGACAGTGAAGGACAACCGCGGCGTCGTCATGGTCGACAACGTATCCTTCGACGTGCGCGCCGGCGAGATCGTCGGTGTGGCAGGTGTCGCCGGCAACGGACAGTCCGAGTTGCTGGAAGCAATCGCAGGGATCCGCAAGCCGCATTCCGGCGAAATCCTGCTCGACGGCCAGCCGATCGACAAGGCCGATCCGGCGCGGCTACGCGAACTCGGCCTCGCGCATATTCCTGAAGACCGTCACCACATGGGTCTGGTGCTGAAGTTCGAGGAATACGAGAACTCGGTGCTCGGCTATCACCGCAAGCCGGCCTACAGCAAAGGCCCGCTGCTCGATCTCGAGGCAATCCGCAAGGACGCCATGGAGAAGATCGAGAAATACGACATCCGGCCGCCGAACCCACGGCTGAAGACCGCCAATTTCTCGGGCGGTAACCAGCAAAAGATTGTCGTCGCCCGCGAAATCGAACGCGACCCGACGGCGCTCATCATCGGCCAGCCGACCCGCGGCGTCGATATCGGCGCCATCGAATTCATTCACCGCCGGATCATCGAGATGCGCGACGCGGGCAAGGCGATCCTGCTTGTCTCCGTCGAACTCGACGAAATCCGCGCCCTTTCAGACCGTATCCTTGTCATGTTCGCCGGCCATATCGTCGGCGAGAAGACGCCCGATGCCGGTGAACAGACCCTCGGCCTGATGATGGCCGGCATTGCCGCGTGAGGCCTTAATGAGCACTGCATCCGTTCCACTACCAAACTGGATCAACTACGGCCTCATCCCGATCCTGAACCTGCTCGTCGCCTTCCTGATCTCGGGCTTCGTCGTCTGGCTAATCGGCGAGAGCCCGCTTGGCGCGCTGTCCCTCTTGATCGAAGGATCACTCGGCAGCGGCGAAGGCATCGGCTTCACGCTGTACTACGCGACAAGCTTCATCTTCACCGGTCTCTCGGTGGCGGTCGCAATCCATGCGGGCCTGTTCAACATCGGCTCGGAAGGCCAAGCCTATCTCGGCGGTCTCGGCTGCGCACTGGTGGCGCTCGCCCTCGACAACTACGTGCCGTGGTATGTGACCATGCCGGTCGCCGTCGTCGGTGCCGGCCTCTTCGGTGCGGCCTGGGCCTTCATTCCGGCATTCCTGCAGGCCAAGCGCGGCAGCCACATCGTCATCACAACGATCATGTTCAACTATATCGGCGCTGCGCTGATGGTCTATCTCTTGGTGCACGTGCTGATCGTGCCTGGAAAGATGGCTCCGGAGACCCGCACCTTCCTGGAAGGCGGACAGCTGCCGAAGCTCGGCTGGCTGATGAACATGTTCGGGGCAAAGCTCGGTGCGGCGCCCTTCAACGTTTCCTTCATCATTGCGCTAGTCGCTTCCTATTTCGTCTGGCTGCTGATCTGGCGCACCAAACTCGGCTTCGAAATGCGCACGCTTGGCGTCAGCCCGAGTGCCGCAGCCTATGCCGGCATTCCCTATGCGCGCACCGTCATGATCGCCATGCTGCTTTCCGGCGCACTGGCCGGCATGATGGCGCTCAACCCCGTCATGGGCTCTTCAGCGCGCCTGCAGGTGGAGTTCGTTGGCGGCGCCGGTTTCGTCGGCATTGCCGTGTCGCTGATGGGTCGAAACCATCCCGTCGGGATCGTTCTGTCGGCAATCCTCTTCGGCATCCTTTATCAGGGTGGTGATTGGATCTCCTTCGAGATGCCGAACATCACCCGCGAGATGATCCTCGTCATCCAGGGTCTCGTCATCCTGTTTGCCGGTGCTCTCGAATACATGTTCCGTCCAGCGCTTGTGCGCGTCTACCAACAGTTCAAGCGCGCGTAAGGAGAGCGGCCGATGGATTATTATGACATCTTCCTCAGCATGCTGAGCTCGACCATACGCCTGTCGATCCCGCTGATCTTCACCGCTCTCGCCGGTCTGTTTTCAGAGCGCGCGGGCATCTTCGACATAGGCCTGGAAGGCAAGATGCTTGGCTCGGCCTTTGCCGCAGCCTGCATTGCCTATCTCACAGACTCCGCCTGGCTCGGTCTTGGCGCCGGTATCATCTGCTCCGTTGCGCTCAGCATCGTGCATGGATTTGCCTCGATCACCAATCGCGGTAACCAGATCATCTCGGGCGTCGCCATCAACTTCTTCATCGCCGGCATCACTATTGTCCTCGGACAGGCGTGGTTCGGCCAGGGTGGGCGGACGCCACAGCTGGCCGGGGAAGCACGCTTCTCGCCGATCACGCTGCCTGGCGCTGATGCCCTGCGCGAGGTGCCGATCATTGGGCCGCTTTATGCGAACGTGATCTCGGGCAACAATATCCTGACTTACCTCGCCTTCGTCGCTGTACCCTTGTCGTGGTGGGTCCTCTATCGGACACGCTTTGGCCTGCGTCTTCGCGCCGTCGGTGAAAATCCGGGCGCCGTCGATACGGCAGGCGTGTCCGTCAGCTGGCTTCGCTATCGCGCCGTCATGTGCGCTGGTATCCTCTGCGGCTTCTCCGGTACCTATCTGGCGATCGCGCAGTCGGCGGCTTTCATCAAGGACATGTCGGCCGGCAAGGGCTATATCGCGCTCGCCGCTCTCGTCTTCGCCAAGTGGAAGCCGGTGCCCGTCATGTTCGCCTGCCTGCTGTTCGGCTTTCTCGACGCACTCGGCAATTTCATGCAAGGCAAGCCGATTCCTGGTGTTGGGGAGGTGCCGGTGCAGATCTTCCAGGCCCTGCCCTATATCCTCACCTGCGTGCTGCTCGCGGGTTTTATCGGAAAAGCAATCCCGCCGAAGGCCGGCGGCGTACCCTATGTCAAGGAGCGCTAAGACCATGTCTCACGACCTCTTCGAAGCATCCCGTGGCGCCATGGCATTCGCGCATGCGCCCTATTCGAAATTCCCCGTCGGCGCGGCCATCCGCGCCGAAGACGGCAAGGTCTACACCGGCGCCAACATCGAGAACCTGTCTTTCCCGCAGGGTTGGTGCGCGGAACCGACGGCGATTAGCGCCATGATTATGGGCGGCGCCAAGAAGATCGTCGAAATGGCCGTAATCGCGGAGAAACTTCCGCTCTGCCCGCCATGCGGCGGCTGCCGGCAGAAGATCTCCGAGTTCGCCACCAAGGACACAAAGATCTACCTATGTGACGAGGTCGGCGTGAAGAAGACCATGACGATGGACGAGCTGCTTCCTTTCAGCTTCGAAACCGAACTCGGATGACCACGGCGCTCGACCTGCTCACCGAAAAACTCGGTGGGCTCGCACCACGGTACGGGATCGTCCTCGGTTCCGGTCTCGGTTCGCTTGTCGGCCAGTTGGCGGATCCGGTTCGCGTCGCCTACCACGATCTGCCCGGCTTCCCCGTCAGTGCTGTTTCCGGTCACGCCGGTGAAGTGGTTGCCGGCAAGCTCGGCGACACGCCTGTCATCATGCTCTCCGGCCGTGTTCATTTCTACGAGCACGGCAACGCCGGCGCGATGCGGCTGCCGATCGAGGTGCTGCAAGGGCTGGGCGTGGATAAACTCATCCTTACGAATTCCGCCGGATCGTTGCGACAGGACATGCCCCCCGGCTCGGTCATGCAGATCACCGACCACATAAACTATTCGGGCATGAACCCGCTGATCGGCGAGGAAAGTGACCGCCGCTTCGTGGGCCTCACAAACGCCTATGATGCGGAACTCGCCCAGGCAATGAACAAGGCTGCGCAAAAGGCGAACATCGCGCTGTCGCACGGTGTCTACATGTGGTTCTCCGGCCCAAGCTTCGAGACACCGGCAGAGATCCGCATGGCGCGCATTCTCGGTGCGGACGCGGTCGGGATGTCGACGGTGCCGGAGGTGATCATTGCCAGGATGCTGGGCATGAGGGTTGCAGCTGCCTCGGTAATCACCAACTATGGAGCGGGCATGACCGGCGCCGAGTTGAGCCACGACGAAACCAAGGACATGGCGCCCATCGGTGGCGCGCGGCTCGCCACCGTTCTGAAAGAAATGATCGCGGGAGAAGGAAAACAACAATGACCATTCACTCTCTCAAAGAGACCGCCGCCGTTGCCCTGTCCCTCCTCGATCTGACTAATCTCAAGGATGGCTGCACCGAGGCGCAGATCGATGCGCTGTGCGCCCGCGCTCAGACGCCCTACGGCAACACGGCTGCCATCTGTATCTGGCCGCGTTTCGTGGCGCATGCGCGCGCATTGCTCGGAGCCGGTCACCCGGTTCGCATTGCCACGGTGGTCAATTTCCCGTCCGGCGACATGGAAGTTGCGGACGTGTGCGCCGAGACACGCGAAGCAATCGCCGATGGCGCCGACGAGATCGATCTCGTCATCCCCTATCACAGCTTCATGGCGGGCAGTGGAAAGGCCGTGACCGACATGGTTTCGGCGGTGCGCGCTGAGTGCAAGGAACCCGTTCTGCTCAAGGTCATCCTCGAGACGGGAGAGATCAAGGACACGGCGCTGATCCGCCGGGCGTCGGAACTCGCCATCGAAGCGGGCGCGGATTTCATCAAGACCTCGACCGGCAAGGTGGCCGTGAATGCCACTCTCGAAGCGGCCGACATCATGCTGCGCGTCATCCGGCATAGCGGCCGCAAGGTCGGCTTCAAGCCGGCCGGCGGCATTGGATCCGTCGCGGATGCCGCTCTCTATCTGAGCCTCGCCGAGACGATCATGGCGCCCGACTGGACGATGCCCTCGACGTTCCGCTTCGGCGCCTCCGGCCTGCTGGACGATATTCTCGCCGTTCTTGGCGGGTCGCAATCGACGCCTGCGGCAGCCTCGAGCTACTAGCATGATCCCGCAGGAGATCATTCGTCAGAAGCGGGACGGCGGAACGCTCTCGGCGGAGGATATCCAGTCGTTCATCGCCGCATTGACGGCGGGGAAGCTCTCGGACGGTCAGATCGGCGCGTTTGCCATGGCGGTGTGGTTCAACGGCATGACGCGTGACGAAACCGTCGCGCTGACGCTGGCCATGGCGCGTTCCGGCGACAGGCTCGACTGGCACGACGTCGATCGACCGATCGCCGACAAGCACTCCACGGGCGGCGTTGGCGACAACGTCTCGCTGATGCTCGCCCCTATCGCCGCGGCATGCGGGCTAGCGGTGCCGATGATCTCAGGGCGCGGGCTGGGGCATACGGGCGGCACCCTCGACAAGCTCGAATCCATTCCCGGCTATTCGATCACTCCTGACGCATCGCACTTTCGTAAGACCGTGCGGGAGGCCGGCTGCGCCATCATCGGCCAGACGAGCGCGCTCGCGCCGGCCGATGGCAAGCTCTATGCAATCAGGGACGTCACGGCCACGGTCGATTCCATCCCCCTCATCACGGCGTCGATCCTTTCGAAGAAACTTGCTGCCGGGCTGCAGACGCTGGTTCTCGACGTCAAGGTCGGCAACGGGGCATTCATGTCCGATCCCCGCGATGCCGAGACGCTGGCACGCTCGCTGGTGGACGTCGCAAACGGCGCCGGCGTGCGGACATCGGCGCTGATCACCGACATGAACCAACCGCTGGCCGACGCTGCCGGCAACGTCGTCGAACTCTGGAACTGCATCGATTTCCTGGCCGGGAAGAAGCATGGCACGCGGCTTGAAACAGTCGTCCTTGCCTTTGCGGCCGAGATGCTCGTCAAATCGGGTGTCGCGCCCACCCTTGAAGCCGGCGAAGCACGGGCAGCCGAGGCGCTTTCCTCGGGCCGAGCGGCCGAGACCTTTGCCCGCATGATCCACCTTCTGGGCGGACCAGCCGATCTCCTGGAGAAGCCGGACAACTACCTGTCCAAGGCTCCGGTTACCAGGATCGTACCTGCGCCGCGAGCAGGCTGGCTTGGCGGTTGCGATGTGCGCGCGATCGGCATGGCTGTGATCGACCTTGGTGGCGGGCGGCGGCACCCTACCGACCGGATCGACCATCGTGTCGGTTTCTCCGATCTGCTGTCGCTTGGCACGCTCGTCGAGGCAGGAGATCCGATCGCGACGGTTCACGCCGCCACCGACGCCGCAGCGGAAGCCGCAGCTGTTGCCGTTACAGCAAGCTATGCGATCGAAGACAGCGCACCACCGTTGCCAGCGGTAATCTGCCAGCGAATCTAGGCGTTACTGCTTGAGGCTGAGTGATCCGTCGGCGACGGAATAGGAGGCGAGCTTCTGAAGAAAGCTCATGCCGACCAGCGTGGACGACAGTGCATCATCCTTCAGCACGAAGGCTTCGACTCCGCGAACGCGGATACCGCCGATTTCTACCCGATCCAGCGTGACATGCGCGGCCTTCGTCTGACCGTTGGCAGTGTTGACGGCATAGCGGAAATCAAGCTGATTGGCGGTATAGCCGAGACGTCGCGCGAGGCTCTCATTCAGAGCAACGTAAGTCGCGCCTGTATCGATCAGACCCTGAACTGCCTTTCCGTTGATCCTGAATTCGCCGGTGTAGTGGCCTTGTGCGTCGGCCTTCAAGCGCATTGCCCCGCCATTCATGGCGACTGCGGGCGTTTGGACTGGCTCGACTGAGCCGGAGACGAAATTCGCGGAGGCGGTGTTTCCGGGACGAAGCTGATTGCTTCCCAACATGGAAGGAATCTGAGAGGCAAACACCGCGGCGACGCTTGCGAATATGACGGTACGCACGAGCATGGAGACAGAAATCCTTCCTGTATAAACCACGCATCATGCGAGGCCATGATTTCAGGGCTACGCCGTATTTGCTGACAAGTTCCTAACGCCAAAACGCAAGCAGCCCGAAATGTGATTTCGGGCTGCGCGCCACCTCTTACATGGTAAACAAAGACTAACTATTTCGTCCCGTACATGCGGTCGCCAGCATCGCCGAGACCGGGCACGATGTAGCCCTTCTCGTTCAGCTTTCTGTCGATCGACGCGGTGAATACCGGTACATCGGGATGCGCTTCGCGGAAATTCTTGATGCCTTCGGGTGCGGCTAGGAGGCAGAGGAAGCGAATGTTGTGCGCGCCGCGTTCCTTGAGTTTCTCGATCGCCGCAATGGAGGAGTTTCCAGTTGCGAGCATCGGATCAACGACGATGATCAGGCGCTCGGCAATATCCTCGGGCGCCTTGAAAAAGTATTCGACCGCCTGCAGCGTTTCATGGTCGCGATAGACGCCGATGTGCGATACGCGGGCCGAGGGAACGAGGTCGAGCATACCTTCCAGCAAACCGTTGCCGGCACGCAGGATCGAAGCAAACACGAGCTTCTTTCCTTCGAGAATCGGCGACTCGATGGTCTCAAGCGGCGTGTCGATCGTCTCCATGGTCAGTTCCAAATCGCGGGTGACCTCGTAGCAGAGCAGCGTCGAGATCTCGCGCAGCAGGCGACGGAAACTTCCGGTCGACGTTTCCTTGCGACGCATGATGGTGAGTTTGTGCTGTACAAGCGGATGATCGATGACAGTCACGCCGTCCATGGCCGAGCCCTTTCTTCATTGTTCTTATCGGATGTTTCTTTCATGGAAATCGCATCCGCTGCAAGTGTGGAGGATGATTTGCAGCTCTATCCCCAGCCTCCAAGGCCTAAATTCGAGCCAAGAGCGCCTGGCGTGTCTCCTCATCCACGAATGCCGCCTCGATGCCCGTCCGCGTCAGCTGGTCGATTTCGGCATCGCTGAAGCCAAAAGCGCTGGCGGCGAGATCGTACTCCCGCTTCAGGGAGGTATGGAAAAACGGCGGATCGTCGGAGCTGATCGTCACCCGTACCCCTGCCTCCTTGAGCTTGCGCAGCGGATGAGAGGCGAAATCCGGGAAGACCTTCAGGGCGATGTTCGAGCCGGGGCAGACCTCCAGCACCGTTCCCAGATCGGCGAGGCGGCTGACGAGGGCGCTGTCTTCGATTGCGCGCACGCCGTGACCGATACGCGCCGGACGCACGACGTCGAGTGCATCCGCAACGCTGAAGGCGCCGCATACCTCGCCAGCATGGATCGTGAGGCCGAGGCCGATATCGCGGGCGATGTCGAAGGCACGGGCATAATCGGCCACGCGCCCCATGCGCTCCTCGCCGGCAAGGTTGAAGCCCGTGATCAAGGGCTTCTGTGCCTTGGCAGCGTATTCGGCCGCGCCAACGACGCTATCAGGGCCGAAATGCCGCTCGCCGGTGACGATCAGCCGGGCTTCGATGCCGCTTGTTTCCCTGGCGCGACGAATCCCTTCGCAGACACCGTCGATATAGGCATCCGCACCGAGCCCAATGCGCTTTCCATGGTCCGGCGAAACGATCAGTTCGCTGTAGATGGTCCCTACATCGGCAAGCTCGGCAAGGTAGGTTTCGGTCAGCAGCGCGTAGTCTTCCGCTGACTTATAGACCTCGGAAATCTTGTCGTAGCATTCGAGGAAGCTTGCGAAATCGTGCCAGACGTATGTGCCGTCCTTCAGATATTCGCTGACGTCGATGTTATACTTTCTCGCCTGCGCCAGGGTCAGCGCCGGCGGCGCAGCGCCTTCGAGATGGCAGTGCAGTTCGACCTTCTTCAAATGCGATGTCATAAAAAGCTTCTCCCGTGCGGGCCTGCGGGAATACGCAGATGCCGCGCTATCGTTTCGCCGATATCGGCGTAGGTGCTGCGAATACCGATGTCGATCGGCCGCAACCCCGGACCATATGCAATGATCGGCACCCGCTCGCGGGTGTGATCGGTGCCGCGCCAGGTCGGATCGCAGCCGTGGTCGGCCGTGAGGATGACGAGATCGCCCGGCTTCAGCTTGCCGCCAACTTCTGGCAGTCGTGCGTCGAACGCTTCCAGCGCGGCGGCGTAACCCGGCACGTCGCGACGGTGGCCGTAGACCATGTCGAAATCGACGAAGTTGGTGAATATGAGGTCGCCGTCCTCGGCGGTATCCATGGCAACAAGCGTGGCGTCCATGAGCGCCTGATTGCCGTTTGCCTTGATGACGCGCGACACGCCCTGATGGGCGAAGATGTCACCGATCTTGCCGACAGCATGCACCGTGCGCCCCTCTTTCACGAGGCGATCCAGAAGCGTGGGCTCGGGCGGGGGAACCGAAAAGTCGCGACGATTTCCGGTGCGCGTGAAGCCGGACTTCGCATCGCCGACAAACGGTCGGGCAATGACGCGACCGATGTTGTACGGATCCAGCAGTGCACGGGCGATCGCGCAGAAGGTCATCAACCTGTCGAGACCGAAATAGATCTCGTGTGCCGCGACCTGGAAGACGGAATCCGAAGAGGTGTAGCAGATAGGCTTGCCCGAGCGGATATGCTCTTCGCCGTGACGCGCGATAATGTCTGTCCCGGAGGCATGACAGTTGCCCAGGATACCGGGCACTTCAGCAGCCTTGCAGAGCGCTTCCACGAATTCGGGAGGGAAGGCTTCGCCCTCCGAGGGAAAATAGCCCCAGTCGAAAGCAACGGGGGACCCGGCGATTTCCCAATGGCCGGACGGCGTGTCCTTGCCGCGAGAGACCTCGTTGGCAGAGCCGAACGTTGCATACACCTTCTCGGGCACCGGCATTCCGGCAGGAAATGCCCCTGACGCTGCCTTTGCGAGATGCAGCAGGCCAAGCGCCGACATGTTCGGCAGGGTCAACGGCCCGGAGCGCAGACCTTCGCGATCGCCCGCGCCGGCGGCGCAGAACTCCGCGATATGGCCAAGCGTATTGGAGCCTTCGTCACCATAGGCGGCTGCATCGGGCGCACCACCCACTCCGAAGGAATCGAGAACGAACAGAAAAGCACGCGGCATATATCACCTGACTGAAGCGAGCGACCCGCAGGCCGGCGATAAGCCATATAACGACGATAGGGGGTTGGCAAATTTCGCTGTGTTCGCGCGAGACTCAGCAGTCGCCGCAGAGAACGTTGTCGCCCTGGCGCTGGCGATAGAAATAGGTCCGGCTGATCGTGATCGTGCTGGAGTTCGGCATCAGATTCGGAGCGAACAGGAACAGCTGGTAGGGCACGGTCAACTCCGTGCGAATGAGGAAGCTGCTGGCCTTCTTCATGTCGGTGGGAACGGTCACGGCGGAATTGACCGTATAGGGGCGAGAATTGTCCTGCGCCCAGGACCATGTGACGGTCGGATTGGCCGACGCGTCGATGGTGATGCCCGTAATTTTAACCGTCATGCCGGTCGTGCTGTAGGGAACAAAAACGGCGCTCGCGACGGACGGCATGTCCGCAAGCGACGACTTCGTCACGTTCTGCTGCTGCGTTACGATATCGGCAATAGCACCCGCCGCGCGTGTCGCGCGCTTGCTCATGCTAAGGCCAATCGTGATCTCGAACGCGCCAACGTAAAGCATGACGAGAATCGGAAAGAGGATGGCGAACTCGATCGCGCCGACACCCTTTTCGTCCCGGTAGAGGCGCCGGAGCAATGATCGCAGTCGGATGAGTGTACCGTCGGCCGCCATCACGGATACTGCTCGTTCTGGAAAGCCGCCGTTGCGACAATCAGGAAATAGGACGCCGAACCATCGGCCGGTCGAACGCTCGAGATATAGGGACGAATAAGGTCAGTCATGATCTGCCAACGATAGTAGGCACGCACCATGTTGATGGTTCCGGGTCCCCCTGGCGCATACTGAAAGCTCGAGGTGTTGATATCGGCATATGCGGCCGTCGAGACCCTGGGAATCGTTGTCGGGATCGCGGCGAAGGTCGAGAACTTCTGCACGTCCACATAGAGCTTGTCGGGTGTCGCAGCTTCCGTGGTGGAGCACTTGATCAGGATGGATATCTCATTGCACAGGGCAGTCCGGAACGCTGTGCGGTCGGTGTTGGCCAGCGTAATCTGGCCGGTTCGTATCTTGCGGCTCAGCGTATCCACTGCGTTGGAGACAAGCTCCTCGCCCGCGAAGGCAATGAAGGTTTCGATGATCGCGAAGATCACCAGAAAATACGGAATTGCGAGGAGTGCAAACTCGATGGCAGCCGATCCATCGCGGGAACGCGCCAAAGCGGCAATTGGCCACCGTCGTTTGCATTTGCGCCGGTCGGCCGCTTCCGCTGCTTGATCCATTTTCATCATGGCCCGCACCCGAGACAGCTTCGATCACGCACTCTTAATGCGCGATCGTTGATTTTCCGTTTCAAGCCGGCTCAGAAGTTTAACGAAGGCGGCCAATATATACTCTCAGGGGCTCGCGGTGCTGCCCGAAGTCGCTTCGTTGGTTGGTGCGCTGTGCTGTTCGCAATTCGGCGTGCACGACAGAACCGTTCGTTCAGTCTGGCGGAACACACGGACAGTGTTCGCCTCATCGATCGACACCAGGATACTTTCGTCCAGGATCGCATTTCCATCCGCATCAAGCAAAACGAGATTGGTGCTGCCGAAACTGCGTCCCGTGAGAACGATCGTCTTGGCGTCGGCTACCGTGGCATCGGCAACCTTGGCATTACCGACGATGACCTTGCTGACCGGTCGATCGAGCTTCAGCACACGTGCCTGATCCATATAGACGCGAAGCATATCCTGCTGCGCCATGGCAGCGTCGCAAAAGCCGAGGGCGGCAACAATGCCGGCGAGGAATACCCTTTTGCCGCTCGATGACATTCAGTTCTCTTTCACGATTTCAACGGGACTTCGTCTCAGCATGGAAAAAAATGGTGAATGAAGATTTAACCTCGCTCCAATATGTACGTGAATGGATCGCTACGCTTCATATCGGAACACCTTATGGAGGCGAAAGCGGACCGCCGCTCTATAGTGAAGCAACTATCCGGCCGCGATGAAGCATTCCGACACACCCAGCAGTAAAGATGATCGGTGGATATTTAAATTTTTCTGCATTTCGTATTAGCGATACTTACCATAGATCATCGGCCGCTCGCGTTTACGCATTGGTAACCCAATTCTTTAAGTTGATGGAAAGCGGGGTTCGCTAGGTTGTGTCCATCCGATCAACGGCAAACAGTTGGCGGACGTGCTGAACATCAACTGGAGTTAGGAGTTATCATGACCAAGCTTGTAAGCCGTTTTCTCAAGGACGAATCCGGCGCGACCGCAATTGAATACGGCCTGATCGCAGCGCTCATTTCCGTGGCGCTCATCACCGGCGCAACCGCCCTCGGCGGCAAACTGAACCAGGTATTCTCTGGTCTGTCGACGAAGATGGACAGCGCTGTCACCACGACCGGCAGCTGATTTCATCTTCGCATGATGTGCGACCAGGCGTGCAAACGTCTGGTCAAAAACATGGGCTCACTCGCAAGCGCGGTGAGCCTTTTTGTCTTGAGGATCGTGGTACAATGATCGCAGCAGCAGTCTTCGTGGTCTTCCCCTTGTGCCTCGCCATTGCGGCGTTCTCCGACCTGTTTACGATGACGATCCCCAACCGGATATCGATCATCCTTATCCTTTCCTTCTGCGCACTTGCTCCACTCGTTGGGCTCACCCTTCCCGAGATCGGCCTCCATCTGGCTGGAGCGCTCGCTGTCTTTGCGGTGTGCTTCGCCCTGTTCGCGACCAATACGATGGGTGGCGGAGACGCCAAGCTGCTGACCGCCGCATCGCTCTGGTTCGGTCTCAATCCATCGCTTGTCGAGTTTCTGGCTTATGTCGGCATCATGGGCGGCGCTACGACCTTAGCTATTCTGATCATACGCGCCCAGGCAAACAGCATCCTGGCGATCGGTTTGCCGATCCCCAACTCGATTCTGCTCGCGAAGAAAATTCCATACGGAATCGCGATTGCAATCGGCGGCTTCATGGCGTTCCCATCGAGCCCGTTGTTCCTGGCTGTGCTTCACGGCCTGAAATAGAAGCAAGTTAAACCTCCATTAACCTAAAATCGAAGCCTTTCATTAACTATAATTATACCAATTGCGGGCCATTCTCCGGGGCGAATATCTCGAATCCCCGAGGAACCATCGATGAAACCCGCCCGTCTCTTGATACTTGGAGTGGCCGTTGCCGCGGCAGGCTTGGCCGGCGTGCTCGCCATGAGCCTCGCGGGACGTGGCTCCGTCGTGACCCAGGTGCAATCGGTCGTCGAACGCGAGCCTACGGTCAATGTTCTGGTTTCGGGAGCGAATCTTCCCGTCGGCGCCCGGCTTGACGACAAGGCGGTCCACTGGATGCCCTGGCCGCAAGGCGGGGTCGTACAGGGCTTCATAACCGAAGCGGACAAGCCCGACGCCATCAAGGACATGCAGGGAGCGGTTGTGCGCCTGCCGATCTTCGAAGGCGAGCCGATCCGCGCGGAAAAGATCGCGGATTCCAACAGCCGCATCATGTCATCGCTGCTGCCCACCGGGAAGCGCGCCGTTGCAACCGAAATCTCGGTCGCAACCGGCGCCGGCGGCTTCATTCTCCCCAACGACCGCGTCGACGTCATCATGGTTCGCAAGGCCAAGACGGGCGACAAGTACTTGACCGAGACCGTCCTCGGCAACGTGCGCGTGCTCGCGATCGACCAGCAGATCCAGGAAAAGGACGACGGTTCGAAAACTGTTGTCGGCACCACTGCCACGCTCGAATTGACGCCCGACCAGACCAAGGTGCTCGCCGTTGCTCAGCAAATGGCGGACCGCCTCTCGCTCGCGCTCCGTTCCGTTGCAGACGCCCGGGAGCAGGACACCAACGCAGCGGACTACCTCCTGAGCGGCGACAACGGCAGCGCCATCGTCCAGGTCATCAAGTCCGGCGCGATCGTTTCAGACAGCAGCAACGCGCCGAAGGCCGAGTAAAGGAAGCGGAAATGGGCAACTCGAAACGGCACATGAAGCCCTTGATGGCAGGCTGCCTTTCCTTTGCGATCGGCGTCACCGGCGCAACGCCGGGCTTTCTCGACTCTGCTATCGGGGTGCGAGAGGCGCGTGCCAGCTCCGACGGCATCGTCAGCATCAACCAGACCGGCCCGGGCGCGCATCGCAGCCTCAAGCTGGGGCTGAAGAAGGCAATCGTTGTCGACCTGCCCGTCGATGCCCATGACATTCTCGTCTCCGACCCGTCGATGGCCGACGCCGTCACCCGCTCGTCGCGACGCATCTACCTCTTCGGCAAGACGGTCGGACAGACGAACATCTTCATCTTCGGCGCTGACGGGCAGCAGATCGTCAGCCTCGATATTGAGATCGAACGAGATGTTGCCGGTCTGCAGCGGAACCTGCAGCGGTTCATCCCAGATTCCGCCATCAACGTGGAAATCGTCTCGGACAACATCGTACTGACAGGCACCGTGCGCACACCCCAGGACGCAGCACAGGCGGCGGATCTCGCACAAGTGTTCCTGAAGGGCGGGGAAGCAACGACGCGTACCGAAACGGCTAGCGGTGCCTCCGGCGGCGGCGATGTTGCCCTGTTCGCCGAAGGCCGCCAGACATCCCAGGTCGTCAATCTGCTGCAAATCCAGGGAGAAGATCAGGTTACGCTGAAGGTGACGATCGCGGAGGTTCGCCGCGAGGTTCTCAAGCAGCTTGGCTTCAACAATCTGGTTTCGAATTCCAGCGGTCTTAACGTGGCCCAGCTCGGCACACCGAGTGCGGACACAGCCTCTGCGGTGGTGGGAGGCGGCTTGGCTGCACTCTTCAAGAGCTCGATCGGCAAATATGATATCTCGACCTATCTGAGCGCATTGGAGCAGGCAAAGGTCGTCAAGACGCTGGCCGAGCCGACCCTGACTGCGATCTCCGGCCAGGCCGCAACATTCAACTCAGGTGGACAGGTCTTGTACTCAACGACCGACAATGACGGCAACGTCACGATCGTTCCGTATGACTACGGTATCAACCTTGCCTTCAAACCCGTCGTGCTATCCTCCGGGCGCATCAGCCTCGAGATCAAGACGAACGTATCGGAGCCGGCACCCTCGGTCTCCGGTTCGACGCCGACCTATCAACGTCGATCGGCCGAGACCTCCGTCGAACTTCCTTCCGGCGGTTCCATCGCGCTTGCCGGCCTCATCCGCGACAACGTCTCCCAGACGTCGAACGGAACGCCCGGCGTCAACAAGATCCCGCTACTCGGCACGTTGTTCCGCCAGAGAACGGTAGAGCGCGACGAAACCGAGCTTGTCATCATCGCGACGCCCTATCTGGTTCGGCCGGTCGCGCGCAATCAGCTGAACCGCCCGGATGACAACTTCAGCCCGGAAAACGACGGTGCGGCCTTCCTCCTCAACCGCGTCAACAAAGTCTACGGCGGTCGGCAGACCCCGGTGGCGGACGCGCAATTCCACGGCTCTATCGGGTTCATCTACAAATGATCAAAGCGGGATCAGCAATGGCACATATGCGAGACGAGCCGATGGCCCACGATACGTTCGCCCCGAAGAAGCGCCGCCTTTCCAGGGCGCTGGTGACGATGTCAGCGATTGCGGTCGCCGTCCTCTCAGGCTGCGCCTCGCGCGACGACCTTACCACAGGGGGTATCCCTGACGACTATCGCCAGCGTCACCCGATCGTGGTCACCGAAGCCGAGCAAACCGTCGATATCCCCATTGCATCGACCGATCGCCGGCTCAACATCGCACAGCGCGACATGATCCGTGGCTTTGCACAGAACTACGCATCCAGGGCAACCGGCCCTGTCTACCTTCTGACGCCGGAAGGATCGCCCAATGCGGTGGCCGCCCGCCAGTTGCGCGGCCAGGTTCGCGCCGAGCTTTCCGCACGTGGGATCGCGAGCTCCAAGATCGTCAACAGCGCCTATGGCGCCGCCGGAGCCGGTGACGCTGCCCCAATCCGCCTGAGCTTTGTTGGTACCACCGCGATGACGTCGCAATGCGGCCAGTGGCCGAGAGACATGATCAACGACTTCACCAACCAGAACTACTACAACTTCGGCTGCGCGACGCAGAACAACCTCGCAGCCCAGGTTGCCAACCCGGAAGACCTGGTCGCACCGCGCGGAATGACGCCAATCGACGCCGCCCGCCGCAACGCCGCCATCAAGGAATATCGCGAGCGGACAACAACGATCTCCGACTCTTCCAGCAGCTCGAGCGGCTCGGGCAGCTTCTGATTCAGGTTAGGATTTCACGATGAGTACGGTCGAATACGAAATCAGGAATACCACCGAACTTCGCAATGCCGAGGATGCGGTACGTATGGCCGAACTCGAAGGCATGCGTCCGCTGCCACGCATTTCCGTCCATGCCTTCTGCGAAAGCGAAGATCTGCAGCGGGTCATGGAACGCTGCAGCAACGACCGGCGGATGTCAAAGGTCGGCCTGCGCATCACCAGCGGCGGGATTGCAGCGGCAGCCAACATGTTTGCCAGCGCGCCGACGCCGAACCTGATCATCCTCGAAACAAAGAGCGGTGCGGCAAACCTGCTCAGCGAGCTCGCGCCGCTGGCGGCCGTCTGCGACCCTTCCACAAAGGTTGTCGTGATTGGCTACTACAACGACATCGCGCTCTATCGCGAGCTGATCCGGAACGGGATTTCCGAATATATGGTCCAGCCCGTGAGCATGCCCGACATCATGATGGCGATGGCGAGCATATTCGTGGATCCGGATGCGGAGCCACTCGGCCGCAGCGTCGCCTTCATCGGCGCAAAAGGCGGCGTCGGCTCCTCGACGATCGCCCACAACTGCGCCTTCGGCATCTCTCGCCTGTTTTCTACGGAAACAATCCTCGCCGATCTCGACCTGCCTTACGGTACCGCCAACATCGATTTCGATCAGGACCCGACGCAAGGGATCGCGGAAGCAGTCTATGCGCCCGATCGCTTGGATGAAGTCTTCCTCGACCGCCTGCTGACCAAGTGCTCGGAGCATTTGTCCCTGCTGGCAGCACCGTCGCTTCTTGACCGCGCCTACGATTTCGAGGGGCAAGCCTTCCAGCCTGTGCTCGAGGTTCTGCAGCGAAGCGCCCCGATGACGGTGCTCGATATCCCGCACACCTGGTCCGAGTGGACACGTTCGGTTCTGTCCAGCGTCGATGAGGTCGTGATCTGTGCGGCGCCCGATCTCGCCAACCTACGCAACGCCAAGAACATGATCGATGCCCTGCGCAAGATCCGACCCAACGACAAGGCGCCTCATCTCATTCTCAATCAGGTTGGGATGCCGAAGCGGCCGGAAATCACCCCGTCCGATTTCTGCGAGCCGCTTGAGATCGAGCCGATCGCGATCATCCCGTTCGATATCAATCTCTTCGGCACGGCGGCCAATAGCGGCCGCATGATTTCGGAGATGGATCCGAAGTCGCCCACGGCCGAAACATTCTCGCAGATCTCGCATATCGTCACCGGCCGAATTGCCGTGAAAAAAGCCAAGAAGGGCGGCCTGCTCGGTCTGTTGAAGCGCAAGTGACACCCGCCAAGAGTGGATTGGAATAAGGCATGTTCGGAAAACGCGGAAACGAAGGATCGGGCAAGGCAGGCGGCGTCATAGCGCCGCCGCCGCCCGTTGCGCGGCCGTCCACTCCATCGGATCCGGTTCTGGTCGAGCCGCAGCGCGAGCCCGCGCGTCAGCAGGTTGCGGCTCCGCCGATGCAAACGCCGCAGCGCAAGCGACCGGCACGCACCGAAGAATATTACGACACCAAGGCACAGGTCTTTTCCGCGCTGATCGACACGATCGATCTTTCGCAGCTTGCCAAGCTCGACGGAGAAAGCGCGCGCGAAGAAATTCGCGACATCGTCAACGACATCATCACCATCAAGAACTTCGCGATGTCGATTTCCGAGCAGGAAGAACTGCTCGATGACATCTGCAACGACGTTCTCGGTTATGGACCTCTGGAACCGCTGCTCGCGCGCGATGATATCGCCGATATCATGGTCAATGGCGCAGGCCAGACCTTCATCGAAGTCGGCGGCAAGACGATCGAATCCGAAATCCGCTTCCGCGACAACTCGCAGCTGCTTTCGATCTGCCAGCGCATCGTCAGCCAGGTCGGCCGTCGTGTCGATGAATCGAGCCCGATCTGCGACGCACGCCTGCCTGACGGCTCGCGTGTCAACGTCATCGCGCCGCCGCTGGCGATCGACGGTCCCGCCCTTACCATCCGTAAGTTCAAGAAGGACAAGCTGACGCTCGACCAGCTGGTGCGCTTCGGCGCGATCACGCCGGAGGGCGCGACGCTGCTGCAGATCATTGGTCGCGTTCGCTGCAACATCGTCATCTCCGGCGGTACCGGCTCCGGCAAGACGACGCTTCTGAACTGCCTCACCAACTTCATCGACCGCGACGAACGCGTCATCACCTGCGAGGACACCGCCGAACTCCAGCTGCAGCAGCCGCATGTGGTGCGTCTCGAAACACGTCCGCCGAACATCGAAGGCGAAGGCGAGATCACCATGCGCGATCTCGTCAAGAACTGCCTGCGTATGCGCCCTGAACGCATCATCGTCGGCGAAGTGCGCGGACCTGAGGTGTTCGACCTGCTGCAGGCGATGAACACCGGTCACGACGGCTCGATGGGCACCATCCACTCGAACTCGCCGCGCGAATGCCTCAGCCGTATCGAATCGATGATCGCCATGGGCGGGTTCACACTGCCGGCAAAGACCGTGCGCGAGATTATCGCTAGCTCCGTCGATATCGTCGTTCAGGCCGCGCGTCTTCGCGACGGCTCCCGCCGTATCACCCAGATTACCGAAGTCATCGGCATGGAAGGCGATGTGATCATCACGCAGGACCTGATGCGCTACGAGATCGAAGGTGAGGACGCTTCCGGCCGCATCATCGGTCGGCACAAGTCAACCGGGATCGGCAAGCCGCATTTCTGGGATCGCGCCCGCTATTTCAACGAGGACAAGCGGCTCGCCGCTGCACTCGACGAAATGGAAGCGAAGTCGAAGGATTAGTAAAATGTTTGGTCTCGATCCGACAGTGCTCGCCATCATCGCGCTCGCAGCCGTCTCTGCCGGCGCGGTGTGCTATGGGCTGCTGTTTTCCAGGATGGAGACGGAAAAGAAGGCCGCCAGTCGCGTCAACCGTGTTGCCTCCGCGGAGAAGGACAAGGCCAACATCAAGGCCGCGCGCGACCGCGTGCAGGAGATGTCGAAGCGCCGCAAGTCGGTGCAGGATAATCTCAAAGACCTCGAAAAGCGGCAACAGGAAAACGCGAAGAAGAAACTGACGCTGAAATCCCGGCTGACGCAGGCGGGCCTGTCGATCACGCCCGGGCGGTTCTACATGTTCAGTGCGATCTTCGCGGTGGTTCTGATGTTTGTCGCGTTCCTCGCCAACGCGCCGCTGATGGTCGTGCTCGGTGCGCCGATTACCGCTGGGCTCGGGCTGCCGCGCTGGGTTCTGGGCTTCCTGATCAAACGGCGTCAGAACAAGTTTCTCGACGAATTTCCGAACGCGCTCGACGTCATCGTCCGCTCCATCAAATCCGGCCTGCCGCTGAACGACGCGATCCGATTGATCGCGAACGAAGGCAAGGAACCGGTAAAGGGCGAGTTCCGCAGGGTGGTCGAGTCACAACAGGTCGGCCTCAGCGTACCGGATGCCTGTGCGCGCATGGTCAATCACATGCCGCTGCAGGAAGTGAGCTTCTTTTCGATCGTCATCGCCATCCAGTCGCAGGCGGGCGGCAATCTGTCCGAAGCGATCGGCAACCTGGCGAAGGTCCTGCGCGAACGAAAGAAGATGAAGGCCAAGGTCAAGGCGCTGTCGATGGAAGCCAAGGCATCCGCCGTTATCATCGGGGCGCTGCCCTTCATCGTCGCGACGCTCGTCTATCTGACGTCGCCGCAATACATGATGATCCTTTTCACCGATCCGCGCGGTCACCTCATCATGGGCGTGTCTGCGGTATGGATGTCCATCGGCATCCTCGTCATGCGCAACATGGTCAATTTCGACATTTAGCGAAGGAAATGCGATGTCATCCGATCTGGCGAGCAAGCTGACCGACCCATCGATGCTGATTGCCGTGCTCGTCGCGATCGCAGTGTTTGCAAGCCTATATACCCTTGCTGTTCCGTTTTTCGAACGCGGCGATCTGGTCAAGCGCATGAAGGCGGTATCCACGGAGCGGGAACAGTTGCGTATCCGCGAGCGCGCCCGCATGAACAGCGAGGCGGGCGGCGGCCGGGCATCGCTCCGCACGCAGAATAACCGGTCTGTCCGCCAGATCGTCGAACGCTTCAATCTTCGTGAAGCGCTTGTCGACGAAAATACGATGAACAAGCTGCGCGCCGCCGGCTTTCGCTCGGAGAACGCGCTGAACACCTTTCTGGTGGCCCGTTTCGTGCTGCCCTTCGTCTTCTTCGGCCTGGCGACGTTCTGGGTCTTCGGTCTCGACCACCTCGCGGACAAGCCGACGCCAATTCGTTTCCTGCTGACGTTCTGCTTCGCCTATGTCGGCTTCTACTCGCCAAACATCTTCATCTCCAACCGCATGTCGAAGCGGCAGCATTCAATCAAGCGCGCCTGGCCGGATGCACTCGACCTGATGCTGATCTGCGTCGAATCGGGCATTTCGATCGAAGCCGCGATGCGCCGCGTGTCGGAGGAGCTTGGCGAGGCGTCTCCACCGCTCGCGGAAGAAATGGTGCTGACGACCGCGGAGCTCTCATTCCTGCCGGATCGCCGCGTCGCGCTTGAAAATCTCGGCACCCGCACGCAGATCCCGCTGGTGCAGTCGGTGACGCAGGCCCTGATCCAGGCCGACCGCTACGGAACGCCGGTTTCCCAGGCGTTGCGCGTGCTCGCACAGGAAGGTCGCGATGAGCGAATGAACGACGCCGAGAAAAAGGCAGCCGCTCTGCCCCCGAAGCTCACCGTTCCGATGATCCTGTTCTTCCTGCCCGTTCTCGTCGCGGTCATCCTGGGACCGGCCGGCATTCAGGTCTCCGACAAGTTCTAGGCGAAGCTCGCCCAAACCCAAATCGCGGCCTCGGCAGTAGACGGCCATTGCGAAGTGTGAGACGCAGGTTCTCCCGCGCAATCCCACGACGATGGAGCCGCCGATGTCTTCCGCTAGCATTTTCCTGAGCATCATCGCCGCTTTGTCCATCGGCGCGATGAGCCCGGGGCCAAGCTTCGTCCTCGTCTCCCGGATCGCGGTGTCGCGCTCGCGGGTCGACGGCCTTGCCGCCGCATTCGGCATGGGTATCGGGGGCGCCTTCTTCAGCATACTGGCGCTGGCTGGGCTTACCGCACTGCTTTCGCAGTTCGAATGGCTCTATATCGGCCTCAAACTGGCAGGTGGCGCCTATCTCGTTTGGATCGCACTGAAAATCTGGCGCAGCGCGACCGAGACACTCGATATCGGCGAAACGCACCGGGACGGCAGCGCGCCGGCCCGCAGCTTTGCGACCGCGCTGCTGACGCAGGTCAGCAACCCAAAAACCATCATCGTCTATGCCGGTATCTTCGCGGCGCTGCTTCCCAAGACCGTCCCTGTCGGGTTGATGCTGACCCTGCCATTGGGCGTCTTCGCGGTGGAGGCGGGATGGTACACGATCGTCGCGCTGGCGTTTTCCGCCCACCATCCGCGCCAGATCTACCTAGCTACCAAAGCTTGGATCGACCGGACGGCCGGTGCAGTCATGGCCGGACTTGGGCTGGAGCTGGTCGTGTCCGGCGTGACGGGGCGATAAAGCAGTCAGTTCGTGCCGGTGTTTGCGTTGCCGGAATCCTTCGCGGCGAGCTTCTGCCATGAATTCTGCTGCGATAGCATGGAGCGCAGATAAGCAACGTTGGCATCGGCCTGTTGCTGCGACAACTCGCGGCGCGCGATCTGTTCAGCCTCGGGGAACCGTCCCTGCAATCCAACGACCAGCGCGAGGTTCTGGCGAACGCGGCTGTCTGCCTGTGGAAGGCCGGCTGCCTGGCGAAGATAGGTCTCCGCGGTGCGCAGATCACCCGTCAGCACATAGGACATGCCGAGGTTCGACAGGATCGACGGGTCGTTCGGCTGGATATCGAGAGCGCTTCGATAACGTTGACGCGCCTCGTCGGAGCGGCCGAGCTGGTCGAGGATTGCGCCCTCCGCCGATACCAATTTCCAATCGGGGCGATCAGGCGTCTGTGCGCGACCGATGGTGTCAAGCGCCTGCTGTAGCTGGCCCGCGGCCGCCTGGGCCTTGCCGTAGGCGGCCAGGACGTTGCGATCGCTTGGATTGGCGATTGCCACCTGCTGCATGACCGCAAGAGCCTGAGCGTCGCGCCCTGCCATGCGCAGGAGATTGGCATAGTTGACGCCGTTCACCGGATCGTGGGGGTTCTTTTCGTAGAGCTGGCCGGCGGTTTCGGTGGCGCTGCGCACCTCTGCCTCGTTCATCGATTCGATCGGCTTGCTGAATTTCGGGACCGAACCGGTCGTCATGCGGTCCTTCGTTGTCGAGCAGCCGGAGAGCGCGATGACGACGAATGCCGCTGCGGCCGCATGGAGAACTCGGTTGGTGAATGGTGTCTTTGCCGAAACGGGCATGGCGCTTCCCTGGAATCCGATACCGGCGCCGGACCTCAAAGCGAAACAAGGAAAGGCTTTGACGCAATCTTCACTCCAGCAATAGTCTGTTAACCCTAACATACCGTTAAAAAGCGATTCCCGGACGCCCCCCGAAGGAAAATCATGGCCCCCTATCAGTTCATCGAGAGACCGACCCCCTTCAATACCAAAGGCGGCTCCACGCTGCCGATCTTCGCCATCACGCCGGCCCACATCGAGACCGGAACGATCGATCCGATCGCACTGGATTGGGCAAAAAAGGCGGGCTTCAAGGCGGAGAGCGGTTCGCTCCTCCTCATCCCCACATCGGAGGGGCATCTCGGCGGCGCGCTCTTCGGCCTCGGCACCAACCCTTCGGAGCACCCCTATATCACCGGCAAGCTGGCCCGCTCCCTGCCCGCCGGCGATTGGCACATCGAGACGGCACCCTTGACCGCGAACCGGCTCTCGCTCGGCTTCGGTCTGGGCAGCTATCGCTTCGACAGATACAAGTCCGAGAAATCGCCTGCCGCGACGCTGATGATCCCGCGTGATGCCGATGCGAACGATATCAAGCGGCAGCTTGCCGGCGTCTTCCTCGCACGCGACCTGATCAATACGCCGACCAACGACATGGGGCCAAACGAACTGGAGGCTGCGTTCCGTGGTCTCGCCGCCCACTACAAGGCGGAAATCTCGGTCATCAGCGGCGACGACCTGCGTCAGAACTTTCCGTTGGTACACACCGTCGGCCGCGCCAGCGCCGATGCGCCACGGCTCTTGGAACTGCGCTGGGGCAAGAAAGGTCACCGCAAGATTACGCTGGTCGGCAAAGGTGTCTGCTTCGACACCGGCGGCCTCGACATCAAGCCCGCCTCCTCGATGCTCCTTATGAAGAAGGACATGGGTGGTGCTGCAAACGTCATGGGCCTCGCGCTGATGATCATGGACGCGAAGCTCAAGGTCGATCTGCGCGTTATCGTTCCCGTCGTCGAGAACTCGATCTCGTCGAACGCCTTCCGTCCGGGCGACATCTACAAGAGCCGCAAGGGACTGACCGTACAGATCGACAATACCGACGCCGAAGGCCGCCTGATCCTTGCGGATGCGCTGGCCTATGCGGACGAGGATGCGCCGGACTTACTCATCGACATGGCGACACTGACGGGAGCTGCGCGCGTGGCGCTCGGCCCTGACCTTCCGCCGTTCTTTACCGACGATGCGGATCTCGCGCAGGACCTGATGGAAGCAAGCCTCGAAACCGACGATCCGCTGTGGCGGCTGCCGCTCTACGCCGGCTACGAAAAGGACATCCGCGCGAAGTTCGCCGATATCACCAACGCCCCCGCGGGCGGCATGGCCGGTGCGATTACCGCAGCCTTGTTCCTCAAGCGTTTCGTCAGCAACACCCGCCATTGGGCGCATTTCGACATCTATGGCTGGGCACCGTCGGAACGGCCACATTCGCCAGGCGGCGGCGAGGCGCAGGCGATCCGTGCGCTCTATCACCACATTCGAGAAAGCGTTCGCTGAACGGTCGTTAAAATTTTATTCACTTTGCGGGACGGCATGGTTGCCGTCCCCATTGCGTCGGTTGACCGGCTGCCGGAAAATGGAACGCAGGCGTAACGATGTTCCGGAGGATCCGTGCCGATCGAATTGACTGCTTCGCAGGCGCTGGGACTTTGGCACGGCGTGACGCTGGACCAGGTGCGCCACGACGAGCGCGATTTGACGTTGCGCCAGCTGGCGATCTTGCTGCATATCTATCTGGTGCCGCCGCCGCATACCGTGCGTGGGCTGGCAGCCGAATTGAATGTGACAAAGCCGGTGATCACGAGAGCGCTCGATACGATGGGCGAGATGGGCCTTGTCGATCGCGTGCGAGACGAACGCGACCGGCGCAACGTGGTGATAAAGCGGACCGTGGGCGGCGCGCTCTATCTGGAGAAGCTCGGCGACCTCGTTCGCGAACATGGCCGCCGCCAATCACCTTGAGAGGAATGACATGACACTGCTCGATCGCCGCTTGCATGCGTACCGGCCCGACCTCGCCGAAGCTGGCCTGCAAGGCAAGGTCGAAGCGCTGCGCTTCGTGGATGGAAAGCCCGCCCGCGTTGCCGTGCCTGTGATCGGCTTGCGTGCGAAACCTGACCTCGCGCTCGGCATCGATACCGAGTTGCTGCTCGGTGAGGATGTCACGGTTTTCGACCGTGCCGATGGCTGGTGCTGGGTCAAGGCCACCTCGGACGGCTATGTGGGCTACGTGCCGGAAAGCGCGCTGGTCGACGACGATCAGGCACCCACACATATCGTGACGGTTCAACGCACCTTTCTCTATCGCGAGCCGGAGCTTCGCAAGCCGTACAATGCGATCCTTTCCATGGGGAGCCGCGTCAGGATCGTCGGCGAGGCAGAGACGCGCGGCAACCATTACGCAATGCTCGAGGATGGCACCGCGATTTTCGCCAAGCACGTCGAACCGATCGGCGCCGGCAGCCGCCGCGACTATGTCGATATCGCCATCCGCTTTCTGGAGACGCCTTATCTCTGGGGCGGCCGCTCCGGGCTTGGGATCGATTGTTCCGGCCTCGTCCAGCTTTCGATGCTGATGGCGGGCCGGTCAGCTCCACGCGACACCGACATGCAGGCAGCCGGCCTTGGCGAGCCGATCGATCGCGCAGAGCTGCGTCGTGGCGATCTGGTGTTCTGGAAAGGTCATGTCGCAGCCATGGAGGATCCTGAAACGATCGTTCATGCCAATGGCCACACGATGACGGTCGCGAGAGAGAATTTCGAGGCCGCCATCAAACGGATCGGCTGGCTTTACGAGCAGCCCACCGGCTATCGCCGTCCTGTCATCTGACGGGCGGCTTGGGCCAGGATGTGACGCCGCCCGTCCAATCCTCGAAAGCCTTGGACAATCTCAGAACCCGCATGTCGTCAAATCGCGGGCCGACGATCTGCAGGCCGATCGGCATGCCGGATTTCGAAAATCCGCAGTTGATCGAGGAGGCCGGCTGCTCCGACATGTTCCAGGGGACGGTGAAACAGATGTGCTCGAACGGTAGCGCCGGGTCATTGGTCGGCGATGCCCATTCGGCCGGATAGGAAACGATGGGGTTGGTCGGCGACAACACGGCATCGACCTGCGTGAACAGGCGACCGCAGGTCTTGCGCATCTCGATCGTCTGGTTGAAGCCCCTTACGGCATCGACGCCGCTGACATGCGCACCGCCCTTTGCCCATTCGTGGATATAGGGAAGAATGCTGTCGCGACGCTCCTCGCTGAGGGTCTCGATATCGCCCCAGAAGCGGGCCCGCCAGAAACTGTCGAGGCCGTCAAGCATGGCACGCGTCAGAACCGGCTTCACCGGGATTACGATCGCACCGGCCTGTTCGAAGCGCCGCGCGGCTGCCTCCACCGCGCCCAACACCTCTTCATCGACCGCGAGACCGCAACCGGCATCCAGCATCAGGCCGATCTTCAACCCGCGAACGTCGATATCCAGATCGGTCCAATCGAGATCGTTCGGCGGCAGGCTGGTTCCGTCCCGCCAGTCGGGGCGCGACAGCGTCGCCATGCCAAACGCGGCGTCATCGACCGTTCGCGTCATCGGGCCGGCGCAGCGACCGACATAATAGGGGTCGACCGGGATGCGGCCATGGCTCGGCTTGAACCCGAAGACGCCGGTCCAGCCTGCGGGAAGACGGACGGAGCCGCCGATGTCGGTTCCGATATGCAGCGGTCCATAGCCGGCTGCAGCTGCGGCTGATGCACCCGCGCTGGAGCCGCCCGGATTCTGGCTCGTATTCCAGGGATTCCGGCTCAGATGATGGAAGCTCGACAGTCCCGACGACAGCATGCCGTAGTCTGGGCAGGTGGTTTTCGCGAAGATAACCGCACCGTCCTCGCGCAGCCGGGCGGCGGCGGGGGCGTCCTCTACGGCAGGGGTGAGTTCCACCGCCTTCGTTCCGAGCGGGACCGGTTGGCCCTTGGTGGCAATGAGTTCCTTCAACGTTGTGGGGATGCCATCAAGTATCCCGAGGGTCTCACCGTTCATCCAGCGATCTGTCGATGCCTGCGCCTGCCTGCGCGCGGCCTCCGGATCATAGGCGTAGAGCGCGCAGATGGAGGGCTCCCAGGCTTCGATATGACGTTCCAGCGCCAGCCAATACTCCAGGGGTGAGAGCGTCTTCGCTGCAAAGCGCTGCCTCAGCTCGCGAATGGTCAGATCGGTTTCGGTCATGGCGCTATATCTTTCCGAATCGGTGGCACTCAACGGCTTGCTTCGCGCGGGTCGAGCCAGTCTCGCAGTCCATCGCCCAACATGTTGAAGCCGAACACCGAGAGGGTGATTGCAAGGCCAGGCAGGATTGCCAGCCACGGCGCGAGCGCGAGATAGGTCTGGGCATCAGCCAGCATACGCCCCCAGGTCGGCGCCGGCGGTGCGATGCCGAGCCCCAGGAAGCTCAGGCCGGCTTCGGTGAGAACTGCCAGGCCGAGTTGTATCGTAGCCTGCACGATGATCTGGCTGGCTATGTTTGGCAGAACGTGGCGCACCGAGATCGTGAAGCGGGTATTGCCAATGGCTCGGGCAGCCAGGACATAATCGCGGCTCCAGGCTTGCAGGGCGCTTGCCAGCGTGACGCGTGCGAAAACCGGGATCATGAACGTTGCGATCGCGATGACGGCAGTCAATCGGCCCGGTCCCAGGAATGCGCCGAGCATCATTGCCGACAGGATGGGCGGCAGCGCGAATATGACGTCGCAGACCCGCATCAGCAGACTTTCGAAAGGACCGCGCAGCGCGGCGGCGGAAACGCCGGCAACCGAACCGAGCGTGCCGCCGATCGCCACCGATGCGATCGCTATCGACAGCGAATTCCAGCAGCCGACCATCAGCATCGACAGCACGTCGCGTCCAAACTGATCCGTGCCAAGAAGGCCGAAGGCGAAAGGCGGCTGGAGCTTGTGAATGATCTGCATCTTGGCCGGCGGCAGCGGCGTCCAGACCAGTGACAGCAGTGCGATGCCAACGAGAAACGCGACGACAGCACCACCGACGACTAGGTTCATTCGCCGGCTCATTCTCACCCGCCGGCGCCGCACGGTGATCTCGGTGGAAGCGAGCGCCATGTCACACGCCCTCCCGCAGCCGTGGATCGATCACCAGATAGGAAAGATCGACGATGAAATTCATGACGATGACGAGTGCCGCAAAAAACAGGACAACATCCTGCATCACGATGATGTCGCGCTGCGACAGTGCCTGATAGGCCAGCCTTCCAAGGCCCGGCAGATTGAAGACGTTCTCTACGAGAACCGCGCCGGCGACGAGGAAGGTGAATTGCAGGCCAAGGATGGTGAAGATCGGGACCAGCGCATTCGGGACGGAATGCCGCCAAAGGACCTTTCCGGAGGATAGCCCCTTAGCGAGCGCGGTGCGCGTGAAATCCTCGTGCATCGTTTCCAGCACGGCTGAACGCGTCACGCGTGTGAGAACGCCTGCCTGCGGCAAGGCGAGTGCCACCGCGGGCATCAGCAACGCCTTAACGGCAGCCCATATGCCGGCATCCCAGCCCGGAAACCCACCTGCCGGCATCAGCCCGAGGGTTGTCGAAAACAGAATGATCAAGAGCAGCGCCACCCAGAAAGCCGGAACAGCAATGCTGATCTGCGAGAACACGGAAACGACGACATCGATGATGCTGTTGCGCCGCGATGCCGCCAGGACTCCGAGCGGGATGGCGATCGCCACGGACAGCACGATTGCCATCAACGCGAGCGGCAGGGTGACCGCAAGTCTCTCGACGATCAGCCCGGCGACCGGAACGCCGTAGGTGTAGGATTGTCCGAGATCGCCGGAAAAAACGCCGGCCAACCACTGGCCGTAGCGAAGCAGCAGCGGCTGGTCGAGGCCGAGATCATGGCGCAAGGCCGCCAAGGTTTCCGGTGAGGCCGACGTGCCCAGCATAATGGAGGCGGGATCCCCCGGCAGCAGATCCATCACCGCGAAAATCAGCAGCGAGACGCCGACCAGCGTCAGCAGAAGACCGGCAAGGCGGCGCGACAGAAGCCCTATCATGTCTTGTCCATCGTTCGCCGCCCCGTCATAGCATCCTGCCGATCAGTCTTCCCAGGACACGTTGGACAACACGTTCGAAGGAATCGGCTCGTTCTGCCACAGGCCCTTCAACTTCTTGTCCCAAACACCGAGCTTCGGCATGACAAACAGATAGAGCGCCGGTACGTCCTCGGCGAGGATCGTTTGCGCCTCGGCATAGATCTTCGCCTGCTCTGCCGGATCAGCCGTCTCCTGAACCTTCTTCATCAGATCATTGAAAGCCGGATTCTTGTAGTTGAAGTAGTAGGGATCACGCGAATAGATATCGATGTCCATGGGCTCGGCATGGGCAACGATCGTCATCTCGTAGGCTCGATCCTTCATCACATCCTGGACCCATTTGGCCGGAAATTCGGTGGGTTCGATGTTCATGGTCACGCCGATATCTGCAAGCATGGCCTGCATGACCTGCGCGCTGCGCGGCGCATAGGCCATCTGCGGCGACTTGATCGTGAAGGTGAAGCCGTTCGGATAGCCGGCTTGCGCAAGCAGCGCCTTCGCCTTTTCCGGATCGTACGGCAGCTTGCCGGTCAGGTCGACATAGCCGGGATCGTTCGGCGTGTAATGGCTGCCGATCGGCGTGCCGAGGCCCGACCAGGCGCCGTCCACCACGGTCTTGCGGTCGATCGCCATCATCAGCGCCTGACGCACGCGCTTATCGTCGAACGGTTTCTTGGCATTGTTCATGCCCGCGACGACCTTGAGTTCGGTATTGCCGATCACGGTGGCGAGCTTCGCGTCTCCATCAAAGGAACTCATGAGTTCGGGCGCCGCGAATTCCGGGATTGCGTCGACATCGCCGGATTTCAGCGCTGCAGCCTGGGCCTGCGGATCGGCGATGAACCGGAACGTCACCTTGTCGAGCTTGATCGATGCGGTCTTGTCCCAATAATCGGCGTTCTTCTCCAGTTCGACCTTGTCGCCCTTCGCCCAGTTGACGAACTTGAACGGGCCGGTGCCGATCGGCTTGGTCTTGTCATCAGCCGCCGAATTCGGCGCGACCATCACCGACGCCGGCCAGCCGAGCCAATACAGCAGGCTGCCCGTCGGCGCCGAGAGGTGCAGGACGAGTGTTTCCGGATCTGGCGTATCGATGGAGGCTATCGAGGCGAAGAAGCGCTTCTGCGGATTGACGGAATCCGCGTCACGAGCCCGGTCGAGCGCGAACTTGGCCGAAGCGGAATCGAACGCCTGGCCATCATGGAATTTCACGCCTGGCTGGAGCTTGAAGGTGTATGTCAGTCCGTCGGCCGCAACGTCCCAGCTTTTCGCCAGCTGCGGCTGCACCTTGCCGCTCTCCTCAATCGTCACCAGCCCCTCGAAGACGTTCTGCCAGGTGACCTGTCCGATTGCGACGGGAGCGGCGATCGTCGGATCCAGTCCTGTCGGTTCGACCGTCATGCCGAGGTTCAGGGATGTCTTGGCGGCTTGCGCGGGTGTCAGGCCGAAAATGACAAGGCCCGCGGAAATAGCGGCTCCTAGCGATAGTCGCCGAACGAGACGCGCGGAGGGCGCGAGCGTGACCTTGATCATCATGTTCCCCTGTCTGGCCGCCGCTGTCAGCAACTGGCCCTTTTCAAATAGAGTGTCACCGGGTCGGTGCGCACACAATGGCGATTTTGTGTGCTGGGTGTAGCCGAAAGAGCTACACCGGAATTCGCCGGCGGATGCAAGCCCGCCTGCCTAGTCTTTGGTTCCCGGCAGGCCCTGCGCACGCTCGCGCATGAAGCGTTCGATAAAGTCGAGAAGCTTCGCCGCGGCGAAGGAGAGCTGGCGATCGGGCGCCACGCAGAGATCGACATGCGTGCGGATCGCGCTTTTCGCTCCCAGCGGCACTGCGCAGAGCTGACCAGCCTCGATTTCACGGCGGACGGTCAGCGCCGGAAGCAGGGTGACAGCTGCGCCGCTCAGCACCAGCTCCTTCAGCATCTCCAGCGAACTGGTCACGAAGACCGGCTCGACCTGCAGCCGCTCCTTCTCCAGCCGGGCATCGAAAGCCTGCCGAAAGCCGAAAGACTGATCAGGCAATGCCAGCGCATAGTCTGCGATGTCCTTCAAGTGGACTTCGCTCTTCGTCGCAGCGATGTGGCCCGGCGCAACGATCAGGTCATAGGCAATTTCGGAGCGCAGGCGAACCTTGGTGCCGGACATCGGCGGTGCGAACAACGTCACCGCGATATCCGCCTCCGCTCCGATAACCGCCTCGATCGCCTGCCTGGCGCTGGTGATGGTCACCTCGAAACGAAGTTTGGGATACTTCAGGCTGAACTGGGCAAGCGCCGGCGCAAGCAGATTGGCGACGGTCGCGCCGGTGGCATGAATGCTGACATAGCCGCGCTGCAATCCCTTCAGGTCGTCGATCAGCTGCCCGACATGGTCGAGCTCGCGCAGGGTTCGCCCGGCACGCGCCGCAAGCAGCTCGCCTGCCGCCGTGAGCTTCACGCCGCGCGCGCTGCGTTCCACCAGAGGGGCGCCGAAGTGATATTCGAGATTTTCGATCTGCCGGCTGATCGCCGTCGGCGCGACATTCAGGTTCTCGGCGGCCTGTCGCATGGAATTGGTGCGCACCAGCTCGTCGAAATACATCAGGGCCCGAATCTGCATGTCACCGTCTCCACCGCTTCAGGCAATGCGATCTTCTTTAAGCAATCAGCGGCGATCCCGATAGCGGTCTTTCCATGCCCGTTGCGCTCCCGCGACCGGGAGCGCCGTGGCCTCATACACACCTCGCGCGATGGCGCGGGCCATGACCGACGTTGCGAAGTGACACAGCTCCATGAAATCGCGAAGCCCGTTGCACGGTGTCCGGCCGGTCGCTGCGGCGAAGACCGTGTCGCCATCCAGCGGAAGATGCGCTGGGAGCAGGGCGCGAGCGAACCCGTCATGCGCCATGATAGCCAGCCGATGGGTCTCGGCCTTGGTGAGGATGGCATCAGTGACGATCGCGCCGATGGTGGTCGCCGTCGTATCCATGCCCTTCAGCCGCATGGCCGTGTCGCTCTCGTCAATCGCGGAAGGCAAAGCGAGACCGCCAAACTCGGCGTTGCGCTCGAATGGCGCGGACCAGAAGTGCGGCCCCTCGCCGATGGTGGCGGAGCCAAGCGCGTTGACGGCGACGATGGCGGCGATCCTGTGGCCCCCGCTGGTCAGCGCACTGGCGGAACCGAGTCCGCCCTTGGCGGTCGCCGTTGTTGCGCCGGTACCGGCACCGACCGTGCCAAGCGCGAAACTCCCTTTCGCCGCCGCCTTGAATGCCTCGTAGCCCAGGTCCCGGTAGGGCGATTGCACGCCCCAATCCTTGTCGCCGCCGTTCAGGAGATCCATCAGGATCGCCTGGGGAACGATCGGCACCCGCTGATTGCCGACGACAAAGCCCCGGCCGATCTCGCGAAGGCCAGCCTGGACGCCGCCGGCCGCATCGAGCCCGAATGCCGAACCGCCGGAGAGAACGAAAGCATCCACCTCGCCTACCGTCATCGATGGATCCAGCAATGCTGTATCCCGACCTCCAGGCGCTCCACCGAGCACCACGCCGGAGGCCGTTGCCGGCTCATCGAAGACGATGGCGGTAACGCCCGAACCAAGCCTCAGATCGGTTGCGTGGCCGACGGATAGGCCTTCGATATCGGTGAGAAGATTGAGCAAGCGCGATCCATCCTTACGTCGGACTCCCTGAATCAGGAGCGCGAAATAGGACCGCAAGGACGGCCAAAAAACAAGACCGGCCCTGCTGCTGGCAGGACCGGTTGGAAATCTTCGAAGGCTTTGTCGGGCCGTGGCCTCTTCATGCACTCAGGCATGAATGGGTCTTGGATGACGGCGGGTCATCAGATCGTGAATTGCCAGTTTAACCTCGGCCGGCGAGCTGAAATGCTGCTCGTCGAGGTCATGGACGTGAAACTTCACAGCGATGAACTTCAACCGGTTTTCATCCGGAATGACGATCCCAACGGGAACGCCTGCGTATTCGATAACTTCTTTTTTCATGCATAGAACTCCTGCCGCGCAGGATGCTGCGGCGATGGCGAATTGACTTGTCTGATACCGTTGAAGGAGGACGAAGATCACATTCGACAGTTCGGGCGGGAGAGGGCGCCCGGACGGTCATTGCCAAACACAGATCGCCCAAGAAGCGTGGCAAGAATTTCGATATCAATCATGTCTCGTTCCTTTCCTTGGCGTTGCGCTTGTTTTAGGCCCCGGGATGTCGAGGCCGGCGATGACTGCATCTATTAATCTACTCTATTTGTAGAGAATAGATGCTAGTCTGTCAGAAACATATTCCGAAACGTGTCAAAATATCGACGATCCGGAAAATTTCATTCCACCATACGCGAACTTACCGAAAGACTCCTATCAAGACTTTGTGCAATTCGCGTGACGGTGAGAGGCTCTCTTTCGATCACCGGGGCAGAGATAGGAGGCCGTGGTGATTCCGGCAATGGGGCATTTGATTAAAAATCGGGAAGCCTCGAAATGACCGAAATGGTTAACGCTGACTCACCGCCGATCACCAACCGTCAGACAGCACCTTTTCCAGCGCATCCGCGAAGAAATCGGCGCCTTCGACCGTCAGGCAGAGTGGTGGCTTGATCTTCAACACATTCAGGTGATCGCCGGTCGGCTGCATGATGACCCCGAGATCGAGCAGGCGACTGCAGATCGCGGCGGTCTCTTCGGTTGCCGGTTCGAGCGTCGTTCTGTCGCGGACGAATTCAAGCCCCAGGTACAGCCCCATGCCATGAACCGCGCCTACGAGCGGGTGCCGATCAACCAGGGCAGCAAGCCGACGCTTGAGGTGATCGCCGACCAGACGCGCATTCTCCTGCAGCGATTCGTCCGCGAGAATGTCGAGAACCGTCATTCCGACCACGCAGCTCACCGGGCTGCCGCCCGCCGACGAGAAGAAGTAGCCCTCCTTCTGCAGCGATTCGGCGATCGCGCGGGTGGTGATCACCGCGCCGAGCGGGTGACCGTTGCCCATGCCCTTGGCGATCGTGATGATATCAGGCACCACGCCTTGCTGTTCGAAGCCCCAGAAGTAATGCCCGAGCCGTCCGTAACCGACCTGAACCTCGTCGGCGATACAAACGCCGCCACGGGCACGCACCTGCGCGTAGACTGCGGCAAGGTATCCGTCAGGGAGCGAAATACCGCCGGCGTTCCCGTAGACCGACTCGGCAATGAAGCCCGCGAGCCCCTGCCCTTTTTCCTCAATCGTGCCAAGCGCCGACAAGACCGACTGCAGGTAGTCGCCGGCGGAATCCGGCCCGCGAAACTCGCCCCGGTAGATATTCGGAGAGATGACCGGATAGACCCATTCGGGCCGGCTGGTCAGCGCCTGGGGATTGTCGGCAATCGACGTGGAGACAGCATCGCTGCCCACCGTCCAGCCATGATAGGCTTCCAACAGGCAGAGCGTGTCACGCGCGCCGGTGTGGGCCCAGGCGAGCCGCAGCGCGAGATCGTTCGCCTCGGAACCGCTGTTGACCAGGAAGACTGTATCCAGCCCCTCGGGCGCCAACGACGCCAGCCGCTCGGAGAACTCGGCAATGGCGGTGAAGTGGAACCGCGAATTGGTATTGAGCCTCAACCATTGCTCGCTCACCGCTTCGGCCAGGCGCGGATGGCCATGCCCCAGGATCGTGACGTTGTTGACCATGTCGAGATAGGCGCGACCTTCGACGTCGAAGAGATACTCCTTCCAACCACGCTCCATCTGCGGCGGGTTGTCGTAATAGTGCTTCTGCGGCACGGCGAAATGCGCTTGCCGTCGATTGAGGAGATCAGCTCCCTCCGAACTCGGCGCCTCAACGCCAATGCCGAGCAGTGCCGCCGGCGACGGGCAGAGTTGCGACCACGCGAATGCCTGATGCGGCATGCAAAACAGCGGCGGCTCGGCGCCGTGGAGAGTGCAGAGTTGAACGCGAAGGCCGCCCAGCGACGATGCCTCGCCGGAAATCGCGCCGATAGCCTGGCCCGGTTCGACGACCGCCCCGTCCTCCACAGACGCATCCAGTCCGGCCAGATGAAGTTTTATGCCCTCACCGGCCACGACGAGAGTGTGATTGCTCCGCTCGATCTTGCCGGCGAAGGGCGCGGCAACCGTCGTGCCGGCAGGCAGGCAAACATCGGTGTGCAAGGCATATGTCGCGGAAGGTGTCATGCTTCGCAGATTGGCGCGCGTCAGGCGGTACTCACCATAGCGCGTTGCCGCAACGCCGGCCTCGGCAGCTGCCCGCGCCAGCAATCGCCAGTCCATGTCCGCCTGAAACCAGTTGCCGGCGGCGAAATGCTGGCTTTCGACACCGAGATCGACGAACGCGATTTGCTGCAGGTCGAGATCCGGCAACAACGGCTGCCAAGCTTCCGTCTCGACGGCTGGGACGGAGACACCGGCGGTCTTCAGGATTGCCGCTTCCATCACATCAAAGGGTGTCGATATCGCCGTGTCGAAAATTCGGCGCTCCAGCTCGAGATTTTTGCGGACGTATTCATTCTCGGGGTCGATGGAAATCTGCTGCTCGCTGCTCGCGACCAGAATGACCGCCCGCGCGACGACGAGTGGCCAGAGCGCCCGCAACTCCTCGCCGTTCAGCGGATAGATCTCGTGGTAGGCCCTGATCGCCGGAAGGACATAGAAGGGGTCGCCATCGGCGTGATGCAGCAGCGACGCGCAGGTCACGGCGAGATCGCCGACCACCCAGCCACGAATAATGTCGCCGAAGTCGATAACGCCATCCGGAATCAGGCGGACGTGGCCGTCGCGGTGGCTGACGACGTTGTCGCCCGTGACGTCGTGATGAACCGCCTGCAGGCGAAGCGAGGGCGCGTAGGGCTGCACCCGCCGAACTGCCGACACCATCGTCTTGGCGATACGGTCGCGGGCGGCACTGTTGGTGATGGCCGAGAGCAGTTGCACGGCAACGGGGCCTGCGCGACGCAAGTCCCATTGCAGACTACGATCGAGGCCGGCGTGACTGAAGTCTGCCAGCGCCAGCGCCAGCCTGGCGCACAATGCACCCAGCGCAGACACCGATTCCGTCGGCAGATAGTGGTGGTGCGTCAGCCCCTCGCCTTCCAGATATTCGAGAACCCGCACCTGGAAGGTTTCATCGCGCACCGTGACGGCGACAATCTCCTGCCCGTCCGTCGAGGCGACGACTCTGGGAACGCGCGGCGCTTCCTGCTTGGCGCCCAAATGCCGGATGGCCGCGTTCTGCGCCTCGAGTTCGAGCGTCTCGTAGGCCATGTGGCAGATCTTCAGCACATAGCGATGCTCGCCGGTATCGATCCGATAGTTGCGATCCTGCTGGCTGCCGAGTTCGTTGATTACGCCCGATAAGCCATAACGCGATTCCAGAATCTCGGCAGCCTCCGCAGCCGTCACATCAGGACGCGGAAGCTCGAGACGCCGAGCAAGCGTTTCATCGGTCATGGCATTCCCCCACTGCGCGATTCGATTTTGCACAGTAAGCACTTAATCGATCGCTTGCCATCGGCAAGCGATGCGATCGCGTCAGTTGAATGCAGACATCGGCGGCCTGTCAGCCCATGCGCTCGGAGGCGTAGCTCCCGGGGCTTGCCGGGAACACGATCGTGCGGTTGCCGTTGAGGAAGACGCGGCGATGGATATGGGCATGGATGGCGCGCGCCAGAACCTGGCTTTCGACGTCGCGGCCGATCGAAACATAGTCATCAGCGCTCTGCGCATGCGTGATCCGCGCCGTGTCCTGTTCGATGATCGGGCCTTCGTCGAGATCGGCCGTCACGTAGTGCGCCGTCGCGCCGATCAGCTTCACGCCACGCTCATAGGCCTGCTTGTAGGGGTTGGCGCCCTTGAAGCTCGGCAGGAAGGAATGGTGGATGTTGATGATCCGGCCCGACATTTTCCGGCACATGGCGTCCGAGAGGACCTGCATGTAGCGGGCGAGCACAACAAGCTCGGTGCCGGTCTGTTCGACGAGATCGAGCAGCTGCCCTTCGGCCTGCGGCTTGTTTTCCTTCGTCACCTTGATGTGGTGGAAGGGAATGTCGTGGTTCACCACGACCTTCTGGTAGTCGAAATGGTTGGAGACGACGCCGACGATATCGATCGGCAGCGCGCCGATCTTCCAGCGATAGAGCAGGTCGTTCAGGCAATGGCCAAAACGCGAGACCATCAGCAGCACCTTCATGCGCTGTTCGCCATCGTGAATTTCGGCATCCATGTCGAACTTCTCCGACACCGGCTTGAACCCTTCCTGCAATGCCGGAAGCGACACGCCTTCTTCGGAGATGAAGCTGACGCGGGTAAAGAATTTGCCGGTGGTGAGGTCGTCGAACTGCGATGAATCGATGATATTGCAACCCTGATCCGCCAGATAGTTGGCGATCGCCGCAACAATCCCCCGCGTCGACTTGCACGAGACCGTCAATACATAGTTCTTCATGGCTCTCATTCCTCTTTCGGCATCCGCCAGCCGGCCTGCTTAGATCAAAGCGAAGCAGGCAATCAAGCCGGCATCTGTCATTGCTCCAACAATCTGCCGGCTACACGCCACTGGCGCCGCGCCTTGTTACCGGCATCAGCTTACGGCAGAGCCGGCAAGAGTCCGTTCCGCCTGCGCCGTCGAAACGCGTATCCCCGCCGTCGAGCCCTCGTTGAACTTGAGGAAGCCCACCAGCAGCCACAGGATACCTGCCGTCTTCATCGAGAAGATCGCGGTCGATCCTATCATCAGGTTCAGGAACATGAAGAGCGAGAGCGCGTGGCACAAGCGCTTCTGATTCGGCGTCTGTCCGGCCGGATAGAAGGATACGAACAGCCAGAAAAGGATGAGCCCGAAGATGGTGGCGCCGTAGGTGATATAGACATAGCCGCTATCCACGAAGGTCGTCGCCTTTTCGAGCTCGAGGCCGAAAGTCGCCGGCACGTCCATGTCGATGATATTCCTGACCGTGCCGCTGATGCGTCCAACGAAATCATCTTCGTGTGCATCCGGCCGGAATGCATGGATGATGAAACCGACCACGACGATCCCCGGCATCATCAGAAAATCGCAGATCTTCGGCAGCCAGGGATAGATGACATAGCCGGCGACGCTGACGATGGTGAAAATCAGCATCGTGCGGGTGTCGTTGGTGACGAGGATCAGAACGACCGTCGATACGAAGATCAGGCGATCCAGCCACGTCAGGCGATTGGCGAAAGCGACCAGATAGATCACCATCACGCCGCAGAAATTGGCAAGCGACACCTGCTCGAGGAACAGCGACGAGGAGCGATGGTCGATCAGGCCGAAGGAGAAGCGTCCTTCGAAACCCAGCGCGCCACGAAACAGGCCGCTATCACTGTAGGTCGCCGGCGGCACGCCGCGGGTATTCTGGAAATACTCGGCGGGATGGAAAAGTCCGACATAGGCCGGCGTCGACAGTATTTCGCAAACGAGCACGATCAAGACGCAAAGGCAGCACAGCCGGAAGGTGAGCTTGAGCGTACGCTCGTTGACCCATCGCCCCATGACGACGAAGGCGAAGATGATCAGGACGTTGCGCAGATGATCGACATAGCCGGCACGATTGATGACCATCACGTAGATCGTCAGCGCGATCGTTGCCAGGAGATAGGCGAGCGGCACAAGATCCGGTTCGAAGATGCCCTTGCGCAACAGATAGGCGAAGCTGAAGACCAGGAGCAGGATTTCGCTGAGCACCACATGGCTTGGCGCCAGAGGTATGATGTTGTGATTGATGAAGGCGAGGATCGCATTGTAGATCACGCCGAGGACGCCCACGGCGAGAATGCTGTAGTCGATCGGTTCCTTTTCGGGAGCTGCCTTCCGCGCCATCGCCGTCAGTCCACCACCGTTTCGCACGCAGCCTTTGCCGGCGACGGTGCCTTGGCCGCCTTCTGCAAGACGCTCATCTGCTTGCGGTCGTGGCCATCGTGCGGCTGAACGTTCAGCGTTTCCGTTTCGGGCCACCAGTCGCCCGCGACCCAGTAGGTCCAGCCGAGCCAGACATCGCCGTTGTCCTGAATATGATCGAGCACCCGGGCAAGCCCGGCCGTGCACTCCTTGTCCTGCGAGACACCGAACTCGCCCAGGAAAACCCTGGCGTTATGCTCGCGCGCCCAGTCGGTCATTGCATCGATCGCGGCCAGCGCCTTTTCGTTTCCGGTGCACTGCGGATGTGTGCCCGACGAATCGTCATCGAAATACTGATGGACCTCGTAGGCAAAATTCTTGCGCGGATCGCGAACGCCCAGCATCACGGTGCCGTTGGCACCGCCGGGCCCGTCCGCCTGCCAGGAATGGGCGCCTGTCCACCGGGTACCGGGAACGAGAATGAGATTGTTTGCACCGGTTGCGCGGATGGTACGGATTGCCGCATTTGCCGCCTTGAGCCAGACATCGGCGGCAATATCATTCGGCTCGTTCATCAGGCCGAAAATCACGTCATCCTGCCCGGAAAACTCGACAGCCAGGCGTGCCCAGAATTCGGCGAAGGCAGACGCGGTGACCGGCGCCTGTCCGATCCGCGTCTTCTTGTAGGCAGCGTAGTTGTGCGGATCGAGAACGATGGTCAGTCCCTTCTCGCGGAGCAGAGCGACCGTGTCCTTGAGGCGCTTCAGCTCCGCCTCATCCAACGGCTTGCCAAGCTCAGGCTGCAGCCGTTCCCAAAGAAACGGCAGGCGTACGGTGTTCATACCTTTGCTTGCGAAGTACGCGATCGTTTCCCGGGATGGATAGGCATAGGCCTTGAATGGCTCGCCACCCGGTTCCCCGAATTCGGCTCCTGATAGATTGACCCCGCGAAAACACGCTCCCGCGGCATTCGCCTGCCCCACCTCGGTCACGAGCAAAGCCAGGGCAACCGCCGCCAGGCGGCGCGGTAGGGACAGACTGGCCTTCATGGTACTCGCACCTATCCGGTTGGACGATCATTGCTGCATCGCCACGGATCTTAACGGTCCGTTAGCTAAGAATTTCTAAAGTCTCAGCCACTTCCGCCAAGAGTTTTGCCGGCGGGCAGCGAGTGTGCGTATGAACCAGTTTGACAGGACGAGGCTAGGCCGGCTGCCGCAATGGCGCACGGGTGAGACCGGCCATGCCGCGCCTCAGCCGGCTGACGTGCGTACTCCGGTTCTGCGCCCCGCCGACTTCCTGCCTGCCAAGCCAAAGGCCGTCTCGCTCATTCCAGATGCGCCGGTGGCCGAGGATGCCCCGCCTCCACCGCGGGTGCCTGCTCCACTGCCCGTCTCCCAGCCGGTTCCAGACACTGTCCCTGCAAGACCCAGCGCTGAGGCGATCGACCCCAGCGGACCATTGCTAGACGTACGCTCAGCCATCAGCGCGGTCTTGAGCCGGCGCCTGATGGTGCTCAGCCTCTCCGTCGTCGGAGCGCTCGCGGGTGCCGTCGTGCTGCCGATGCTGCCGCAGAAATTCACGGCAGGAACGACCCTCTTCTTCGACCCTCGCCAAGTTGGCCTCGCCGATCCGAGCGCGCAATCGACGACCCCCTCGCCCGAGATGATCTCCGCAATGATCGACAGCCAGGTCCAGATCCTGACGTCGGGCAATGTCCTTCGCAGGGTTGCCGATGCGATGAAGCTCGACCAGGACCGCGAATTTACGGGAGGTCGGCCCGACAGCGCCGCCGTCATCAGCGCGCTGCAGAAGGCACTTGTTATCAGCCGACAAGGCGCGACCTACGTGGTTTCGTTGACAGCGACGACGACGGATCCGCAGAAGTCCGCGGCACTCGCCAACCAGGTGGTTGCTTCCTTCCTGAAGGAGGAGGACACCGCCTCGACCGGGCTTTACGAAGGCACGGCAAACACGCTCGACAGCCGGCTGAACGATCTTCGCGCCAAGGTCCAGGAGGCTGAGCAAGCGGTGGAGACCTACCGGGCCGACAACGATATGACTTCGACCCAGAACGGGTTGATCTCCGACCAACGGCTAACCTCGCTGAACACGCTGCTGGTGACGGCGCAGGACAAGACAATTCAGGCCAAGACACGCGCCGATGCCGCCGCGAACCTCCGTTTCGAGGATATTGTCGGCGGCAGCCAGCAAGACGCCGGCGTTTCCACCGCACTGTCCACCCTGCGGCAGCAATATTCGACGCAGGCGGCCATTGTCGGAAGCCTGCAAAGCCAGATGGGGGCGCGCCATCCGCGCCTGCAAGCCGCCCGGTCATCGCTGAAAAGCATCGCCGACGAAATCCAGGGCGAGCTCCAGCGTCTCGCGACAACGGCCCGAGCCGAATATGATCAGGCGAAGAAGGCCGAGGATGCCATCTCCAAGGAACTGGCGGTCCAGAAGGCATTGCAGGTCAACACATCGGACAAGCAGGTCGAGCTCAATGAACTGCAGCGCAAGGCTGCGGCGGCCCGCGACATCTACGAGACTGTTCTGAAACGCTCGAGCCAGACGAGCGAAGAGCAGAACCTGTCGCGCAGCAACATCCGGGTCATTTCCGAAGCGGAACCACCGATCAAGCCCAATGGGCCGAGCAAGAAGATGTTCCTGGTCGCCGGTGCGATCGGGGGGCTTCTCGCCGGCTTTGCAGCGGGTGTCGGCTTCGCGATCTTGGCCAGCCTCATCACGCATCCTGTCATTCGCGGCTACTTCCGCAAACCAGCATAGGTCACGTTTGCGAGACTGTCCGTTCGGCAGTGCCGCGCAGGCTTGATGCGTGGCGTGGCGGCGACTACATCCGTCGTAACAGTTGAAAGGCCGGCTTTCGACAGGAGACCAATATGCGGTTTGCGATGGTGATTCCCGCGGTTCTGGTGATCGCTTCCGCACTGGCGCCCGCAACCGCGTTCGCCACCGACTGGAAGCGCGCCGGCGAAACGCGCGTCCAACCGCTCTACCCCTACACCGACCTGCCTGGCGTAAAGGCACAACCGGACAAGACGGAAGAAGAGCAATTCACCTGCCGAACGGAGACACAGCAGATCCGGCGTCGATATGACGAGATATTCCGATCCGGCATGCCGACGCTGGTCTATGTCTGCGACCGTGACGGCTTTGGCTCGACGGGAACGCTGGTTCCACGCCGCGGCCGCTACCAGCCGGTCCGCTAGTCCGCCAGAGCGACGACCCCGCCCAAGGCGTAATCCGACCGACAGGTTTGCAATCGCTGCTCCTTTTTAGGCAGGCGCGTCTTGCGGCGCTCGCCAAAGCGGGAGAGAACATCTCCAACCATCGCATTGTGGCCATTGCGGAAAAAATTCCGAATCGCGGTAACACAAGCCTGTGCGCGTTCGTAGAGGATATGTCGGGTGAGGAATTCGGCGCGTGAAGCAGAATGGGCGGGCTGGATGCGCGATGCGCTGGGTGGCGATGCGCAGGCCTATCACCGCTTTCTTTCCGCCGTGACGCCGCACCTGCGGGCCATGGCGCGCAAACGCTGCGGCCAGTTCGGAGCGCCGGCGAGCGAAGCGGAGGACGTGGTTCAGGAAGTGCTGCTTGCCGTTCACCTGAAACGCGGAACCTGGGACCCGACACGTCCGATCGGACCCTGGTTGTCGACGATCGTGCGCAACAAGCTGATCGACAGCCTCCGGCGCCGCGGCAGACATACGACTGTGCCGATCGAGGATGTGATGGCGACGCTCGAAGCCGTGGAGCAGACCGACGCAACGGATCGGCTCGACGCCGAGCATTTGCTGGAACGGCTGCGTGACCCGCAGCGCGACATCGTGCGTTCGATATCGATCAATGGCGCCGGCATTCGCGAGACCGCGGAGCGACTGAGGATGAGCGAGGGAGCCGTGCGCGTGGCGCTGCATCGTGCCCTAAAGACGTTGGCAGCCCTGTACCGGAGTGGAATACGTGAAGACGGATGAGCTGATTACCCTTCTGGCGGCAGACGCGCCGGTCCGTTTGCGGCTCGACCGCGCGTTGGCGATCGCGCTGGTTGCGGGCGTGATCATCTCCGCAGCCATCCTGCTCGCCACCGTCGGCATTCGCCATGATATATCGATCGCTATCGAGACCACTCGCGTCCTGTTCAAGACCAGCCTGACCTTGATCCTCGCGCTCGCCGCTTGCGGCCTGGTTTTCCGAATCGGGAAGCCCGGAGCGTCGCCCAGAGCCAGAGCCCTGGTACTCCTCGTCCCTGTCGCCCTCCTCGCTGTTGCCATCGTGCTTGAGCTGATCGTCGTGCCTTCGCAAGATTGGACGACCCGCCTGGTTGGCAACAATGCCGGCTTCTGCCTGATCTTTATTCCGCTGCTTTCGGTAGCACCGTTGGCTGGCTTCCTGCTGGCATTGAGAGGCGGCGCCCCCCAGCGACCGGCCCTTGCCGGAGCCGCAGCCGGCCTCGCCTCCGCGAGCATTGCAGCCGCCCTCTATGCCTGGCATTGCGCCGACGACAGCCCGCTTTTCGTGGCAACGTGGTACACGATCGCCATTGCGGCAATCAGCGCAATCGGAGCCGTGATCGGCCGTCGATACCTACGTTGGTAATGCTCAGGAGAGGGAAAGTGAAAAGCCGTTGGCATCGGCTTTCACATTGTATTCCTTATGGAATGGTGCCCAGAAGAGGACTCGAACCTCCACACCCTTTCGGGTACCAGCACCTGAAGCTGGCGCGTCTACCAATTCCGCCATCTGGGCGACGGAGAGCCATGTACGGGGGTGGCCTCTTGCTGTCAACAGGGTTTTTGAAGTTTTTCTGACGGCGGGCAAAAAAGTCTGTGGTTGATGAGCGGAAGTGCGCTTTTCACAGGAGCGTGACCACGCTTGATGCCGATTGGCGCGCGGTGCACTATATGATCCGGGACACGAAAGGATTGTGGCGATGCCCGATTTCAAGAATCTGTTGCTGATTGCTGTTTTGTCATTGGCACCCGGCGTATCGCTTTCGGCGATGCCGCTCGTGTCGTTGCCGCAGGGCGGGTCCGATCCCGATATCATCAAGGTGCAAACCATGTGCGACGCACGCGGCTGCTTCACCTACGGGCGTACGCAATCCTTCCGTCCGGCCTACATGCAGCCTAACTATCGTCCGCCAACGGCGACAGGGCCGACCTATTACCGTCCGCGCGCGCAGGGGGCCGCACCCCTCTATTACAATACGAAGCCGGTGCCGACGGTTCGGCCGCAGACGCCCGACAAGAATTTCCATGTCCAATGGTGCCGCAATCAGTACAGGACCTATAACCCGAAGACCGATCGCTTCCTTACCTACGAAGGCATCTACAAGACCTGCAGCTCGCCTTACGACTAGGCTCAGCTTTCGAGCGACGCCCGATCGGTATGACCGAGGTCCCTGCCCGGCTCGATAATGTCGCGCACGCGCTGCTTCAGCTCCTTCGGGCCGGGAAAGCCGCCGTCCCGCTTGCGCTCCCATATCAGTTCATCATCCACGCGGATCTCGAAGTTGCCGCCGGTGCCGGGAATGAGAGCGACTTCGCCAAGACTGTCCGTAAAGGTCTGCAGCAACTCCTGCGCCATCCAGCCCGCCCGCAGCAGCCAGTTGCACTGGGTACAATAGAGGATTGTGACACGGGCTTTCTTGTCGCTCATCAGATGCTCCTATGATGATCCGGCTTCGGTAACTGCCTACACAGGACGTAATGCATATTGCAACGGCGAAGCGCATGGTGTTCCTGTTTCCCGGCTGAGAAGACAGGAGTCGCTGATGCGGGTAGCTATCGTCGAGAACATGAAGAATACGCCGCTTGGACCGCTCGGTCTGGCACTGGCCGAAGCAGGCGCCGAAATCACCTATTTCAGGCCTTACATCGACCAGAAGCTCCCTGCAGGCATTTTCGACCATGATGCGCTGGTCGTGCTTGGCGGCGAGCAGAACGCACTCGACGACGCAAAGCACCCCTATCTGCCGGCTCTGGCGCGGCTGATGCAACGCTTCTCCGAATCAGGCAAGGCAGTGCTCGGCATCTGCCTTGGCGCTCAGTTGCTGGCGCGCGGCCATGGTGCGGAGAACCGCCTGAACTTCCAGCTGGAATTCGGCTGGCAACCGATCGAGCAGACTGAGGATGGCAAGAGTGATCCGCTGCTGGCGGGTCTCGATGCGACGTTCACGACCTTCGAATGGCACAGCGACACGTTCACGCTGCCTGCTGGGGCCACCCGCCTGGCGACCGGGACACTGGTGGAAAACCAGGCGTTTCGTGTCGGGCGCGCGGCCTACGGCACGCAGTTTCACTTCGAGGCCAGCTCCGGCGTCGTCGCCGACTGGACGGTGGACTTCGAGGCCTCGATCAGGCGCATGGAGCCGGACTGGCTCGAGCGCTATCCGGCGCTTGCGGCAGAACACGCCGAAAAGGCCGATGTGACGGGGCTGACGATCGCGCGCAACTGGGTGCGCTTGATCGATGTTGCCACGGCCGACAAGCAACTTGTCGCCAGCGCCTAAGGTGAGATGCCGCCGATCATCCTCGGCCCTTCGCCGAGGATCTGCGGCTCCGCGACCGTCACAGCCGTAGCGATTCCGGATAAGCCCAAGCTCACATGTGGGAAGGTCGCCCAGGGATAAGGGCGGCACCAAGCGATGCCGCCCGTCTCTCGTTACCCTTCTGACCTGATCCAGACGAGCATTTCGCCGGGAGTACGGTTGTCCCAGAGGTGGTACGGCACGAATCGAACCGTGGTCTCCTTCGCCGCGGGCGGCGTGGTACGATAGAGCGTCGAGCCCCATTCCTCCGTTTCCCTGACTGCAGGGATATCCAGCGCGACGGCGCCGCGGAGTTCGGCGATTTCCGCCGTCTTCGCGGTCGAGACGCCACCCTTGAGCTGTATCCCGTTCAGACCTGAACCGTTGTCGGTTGCCTCCACGCAATAGACCAGCGGCCCGCGCATCAAAGCAGCCCGTCCGGCATCCTGGCGTACGAGCGGATTTGCCCAGAGCGCACGCGTGGCAAGCGGAATCTCGAGATCGATCTGGTCGCCGCTCTTCCATTCGCGCTCGATGCGAGCATAGCCATCGATCTCGACCGATGCGAGGTTAACCGGCTCGCCGTTGACCCGGAGCTTCGCGCCATCGGCCCACTCCGGAATACGCAACGACACGGCAAAACGCGTCGGCTTTTCGGTGGTCACATCGAAGTGGATGGCGCCGTCCCACGGATAGCGGGTCTGCTGCGCAAGTTCGACCGATGCGCCGGCGATCTCGAAACGAGCCTTGCCTTCGCCGTAGAGATGAACCGCGATCTCGTCTTCCGCGACGCCATACATGTAGGAGCCGATCGAGGCGAGCAGACGGGCGATGTTCGGCGGGCAGCAGGGGCAATGGTGCCAAACCCAGCGATGGTGCTTGCCAGCGCTTTCCAGCGGGTTCTCGTAGAAGAACGTCTTGCCATCAAGCGACAGGCCGGACATCGCGCCGTTGTAGAGCGCCTGCTCCATGATGTCGGCGTAGCGGCGGTTCGGGCCGCGGCCGAGCATGCGGTTCGCCCAGAAGACGAGGCCGACGGAAGCGCAGGTCTCGGCATAGGCACTCTCGTTCGGCAGATCGTAGTAGTCGGTGAAGCCCTCGTTGGCAGCCGCCGGACCGATGCCGCCGGTCACGTACATCTGCTTGGTCGTCAGATCGTCCCACAAGGTCTCCAGAGCGTTGGTCAGGCTGTCATCGCTGTACTCGGTCGCGATGTCGGCCATGCCCGAATAGAGGTACATGGCGCGAACGGCGTGGCCGACGACCTTCTTCTGGTCGCGGACCGGCTCATGGGCCTGGCCATACTCGTAGGTCTTCTGGTGATAATCTTCGGCGCTGCGGCCGTCGCGGATCGCCTCTTCGGTGAAGAAGTTCGGCTCGGTCCCGCGTTCATCGACGAAGAACTTGGCGAGGTCCAGATACTTCTTCTGACCCGTCACGCGGGCGAGCTTGACCAGCGCCAGCTCCACTTCCTCGTGGCCGCAATAGCCCGCGATTTGGCCCGGGCCATGGCCGAAGACGGTGATCATGTAGTCGGAAAAGCGGCACATGATATCCAGCAGCTTGCGCTTGCCGGTGGCCTGGTAATAGGCGACCGCGCCTTCGATCAGATGGCCGGCGCAATAGAGTTCATGATGGTCGCGCAGGTTAGTCCAGCGGCGATCGGGCTGGACGCGCTGGAACCAGGCATTCAGATAGCCATCCTTGTCCTGCAGCTTCTCGTACATATCGACGATGGCGTCGACGCGGGCTTCCAGCGCCGGATTGGCGCGCCGGTAGAGCGAATAGGCCACCGTCTCGATCGACTTGCCGAGATCGCTATCCCAGAACATCTGCGTCGAGCCACCCCATGGACCGATCGGGATGACGACGCCATCGCTCGGCTGGTCGACATCGATGGCGCGCACCATGCCGGCTTCCACGCAGCGGTCGAGCAGGGTTTCGGCGGTGGAATCACAAATCGCATCCTGGCGATCACCGAAGAGCCCATGCACATCGACGTTGGGAACGGGGAGCGGACGGAACTGGCGATCTCTTTTCAGCTTGTTCATGGCTTAATCCATTTCTCTCGGGAGGTTATTTCACTGCGCCGGCCATGAGCCCGCGCATGTAGTAGCGTTGCAAAAGCAGGAAGACGATCAGGCAGGGGATGGTCATCACGGCGACGCCGGCCTGCACGGCGCCCCAGTTGATCGCTCCAAGACGACCGGCGCGAACCGCCATCATCAGAACAGGGAGCGTGTATTTCTCATTGCTGGAGAGGAGCACGAGTGCTGCCAGAAACTCGTTCCACGCATTGAGGAAGGCGAAAATCGCCACCGTCGCTACACCCGGCAGCACGAGCGGCAGCAGCACCATGACCAGCATCTTCATGTCCTGCGCACCATCAATGCGCGCGGCTTCCTCGATCTCCTTCGGGACCGCGTCGAAGGCATTTCGCATCATGAAGACGGAGAAGGGCAGCTGCAGTGTCACGTAGACGAGCGTCAGCCCGAACAGCGAATTGTTGAGGCCGAGCTTCGCCAGGATGATGAAGAGCGGCGTGAGGATCGACTGAAACGGGATCATCAGAGTCGCGATGATCAGCACGAAGAAGACGTTCTTGAGCGGGAAGCGATAGCGCGAGAAGCCATAGCCGGCGAGCAGACTGATGGCGACGGTCAACACCACGGTCGCCAGCGAGACGATCAGCGAATTGATCGTATGCTGCCAGATGCCGGCGCCAAAGCTGTCGAGCGAATGATAGGAATCGAAGCTGATCCCTGTCGTCGGCCACGGCGGCAGCGGTGGCAAGCGGGCTTCGGTGCCGTGGCGGAGCGAGGCCAGCAACGTGATGACAAAAGGGGCCAGGAAGAAGATCGTAATGGCCAGTCCGGTGCCGTGGTAGGCCGTTTGCGCCCGCAGCTCCCTGCTTCTCGGCCGTCCAGTTACGCGGCTCATGCGCGCTCCTCCCCGACTTTGAGCAACCAGAGCTGCGCAACGCTGATGACCACCAAAATGGCGAGAAGCGCGATCGACAAGGCTGCACCGTAGCCGAGATTGAAGGACACGAAGGACTGGTTGAAGATGTAATAGACGACCGAGATCATGCGGTTCTGTGGGCCGCCGGCGGTCATGATGTAGAACTGGTCGAAGGCCAGGATGGAGCCGGTGACCGAAATGATCAGCGCCAGCGCGATCGTGCGGCGCATCAGCGGCAGGGTAATGAAGCGAAAACGCTGCCACCACGACGCGCCATCGACGACGGCGGCTTCGGTCAGGTCGGCCGGGATCGCCTGCAGTCCGGTCAGAAGAATGATCATGGTGAAGCCCGCAATCTTCCAGACGACCATAACGATGATGGTGAGAAACGCACTGTCGAAGGTCGCCAGCAAATTGGGACTTCTCTCGACAAGGCCGAGTGCCTTCAAGGCCGGGCCGATGAAGCCGCTGTCGACATTGGCGAGCCAGACCCAGAGCAGCGAGGCGGACGCCAGCCCAACGACGACGGGCAGGAAGATGATCGTCCTGTAAGTACTGACGAAGGCTCGTTCACGCTCGACGAACAGCGCGAGCGGAAAGGCAACGGCGAAGATCACGATGGTAACGATAACAGTATAGTAGGCTGTGAAGTTCAGCGCCGCCACGAAACGGCTGTCGTTGAACATGCGGAAGTAATTGTTGAAACCGATCCAGCGCTGGGCGCCCATCAGGGGCCAGTTGTGCAAGCTCATCCAGCCTGTGAAGATCACCGGCAGGACAAAGAAGACAATGACGAGAAGCATCGCCGGAGCGATATAGAGAAGGCCGGTCCATTCCGGTCTGGTAGTCCGCCTGCGCACACATGATCGCTGCACTTGACCTGTAACGGTCATCGAAACACTCCGCATCATTTCTGGGAAAACCGGCCGGAGGACTGCCACAATCCTCCGGCCGCGGCCTTTTGGGAGATTATTGGCCGCTGTCGATGATCGACTGCATCTCGGACTGCGCGGTCGAGAAGGCACCATCCACATCGTCGCCGAAGATCGCGGCGTTGGTGAAGGTTGCCCACGGACCGTTGGCGCTGTTGATCAGATCGTTGAACTGCAGCGTGTAGGGCGTCTTGGCAACGCTGATGGCCTTCAGGCCGACCTGCAGGCGTGGATCGAGGCCTTCAAGCACCTTGTCGGCGATGTCGCCGCGCGTCGGCAGACTGCCGTACTTCGCCATCGTCTTCTGGCCGTCCATCGAATAGATGTATTCGAGGAAGTCCTTCACGGCGTCGATCTTCTTGGTGCCCTTGGTGATGACGAAGTTATCGCCACCGGCGAAGGACGACGGCTGGCCGTCAACACCGGGGATCAGCGTCACGCCGAAGTTGATGTCGGGGTGCTCGGTGACCAGCGTGCCGATTGCAAAGGCGCCAAGGCTCTGCTGCCCGATCTTGCCGTTGGTGAAGCTCAGGAAGTTGGCGCCATTGTCGCTCGCAGCACCAGCCGGCACCAAGTCCTTCTTGACCATGTCACGGTAGTAGCCGACCGCCTTGCGCATCTGCGGCGTATCGAGCGTCGCGGTCTTGCCATCGGCCGACAGGATATCGGCACCGGCACCCCAGGTGAGTGGCGTGAAGGTGAAGATCATGCAGCCGCCGCAACCGCCGCCGGAGAAGTAGAAGCCGTAGGTGTCGTCACCGAGCTTGCGGATCTTTTCGGCGTTAGCGGTGATCTCTTCCCAGGTCGCGGGCGCCTTTTCCGGGTCAAGTCCGGCCTTCTTGTAGAGATCCTTGTTCCAGGCAAAGACCGACGTTTCGACCGACAACGGCAGGCCGTAGATGTGATCCTGATAGGTGCCCAGTCGGACGTGCGACGGCGACAGCGAGTTGAAATAGGGCAGCTTCTTCGCCCAGTCGGTCAGGTCCTCGAGCTGGCCGGCTGCGGCAAAGGCCGGCGTATAGATCAGGTCCATCGACAGCGCGTCGGGCGCCTGACCGCCGGCAATGGCGGTGGCATATTTCTGGACGAGTTCGGAGAACGGAACTTCAGTCGCAACGACCTGGTTCTCGTGGCTGGCGTTATAGGCCTCCACCACCTTCTTGAACGATTCGCCGATACCGGAACGAACCCACATTTCCACCTTTTCGGCGGCCGATGCACCTGTCACCAGGCACAGGGTAGCAACGCTTGTCGCTGCCAATAGACGCTTGATCATGGCTTTCCTCCCAAAATGGCGCTCTCCTCCGCGCCGGTTCCTCAACCCGTGGGGTTTCCCCCGCATGACTGCCGCACCACAAGACGGCACGGCAATTTCCTGACGCCGGCTTCCACCGCACGCCCTTCCGCCAGCGCCAGAACCGTCAAACCGGCCTGTCGTCCCAGCTCCTTGAGTTCCATATCGACCGACGTCAGCGGCGGGCGGGTCTGTGCGGCGACAATCTCCCAATTGTCGAAGCCGACGACCGACACATCCTCCGGCACACGAATGCCGCGCTCACGCAAGGCATCGACGGCCCCGCGCGCAATCTGGTCGTTGCCGCAGAAGAGCGCATCCGGCCGCTCGCCCTGCCCGGCCCAGATCTCGGCCACTGCCTCGTGCCCCCAGGCCTCGGCCCACTGGCCGTAAAGAACCAGGCCCTCATCGCCGATCACGTCGCGATAGGCGCCGGTACGCTCGCGAACCGAGAAGAAGCTTTCGGGACCCGTCACATGCGCAATTCGGCGGCGACCGGTTTTCACCAGCCATTCCACCGCCAGACGCGCGCCCTGCGCATCGTCGGAACGGAACGTGACGCTATCCGGTGCGCCTTCGGTAAAGGCGTAGACGACCGGCACGGGCACATTCGAAAGATCGACCGGCAACTGCCGATCCAGACGCTTGCCCGACGCAATAATGCCGTCCACCTGTTTTTCCAGCATCGCCTCGACGTGAACCTGGCCAAGCGCCGGATCATCCTCGATGGCACAGAGAAAGACCGAGACGCCGTGGTCGACAAGCGCTTCCGAAATGCCCGCCATCAGCGGCAAGGTGAAACGACCGTAGGTGTCGTTCGTCAGAAGGCCGATGGTGAAACTGCGCTTGCTCAGCAGGCCGCGAGCGAGCGCATTGGGGCGAAAACCCACATCTCCGGCGACCCGCTTCACACGCTCCCGTGTCTCGGCGCTCATGCGGCCCGTATCGTTCAGCGCCTTCGACGCCGTGGATATGCTGACCCCTGCCGCCGCCGCGACATCGTGGATCGTGGTCCGCCCTTTTTTTCCTCCCGCGATATCCACCGCGCTCTCCCGTATTTTTCGTGAGAAAACCTTTTCTCTTCCTGTTCGTCAAGTGAGAAAAGGTTTTCTCATTCAAATCTTGTTTCTTGCTGAGAGACGGTTGCGGCAGGATCCGCAAACGAAAACGAGCGGTTCCTGATGGGAGCCGCTCGTCATTTTCATCGACGGGAGAGGGTTATCCTTAGCCAGCTTTCAAGCTTGCCGCTGAATTGCCTACCAATTCCGGCATCAGATCGGCGATCTTCACGACTTTGCCACTGCGCGAACTGCTGAGAGCCGCAATGCCACAGAGGACCGACATGGCGCCGGCGCGGGTTCCGGCGCGCTGACCGAGCTTGTCCTCCATACCGGGCTTGAAGATCATGTTGCGCATCCTGTCGTCGCCGCCGTAGTGGCCGCCGGCCGAATGCGGCACGACGATGCGTTCAACGGCATCCCTGCCCTTCGGAAAATTGCGGATAAGAAGGATGGTATCTTCATCCGGCGTTTCCCAGGGCTGCTTTTCGAACTGGCGTAATTCTATGCGTCCCTCGGTGCCGTTGAAGGCGATGTGATGTCCCTCGATCGGCTGGAATGTATTCAGCGAGTAGGAGACATGGACATTGTTCTTGTAGCGAATGCTGACGACCATGGTATCGGGAATGTCGATGTCTTCGCGGTAGACGCAGCCGTCACGGAAGTAGCCGTCAATCTCCGAGGGATCCTCGTAGAGCGCATCGAGGAACGGATCGGCCTCCAGATCGAGATAGTAGTCGCACTCTTGCGTGTGCGGACAGAGCTTGCAGCGCGGGCCGCGGAACGGGCCCTTGCGACCATAGTTCTGCAAATCGGCAAATGACGTGACCGCCTCGGGATCGCTGTCCAGGTACCAGTTCAACAGATCGAAATGATGCGTCGCCTTGTGAACGAAGAGACTTCCCGAATTTTCGGTGTAGGCGTGCCAGCGGCGGAAGTAGTCGGCGCCATGCTTGGTATCGAGGTACCAGTGGAAATCCACGGAAGTGACCCTGCCGATCTCGCCTGCGTTGAGCAGTTCCTTGATCTTCGCGGCCGTCGGCGCATAGCGGTAGTTGAAGGAGACATCGACCCGCTTTCCGGTCCTCTTCTCGGCGTCGAGGATGCGACGGATCTTGTCGACGGCAGTCGTCATCGGCTTTTCGGTGATGACGTCGATGCCGGCTTCAAGTGCCCGGACGACAATCTCGTCGTGCGTATAGTCGGGTGTGCAGACGATGACCATGTCGACCTGCTGCTCGGCCAGCATCGCATCGATGTTCTCGTAAATCGGCGCGTTGCTGCCAATCATCGTTCGCGCGCGTTCGGCGCGAAGCGAATTGGTATCCACGATGGCGACAAGATCCACGTGCTCCCGCCAACCGGCGAGCAGTTCCTTGCCCCACATCGTGGTTCCGCGGTTGCCTGTTCCTATGAGTGCAAAGCGGCGTTTCTCCATCGGATGATCCTCCTTCATGCGTGCTGAAACGAAATTCCGTGCCTATGCCTGGCAGCAACTCCGGTAGCGCTCGACACAGGTGGCAATCACCTCATCCGCCGGGCGCTTCCACCAATTGTCCGCCGAGAAAATCTCGACCTCCTGGGCGCCGAAGAATCCCGCGCCTTCGACCATCCGTCGTATGCCTTTCAGATCGATGACGCCATCGCCCATCATGCCGCGGTCGGTCAGCATGTCCCTGGTGGGCACGAGCCAGTCGCAGATGTGGTGAGCGAGGATGCGGTCCATGCGACCGGCGCGTGCGATCTGGTTTGCAAGATCGGGATCCCACCAGACGTGATAGACATCGATCGCGACACCGACGCCCTCACCGACCTGCTCACAGATATCGAGAGCGTGGCCGAGCGTATTCACGCAGGAGCGATCGCCGGCATACATCGGGTGCAGCGGTTCGATTGCCAGCGGCACGCCGGCGGCGCGCGCATGCGGCAGGGTCGCCGCGATGCCATCGGCTACCATCTGGCGGGCGGCGCCGATATCCTTCGAGCTGCCGGGCAGGCCGCCGACGACAAGCACGAGGCAATCCGCGCCGAGCGCCGCAGCCTCGTCAACCGCGCGCTTGTTGTCGTCAATCGCCTTCTGGCGACCATCCGCATCCACTGCGGGGAAAAACCCGCCGCGGCATAGCCCCGTCAGTTTGAGTCCATTTGCACGGACAATACGCACCGCCTCATCAAGGCCGGCCGCCGCCACCTGGTCGCGCCATGGCGCGATGGCGGTGATGCCGTGCTTCAGACAAACATCCACGGCAGCGGCAAAGCCACATTGCTCGCGGATTGTCGCGAGATTGATCGAAAGTCCTTCTACCATTCTGATCCTCCCGCTTCAGACGACGCCGTGCACGGCCAGCACATTCTTCATCCGAGCGACCGCACGGTCTGGGTCGGCAAGCACACGGGCCTTGTCGGCGAGACGGAAAAGCTCGGCGAGATGCGAAAGCGAACGCGCGCTTTGCTGGCCGCCGACCATGACGAAGTGATCCTGCAGACCGTTGAGGTAAGCGAGAAAGACGACACCCGTCTTGTAGAAGCGGGTCGGCGATTTGAAGATATGACGAGAGAGCGGAACCGTCGGCTCAAGCAGCTCGAAGAATTCCTTATCCCGATTGGCCCCCAACGCCTCCAGGGCTGCGGACGCGGCCGGCGCAATGGCATCGAAGATACCGAGCAATGCATCCGAATGCCCCTGTTCATCGCCGGCTATCAATTCCGCGTAGTTGAAATCATCGCCGGTGAACATGCGCACAGCGTCCGGCAGCTGCCGGCGCATGGCAATCTCCTTTTCCTTGGAGAGGAGCGAGATCTTGATGCCCTCAACCTTCGCCGCATTGGCTTCGATCACCTGCAGGCAGGTCGACATCGCCTTCATGTGATCGACGTTACCCCAATAGCCCTCAAGAGCCGGGTCGAACATCTCGCCAAGCCAGTGGATGATGACGGGCTGCTTCGCCTGCCTGAGTATTCGATCGTAGACCCTGACATAATCATCTGGATGCTTTGCTGCCGCGGCCAGCGCGCGGCTCGCCATCAGGATGATACGCCCGCCCGCGGCCTCCACGGTCTCCATCTGCTCTTCGTAAGCCCTGATGATCTGATCGATCGTCACATCAGGCCCTGCAACGAGATGATCGGTGCCGACGCCACAGGCGATGAGAGCATCTTTTCGGCCAGCGGCTTCCCCCAGCGCGCGCCGAATGAGCTCCCGCGCCTCCGGCCAGCCAAGTCCCATGCCGCGCTGGGCGGTATCCATGGCCTCGGCGACGCCGAGGCCGAGGTCCCAAAGCCGGTGGCGGAACGCCAGCGTCCGGTCCCAATCGATTGCGGGCGCAATCCATGGGTCGTTGTCCGCAAGAGGGTCCGCAACGACATGGGCGGCGGCATAGGCAATGCGGGAGAAGTCCTTGGCGTCGCGCTTCTTGAGCTCGATCGGAGAACCGGTCAACTCATAGGGCACTATCTTGCCGTCGATAGGAAGGTTGATCGTGGTCACGGCTCAGAACTCCAGTGCTGGAACGTCGAGCCAACGGCGCTCTGCCCATGACTTCAATCCCAGTTCGGCGAGCTGGACGCCCTTGGCGCCTGCCTCCAGGCCGTAAGGCCACGGAGCATCTTCGGCGACATGGCGAAGGAACATTTCCCACTGCGCCTTGAAGCCGTTGTCGAACGACTGAGTATCCGGCACTTCGTCCCAGGTGTTGTAGAAATCGATCGTCTGCGGTTGATCAGGGTTCCAGACCGGCTTCGGCGTATTGACGCGATGCTGCGTCCAGCACTTGGTCAGTCCGGCGACCGCTGAGCCATGCGTGCCATCCACCTGGAATGTGACCAGATCGTCGCGGCGAACGCGCACGGCCCAGGACGAGTTGATATGGGCAACGACCCCGCCGTCCAGCTCGAACGTCGCATAGGCGGCATCGTCGGTGTCGCAATGGTAAGGCTTGCCCTGCTCATCGATGCGCGTGCCGATATGGGTTGCTCCCAGGCACGAAACGGCCTTCACCTCTCCGAAGAGATTGTCGAGGACGTAGCGCCAATGGCAGAGCATGTCGAGAATGATGCCGCCGCCATCGGCCTTGCGGTAGTTCCAGGAGGGCCGCTGGGCCGGAACGCCCCAGTCGCCTTCGAAGACCCAGTAGCCGAACTCGCCGCGCACGGAGAGTATCTTGCCGAAGAAGCCGGAATCGCGCAGGAGCGCCAGCTTGCGCAGGCCCGGCAGAAACAGCTTGTCCTGCACGACGCCGTGCTTGAGACCCGAAGCGCGCGCCTTTCTGGCGAGATCGATCGCCACCTGCAGGTCATCCGAGATCGGCTTTTCGCAGTAGACGTGCTTGCCGGCGTCCAACGCCCTCGAGAGCAGCTCGGCTCGCATCAAGGTCGTTCCGGCATCGAAGAAGATCTGGTCTGCAGGATTTGCCAGAGCCGCGTCGAGATCCGTGGACCAGCGCTTGATGTTGTGCTTGCGCGCCAGTTCTTCCATCTTGGCGCCATTGCGGCCGACGATGATCGGATCGATCTCAAGCTTCTCGCCAGACTTCAGCACCAATCCACCCTGATCGCGTATTGCCAGGATCGATCGGACGAGATGCTGGTTGTAGCCCATACGGCCTGTAACGCCGTGCAAAATAATCCCTAGACGAGCCATGTTTCTCTCCCTGCAAAAGCTTTGCGAGGCCGGTGGCGCATACTGCACGGCTCCTCCCGGCCAGTAACTAAACAGTTACTTGATGACAGACGAAAAGCGCGGCTGTCAATAGACAAAACCAAATTTCAGAAATCAGGCGGCGATGGAGGCTAGCGTCACGTGGACGATGTGGCGCTCCCAGGCATCCAGATTCTCGGGTGTGGCGAGCTCTCGGCCGAAGATCGTCGAGAGTGTGTATTGATTGGAAAGATAGAAATATCCGAGCGAAGCGATCGTCAGATAGACGTTCAACGGATCCGCGTTTTCGGCGAAGACACCTTCCGCCTTACCGCGGGCGATGACCTGAGAAAGCTCACCGATCAGGTGAGAATGAAGCTCCTTCAGCCGCACGGACTGGCGCAGCCAGCGTGCACGATGAAGGTTTTCGGTGCCGAGCAGGCTGAGGAATTCAGGGTGCTTGAGAAAATAACGCCAAGTGAACAGCGCCAGTTCGCCGATCCCCTCCTTCGGGCTGCGATCGCCGATATGCAATTCGCGCTCCGCCGTGCGGATGGCGACGTAGGCCTCCTCCAGCACGTGCAGGTAAAGCCGCTCCTTGTCTCCGAAATAGTGGTAGAGCATGCGTTTGTTGGTGCCTGCCCGCTCTGCAATCGCATCCACCCGGGCACCGCCCATGCCATTCTCGGCAAACTCTTTCGTTGCCGCCTCAAGGATCGCGGCGCGCGTCCGTTCCGGATCGCGTTGCAGCACACGCTCGGACGAGCGGCGCCTTGCCGTCTTCTTTTCCCCACTGCCGTCGGCGCTATCCATTGGCCCTACCTTCCTTTGATCCCCGCTGCGCTCATAATATTTCGCGATGATAATGTAAAAACGAATTCCACATGGAGCCCGCGACATCAGCGCTTGACAGGTTCGGTCCTTCTCCATAGCTTGTAACCAATTAGTTATTTGTTGCAAGAGAAACCAGCAAGGAGCGTGTGGAGGCGCTCCCCAAGGAGGAGGAAAAACAGATGACACTACGCGTAAACAGACGTCATTTTCTGGCGGGGGGAGCGACGCTTCTTTCGATGTCGGCCTTGGGGTCGGCTGCATTCGCTGCGGACGCTCGGCTGCGGCTTCTCTGGTGGGGATCGCAACCGCGCGCAGACCGCACCAACAAGGTATCCCAGCTTTACCAGACGAAGAACCCGGGCATCTCAATCACCGGGGAATTCCTGGGCTGGAACGATTATTGGCCGCGCCTCGCGACCCAGGTCGCCGGTCGCAACGCCCCCGACGTCATCCAGATGGACTATCGCTACATCGTCGAATACGCCCGGCGCGGCGCGCTGGCTCCGCTTGAGAGCTATATGCCCGCCAAGCTCAGCCTCGGCGATTTCGATCCCGCGCAGGTCGAGGGCGGCAGCGTTGATGGCCACCTTTACGGCGTCAGCCTCGGCGCCAATGCAGCGGCAACCGTTTTGAACACGACCGCTTTCAAGGAAGCCGGCGTCGATCTGCCCACGCAGGCGACCACCTGGGAAGAGTTCGGCAAGATTGGCGCCGAAATCACCAAGGCCGGCAAGCGCAAGGGCATGTTCGGCTTTGCCGACGGCAGCGGCAACGAGCCGCTTCTGGAAAATTACCTGCGCCAGCGCGGCAAGGCGCTCTATACGGCTGATTCCAAGATTGCGTTCGGCGTGGACGATGCATCGGAATGGTTCGACATGTGGAGCAAGTTCCGCGAAGCCGGAGCCTGCGTTCCGCCTGACGTTCAGGCTCTCTACAAGGACACGATCGACACCAGCCCCGTCACGCTCGGCAAGGCTGCCGCCGATTACGCGCACAGCAACCAGTTTGTCGGCTTCCAGGCGATCAGCAAGGATAAGCTGGCACTGACGAACTACATGCGTATCAAGCCGGATTCCAAGGGTGGCCACTACCGCAAGCCGTCCATGTTCTTCTCGGTTTCGTCGCAATCGAAGGTGCTCGATCAGGCCGTCGACTACGTCAACTTCTTCGTCACCAATCCCGATGCGGCCGTGGCGCTCGACGTCGAACGCGGCATCCCGGAATCGAAGGCGATGCGCGACGTCGTGGCCGCGAAGCTGGATGAGACCGGCAAGATCCCGCTTGAATATGTCAGCGGACTTGGCGACCTCGCCGGCAAGCTGCCCCCGCCGCCTCCATCAGGAGCCGGCGAAGGTCAGGTAACCCTCCGCACCATCTCCGAGCAGGTTGCCTTCGGCCAGCTTTCGGCGGGCGACGGTGCCAAGCAGCTTGTTGACGAAATCACGCGACTTCTCGCGCGGGGCTAGTGCAATGAGCAATGTGATGCGCGCGACCGCTGTCGAAAGCGGCAAGGGCGCGGCAGCCGAGGGGCGTTTCAAACGCCTCTGGGCTGCCAATGCACCCGGATATCTTTTTCTCCTGCCGTGGCTCATCGGCTTCTTCGGGCTGACGCTCGGACCAGCCCTGATCTCGCTCTACCTGTCATTCACCGACTTCGACATGATCAGGTCGCCGGAGTGGGTGGGCTCAGCGAACTACGTGCGCATCGCAACCGCCGATCCCAAGTTCGCTGCCGCGATGCGGGTCACACTGACCTATGTGGTTCTGTCCGTTCCGTTCAAGCTGACCTTTGCGTTGCTTGTCGCGATGGCGCTCAACAAGGGCGTTCGCGGCCTCCCGTTCTATCGTGCGATCTTCTACCTTCCGTCATTGCTCGGCGGCAGTGTTGCCATCGCCGTTCTCTGGCGGCAGCTGTTTGCCGGTGACGGCCTCGTCAATGCCGCGCTTGCGCAGGTCGGCATACAGGGTCCGAGCTGGATCTCGCATCCGAGCTATTCCATCTACACGCTGGTGGCGCTCAGCGTCTGGCAGTTCGGCTCTCCGATGATCATCTTCCTTGCCGGGCTGCGCCAGATTCCGACCGACATGTATGAGGCTGCCAGCCTCGACGGCGCCTCGAAATTCCGGCAGTTCTACAAGATCACCCTGCCGCTGCTGACGCCCGTCATTTTCTTCAATGCGGTGGTCCAGACGATCGACGCCTTCAAGGCCTTTACGCCGGCCTTCATCATCTCCGGCGGATCCGGCGGGCCAATCAATTCGACGCTGTTCTACACGCTCTACCTCTATCAGGAGGCTTTCGGGAACTTCCGCATGGGCTACGCCTCGGCGCTCGCCTGGATCCTGGTGCTCATCATTGCCGTGTTCACCACCTTCTCGTTCCTGTCCTCGCGCTACTGGGTACACTACGATGACTAACGGTATCACCACCGCCGTCTCGGCACCGCCCTCCGACATCACCAAGCGCAGCCGGCCAGCGTCGATCATCATCCATACACTGCTGATCCTCGCCTCGCTTTTGATGCTCTATCCGTTGCTTTGGATGGTCTCGGCCTCGGTCAGGCCGGAAAGCGAGATCTTCTCGTCGACGTCGCTGATTCCGTCGTCGATCGACTTTTCATCCTATCTTCGCGGGTGGGTCGGTCTCGACGTCACGTTCGGCCGCTTCTTCTGGAATTCGCTCGTCATCTCCGTGCTGACGGTCATCGGTAACGTGGTCGCCTGTTCGCTGGCCGCCTACGCCTTTGCCCGTCTGCGCTTCGCAGGCCGGAACTTCTGGTTCGCGATCATGCTCGGCACGCTGATGATCCCGTACCACGTGACGCTGATCCCGCAGTACGTGCTGTTCCTCAACCTCGGCTGGGTCAACACCATCCTGCCGCTGGTCGTACCGAAGTTCCTGGCAAGTGATGCCTTCTTCATCTTCCTGATGGTGCAGTTCTTCCGCGGCATCCCGCGCGAACTTGACGAAGCAGCGATGATGGATGGCTGCAGCGCCTGGCGCATCTACTGGAAGATCATGCTGCCGCTGTCGCTCCCGGTTCTGGCGACGGCCGCGATTTTCTCCTTCATCTGGACCTGGGACGACTTCTTCGGGCCGCTGATCTACCTCAACGACATGAACACCTACACGATCCAGCTTGGTCTTCGCACATTCGTCGACTCCACCAGTGCATCCGATTGGGGCGGGTTGTTCGCCATGTCCACGCTGACGCTCGTGCCGGTCTTCTTCTTCTTCCTGTTCTTCCAGCGACTGCTCATCGACGGCATCGCCACGACAGGCATGAAGCGTTGATGGCTACGACACCGGATGAATGACATGACCATCAAGACAGTTGCGATCATCGGGTGCGGCATCGGCCGTTCCCACATCGTCGAAGGCTACCTGCCGCATCCGGACAAGTTCAGGGTGGTGACGCTCTGCGACCTGAACGAGGAGCGATTGAAGGAAGTCGGCGACGAGTTCGGCATCGAAAAGCGCACGACGTCATTTGCCGAGGTTCTCGCGGATGACGGCATCGATATCGTCGACATCTGCACGCCGCCGGGGATCCATCTTGAACAAGTGATCGCCGCGCTGGCCTCCGGCAAGCACGTCATCTGCGAGAAGCCGCTGACGGGTTCGCTTGCCGGTGTCGACCAGATCATGGAAGCGGAAAAGACCGCCAAAGGCGTGCTGATGCCGATCTTCCAGTATCGCTACGGCGACGGCGTCGAAAAGGCAAAGCGCATCATCGAGGCCGGCATCGCAGGCAAGCCCTACATGGGGTCCGTCGAGACCTTCTGGCTGCGAACCGCCGAGTATTATTCGGTCCCCTGGCGTGGAAAGTGGGCGACCGAGCTCGGCGGCGTGCTGGTAACGCATGCGCTGCATCTGCACGACATGCTGCTGCATCTCATGGGGCCGGCTGCGAAGGTCTTCGGCCGGGTCATGACCCGCGTCAACGACATCGAGGTCGAGGACTGCGCATCGGCCAGCCTGCTGATGGAGAGCGGCGCGTTCGTTTCACTGTCCTGCACCTTGGGTTCGCAGGAGCAGATCAGCCGCCTTCGACTGCACTTCGAGAACGTCACATTCGAAAGCAACCACGAACCCTATTCGCCGGGCAAAGATCCCTGGAGGATCATTGCCGCGAATGATGACGTGCAGGCGAAGATCGACGCCATCATCGGCGACTGGCAGCCGGTCGCCCCGCGTTTCACGACGCAGATGGAGCATTTTCATGCCTATCTCAGTGGTCGCAGCCCACTGCCGGTGACCACCGGCGATGCGCGGCGCGCATTGGAACTCGTCACGGCGATCTACCAATCATCCGACAGCGGCAGCGAAGTTGTTCTGCCGGTTGGACCGGATAGCCCCAAATACGCCGATTGGCGCGCAAGAACGAAATAACGGACCAGAGAGGAATTTGAGAGATGGCAACGAGCGTCGTTCTTCAGAAGGTCGAAAAGCGCTATGGCGCGCTGGATGTCATTCACGGCATCGATCTTAAAATCGAACCAGGCGAATTCGTGGTTTTCGTCGGCCCGTCGGGCTGCGGAAAGTCCACGCTGCTGCGCATGATTGCGGGGCTGGAAGAGATCACCGGCGGCGCCCTGATGCTCGACAACGAGCGGATGAACGAAGTGGCGCCAGCCAAGCGTGGCATCGCCATGGTGTTCCAGTCCTATGCGCTCTATCCTCACATGTCGGTCTACAAGAACCTCGCCTTCGGGCTTGAAACGGCGGGCTACAAGAAGGCGGACATCCAGCCGAAGGTGAAGCGCGCGGCCGAGATTCTCCAGATCGAGAAGCTCTTGGAGCGTAAGCCGAAAGCGCTTTCGGGCGGGCAGCGCCAGCGCGTGGCGATCGGACGCGCCATCGTGCGTGAACCCCGGATCTTCCTCTTTGACGAGCCGCTGTCCAACCTCGATGCCGAGCTGCGCGTGCAGATGCGCGTCGAGATTTCCCGGCTTCATCGGAGCCTCGGCAACACGATGATCTACGTCACGCACGATCAGGTCGAAGCGATGACGATGGCCGACAAGATCGTGGTGCTCAATTCCGGCCGTATCGAGCAGGTCGGCGCGCCGCTCGATCTCTACAACAATCCGGCAAACCGCTTTGTCGCCGGCTTCATCGGCAGCCCGAAGATGAACTTCCTGCAGGGTCGGATCGAAACGACGGGCGATGCAGACATGACGATCAACGTCTGCGGCAATTCCGTACGCCTACCACGGCGCCTGAAGGCAGAAGCGGGCCAGAGCGTCACCTTCGGCATTCGCCCAGAGCACCTCTCCGTTCTCGACACAGGCGGCATCGCGCTTGCGACCGTCAACGTCGACCTCGTCGAAAACCTCGGCGGCGCAACCATGCTCTACACGACGACGCCAGACAATCAGCAACTGACGGTCGCGCTCGATGGGCAGCAGAAGGTGGAACGCGGCACCAATGTGAAGGCCTCCTTCGACCCGGCCCGCTGTCACGTCTTCGACGCCTCGGGGGCCGCTATCTAGCACGCTTGACAGCGCTCCCCCTTCTGGCCAAGATTTCAATAGGATAGGCCACCAGGGGGAAATCGTGACGCCTGAAGATCGGATACGCTCGCTTGGCATCTGGCACGGTCCGATCGACATCACGCCTATCACCGGCGGCATCACCAACCGGAACTATCTGGTGCGCGACCGCACGACGCGACGCGTGGTGAGGCTGGGTGAGGATATCCCGGTTCACCACATCATCCGGCAGAACGAGCTTGCCGCAAGCCAGGCCGCCCACGCGGCTGGGCTATCGCCCGAGGTGGTGCATCATGCGCCGGGTATCCTCGTCCTGGATTATATCGAGGCCAAGGCGCTTTCGCCCGATGACATCAGGAACGCCGAGACGCTGGCGCGCGTGATTCCGCTGGTGCGCGCCTGTCACTATGATATCGCCCGTGAGTTCCGTGGTGCGGCAGCGATCTTCTGGGTGTTTCATGTCATCCGCGATTACATCGCCAACCTGGACGCGGCAAACAGCCCCTACCGCCCGTTGTTTCCCAGCCTGCTGGCGCAAGCCGAGAGGCTGGAAGCGGCGGCAGGTCCCTTCGAGATCGCCTTCGGTCACAACGACATGCTGGCCGCGAACTTTCTCGACGACGGCAAGCGGCTGTGGCTGATCGACTGGGATTATGCCGGCTTCAACACGCCGCTGTTCGACCTCGGCGGCCTTGCATCCAACAACGAGCTTGCCGACGACGCGGAGCGATCGTTGCTTGAGGCTTACTATCAGCGATCGCTCACACCCGATCTCTGGCAACGATACCGCGCCATGAAATGCGCTTCGTTGCTGCGCGAAATGCTCTGGAGCATGGTTTCTGAAATACACTCCACCATAGACTTCGACTATGTCGGCTATACCGCAGAAAACCGCGCGCGTTTCGAGCGCGCCTATGACGCTTTCGAACAGGACACTGCATGACCAAGGAATTGCCCAAGACCGCAAAGGTCGTCGTCATCGGTGGTGGCATCATCGGCTGCTCGACCGCATATCATCTCGGTAAGCTCGGCTGGACGGACACCGTGCTGCTCGAGCGCAAGAAGCTGACCTCCGGTACCACCTTTCACGCCGCCGGCCTCGTCGGGCAGCTACGCACCAGCGCCAACATCACGCAGCTGCTCGGTTACTCCGTCGAGCTCTATAAAACACTGGAGGCAGAGACCGGGCTCGGCACCGGCTGGAAGATGAATGGCGGCCTACGCCTCGCGTGCAACGAGGAACGCTGGACGGAGGTGAAGCGGCAGGCGACGACGGCGCAATCCTTCGGCCTCGACATGCAGCTGCTGACGCCGCAGGAGGCCTTCGATTTCTGGCCGCTGATGACGATCGACGACCTCGTCGGCGCCGCTTACCTCCCGACCGACGGTCAGGCCAACCCTTCCGATATCACCCAGGCGCTGGCGCGTGGTGCGCGCATGTCCGGCGTCTCCATCTTCGAAGACACCGAGGTGATCGATCTCGAGATCGACAAGGGAAAGATCCGCGCCGTCATCACCGGGCATGGCCGCATCGAGTGTGAGCGCGTTGTCGTCTGCGCCGGCCAGTGGACGAGGAGCTTTGCGGCGCGTTTCGGTGTCAACGTGCCACTGGTTTCCGTCGAGCATCAATACATCATCACCGAATCCTTCGGCGTTCCCTCCAATCTGCCGACGCTGCGTGATCCCGATCGACTGACCTATTACAAGGAGGAGGTCGGCGGCATCGTCATGGGCGGCTACGAGCCGAACCCGATTGCCTGGGCAAAGGACGGCATTCCGGAGGGATTCCACCACACGCTGCTCGACAGCAATTTCGACCACTTCGAGCAGATCATGGAGCAGGCGCTCGGCCGTGTGCCCGCATTGGAGAATGTCGGCGTCAAGCAGCTGCTGAATGGGCCGGAGAGCTTTACGCCGGATGGCAACTTCATCCTCGGCGAGGCGCCGGAGCTGAAGAACTTCTTCGTCGGCGCCGGTTTCAATGCGTTCGGCATCGCTTCGGGCGGCGGCGCCGGCATGGCGCTGGCCGAATGGGTGGCCAAAGGCGAACCGCCTTACGATCTCTGGCCGGTGGACATTCGCCGGTTCGGCCGCCCGCATTTCGACACCGACTGGGTGCGCACACGCACGCTCGAGGCCTATGGCAAGCACTACACACTCGCCTTTCCCTTCGAGGAATATGCGAGCGGAAGGCCTTGCCGCCGGTCCCCGCTCTACGACCGGCTTAAGGCACAGGGCGCCTGCTTCGGCGAAAAACTCGGCTGGGAGCGCCCGAACTGGTTTGCGGATCTTTTCGCCAATGAAGAGCCGAAGGACATCTATAGCTACAACAGGCAGAACTGGTTCGACGCCGTCGGGCGTGAGCATCGGGCCGTGCGCGAGGCTGCCGTCATCTTCGACCAGACATCCTTTGCAAAGTTCGCGCTCAAGGGTCGCGATGCGGAAGCCGCGTTGTCCTGGATCGCTTCCAACGACGTTGCCAAGCCGGTGGGGTCGCTCATCTACACGCAGATGCTGAACGACAAGGGCGGGATCGAATGCGACCTGACCTGCGCCCGCATTGCCGAGGATGAATATTACATCGTCACCGGCACCGGTTTCGCGACCCATGATTTCGATTGGATCGCACGCAATATTCCTGAGGATATGCATGCCGAACTGGTCGACGTGACCTCCGCCTATTCCGTCCTTTCGCTCATGGGGCCGAATGCCCGGGCGGTGCTGGAGAAGGTGACGAATAGCGATGTTTCCAACGCCGGCTTCCCCTTCGGACGGGTGAAGACGATCGGCATCGCCGGCTGCCCGGTTCGGGCACTGCGCATCACCTATGTCGGCGAACTCGGCTACGAGCTGCATGTTCCGGTCGAATATGCGACGGCGGTCTACGATGCGCTGATGGCTGCGGGAGGCGAGTTTCATCTGACCAATGCGGGCTACCGCGCAATCGAGAGCTGCCGGCTCGAAAAGGGCTATCGCGCCTGGGGCTCCGACATCGGGCCGGATCACACCCCGATCGAAGCGGGGCTCGGCTGGGCGGTGAAGACCAGGAAAGCCACGCCCTTCCGTGGGCGCGAGATGATCGAGCGGCAGCTGGCGTCGGGCGTCAAGAAGATGCTCGCCTGCTTCGTGCCCGACGATCCGGAGGTCGTTCTGCTCGGTCGCGAAACGATTTACCGCGATGGCAAGCGAGTCGGCTGGCTTTCCAGCGGCGGCTTCGGCTACACCATCGGCAAGCCGATCGGATATGGCTATGTGCGCAATCCGGAAGGGGTGACCGAAGATTTCGTGCTGTCAGGCACTTACGAACTCGACGTCGCCCGGGAACGTGTTCCCTGCCGTGTGTCATTGAAGCCGCTTTATGATCCTGAGATGAAGCGGATCAAAGCGTAGCTGCAGGCAGCTTTACCCGAGCTGGTGTCTGCGCTCTACCGAGCGCGGACCTTCCAGCGTCTTGGGTCCCGGTGGCCTCGAACACCTGGAACCCTTGTTTACGGACCCCGGATCAGTGGCAGCCTGTTATCCTGGATGAGGATCTCGAGCTTGTTGGCCACATCTTCAGACCATGCGACATTCCTGGTCAACGCGGGAGGAAACAAGCCCGGCAGTGTAAAGAGCGCCGCCGAGACTGCGCCGCCGTTACGCGGCACATTGGCAAGCAGGGCGGCAATCTCGCCAGCACGCGGATCGCGGAGCTCATAGGTTTGGCCGTTCCTGTCGATGCCGAGCGCATAGCGCATCCAGGCGGCGACGGCGATCGCGTAGGTTTCCGCCCTACTGCCATTGGCGAGCGCTTCCGTCGCCGGTTCCAACAGGCGCTGCGGCAGTTTCTGGGTGCCGTCCATGGCGATCTGGTAGGTGCGATGGGCGATGGCCTTGTTTGCAAAGCGGGCTATCAGCTCGTCCGCGTAGGCTTCGAGATCGATGCCGGGAACCGGATCGAGCGTGGCCGCCGCGGCGTTCATCTGGCGACGCGCAAGACCGGCAAGGCCAGCATCGTCCATCACATCCCGAATGAATTCATAGCCGCCTATGTAGCCGAGATAGGCGAGAAGCGAATGCGCTCCGTTCAGCATGCGAAGCTTCATCTTCTCATAGGCGGAGACGTCCTCGACCATCAGGGCGCCGGCCTTCTCCCATTGCGGGCGGTCGTTGACGAAATGGTCCTCGATCACCCACTGCGCGAAAGGTTCGGTCTCGATCGCGGCAAGATCCGTCCGGCCGGTCAGCGTTTCGGCGTCGCGATAGGTCGCTTCCGTGCTGGCCGGGGTGATGCGGTCGACCATGGTTGAGGGAAACGGTACGTTTTGTTCGATCCACTGCCGTAGCGACGGATCGACGCGCTCCGCGAAATCAACCACCAGCCGTTTCAGCACGGCACCGTTGCTCGGCAGGTTGTCGCAGCTGAGCGCCGTAAAGGGCACAATACCCTTCGCGCGCCGGCGTGACAGGCCCTCGACGAGATAACCGATGACGCCACGTGGCGCATGCGGATTGGCCAGATCGGCGGCGACATCGGGGTGATTGAGATCGAGACCGCCGCTCGCCGCGTCAAAGCCATAGGCCTTTTCGGTCACGGTCAGGCTGACGATCCGGATCGCGGGATCTTCTAGCCGCTGAAGGAGATCGCCAGGATTGCGCGTCGCGACATGCGCACGAAGAATGGGCCCGATGATCTCGGCCTTCGTGTCCGAGGTATCGCGAACCAGCATCGAATAAAGACCGTTCTGCTGGTTCAAGTGATCGGCGACATCAGCGGAGCGCAGGCTTGCCACCTCTATTCCCCAATCACCGCCGGCCGCGGCGAGTGCGGCATCGGTGAACGGCGCGAAGTGCGCGCGGAAGAAGGCACCAGGCCCGAGGTGCAGGATGCCGGCCTTCAGCAGATTGCGGTCATAGTCGGGAAGCTTGGCGGTCGGCGCAAGGCCTACAAGGCTCGTCAGTCGTTCGGTCACAGCTTGTAGGCCTTCTTCGCGTTGCCATAGGAAAGTTCGCCGGCAACGATCTCGGCGTCCTTGCGGGAGATGCGGTGCTCCGCCGTCAGCTGTCCGAGGAAGCCGCAGACCTCGCGGCGCCAGACATCGTGACGCGCGGGAATCGACAGCAACGCCCTCGTATCGTCGTTGAACCCGGCCATGTTGGCGAAGCCAGCCGTCTCGACCACCTGATCGAGATAGCGGCGGATGCCGGCAGGGCTGTCGAGGAACCACCACGGCGGACCGATCATCAGGCAGGGCCAATGGCCCGCCATTGGCGCCAGCTCGCGGGCATAGGTGGTTTCATCGAGGGTGAAGAGCAGGACGCGCAGACCCGGCGCGTGGCCATATTTCGACAGCAGCGCTGAGAGACCGCCAACCCAGTCCGTCGGCCCCGGAATATCGGCGCCCATGTTCGGGCCGCGCGTCCGAAACAGCTCGCGATCGGTGTTGCGGCGCGATCCGGCGTGGATCTGCATCGTCATGCCATCTTCGGCGGACAGGCCCGCCATCTCGGTCATCATCTGGCCGCGGAAGAGTTCGGCCTCATCGGCGCTCAATGTGCCCTTGTGCGCCTTGTCGAGCAGCCTTTGCTTATCGGCCAGCGGCAGATCTGCGGTAAAGGCCGTCGGTACGCCATGATCGGTCGCGGTTGCACCGTATTGGCGGAAATAAGCGCGGCGCTTGCGGTGTGCGTCGATCAGGCCATCCCACTTCGTCACATCGGAGTCCGTGAGTTCGCCAAGGCGGATGAGATTGTCGCGGAAGCCGACAGCATCGGGATCGGTGACGCTGTCAGGACGATAGGTGGTGCGAACGCGGCCGATCCAGCCATCGGCCGCGAGCTTCTGGTGGTGCACCAGCGGGTCGAGCGCGCCTTCCGTGGTGGCGATCGTCTCAATGCCGAAGCGCTTGTGCAGGGCGCGCGGACGAAACTCCGGACGCGCCAGCTGTGCGTTGATGTGATCGTAGAGGGTATCGGCGTTCTCGGGCGTCAGCGGCTCGGTGCAGCCGAGGACTGCGGACATCGCATGGTCGACCCACAGGCTCGACGGCGTGCCACGAAAGAGATGATAATGGGCCGCAAAAGCGCGCCAGATCGCGCGGCCGGCAGCCACCGGCTTTCCGTCTAGCCTCGGCACGCCGAGATCGTCAAGCGAAACACCGACACTGTGCAGCATCCGGAAGAGATAGTGATCGGGAATGACCAGCAGCGACGATGCGTCCTCGAACGGCTTGTCATCGGCAAACCAGGAAGGCTCGGTGTGGCCGTGGGGGCTTACGATCGGGAGGCCACGGACAGTCTCATAGAGGTCCCGCGCGATCGTGCGAGTCGTCGGATCGGCCGGAAAAAGCCGGTCCGGATGAAGAAAGCCATTACCAACATCCATCAGATTTCCTCCCTGAGGATTACCGCCCTACCCTACAACAAAAGACGCGGCAAGGGCTTTTAGTAACCAAACGGTTCACTTTGTGATACGTTTGGCATCGACCTCGAAACGATTGACGGCGCGGCCTATTTCCGCTTTCGAGAGGGCCGAAGAAGATCGGTTGCGGCAAGGAGAATCCGATGTCCGACGAGACGAACCGCCTCACCCAGCTTGAAGAGATCATTGCCCATCAGACGAAGACTATCGAGGAGCTCTCCGATCAGTTGGCAGAGCAGTGGAAGGTCGTCGAACAGACCCGCGCCAAGCTCGATCGGCTGGCGGAACGCTTTCTCTCGCTGGAAGAACAATCGCTGGAAGCGCCCGCAATCACGCGGCCGCCACACTACTGACCCTTGTCCGGGGCAGTCGGGATCCCTATAATATGGTCGTGAGGACGACCTCCCCCTTATGGGCATAAAACTCGGGACGACCCGACCATCCCATAGGGGTTATACATGCGATCGACCGCAGACCGTATCCGTCACGCTATCAGCTTCGAAATTATCGGCTTGGCGCTCATCACGCCGCTCGGCGCCTTGGCATTCGGCATGCCGATGGCCGACATCGGCGTGATCGGCGTTGCGAGCGCCACGATCGCGACCGGCTGGAACTATCTCTACAATCTCGGTTTCGACCATCTCATGCAGCGCCTGACCGGCGGCACGCAAAAGACTGTCGCCATCCGGGTCGCCCATGCCGCGCTGTTCGAAGGCGGATTGCTGCTTGTCCTGCTGCCGCTGATCGCCTGGTATCTCGGCGTCAGCCTGCTGCAGGCCCTGATGATGGACGTATCGTTCGCCCTTTTCTACATGGTGTATGCCTTCGTCTTCAATTGGGTTTACGACCGCGTTTTCCCGTTGCCGGACTGGCAGATAGCGGCGGATGCGTCTCAAGGCTAACGCTTCCAACGAAAAATGGGACCGCCGTTTCCGGCGATCCCATTGATTGGCAAGCAAGGCGCCTGATGCTCAGACGTTGCCCATGCAGAGATACTTCATTTCCAGATAGTCATCGGCGCCGTGACGCGAGCCTTCGCGGCCGAGGCCCGACTGCTTGATGCCGCCGAACGGGGCGGTTTCCGTCGACATCAGGCCGGTGTTGATGCCCACCATACCGTACTCCAGCGCTTCTGCGACCCGCCAGACCTTCTTCATGTCGCCGGCAAAGAAGTAGGCTGCCAGGCCGAACTCGGTATCGTTCGCCTGCTGGATCACATCTTCGACGGTGTCGAAGCGGAAGAGCGGCGCCACCGGACCGAAGGTTTCCTCGCGCGCCACCTTCATGCCGCGCGTGACACCAGTCAGGACGGTCGGCGTGAAGAATGTGCCCGCACCGTCGATACGCTTGCCGCCGGTCAGGACCTTCGCGCCCTTGGAGACAGCGTCGGTAACATGACCCTCGACCTTCGCAAGCCCCTGCGCATCGATGAGCGGGCCGATCGTCACACCTGCCTTGAACCCATCGCCGACCGACATCTCCTCGACCTTCGCTGCCAGCTTGGCGGCGAAGGCGTCATAGACGCCAGACTGCACATAGAGGCGGTTAGCGCAGACGCAGGTCTGGCCCGCGTTGCGGTACTTCGAGGCAAGTGCGCCCTCGACGGCGGCGTCGAGATCGGCATCGTCAAAGACGATGAAGGGCGCGTTGCCGCCGAGCTCGAGGCTGACCTTCTTGATCTGGTCAGCGCACTGGCGCATCAGGATGCGACCAACTTCCGTCGAACCGGTGAAGCTGATCTTACGGACCTTGTCGTTGCCGCAGAGCTCCTTGCCGATCGCCGGGCCGTCCTGGCCGATGATGACGTTGAAGACACCGGCGGGAATGCCTGCCTGCTCCGCGAGAACGGCAAGCGCCAGTGCCGAAAGCGGCGTCTGTTCGGCCGGCTTGGAAACCACCGTGCAGCCGACGGCCAGCGCCGGGGCGATCTTGCGCGTGATCATCGCCGCCGGGAAGTTCCAGGGCGTGATCGTTCCGACGACGCCCACGGGCTGCTTGATGACGATCATGCGCTTGTCGTTCGACGGCGCGGGAATGGTCTCGCCGTAGATGCGCTTTGCTTCCTCGGCATACCATTCGACGTAGGCGGCGGCATAGAGGATTTCACCCCGTGCTTCGGCAAAGGGCTTGCCCATTTCGGCCGTCAGGATGGCAGCCAGCTCATCGGCATTGGCGACCATCAGATCGAACCACTTGCGCAAGATGTTGGCGCGTTCCTTGGCCGGACGGGCGGCCCAGCCAGGCTGCGCGGCGTAGGCGGCGTCGATCGCCTCCCTGGTTTCAGCGGCGCCCATGTCCGGCAGCGATGCCAGCACTTCGCCGGTCGCGGGGTTCAGGACGTCGAAGGTTTCGGTCGCGCTGCCCGCCGTCCAGACGCCGTTGATGTAGCCGGCGTCGCGAAGGAACGGAGAGGAGAAGCGAACGTGTTTTGTCAGTGCAGTCGTGAATGCCATGTCATGTACTCCAGAGGCACGGGTCGGCGAGTGCCGGCTTACTTGCCGGCGCTTGCTTCCAGAATCGAGGCTTCAAGAATGTCGAGTGCCTCGCCAAAGACGTTGTCCTGAATGGTGATCGGAGCCAGGAAACGGATGACGTTGCCGTGGACACCGCAGGTGAGCAGGATGAGGCCCTTTTCAAGAGCGATCAGGCGCACCTTGTTTGCGAAATCGGCGCTCGGCAGCTTCGTCGTCTTGTCGTTGAACTCGACGGCATTCATGAAGCCGGGACCACGGATATCGACAATCTCCGGCACCTTCTCGCGCAGCGATTCCAGGCGCTGCTTGAGCCGGCCGCCGAGCTGGTTGGCGCGGCCGCAGAGATCCTCGTCCTTGATCACATCAAGAACGGCATGAGCGGCGGCGATGCCGAGCGGATTGCCGCCATAGGTACCGCCGAGGCCGCCTGGGCCTGGCGCATCCATGATTTCGGCACGACCGGTGACGGCTGCAAGCGGGAAGCCGCCAGCCAGGCTCTTTGCCATCGTGATCAGGTCCGGCGCGACTTCATGGTGATCCATGGCGAACATCTTGCCGGTGCGCGCAAAGCCGGTCTGGACCTCATCGGCGATGAGCAGGATGCCGTGCTGGTCACACAGCTCGCGCAGCGCTTTCATGAAGGAAACGGGCGCCGGATAGAAACCGCCTTCGCCCTGCACAGGCTCGATGATGATCGCGGCGACGCGCTGCGGGTCGACGTCGGCGGCAAACAGCTTCTTCAGAGCGGTCAGCGACTGGTCGGCAGTGACACCGTGGAGCTCGACGGGGAACGGGATATGGAAGACATCGCCCGGCATCGCGCCAAAGCCAACCTTGTAGGGGACGACCTTGCCGGTCAATGCCATGCCCATGAAGGTACGGCCATGGAAGCCGCCACCGAAGGCGATGACAGCGGAACGGCCGGTGGCAGCGCGGGCAATCTTGACGGCGTTTTCGACGGCTTCAGCGCCGGTCGTGACGAAAATTGTCTTCTTTTCAAAATTACCGGGCGTCAGTGCGTTGAGGCGCTCAGCAAGATGCACATAGCTTTCGTAGGGCACGACCTGATGGCAGGTGTGGGTGAAATGATCGAGCTGGTCCTTTACCGCAGCAATCACGCGCGGATGGCGATGGCCGGTGTTGAGAACGGCGATGCCAGCTGCAAAGTCGATATAGCGGCGGCCTTCCTTGTCCCAGATCTCGGAATTCTCGGCGCGGTCGGCATAGATCTGCGTGGTCATGCCAACACCACGGGAAATGGCGGCATTCTTGCGGTCTGTGAGGGTGGTCGCGGTCATCTTTGCGTTCCTGCGTTAGAGAATCCGGAATTATCTTGCATAACTTCTGCAAGACTTATAGAAAATACCTACATTTTTTCTGCAAGAACGCAAGCGTCATTTTCCGCTTCAAACCGCTGGCGTTTTCAGCAATGGTTCACGGCAAAAAAACAGCGGGACCTTTCCCCGCCAAAGACAACGAAACCAGGAATATTGGCTTATGAACAACGAGGCGCCCGTGCGCTACAAGGTGGCCGAGGCTGCGAAACTGGCAGGCGTCTCCGCCTCGACACTGCGCCTATGGGAAAGCCAAGGCCTTGTCGTCCCGAGCCGCTCGGATACCGGCCACCGGCAATATAGCGCCGAGGACGTGGCGCGACTGAAGCGGATTTCATTCTACCGGGTGGAACGCGGCCTCAACCCGGCAGCAATCCGCGAGGCGCTGGAGAGCGAAGAGCCTTCGGATCTCTCCGAAACAAGCGTGATTTCGGACATCGGGCGACGGTTGCGCAGCTTGAGGCACGCTGGCAGTAAAACCTTGGACCAGGTCGCAGGCGACATGGGCATCACCGCTTCGACGCTCTCCACGCTGGAGCGGACATCACAGGGTGTCAGTTTCAAGACGCTGCATGACCTTGCCGAATATTACGGAACGACCGTCTCGCGCCTGTCCGGCGAAGACACTGACGACCTGCCGGGCGTCGTTCGCGCTGGCGAGTGGCGCGCCTGGCCGGAAACGACGCCGGGGGTCACCGTGCAGCTGCTTGCCGAGGGCCGCACCATGATGGACTGCCACAGGTTCGTGCTGGCACCTGGCGCTGCCAGCGAAGGCGCCTACCGCCACGATGGCGAGGAGTTCATGCACGTGCTCTCCGGGCGTCTCGAGCTGGTGCTCGATTCCGATCAGTTTTTCGACCTCGGCCCGGGGGACTCGCTCTACTTCGAAAGCCGTCGTTATCACTCCTGGCGCAATCGCCATGACGGTGAGACGATTCTCATCTGGATCAACACTCCGCCGACGTTCTGACGTCCAAAGCGGTATCGCCCAGTCCGACTTTGCGCTATAGCGCCACAATAGCATTTGAACGAAAGACGAGACCGATGGCGGCCACCATACGTTATCACGAAGGCGATATCTCCGCGGCCGATGCCGGCCGCTACACCGGCGCAATCGCGATCGATACCGAGACGCTCGGGCTGGTGCCGCGACGCGACCGTCTCTGCGTCGTGCAGCTTTCGCCGGGCGACGGATCGGCCGATGTCATCCGCATCGCCTCCGGCCAGAAGGATGCTCCCAACCTCGTGGCGTTGCTCGCCGATACCGGACGTCAGAAGATCTTCCACTACGGCCGCTTCGACATTGCCGTGTTGTTTCACACCTTCGGCGTGACCGCGCAGCCAGTCTTTTGCACCAAGATCGCCTCCCGACTCTGCCGCACCTATACGGACCGGCACGGCCTTAAGGACAATCTGAAAGAGATGCTGGACGTCGACGTCTCAAAGGCACAGCAGTCGTCGGACTGGGCGGCGGCGACCCTGTCCCAGGCGCAGCTCGAATACGCGGCTTCGGATGTGCTCTATCTCCACGCGCTGCGTGACAAGCTGACCGCCCGCCTCGTGCGCGATGGCCGCATGGAGCACGCGACAGCCTGCTTTGAATTCCTGCCGACCCGCGCGAAACTCGACCTGCTTGGATGGGACGAGACGGACATCTTCGCCCACAGCTAGCGTTCCTGCTGCTCTGTCGAAATCGAAACCGGGCGCGGCCTCCGCGCGCCGGCGATTAGCAATTTCTTAAGACAGCTTAATTAAGATACTCATCAATTTTTAAGCATTCGACGACGCGATGCAGCGTCACACAGGCGGGAGGACCTGCCGGAATGCGAGGGGCCCGATGAGCGCGGCTCTCCTGTAACCTGCTTTTCACAGCATTTTACGATGGAAGGAGCATGCCATGTTGACTCCGGTTCGTGCAGCGTCAAATGCAAGTTTTTCGGCTCAGGGACAGAGCGCGTCCCTAAATGCCGACAGCCTGGTGCGCGCCGCAACGGCGATTGCACCGGTTCAACAAGTCGAAACGACGGATTTGAATTCGGCGATCGCAGGCAGGCTGAGCATTCTGCTGCTCGCTGTCCGCGAACGGATGGTGGAGGCACTGCTCGACGCTCTCAAGACGACCGGCGATGCTCTTGTCGTGCCGCGTGATGATGCGGAGACCAATCTTGTCTTTGCCTCACGCCTCGCCGAGGCCATCCAGAAGCTTCCGGCATCGAAGATTGCGCAGATCGAACGGCAGCTTGTCGCGCAAGGTCACGATATCCCGGTGCGCCTTCTTGTCGAGGCGCTCAAGAATCCGACCGGCCCGGAAGCCGCTCGTGTTGTCGCCTATCTCGAAACCATGCGCTACAAGGACCGCGATCTCGTAGCGCGGGCCGTCAACCGTTCCTATGGCCAGAATGACGCCGCGCCGCGCCAGGAACAACGTGCGGAAATCAGTATCCAGCGAGAGAACCTTCCCGCCACCAACAAAGCAACGGTCCCGGCGCAGAGCGAACGCGCGAGCGAGACGCCGGCAAAGACCACAATCGCGGCGGCGGCCACCAGCGACATTAAGTCGGCTGAAAAGCCCGTGTCGACCGGTCAGGCGGCCAACGCCGCAGATGCCCGCCTGGGCGCGAAGATTTCGACCGCTATCATGAAGGAAGGGCAGCAGCCCCCCGAGGCGAACAGTGCCGCCTTCAAACCGGAAGATGCCGATCGCATCATTGCCGACACCGCTGGAAGCACAGCGCCGATAGAACCGGAACCAGCGCCGGTGGCAGCGAAGGCTGATCCCGTCATCCCGAAGAGCTGGGCCGGCATTCCCGCCTCCTTGTCGGAGGACGCAACGGATATGATCGTTGCTATCATCCGCGATCAGGAGAGCGAGACCTTGCTGGAGGCGGCCGATATCGATCCCGCAGTGGACATCGACGTCATTCTCGATGACGCCCTGATTGGCGACATTCCCGACGAGCTGATCCGGCCATCCGATCAGCCGGTATTGCAGGCAGTGGTTGCCCGTCAGGCGTCTCCGCTCACGGCCCAACCGGCGTTGGATGCGGCGGCGATCAATGCAGCCGCGAACCGACAGACAACGCACGAAGCAGATCCGCGCCCCGCTGATGCGCCGACGATCGACATGGCCTACGCGCCCGTGCTGATGAAGATCGTCGAAGGCGTGCCGTATGCGCCGCAGCCCTATCAGTTCGCCAAGGATGAGGCGGACGATAGCGGCTCCAGGGAAATGCACCGGGAAGACCACGACGCCGGACCACAATCCGACGAGCAGGAAGACGAAGGCGATTCCGACGCTCCGGCGGATGGTGCTGCAGACGAGCCGGCGATGATGCTTGCAGATGCCGACGATGTTCCCCCACCGATCGCGCCACGGAACGATACGTCGATGCAGCTTCTTCCGGCACCAGGCCTCGCCATGCCGCCGGTGGCCGAGGAGGCCTATGCCCTTTACCGCCGCATGGTCGGCTGGGAATAAATCGGCTTTCAACGAACCAAAACAAAGAACCCGCCGGATCGCTCCGGCGGGTTCTTTCATTCTTCAAGCCTTGACGGCTGGCGATTATTCGCCGCGGTTCTTCAGAGCCGCGCCGAGGATGTCGCCGAGCGAAGCGCCAGAGTCGGACGAACCGAACTGAGCAACGGCTTCCTTCTCTTCAGCGATTTCCAGAGCCTTGATCGAAAGCATGACCTTGCGGTCCTTCTTCGAGAAGTTGGTGACGCGAGCGTCAACCGTCTGGCCAACCGAGAAGCGCTCCGGACGCTGGTCGTCGCGATCGCGAGCGAGGTCAGCGCGGCGGATGAACGAGGTGATGTCTTCGTGATCCACGAGCTTCACTTCGATGCCACCGTCGTTGACGGCGATGACTTCAGCCGAAACAACAGCGTTCTTGCGCAGGTCGCCGGAAGCGGCAGCTTCGCCGACCGAGTCTTTGCCGAGCTGCTTGATGCCGAGCGAGATGCGCTCCTTTTCGACGTCTACATCAAGAACGACAGCCTTAACGACATCGCCCTTGTTGTATTCTTCGATGACCTGTTCGCCCGGACGGTTCCAGTCGAGGTCAGAGAGGTGCACCATGCCGTCAACATCGCCGTCAAGGCCGATGAACAGGCCGAATTCGGTCTTGTTCTTGACTTCGCCTTCGACTTCAGTGCCGGCCGGATGGTTGCGAGCGAATGCCGCCCACGGATTTTCCAGGGTCTGCTTGAGGCCGAGCGAAATACGACGCTTGGACGGATCGACTTCGAGAACGACGACTTCGACTTCCTGGCTCGTGGACAGGATCTTGCCGGGGTGTACGTTCTTCTTGGTCCAGGACATTTCCGAGATGTGGATCAGGCCTTCGATGCCCGGCTCCAGCTCGACGAACGCACCGTAGTCGGTGATGTTCGTGACGGTACCGGAGATCTTCTTGCCTTCCGGATACTTGGCCTGGATGCCATCCCACGGATCCGACTCGAGCTGCTTCATGCCGAGCGAGATGCGGTGGGTTTCCTGGTTGATGCGGATGATCTGAACCTTGACCTGCTGGCCAATGGACAGGATTTCCGACGGATGGTTCACACGGCGCCATGCCATGTCGGTGACGTGCAGCAGGCCGTCGATGCCGCCGAGGTCAACGAACGCACCGTAATCGGTGATGTTCTTGACGACACCGTCAACAACCTGGCCTTCTTCGAGGTTCTGAACGATTTCAGAACGCTGCTCGGCACGGGATTCTTCCAGAACCGTACGACGCGATACGACGATGTTGCCGCGACGCTTGTCCATCTTGAGGATTTCGAAGGGCTGCGGGTTGTGCATCAGCGGGGTAACGTCGCGGATCGGACGGATGTCGACCTGCGAACGCGGCAGGAAGGCAATCGCGCCGTCGAGGTCAACCGTGAAGCCGCCCTTGACCTGGTTGAAGATAACGCCTTCAACGCGCTCACCAGCTTCGAACTTGGCTTCGAGCTTGACCCAGCTCTCTTCGCGGCGAGCCTTTTCGCGCGACAGAACAGCTTCGCCGAGAGCGTTTTCGATGCGCTCAACGTAAACTTCGACTTCGTCGCCGACCTTGAGCGTGCCGTCCTTGGCCTTGGCGCCGAATTCCTTGAGCAGAATGCGACCTTCGACCTTGAGGCCAACGTCGACAACGGCGGAGTCCTTCTCGATTGCCGTTACGATACCCTTGGTTACATAGCCTTCAGCCAGATCGTTCTTGGCAAAGGATTCTTCCAGAAGGGCCGCGAAATCTTCGCGAGAGGGAGTAGCTACTGACATGAAATCTCCTGCGTGTCCGGATTTCTGGACACGTATGCGCCGGTTGGTTCGTGTTGAATGAGCCTGATCCCCGTCCGCCCTCTCATCGAAGGCAATCCGGCGCTTGGACGGAATTTCAAGCTGTCTTGCAAGGCGAGTCGGGCAAAGCCCTGAGCAAACGCCTCAATTCATGTATTTCGGTTCAAGGCCGCATCGATGATCGATTTCGCGGCTTGAAACGCGGCTTCTATACTCATTTCCGACGTATCAAGCAAGTGCGCGTCTCCCGCTGGTTTCAAAGGACTGTCGGCCCGTCCCATGTCGCGTTCATCGCGCCGTTTGACGTCCTCGAAAATCTCCGCGTAGTCGGCCGGGCCTCCCCTGCCGACAATCTCGTCATAGCGGCGTCGGGCACGCACCTCCGGCGAGGCCGTCACGTAGAGCTTCACCGGCGCCTGCGGGCAGACCACGGTTCCGATGTCGCGGCCGTCGAGCACGGTGCCCGGCTGCTTTTCCGAAAACCGGCGCTGTGCTTCCACCAGCGCGCGACGCACGGACGGCATGACAGCAATCTTCGACGCAGCTTCGCCGATCTCGTGTTTCGAGAGTATGTCGCGATCCAGGCCGCCGAGTTCAACCTCGCGAGCAATCTTTTCGGCGATTATTTCATCGTCGAGGGGCAGGCCGGTGTCGAGCAGCGCCTTCGCCGTTGCTCGATAGGTCAGGCCGGTATCGAGATGATGGAAACCGTAGGCCTCCGCAATCTGGCGCGACAACGTGCCTTTGCCGGCCGCGGCCGGACCATCGATGGCGATCGTAAAGTTCTGCATGGTCATGGATGCACTCATTCCGTGGTCAATCCGCCGTAATGGCGAACGAGGTCGATCATCTCGGCCTGATCCGGCATTTCACCAAGGCCAACCGCGACCCCTTGCCGATCGGCAACCGGTCGGTTCTGGCTGACCTTCCACTTGCCTTCGATCGAGGAAATCTCGATTTCGATGCCGACGATGCCTTTCATCTGCGCACGGATGAAATCGTCCGGTGCGTCGCCGACCGCCCACGGCTTCTCCCGCGCCCCTTCCTGCTGACGGGTGATGGCGGTGATTTGCGCGAGAAGCCAGTTCGCGTCCTCGATCACCCGCGCTGAGCCCTTCGCCTGCACGATGGCATAGTTCCACGTAGGCACGACCTTGCCGGTCTCCTGCTTGGTCTTGTACCAGGACGGCGTGACGTATGAATTGGCGCCCTGGAACACGGCGAGCACCTCGGCGCCGGCCCCAATATCCCGCCATTGCCCGTTGGCTCTGGCGACATGCAGGCGCAGCGTCCCCTTTTGCGAGGCGGCAGCATCCAGAAGGAAGGGCACGGGGTTGGCGATCAGGCCCGACTCGCCCGCGGTGATGAGCAGGCCAAGTGGATGGGCGCGAACCAGCGCATGTTGGGTGTCGAGATCGTCTTCTCTGAAATGCGGGGGCTGATACATCGGGCGATCCATTCGGGTGCCGGGGCAATGCCGGCTTTCCCTTGCAAATGAACAATATCCGGGTCACTAACACAAAGGACGGTGCCGGTCATCCAGTCGTTGCGTAACGCGCATGAGCAAAGCATGAAGTTTGGCTTTGACATGTAAGGCTGCAACGATTATGGGGACCGGCTTATAAATTCCGAACAGAACGCCGGTTTTAACGGCATTTGCCGAATCTAGGTTCGGCCATTCTCACGAGGCTAACAGTGGCGAAAGCGGAACTTGGAACCAAGCGTACCGATCCAGAAACCGGCAAGCGATTTTACGACCTGAACCGGGATCCGATCGTTTCTCCTTACACAGGCAAGTCCTACCCCCTCTCCTACTTCGAGGAAACCTCGGCTGCTGCTGCCGCAGAAGCCCAGGACGAAGAAGAGGTCGCGGAAGTCGATGCCGAAAGCACGGAAGTCGAACTGGTTTCGCTCGAGGACGCCGATGAAGGCGCATCCGGAGACGACATTCCCGATATGGGCGATGACGACGTTGAAATCGAAGGCGATGACGACGATACCTTCCTCGAAGCCGATGAAGACGACGATGACGACGATATGAGCGACATCATCGGCGTGACCGGCGACGAAGACGAAGTCTGATCCGATAACTATCGGCCCGGACGAGAAAATTTCGCCGGGCCTATTTTTTTGGGCTTGCCATCTCCGAAAACCGGAAGTAATAAGCCGCCACTTCCCGAGGCAAAGCGCTTCGCGAAGCATCCCAGGCCCGGCCACAAACCGGACCACCCTGATGGGGCTATAGCTCAGCTGGGAGAGCGCTTGCATGGCATGCAAGAGGTCAGCGGTTCGATCCCGCTTAGCTCCACCAAATCTTCCTTATTCTGAATTCTAGTCCGATGCTCGATCCTTTGTGACGTTCCGCATCACCTGAATTTGATCGCCTGGTGCGTCACTTTGCAGCGCGGTGAAGCTTCGCCTGCCAGTAATTTCGCCCAGTTCGCGCCGTTTAACGCTGCCGCAAATGCGGAGGCTGACCTCCAGACTGTACGCTGGCTAGCTGCGGAGGCGCGCAATGTCACAAGATACGCATGGCCGGAAAATCGCTCTTTCCCATCATATCCTGCCGACCTCCGGTACGATGATCGGCATCTGCATGACATTGATCGGCCTGGTGAAGGTCACGGAGCTCAAAGGGCAAAGCAGTCATGTCGACGAATATGCCGCCCTCGCGACACTAGTGTTCCTCGCCAGCGCAATGAGCTCATATTTGTCGTTGCGGATGGAGGACAATGTGGTGGCGAGCAGACGGCTGGAACTGTTCGCAGATCAATGTTTCCTGCTGGGCCTTGTCGCAATCGTCGGAATCGGGGTCCTGTTCGCCTACTCGGTGATTTAGCGGCAATCGGATTCGCAAACGCCCGCCGGTCGGCGGGCGCGTATCAGGCGTACTTATCAGCTCACGACTTGCAAGCCGGCGATGACATCATGGCAGATTCAGCCAGCGCTTTCGTCTTGTGTGCGCCGCCGACCATCATTTCCATCTTGCCGTCTGGATGCTTGGAAACCACGCTGCATTTCGCACTGTCATGAGGATGCACAACGTAATAATGGGTGGCCGCCATCGTTGGAACGGCGCCAATTGCCAGGATCGCAATAGTCAAAGCTGTTTTCTTGATCATCGCATTCCTCCGTTCGGTAGGACTGGCAGTCTTGTTGCCAGCTTGGAGGTAGCTATCGCCCGGCCTTCTTTTGACAAAGCGTCATTTCGGCGCATGCAAGGGGAACGGGCATCGCAGCTCCAACTACGGTAAAAACGCGTGCAATTGCGGCTGGCGCGGTTGACCATGTCGCGCTTCCTTCATTATCGCATCGGATAAAGCGGTCGATCGAAATCCAGGGAGGGCGTTGCCTTTGTTTCTCTTTTCAAAACTTGTCTGGGTTTTTGGACAGCCGCTCTCTCTCGCTTTTCTTTTCGCCGTGCTCTCCGTGCTTCTGAGCTGCATCCGGTGGCGCAAAACGGGTATCGCAAGCGCGGCACTTGGAGCGCTCATCCTTTTCGTCACGCTCTACACGAGCGTCGGTACCTATCTTCTGCAGGGACTGGAGGAGCGCTTTCCAAAGCCGCAGGACCCCGAAAACCTGCAGTGCATGATCGTGCTCGGCGGTGCCTTCGAAAATGAAGTCAATACGGCGCGGCACGGCATCGAATTCAACGCCGGCGGAGACCGCTTCATCGAAGCGCTGCGTCTTGCTCAGAAGTACCCGCAATCTCGCATCCTGATTTCAGGCGGCGACGGCTCGATGTCGGGCATCTACGAAGGCGATGCGGTGATATCCGCCCGCTTCTTCCCGCTGTTCGGCGTCGGAAAAGAGCGCCTGGTCGAAGAGACGACATCGCGTACCACCTTTGAAAACGCGACGAACACCAAGGAACTGCTGGCAAGCCAGGGGCTGTCGGACTGCCTGCTGATCACGTCCGGCTACCACATGCCGCGCTCGGTCGGCATCTTTCGCAAGCAGGGAATCAATATCGTGCCCTGGCCGACCGATTACCGGACCGACGGACATGAGGTCCTCGGGATCGACTTCACCCAGCCGAACCGGAACTCGCAGAACATGGCAACGGCCATTCGCGAGTGGTTCGGGCTGGTCGGGTACTATTTTGCCGGGCGCACGTCGGCGCTCTATCCGGGCTAACGCAATCTATTTCTTGGAGATCGTCACGAACTTCGTGCCACGCACCCGGGCGGTGACCGTGCACTGCTCCTTTGTCGGGTCGGCATCCGGGCGGTCGCAGAAGCGCGGATGCATCTTCATGGCTAGGACCATGTTGCCAAAGCGCTGGACGAAGTCGTAGCCGTAGATCTGCGCGGTCGCGATCATGAAGTAGCCGCCTTCGGCGACCTGGAGGTAGAAGTTGTAGGTGCAACCATCGTCGTTGCAGCCCGGCCCCTTCTCGCCATCACAGGTGAGCTCCCCTTCATTGACCACCGTATCGATCAGGCCGTCATTGTTGATGTCCTGATGCGTTACGAAGGCGTCCGAGAACTCAGCCTTGGTGCACTGCTCCTGAAAGTGCTTCTTCTCGTAGATCTCCGGATCGGAAAGCAACGATTGCTGAGCAAAGGCGGCAACGGGCATCACGAGGAATGCGAGAAGGTTCAGGGTGATCAGGAGCGTTTTCACGGGTTTCTCTTTTGGCCGAATAGGGGGCTATCAATCGACGACTTTGGCAGAGCCGCCTTGCGCCGCCCTTGCCGCCATGATTCATTCATCAGGATATCCTGTCGGTCTCCGGAGCACCGCATGTCATTGTTCGTCTATCTGGATTATGCCGGCGTTGCGCTTTTTGCAGCGACTGGTGCGCTCGCAGCATCGCGCAAGCAGCTCGATCTGGTCGGCTTCCTGTTTTTTGCGATCGTGACTGGAGCGGGTGGCGGCACGGTGCGCGACATGGTGCTCGGTCGTGTACCGGTATTCTGGGTCTTAAACCCGACCTATATCCTGGTTTGCTGCGCCGCCGGCATCATCGTCTTCTTCACGGCGCATCTGGTCGAGTCACGCTATCGCTTGCTGATATGGCTCGATGCCGTCGGACTGTCGGCGTATTGCGTCATGGGCGCCGCCAAGGGCCTTGCGGCAACCGGTTCGCCAACGATCGCCATCGTCACCGGCACATTGACGGCGACGTTCGGCGGGATCCTGCGCGATCTGCTTGCCAACGAGCCGTCGGTGCTCTTGCGGCCGGAAATCTATATCACCGCAGCGCTGATCGGCTCCGGGATCTTCACGGTCGCGAATGGACTGGATCTACCCATCTACTCGGCGTCCGCCGTGGGTGTTCTTGCGGCATTCGCCGTTCGTGGCGGTGCGCTCCATTTCGGCTGGACGATCCCGACCTACAAGGCCAAGCCTGGCCGCCATCCCGATGATGTGATGTAGCTTAGCGCTGCTTCGGCCGCAGCCGGATGACCACGTCGACATGGGCGATTTCCATGCCCTCGGGAGGCTCCGGCAGGTTGGCGATCGTCAGGTTGCTTACCGGGATGTCGAGGACGTCGTTGTCGCCCTCAATGAAGAAGTGGTGGTGATCGGAGACATTGGTGTCGAAGTAGGTCTTCGCACTTTCCACCGCGAGCACACGAATCATGCCGGCTTCGGTGAACTGGTGCAGCGTGTTGTAAACCGTTGCGAGAGAAACCGGCACGCCGGCCTCCACCGCTTCGTCGTGCAACTCTTCGACCGTCAGATGCCGGTCGCCCTTTGCAAAGAGCAGATCACCCAGGGCCACACGCTGTCGCGTCGGTCGCAAGCCTGCGCTACGCAGCCTTGCTTCGATGGTAAGCGGGGCTTCAGCCGCCATTCGACGAACTCCGTTTAATCTAGCGTCCAGCAATCAGGTTTCCTTAGCCATATAACTTTTGCGCAAAAGCCTTTCAATAGCTTCAATGGGGACAACAGGTGCGAAAAGGCCGCGAAATCGGGCTTTTCGAGCAAATACCTCTGGCCGAGGGCTTGGCCTTCCTGTATGCGACCACCAAATAAGGCGCACAGCCGGTCCTTGTTGGTGGGGAAGCTCAGCCATGCTTATGCTTCATTTTCTGCTGTACTTGGACTAAACGTTCACATCCATCGGCATAGTTGCGGGGGGAATTAGAGTTTTCATGGCGACGAAACAATCCAGCTACAACTACGAGGAAATCCTGGCCTGCGGCCGCGGAGAGCTGTTTGGCCCGGGCAATGCGCAGCTGCCGCTGCCGCCGATGCTGATGGTCCATCGCATCACCGATATTTCCGAAACCGGCGGCGCCTTCGACAAGGGCTATATCCGCGCCGAATACGACGTGAAGCCGGATGACTGGTATTTCCCCTGCCACTTCCAGGGCAACCCGATCATGCCTGGCTGCCTCGGCCTTGACGGCATGTGGCAGCTGACCGGCTTCTTCCTCGGCTGGCTGGGCGAGCCCGGACGCGGCATGGCGCTCTCGACGGGCGAAGTGAAGTTCAAGGGCATGATCCGCCCGACCACGAAGCTTCTCGAATATGGCATCGATTTCAAGCGCGTCATGCGCGGCCGCCTGGTGCTCGGCACCGCCGATGGCTGGCTGAAGGCAGACGGCGAAACCATCTATCAGGCAACCGACCTGCGCGTCGGCCTGTCCAAGGATAAAGAAGCCTGATTTCGCCGGGCACTCGTGCCCGGTTCTCCAAGTTAGAAAAAACGAAAAGGTCGAAACACATGAGACGGGTAGTTGTCACGGGTCTGGGCGTTGTTTCCTCGATCGGCAATGATGCCGCCGAGGTCACCGCTTCGCTGCGCGATGCCAAGTCCGGCATTTCCTTCTCCAACGATTTTGCCGAGCATGGCTTCAAGTGCCAGGTCTGGGGTCGTCCGACGCTTGATCCGACGGATCTCGTTGATCGCCGTGCCATGCGCTTCCTCTCCCAGGGCGGTGCGTGGAATCACGTTGCGATGAAGCAGGCGATCGCCGATTCGGGCCTCGAAGAAAGCGACATCAGCAACAACGAGCGCACCGGCATCATCATGGGTTCGGGCGGTCCTTCGACCCGTACCCTGATCGAAGCTGCCGAGATCACCATCAAGAACAACAGCCCGAAGCGCATCGGCCCGTTCGCCGTGCCGAAGGCGATGTCTTCGACGGCCTCCGCCACGCTCGCGACCTGGTTCAAGATCCACGGCGTCAACTACTCGATCTCGTCGGCCTGCTCGACCTCGGCACATTGCATCGGCAACGCCGCCGAGATGATCCAATGGGGCAAGCAGGACATCATGTTCGCCGGCGGTCACGAAGACCTCGACTGGACGATGTCGAACCTGTTCGATGCCATGGGCGCGATGTCCTCCAAGTACAACGACACGCCGGCAACGGCCTCGCGTGCTTACGATGTCAGCCGTGACGGCTTTGTCATCGCCGGCGGCGCTGGCGTTCTGGTTCTTGAAGAACTGGAACACGCCAAGGCGCGCGGCGCCAAGATCTACGCTGAAATCGTCGGCTACGGCGCGACCTCCGACGGTTACGACATGGTCGCTCCGTCGGGCGAAGGCGCGGTGCGCTGCATGCGCCAGGCGCTCTCGACGGTGAAGGGCGATGTCGACTACGTCAACACGCACGGCACCTCGACGCCTGTCGGCGACAGCAAGGAGATCGGCGCGATCCGCGAAGTATTCGGCGCCAAGATGCCGCACATCCAGTCGACCAAGTCGCTGACCGGTCACTCGCTGGGCGCTGCCGGCGTACAGGAATCGATCTACTCTCTGTTGATGATGCAGGCTGGCTTCATCGGCGAAAGCGCTCACATCACAGAGCTCGACCCGGAATTCGACGGCGTGCCGATCGTTCGCAAGCGTATCGACGACGCCAAGATCGACATCGCGCTCTCCAACTCTTTCGGCTTCGGCGGCACCAACGCCACGCTCGTCTTCCAGCGCTACAACGGATAACAATATGACGGGAATCATGCAGGGTAAGCGCGGGCTTATCATGGGCGTTGCGAACAACCATTCCATCGCCTGGGGAATTTCAAAGGCGCTGGCCGCACAGTGTGCAGAACTTGCCTTCACCTACCAGGGTGACGCACTGGGCAAACGCGTCAAGCCGCTGGCGGCCGAGGTCGGATCAGACTTCGTCCTGCCGTGCGACGTTGAAGACATTGACTCGGTCGACGCCACGGTCGAAGCGATCAAGGAACGCTGGGGCACGCTCGACTTCGTCGTGCATGCCATCGGCTTCTCCGACAAGAACGAGCTGAAGGGCCTTTACGCCGACACCACGCGCGACAATTTCAGCCGCACGATGGTCATCTCCTGCTTCTCCTTCACGGAAATCGCCAAGCGCCTTGCGCCGCTGATGAACGAAGGCGGCTCGATGCTGACGCTGACCTATAACGGCTCGACGCGCGTCATTCCGAACTACAACGTCATGGGCGTTGCCAAGGCAGCACTCGAGGCCTCCGTGCGCTATCTGGCGGCTGACTACGGTCCGCGCGGCATTCGCGTCAACGCGATATCCGCTGGCCCGATCCGCACGCTTGCCGGCGCCGGCATCTCCGACGCGCGCGCTATCCTTTCCTGGAACCAGCAGAACTCGCCGCTGCGCAAGACCGTAACCATCGATCACGTCGGCAATTCGGCCCTCTACCTGCTCTCCGACATGGCGGCAGGCGTGACCGGCGAAATCCACTTCGTCGATGCCGGGTTCAACATAACCTCGATGCCGGCGCTCGAGGCGCTGCGCAAGGCAGACGTGGAATAAGACAAAAAGCCGGGCTCCAAGCCCGGCTTTTCCTTTAGGCGCATCCGCTAGGGATGCATGACTTGCCGCAGGATTGCCGCTGAGTCGCGAGCGCCCCAACGGGTCGCAATCTTCCCGTCTTCGATGACAAACCATTCTATTGCGGTGATATCGTAGCTTTTCCCGGTCGGGTCATGACCGACGAGACCGCGAAAGAAACCGGTATAGCGACCTGTCTCCCGGTAGCGGGCGACGACATTCTGCCCTTCGGCAGCGATATCGAGGATCTCGAGGTTTATGTTCATACCCTCGTGGAGCTCGTGCCAGATGGGTTCGACATCGTCGAGCCCGCCATATCCCAGAACACCGTAGATCCGCGCGTCCGAGGCAAATAGCGCCCGCAGCGCTGGCATGTCGAAGCGGTTGAATGCCTCGACATAGGCTCTGACGAGGTCCTTGTTGGCTTCTGCGTCCATGGCTTCCCCCTCCACTAGGCGTGCTGGGGGAAGTCTAGCAGATCTGAAAGATCTGCCTATGCCGGAGGTTACTTCTTCGCCCAGAGCACCTTGAAGCGGGCGTTGCGGCAGGTCTCGCCGCTTTCCTTGAAGTTTGCGGCAAGGACCGGCTCGTAGGGCAAACCACGGTTGGCGACCAATAGCAGGCGTCCGCCGCCACGCAACGCCGAAGCGGCTGTCTTGATCATCGCCTGGCCGAGTGACGGCTCCGCCGCGTGGCCTTCGTGGAACGGCGGGTTCATGATGATGAGATCATACTTGTCCTTGACCGGCTCGCCGGCCAGATCGTGCCAGAAGAAACGCGCGGGCACACCAGGGCAGTTTTCCGCCATATTGGCCTTGGCGGCCTCCAGAGCGGCGTGATTGGCCTCGTAGAGGTCGAGACGGCTGACGCCGGGGGACCGCTCGGCCAGCTCAACGGAGAGATAGCCCCAGCCGGCGCCGAAATCGGCGACGTCGCCGGTGAAATCGACCGGCAGGCGCGAGGCCAGCAGCTCCGAGCCATCGTCGATGCGGTCGTGCGAGAACATGCCGGCAGCGGCCTCGAAGCGACCATCGACACGCACCGGCGGCTTGGCGAACTTGGCAATGATCTCGCTGGAATCGGCAGGCGCGCCGAACCAGAATGCGACGCCGTGGTATTTCGGCATGTGCTCGAGCGACAGGCCGAAGGCTTCCATGCGCTTGCGCAGCGGCTGGATGCCGTCTTCCTTGCCGCCGGCGACGACGACGAGCCCGCCCATCTTCACGCGGGTGAGTGCTTCGGCGATATTCGCCTCGTTCTCGCCCTTGTGCTTGTTGCAGAGAACCAGAACGGCATCATAATCCTCGCCTTCGACCTCAGGCGTGGTTTCGATGCGCTGGGCGAGCAACTGCCGGTACAGCGACCGAAAGCCCTGTACGGCGCTCAGCGAGGCGGCAAAGACTTCCGGCAGGGCAAAGCCCGCCTGGGCGCCGAGGAAGAGCACGCGCTCGCCCTCGCCGGGCGCCTCAACGATGCCGCTTACAAAGGGGTGGAACAGTGTCTTCAGCGTCTCGCTGCTCATGGTTCTATCTCGTTCTTGAATACAAAAAGGGCGCGGAAACTACCCCGCGCCCATGAAGTCTCGGGAAGGCGCAGCTTACTCGGCTGCAGCTTCTTCCTTCTTCTTGTCGGCAGGGATTTCCTGGCCGGTTGCCTGGTCAACGACCTTCATCGACAGGCGGACCTTGCCGCGTTCGTCGAAGCCGAGGAGCTTGACCCAAACCTTCTGGCCTTCCTTGACGACGTCCTGGGTCTTGGCAACACGCTCGGAAGCGAGCTGCGAGATGTGGACGAGGCCGTCGCGGGCGCCGAAGAAGTTGACGAAGGCGCCGAAATCGGCGGTCTTCACAACGGTGCCTTCGTAGATCACGCCGATTTCAGGCTCGGCAACGATCGAGTGGATCCACTTGCGGGCCGCTTCGATTTCCTTGCCCGAGGAAGATGCGATCTTCACGGTGCCGTCGTCTTCGATGTTGATCTTCGCGCCGGTCTTTTCGACGATTTCGCGGATGACCTTGCCGCCGGAGCCGATAACTTCACGGATCTTGTCGACCGGGATGTTCATGACTTCGATGCGCGGAGCGAATTCGCCGAGCTGGCCACGGCTCTCGGTGATGGCGTTTGCCATTTCGCCGAGGATGTGGTTGCGACCGCCCTTTGCCTGGCTGAGCGCGACCTTCATGATCTCTTCGGTGATACCGGCAATCTTGATGTCCATCTGCAGCGAGGTGATGCCGTCGGCGGTGCCGGCGACCTTGAAGTCCATGTCGCCGAGGTGGTCTTCGTCGCCGAGGATGTCGGAGAGAACCGCGAAACGGTCACCTTCGAGGATCAGGCCCATGGCGATACCGGCAACCGGCTTAGCGAGCGGAACGCCAGCGTCCATCAGAGCGAGCGAGGTGCCGCAGACGGTTGCCATCGAGGACGAGCCGTTGGACTCGGTGATCTCAGAGACGACGCGCAGCGTGTAGGGGAACTGCTCGGCTGTCGGCAGCATCGGGCGGATAGCGCGCCATGCGAGCTTGCCGTGACCGATTTCGCGACGGCCCGGAGAACCCATGCGGCCGGTTTCGCCAACCGAGTAGGGAGGGAAGTTGTAATGGAGCAGGAAGCGCTCCTTGTACATGCCCGTGAGGCTGTCGACGTACTGTTCGTCTTCGCCGGTGCCGAGCGTGGCAACGACGATCGCCTGCGTTTCACCGCGGGTGAAGAGAGCTGAACCGTGGGTGCGCGGCAGGAGGCCGACTTCCGAGACGATCGGGCGAACGGTCTCGAGATCGCGGCCGTCGATACGGCTCTTAGTGTCGAGGATGTTCCAACGAACGATCTTGGCCTGCAGGTGCTTGAAGATCGCGCCGATGACTTCGGCGGTGTACTTCGGCTCTTCACCTTCCGGGAAGAAGTGCGCCTTGACCTTTGCCTTGACGGCGTCGACGGCAGCGTAGCGTTCAGCCTTCTGCGTGTTCTTGTAGGCGGTGCGCAGCTCGGCTTCGAAGTGCTTCAGCATTTCGGCTTCGAGTTCGGAGAAGTCTTCCGGCTGGAAGTCGCGCGGCTCCTTGGCAGCCACTTCGGCGAGCTTGATGATCGCGTCGAGAACCGGCTGGAAACCACGATGGCCGAACATGACGGCGCCGAGCATGATTTCTTCGTTCAGTTCCTTGGCTTCGGATTCAACCATCAGAACGGCGTCGTGCGTACCGGCGACAACGAGGTCGAGGATCGACTCGTCCATCTCGTCTAGATGCGGGTTCAGGACGTATTCGCCGTTGATGTAGCCGACGCGTGCGCCGCCGACCGGGCCCATGAAGGGAACGCCGGAGAGCGTCAGGGCAGCCGAAGCAGCAACCATCGACAGGATGTCGGGGTTGTTTTCCAGGTCGTGCTGGATAACCGTGACGACGACCTGCGTGTCGTTCTTGTAGCCTTCAGGGAAGAGCGGGCGGATCGGGCGGTCGATCAGGCGCGAAACCAGCGTTTCGTTTTCCGACGGACGGCCTTCGCGCTTGAAGTAGCCACCGGGGATCTTGCCGGCTGCGTAGGTCTTTTCCTGGTAGTTGACGGTCAGCGGAAAGAAGTCCTGGCCAGGCTTCGGCGCCTTGGCGGAAACGACGGTGGCGAGAACCACGGTTTCGCCGTAGGTCGCGAGAACGGCGCCGTCAGCCTGACGGGCGATCTTGCCGGTTTCGAGCTTCAGCGGGCGGCCTGCCCACTCGATTTCCACGGAATGAGTGTCGAACATATGTCTTGTCCTTCAATGCGGAGGCGCGCCATTGGCCCGAGGGCGCGGCGCAGACGACCGCAATTGTTGATGACGCATCATGGGCAAGACAACGGGAGGCTTTGCATCTTCGGCTTCCCTTTCGAGAACGCCGGGCCAAGGTGTGCGCCTTGGCCGAAAGCATCCGGCAATCCTGCCCCATGACAGGTCAACGGTTGGTTTTGCGGATCCGGCCCATCCGGGTCCGCGGGCAGTCCCGCAAACGCTACGGCGTCCTGCGGTGTCGGAGAAACGTTCCCCGGAAACAAATGCGGCGGGCGTCCACAAGGAGCGCCCGCCGAAAAAGCCTTAGCGGCGGATACCCAGGCTGGTGATCAGCTTGGTGTAACGGCCTTCGTTCTTCTTCTTGAGGTAGTCAAGAAGCGAGCGGCGGCTCGAAACCATCGTCAGCAGGCCACGGCGGGAATGGTTATCCTTCTTGTGGCCCTTGAAGTGTTCCGTGAGGTTGTTGATGCGCTCGGTGAGGATCGCAACCTGTACTTCCGGCGAACCGGTGTCACCTTCGAACGTTGCGTATTCCTTGATAAGTGCCGTCTTGCGCTCAGCAGTAATCGACATCGGATGTTCCTTTCGATGAGAGGAGATAAGGTCGCCAAAAGCCGGGATGTCGTCCAGCTTTGGCCGCGAATGCATTCAAGCAAAGCCTGATGCTGGCGCTGCCTATACAATATCCGGCGTATGAATGGAAGAGCGGAGTTTTCGCCGCCTGCTCGCCCACGTTTGGCACTTGTTGGCCTCATGTATCGAACGTTGCAGCGCGTTGATCACGAGAATGTTGATTACACGAAAAAGCCAATTGGCTATCACCTGCGCGTCCCAAGGATATTTCCAGAAAGGAAATTGAGTGAAACTTTATTATTCCCCCGGCGCCTGCTCCATGGCGTCTCACGTCGTCCTCCATGAAATCGGCAAGCCGTTCGAGATCGAGAAGGTCAGCACCAAGACGAAAGTCATGGAAAGCGGCCGCGATTATTGGGCGATCAATCCCAAGGGCGCGGTGCCTGCTCTCGAGCTCGACGGCGGCGAAGTCCTGACCGAAGGTTCGGCAATCCTGCAATACATCGCCGACACCAACGGTGCGACGGATCTCGCGCCGCCGGCCGGCACGCTTGCTCGCGCCCGCGTTCAGGAAATGCTGAGCTTCATTGGGTCCGAATTGCACAAGTCATTCAGCCCGCTCTTTCACCCCGGCAAGACCGATGCGGAAAAGGACGCGGCGCGCGAGGTCTTGCAGAAGAAATTCGAATGGCTGGAATCACGGCTGGCTGACGGTCGTGCCTACCTCACCGGCTCCAACTTCACCGTTGCGGACGCCTATGCATTCGTCGTGACCAACTGGTCGAACGTGACGGGCGTTTCGCTTGAAGCGTGGCCGAAGCTGAAGGACTACGTCGCCCGCGTTGGCGCTCGTCCGTCGGTTCAGGCTGCTATGAAGGCCGAAGGCCTGATCTGATTGCAGAAAGGTGCGCGCGGATCACGCCGCGCGCATTGCAAATCAGCCGAAAACGCGCTTGGGGCGAAACTCGCCCTGGCCGATCTCGCCGATGGCGATCAGCTTGCCGCGGGCGGTCGCATAGGCTTCGCTTTCGGCGACGGGGGCATCGCGACCACGCACGAGGATGGGATTGCCCATCTTCAGGCGGTGAGCCTGATCGTCGTTGACGATCAGATGCGGAAGCGCGGAGAGCGCCTCGCTGGTGTCGATCAGGAGCACATCGAGGGCGGCCAGGCGCTCGTCATTGTCCTCGATCGCTTCGAGTGCGACGAGATCAGCGAGCGGGATCATGGTCTCTTCGGCAAACGGCGCGACGTAGCTGCGGCGCAGACCGGAGATGTGACCGTAGCAGCCGAGTTCGCGACCGAAATCGCGCGCGAGCGCGCGGACATAGGTGCCCTTGCCGCACTCGACTTCGAAATGCGCGGTGTTTTCGTCCTGGCATTCGAGCAGCGTCAGGCGGAAGATCTCGACTTCGCGCGACGGAATCTCGACCGTTTCACCTTCGCGGGCGAGATCGTAGGCGCGCTCGCCCGAGATCTTGATGGCGGAGAATTGTGGCGGGATCTGATTGATCACACCAGTGTAGCCTGGCAGGAGATCGCGGATCTGCTGCTCGGTCGGGCGCTTGTCTGAGCTCTGTGTCACCTCACCTTCGAGGTCGTCGGTGGCGCGCTCTTCGCCCCAGGTCACGGTGAATTCGTAGATCTTGCGGCCATCCATGACGTAGGGAACGGTCTTGGTCGCATCGCCGAGCGCAATCGGCAGCATACCGGAAGCGAGCGGATCAAGCGTACCGGCATGGCCGCACTTCTGGGCCTTGAAAAGCCACTTGATCTTGGAGACCGCTTCCGTCGAGCCGAAGTCGACAGGCTTATCAAGGATAAGCCAGCCCGAGATCGGGCGGCCTTTGGGCTTGCGTGGTTTGGACATAAGGCTCTTCTGTTACTTTTCGTCGGTATTGCCGTCCTCAAGGTCGCGCATGACCTCGGGCGAGCGCAGCAGCTCGTCGATCTTCTTGTAATTGTCGAAGCTCGTATCGTCGCGGAAACGGATTTCCGGCATGAATTTCATCTGCCGGAGATGCGGGCCGAGACGGCCGCGGATGAATTTGGCGTGGCGGTTGAGCGCCGTGAGGACCGTCTCGTGATCCGACACGCCGAGCGGCGTGATGAAGGCGGTCGCAACCTTGAGGTCGGTCGACATACGCACTTCGGACACGGATATGACGGTCTTTTCCAGGAGGTCGTCGCGCACTTCGCCGCGCTGCAGGACCTGGGTGATCGCGGCGCGCACCTGCTCGCCGACGCGCAGCATGCGCTGCGACTGTGCTGTCGAGGTTTTTGTTGCCATTGTTCTTTGCCTCAAAAGGTTCGGGCGCCGGCCTCATATGATCCGGCGCCCGTCCACAACTCTAGTCTCGCACGATCAGAGCGTACGGGTGATATGCTCGACGCGGAAGCATTCGATGACATCGCCGGCGCGGATGTCTTCGTAGTTCTCGAAGGCCATACCGCATTCCTGACCGACAGGAACTTCCGATACTTCGTCCTTGAAGCGCTTGAGCGTCTTGAGCTTGCCTTCGTGGATGACGACGTTGTCGCGGATGAGGCGGACGCCCGCACCACGTTCGACCTTGCCTTCGGTAACGCGGCAACCCGCAACCTTGCCGGTCTTGGTGATGTTGAACACCTCGAGGATCTCGGCATTGCCGAGGAAGGTTTCGCGGCGCTCCGGCGTGAGCAGACCCGACATCGCTGCCTTAACGTCATCCACTAGATCGTAGATGATGTTGTAGTAGCGGATCTCGATGCCTGCGCGTTCGGCGGCGACACGTGCCTGTGCGTTGGCACGGACGTTGAAGCCGATGATCGCGGCGTCGGAGGATTCGGCAAGCGCCAGATCAGACTCGGTGATGGCACCGGCGCCCGAATGGACGATACGTGCCCGCACTTCGTCGGTGCCGAGCTTGTCGAGAGCACCGATGATCGCTTCGATGGAACCCTGCACGTCGCCCTTGATGAGCAGCGGGAATTCCTTGAAGCCGGTGTTCTGCAGTTTGCTCATCATCTGTTCGAGCGAACCGCGCTGACCGGTCTGGCGGGCAACCGCCTTGTCGCGGGCCAGACGCTGGCGATATTCGGAAATCTCGCGCGCACGGCTCTCGTTTTCGACGACGGCGAACTTGTCGCCCGCAGCAGGCGTGCCGGACAGGCCGAGCACTTCGACCGGCATGGCCGGGCCCGCTTCCTTGACATGGTCGCCCTTGTCGGTGACGAGCGCGCGAACGCGGCCCCACTGATCGCCGGCAACGATGATCTGGCCGGGCTTCAGCGTACCCTTCTGGACGAGGACGGTCGCAACCGCGCCACGACCACGGTCGAGCTGGGCTTCGATGACGATACCTTCCGCGGTGCGGTTCGGGTCGGCCTTGAGGTCGAGGATTTCGGCCTGCAGCAGGACGGCTTCGAGCAGCTTGTCGAGGTTGGTCTTGTTCTTGGCCGAAACTTCGACGTCGAGCACTTCACCGCCGAGCGATTCAACGAACACTTCGTGCTGCAGAAGCTGCTGACGGACCTTGTCCGGGTTGGCTTCGTGCTTGTCGATCTTGTTGATCGCCACGATGATCGGAACACCGGCCGCCTTGGCGTGGCTGATGGATTCGATCGTCTGCGGCATGACGCTGTCGTCAGCCGCGACCACGAGGATCGCGATATCGGTTGCCTGCGCACCACGGGCACGCATGGCCGTGAAGGCGGCGTGGCCGGGGGTGTCGATGAAGGTGATCTTCTGACCGTTCTGTTCGACCTGATAGGCACCGATGTGCTGGGTGATGCCACCGGCTTCGCCCGAGACGACGTTTGCCTGACGGATGGCGTCGAGCAGCGAGGTCTTGCCGTGGTCGACGTGACCCATGATGGTCACGACCGGCGGACGCGACACCATTTCACCGGCATCGTCGGCCTTGTCGAAGATGCCTTCTTCAACGTCGGATTCCGAAACGCGCTTGACGGTGTGGCCGAATTCGCTGGCGATGAGTTCCGCGAGGTCGGCGTCAATGACGTCGCCCGGCTTCATCATCTGGCCTTCCTTCATCAGGTACTTGATGACGTCGACGGCGCGCTCAGACATGCGCTGCGACAGTTCCTGAATGGTGATGGTCTCAGGCAGGATGACTTCGCGAATAACCTTTTCGCGCGTTTCCTGCATCTGGCTGCGGCGGAACTTTTCCTGACGGCGGCGCATGGCGGCCATCGAGCGGCCGCGGGCGTTGCCGTCGTCGTCGGTGCTCGCAGCGGTGATCGTCAGCTTGCCCTGGCGGCGGCCATCGTCGCCCTTCGGACGCGTGGTAACGGGCTTTGCCGGTTCCGGACGCACGACGCGGCCACGGGCCGGAGCACCGCCACGCGGCGCGCCACGGTCGTCTTCGTCGTTTTCACGGCGGCGAACACCGGGGGCGCCAGGCGCGCCGCCAGGCGCGGGACGGGCCTGCGAAGGCGACGGAGCATTGTCGGTACGGCGGACGGACGGCGCAGCCGACTGAACGCGGGGTGTTTCCGACGGAGCCGGTGCGGCAGGTGCCGGCGGAGCAGCAGCTTCAGCAGCACGGGCGGCCTCTTCGGCTGCACGGCGCTTGGCTTCTTCGGCTTCAGCGGCCTGGCGGGCTACCTCTTCGGCTGCGCGGCGCTTTTCTTCCTCGGCGCGACGAACGGCGTCTTCGGCATCACGAACCTGGGCCATGGCCAAGGCGCGACGGCGAGCGTCCATTTCTTCCGGCGAAAGATGGTTCAGCACGACAGGACGCGGACGGTCCTGCTGGCGCTGCGGCTGCGAAGAAGGCTGCTGACGCGACGGCTGGCCACCCTGGTAGGGGCGCTGCTGCTGCGGCTGCTGCGGACGCGCCTGAACAGGTGCCTGCGCTGCTGCGGGGGCAGGTTCAGCGACGCGCACGGGCGCTGCCGGTGCTGCTACCGGTGTGATTGGACGTTCGTCCTCGGGGCGCATCGGGCGCCGCTTGCGGGTTTCGACAACGACCGCCTTGGTGCGGCCGCGGCCCATATCCTGGCGCACGGTGCCCTGGCTCACGCCCGACGGCTTCAGGGTCAGAGTCTTCTTGCCCGGTCCGTTCAGTGTCTTGTCGTCATTGCTATCGGTCATTCGTTCCCGTTCCTTCGGACAGGGAGCGATGACGTCATCAGGCCCTGTCAATCAAATATGTCGATCAATGATGTTGGGACCGGGCAAGCCGGTGACCGTATCATTGTTTTTGCCGGCCAGCGCCGCCCGCTGCCCGGGACTGACCGCCATTGCGGTACTGCTCAAGCATCTTTGCGCGCTTCACTACACCCTCACCCGCCTGCCCTGCAAGCACTGCAGCATGGATAAAAGCGTTCTGGCCCATCAGGCCTTCCATTTCGCCCTCCGAGAAGAGCTGGTAGGAAGGTATTTCCTCCTCGGTCTCCATTCCGAGGTGCCAGGCCTTGCGGGCCTGGTCGATCTTTCTCACGCCGTCGGCCGCGGCGTCCGTCGCGTGGAACACCGCGATGGCGGCGCCACTTCTAATCGCGGCATCCACTTTCGAGGAGCCGGTGATGAACTGTCCGGCCTTGCGAGCCATGTTCATCATCTGCATGACCTGCTGCAGCAGCAGCTTGTCGACGGCCTCGCCGAGGTCGGCCGCCACCTTTACATCCGCTTTCAAGGCACGGGCGAAGGACTTCTTCGCCACAGCCTTGTCGACCAAAGCACGGTCGATCTTCACCCAGCAGCCGCGACCCGGAAGCTGGCGCTTCAGATCGGGGACAACCGTTCCATCGGGAGCAGCGACGAAGCGGATCAGCTCATCCGGCGATCCGCTTTCGCGCGTCACGATGCACATGCGACCATTCACGTCATAACCTGCAAGATCGTCGTCCTCAGGAGAAACGGTAGGCTCACGCGTAGACATTAAACTTCCTGCTCGGCCTCGGGAGCTTCTTCAGCTTCCGCTTCCTTCGCAAGGTCCTCTTCGGTGATCCAGCCAGCCGCGAGGCGCGCCTGAACGACCATTTGTTCGGCTTCGACGCGGGAAACGTCGAACTTCGAGAAGAGGCCCTCGAACTTCTTGGTCTCGCCGTTCTTGCGCTCGCTCCAGCCGACGAGATCGTCCGCGGCGCAGCCTGCGAAGTCTTCCATCGTCTTGATACCGTCTTCGCCGAGCGCAACCATCATCTGGGCCGTCATGCCGTCGATGCCGCGCAGTTCGTCGGATACACCGAGCGCCTTGCGCTTCTCGTCCATCTCGGCTTCGAGTTTTTCGAGATATTCGCGAGCGCGGGTCTGAATTTCCTGTGCCGTATCCTCGTCGAAACCGTCGATCGAAGCGATTTCGTCGAGATCGACGTAAGCCAGTTCTTCAACAGCTGCGAAGCCTTCCGACGCCAGAACCTGACCAACCATTTCGTCAACGTCGAGCGAATCCATGAACAGGTTGGTGCGCTCGTTGAATTCCTTCTGGCGGCGTTCCGACTCTTCGGCTTCCGTCATGATGTCGATATCCCAGCCGGTCAGCTGCGATGCCAGGCGAACGTTCTGGCCGCGGCGGCCGATGGCCAGCGAAAGCTGCTCGTCCGGAACCACGACTTCGATGCGCTCTGCGTCTTCATCGAGAACGACCTTGGCGACTTCAGCCGGCTGCAGGGCGTTGACGACGAAGGTCGCCGGGTCCTGCGACCACGGAATGATGTCGATCTTTTCGCCCTGGAGCTCGCCGACGACGGCCTGAACGCGTGAACCACGCATACCGACGCAGGCGCCGACCGGATCGATCGAGCTATCGTTCGAGATCACGGCGATCTTGGCGCGCGAACCCGGATCGCGGGCAACCGACTTCACCTGAATGATGCCGTCGTAGATTTCAGGCACTTCCATGGTGAAGAGCTTGACCATGAACTGTGGATGCGTGCGCGACAGGAAGATCTGCGGGCCGCGCTGTTCACGACGAACGTCATATACGTATGCACGGACGCGATCGCCATAGCGGACGTTTTCGCGCGGAATCATTTCGTCGCGGCGGATGATGCCTTCGCCACGGCCGAGATCGACGATGACGTTGCCGTATTCGACGCGCTTGACGGTGCCGTTGACGATTTCGCCGACGCGATCCTTGAATTCGTCGAACTGGCGGTCACGCTCGGCTTCACGAACCTTCTGGACGATAACCTGCTTGGCGGACTGGGCGGCGATGCGGCCGAAATCCATCGGCGGCAGCGGATCGGCGATGAAATCGCCAAGGGCTGCGTCCGGGTTGCGGTCGCGGGCCAGCTCAAGCGGAATCTGCGTCGAATAATCTTCGGCCTTGTCGACAACTTCGAGCAGACGCTGAAGACGGATTTCGCCGGTCTTCGGGTTGATGTCGGCGCGGATGTTGGACTCGGTGCCGTAGCGGGAGCGCGCTGCCTTCTGGATCGCGTCTGCCATTGCGGCAAGCACGATCTCGCGGTCGATGACCTTTTCGCGGGCCACTGCATCTGCGATCTGCAGAAGTTCGAGCCGGTTCGCACTGACTGCCATTGTCTTTTCTCTCCGTCTAGGCGTCCCGGGTTCCCTTCCCTGGCGCCACAAGTTGATCGGTTATTCTTCGTCTTCCGCTTCGTTCTGGTTCGCGGCCTCTGCCTTCGCCAGCTTGTCGGCGCGCAGTGCATCACGGATCAGATCGTCGGTCAGAATGAGTTTCGCATCGGCAAGAGCCGTGAACGGAATGACAATATTCTGTTCTTCGCCCTCGGAAACCTGGTCGCGCTCGAGCGTAAAGCCATCGACGTCGCTGGAAACGATCTTGCCGCGGAAACGCTTGCGGCCGCCGACCATGATCGACGTTTCGCACTTCAAGAGATGGCCCTGCCAGCGCACGAAATCGGACTTGCGCACCATTGGGCGATCGATGCCGGGCGACGACACTTCCAGATGATACTCTTTATCGATCGGATCTTCCACATCGAGAACCGGAGAAACGGCCATCGAGACCTCCTCGCAGCCTTCGACGTCCATGGTTCCGTCGTTGCGCTCGGCCATGATCTGCATGGTGGCGCCGTTCTGGTTCAGCATGCGGACACGGATCAGGCGGTAACCGAGATCGATAAGCACGGGCTCGACGATCGCGGCAAGGCGCTGGTCAAGGCCAGTCTCGGTGATCAGCCGCGGCTCAAGTTCATTGTCTGCGTTCGTCGGATCCGACAAGCGATGCGCTCCTAGCAATGTCATGCATTTCGGATGATCGCGGTAATAAAAAAGAGCGGGTCCTTGCGGCCCACTCTTCATCAATGCGATCAAGATTTGAGAGCCATATAGGCCGGTTTCCATAAAATAGCAAGGTCCATCGCCAAGGGCCAGAGTATGGGAACGAGCATATGGCCAGTGCCGCCATTCCGCTTATAGTGACTCAGGCAGCGTAGAGCATCGTTCGGGAGGGACCGTGGCGTATACGTCTTCAACATTGGCGCCACTGCGGCATGCGACATACCGGACAATCTGGATCGCCAGTATCGCCTCCAATTTCGGTGGCCTCATTCAGGCCGTCGGCGCGGCGTGGATGATGACGGTGATCACCTCGTCAGGAGACATGGTCGCGCTAGTGCAGACCTCGACGGCGCTCCCGATCATGCTGTTCTCGCTTGTCTCGGGGGCGCTGGCCGACAGCTTCGACCGACGGCGGGTGATGCTGACGGCGCAGTTCTTCATGCTTGCGGTGTCGGCGCTTCTCAGCGTGTGTGCCTATTTCGGCTGGCTGTCGCCTTGGCTGCTGCTATTCTTCACCTTCCTGATCGGCTGCGGTACCGCGCTGAACAACCCGTCCTGGCAGGCCTCCGTCGGCGACATGGTGCCTCGTGCGGATCTGCCGGATGCGGTGACGCTCAACAGCGTCGGCTTCAACATCACTCGCAGCGTCGGTCCCGCGCTCGGGGGTGTGATCGTGGCTGCGGCTGGGGCTGCGGCCGCCTTTGCGGTGAACACGCTCAGCTATTTCGCGCTGATCTTTGCGCTGATCCGCTGGAAGCCGGCGTTTCCCGTTGCAACACTGCCGCGCGAGTCGCTCGGAAGCGCCATCTTTGCCGGCCTTCGCTATATCTCCATGTCTCCGAACTTGCAGAAGGTCATGCTGCGCGGCCTGATCTTCGGCATCAGCGCCAGCTCCGTTCTCGCATTGCTGCCGATCGTGGCACTGGAACTCGTCGTGGGCGGACCCCTGACCTACGGCTTGATGCTTGGCTCGTTCGGGATCGGCGCAATCGGCGGCGCCGTGCTGAACGCGCGCCTGCGGGAGCGATTTTCGAGCGAAACCATCGTGCGCCTTTCATTTGCCGGTTTCGCGCTGAGCGCCACAATTGCCGCAATGAGCCCGATCGCCGCCCTGACTTGCGCCGGGCTCGTCATCTCCGGCGCCTGCTGGGTCCTTGCCCTATCGCTCTTCAATACGATCGTGCAGCTTTCGACACCGCGCTGGGTCGTCGGCAGGGCATTGTCGCTCTACCAGACCGTTACCTTCGGCGGCATTGCCGGCGGAAGCTGGCTCTGGGGCCTGGCCGCCGACCGCTATGGGGTGGCCAACGCGCTGCTGATTTCCGCCGTCGTCATGCTCTTCGGCATTGTCGTCGGTCTGCGCTTTTCCATGCCTGCTTTCGAATCCCTCAATCTCGATCCGCTGAACCGTTTCACCGAACCGGCACTCAGCCTCGACATCACGCCACGGAGCGGCCCGATCGTCATTCAGGTCGATTATGAAATCGGTGACGACGACCTGCCCGAATTTCTCATGTTGATGGGGGAACGGCGTCGCATCCGCATCCGCGACGGCGCCAGGAACTGGGCATTGATGCGCGATCTGGAAAAGCCCGGTTGCTGGACCGAGACCTATCACACGCCGACATGGGTCGAATACATCAGACACAACCAGCGGCGCACGCAGTCCGATGCCGAAAACACCGATCGGCTTCGAGCCCTCCACCAGGGCGACACGACGCCTGCCGTCCATCGCCTGATCGAGCGGTTGGCCATTCCGCCAAACGACGATGTCTTCTACAAGGCACCGATCGACCTGCACCACTGAGGCACGCATGTACACCTTCCGGGCAGCCCACCGTTCCGACCTCTTAGCCATCATCGACCTGCTTGCCGACGACGATCTCGGGAAAACGCGCGAAATCGTCTCCGATCCACCTGACGCGCGCTACCTCGCCGCGTTTGCCGCCATCGAGGCAGATGCCAACCAGCTGCTTTGTGTCGCGGTGGATCAAGCCGACAGCGTTGCCGGCGTTCTGCAGCTGAGTTTCATTCCGGGCCTTTCGCGGACGGGCATGTGGCGAGGCCAGATCGAAAGCGTGCGCATCGCCAGACATGCTCGCGGTTCAGGGCTCAGGTCCCGGTTCATCGAATGGGCGGTGGAACGATGCGTCGAACGCGGCTGCGGCCTCGTGCAGCTGACCTCGGACAAGAGCCGGCCGGGTTCGATCCGCTTCTACGAGAAGCTTGGCTTCGTGGCGAGCCACGAAGGCCTGAAGCGTCCTCTCTGAAGCTACTTGAGCTTGCCGATCATCGAGGCTTCGGGATAGCAGGTCGGTTTCATGCCGGCCTTTTCCTGCCACTGGCCAATGGAGCGGCGGGTCTTGTAGCCCGGCAATCCGTCCGTGCCACCGACATCATATCCCTTTTTCTCCAGCGCCTTCTGCATGCTGGCGACGTCCGAGCGCAGCATCTTGCCGACGTCACCCCATGGCCCCTGGAACGCGCCGGAACCATAGGCGATCCGGTCCGCGAGGTTGCCGATGTAGAGCGCATAGAGATCGGAATTGTTGTATTCCTTGATCACGTAGAAGTTCGGCGTGACGATGAATTCCGGGCCGTCGCGACCAGCCGGCACCAGCATCATGCCCTTTGCCTTCTTCTCATCCGACGGAAAAGCCTTGCCAGTGACGCGATCGATTCCCAGCGAAGCCCAATGGGAAATCGGCTTACCAAGATCCGGCCCTTCCTGCGCACAGGAGACCTGCTCGGGAATGGTTACCTCGTAACCCCAGCCACGGTCGCGTTGCCAGCCCTTCTGGACCAGAAAATTGGCGATGGACGCCAGCGTATCCGGCACGGACGTCCAGATGTTGGGGTGACCGTCGCCGTCGAAATCGACCGCATATTTCAGGTAGCTGGTTGGCATGAATTGCGGCTGGCCAAGCGCGCCGGCAGACGAGCCCTTGAATTCGGCCGGGGTGGAGTCGCCGCGATCGATGATGTGCAGGGCCGCAAGCAGCTCGGTGCGGAACATCTCCTTTCTGGTCGACATGAATGCCTTGGTGGCCAGCACCTCGATCGCCGAGTTGGGGAGCTTCGCAGCGCCGAAGCCGGTTTCGCGACCCCAAACGGCCAGCACGATCGAGCCGGGCACGCCATAGGTCTTCTCGATCTTCTTCAAGGTCGAGGCGTATTGCGAGGCAAAGCCACGACCCGTGGTGGCCAGGCGCTTCAGTCGGTCATCGTTGAAATAAGGCGCCGGCGAAGAAAATTCGGCCTGCGTCTGCTTTTGCTCCTTCGGCGGCGGGAAGCCGGGAGGTGCAAGATCTGTCAGGTTCCAGTTCAGCTCGACGCCCGCAAACGCGGCACGAAACGCCCTTTCGGAGATGCCGTTCTTCTGTGCCTCCGGCCATAGATCGGCCCGGATCCATTTTTCGAACTGCGCTTCGACATCGGCTTTCGAGGCGGACAAGGCAGGAAAAAATGAGAGTGCCAGAAATGCCGCGCTCAGACCAAAAAGACGGCCGAACATACGCTTGCTCATGCTTCCCCCTAGATGACGGTTCGGGCTCTCAGCGCGGCCGTCAGCGTGCCTTCGTCGAGATAATCAAGTTCGCCGCCGACCGGCACGCCATGCGCCAATCGCGTGATCTTCACGTCGAGGCCGGACAGCTGGTCAGTTATATAGTGTGCTGTCGTTTGCCCCTCGACAGTGGCGTTGACGGCGATGATCAGCTCGCGGATGCCGCCGGCGCTCACGCGCTCGATCAGACCTCGAATGTTGAGATCATCCGGCCCGACGCCATCGAGCGGCGACAGCGTGCCGCCCAGAACGTGATAGGCAGCGTTGAGCGCGGCGGCGCGTTCCAGCGCCCATAGATCGGAGACGTCCTCGACGACAATGATGAGGGATTGATCGCGCCGCTCGTCCGTGCAGACCGTGCACGGATCAACGGTATCGACGTTGCCGCAACGGGAACAGATCTTGACCTTGTCGTAGGCCTCGCCCATCGCGTTCGACAGGGGTCCGAGCAACTGGTCCTTCTTCTTGATCAGATGCAGGGCGGCGCGGCGCGCGGAGCGCGGGCCAAGGCCCGGCACCTTCGCCAGGAGCTGGATGAGTTTTTCGATTTCGGGGCCGGTGACTCGCTTTGCCATGAGCGGTTCTTAGCCCATATGTTGCGAAAACGGAAACACGCAAGGACCACGGACCGCATGAAAATCCTCGCCGTGTGCATTGGCAATGCCGAAAGGCTGCCCGGCAAAAGCTACAAGACCGGCATCAACAAACACCCGCTTCGCGGCGGTGTGCTGGTCGATGCCGAAGGGCTGGTCGGGGATGCGATCTGCAATCGCAAGCACCACGGCGGCGTCGATCAGGCCGTCTACCTGGAGGGCTCGCTCACGCTGGATTGGTGGTCGAAGCAATTGGGGCATCCACTAGAACCCGGCACCTTCGGCGAAAATCTGGTGGTCAGCGGGCTGGACAACAGAGAGGTGGCAGTCGGTGACCGATTTGTCGCCAGCGATATCGAGCTCGAGGTGACCGCGGCCCGCATTCCCTGCGCGACCTTCGCTGCCCGGATGGGCGATCCCCAGTTCGTCAAGCGCTATACCGAAGTAGCGCGACCCGGCGTCTATTGCCGGGTCATTCGAAGCGGCACGGTCACCGCGGGTGAGAGCATCGAGCTTCGCTCGTTCAGCGGCGCGAGAGTGATGCTACCGGAAATGATGGCAACCTTCGGCAGGCGGCTTTCGGTCGACGATCGAACCCGATACCTCGCGGCACCGATCCACTACAAGCTGCGCAGGGCTCTCGAGGAAGAAGCCTGACCGAGGCTTGCCTCGAAAGCCGCCAGAGCGGCACGTCCCTGCGGCCAATCGGCGAGACCGCTGCTGCCGTTGAGGTGACCATAGGCACCGACGTCGAGGAATGCGCTTCCCCATTGGCTGGCACAGGTACGCGCATATGCGAGTGAACCATAGTCATCATTGCTGCTCGCGACGACGAGAGACGCGAACGGCAACGCTGCCGTGGGCGGATTGGCGAAACTCACCGCCTCGCCCGGGAAAACAGAAGATGTCGGATCGGGAGGCGCAACCAGCACAGCGCCGGCAGCGGCACGCCGAGATTGTTCAGCCCAGTGTGCAACCAGCAGGCAGGAAAGGCTATGGGCGACGAGCAACGGCGGCTCGGCCGATTTGCCCGCCTCGCGATCGAGCGCTTCGATCCAATCATCAAGCACCGGATGATCCCAGCTCGGCGGTGAAAATCGGCGCATTCTGGTCTCGGCTTTCTCCCAGTGCGATTGCCAATGCGCCTCGCCCGAACCGCCGATCCCGGGCAGCACGATCACATCCCTCATAGCATCTCCTTTCCTGTTGCCAGCGCTGCAAACTGCATGAGACAGTCGCCGACAGACATGGGAAAGCATCGGAAAAAATCATCCGAAGCCGATAGATTAAAGGTGATGCTTGATGAATGATTTCGGCGAACGCCAACTCGACCCCACCGATGTGATGATCATCGAGATCCTCCAGCGCGATGGTCGCATCTCCGTTTCGGAGCTCGGCAGGCAGGTCGGCCTCTCCCAACCGGCAACGTCGGAGAGACTGAAACGGCTGGAAGAACGCGGGATCGTGGAAGGGTACGGCGCGCGGATCAGCGCTGCAGCGCTTGGCCTCGGGATGATGGCGGTCATCCGCTTGCGGACGACCCATGAGCATATCCGGGCGTGCCTGAAGCAGTTCTCGGAAATGCCGCAGGTTATCGAGGTGCTGCGTCTGACCGGCGAGGACTGCTTCATTCTGAAGGTGCTGGTGCCAACACCTTCAGAGCTTGAAATCATCGTGGACAGCATTGCCCGCTATGGCGCGGTGACCACGTCACTGGTGTTGCGCAGCGAGCCCGTGAAAGCTATCGGACGCGACCTGCTGCGGCTCGCACGGGCGCGCTGACGCATTTCAGCGGACCGCTCAGCCCGGCGGGCGGACGCACACCATACGCCGTCAGAGGAAATCGAGGTACGAGGCGCGGACCGGCAAGCGCCAGTCTTCATCGCATGGCAATCGCCGCCGCCGCGCCGGCCATCGTCCCTGCGCTGGCGCGGTTGGCAATCTGAACGGCGCGCGGGCTCTTCAGGAACTTACGGGCCTTGGCAGCAAGAAACGTCCAGCTGAGATCGACGACTGCAAGCACGAGGAAGAGCGTGGCTACCAGCTCGACCCATCCCAGGATCGACACGGAACGGATGTCGATGATCGACGGCAGCAGCGCGACGTAGAACATCATGATCTTCGGATTGCCTAGCGCAATCGCCAGACCCGTGAGAAAAAGCCGGCCAGGAGATTTGGCCTCCGGCAGCGTCTCTGCCTCAGCGTCGGGCTTCGCGAACCACATTTTCCAGGCGAGATAGAGAAGATAGAGCACGCCGAGCCATTTGATGACGAGGAAGGCGTGGTAGAAGGTCGTGGCGATCGCGGAGAGGCCAGCCACGGCAAAGGTCAGCCAGATCGCGTCGCCGCTCCACAGGCCAAAAATGAACGGGAGGACGTCGCGCGGCCCCTTGGACAGGACCCGAGCGACCAGCGCGGCCACACTCGGCCCCGGCGTCGCGGCGGCAATGAACAGCGCGCCGGCGAAGACCAGCAATGTCGTCAGACTCATATCGCCTCCCCTGCGCTGAAGCCCTGCGCGATCTCAGAACGGCATCTTGAAGCCGGGCGGAATCGGCAGGCCGGCTGTGAGCGCCTTGGTCTTTTCGGCCGCGACGGCTTCAGCTTTGTCCTTGGCGTCCTTGTGAGCCGCGACGATCAGGTCCTCGAGGATTTCGACATCGTCTTCCTTGAACAGCGACGGATCGATTTTCAGGCTTTTCATTTCGCCCTTGCCACTCAGAACAACGGTCACCAGACCGCCGCCGGACTTGCCTTCGGCCGTGAGCTCGGCGATTTCCGCCTGCATCTGCTCCATCTTGGCCTGCATTTCCTTGACTTTGCCCATCATGCCCATGATGTCGCGCATCGTCTTGCTCCTTCTTGGTCTCTCAGAATTCTATGTCGTCGCCGGGCAGGATATCGCCCTCTTCGGATTCGGCGGCAGCGGGTGCCTTGACCTCCTCCTCTTCAGGCTCCGGCGCCCTGACGCGAACGTCGATGATCTTGGCGCCGGGGAACTGCGCGAGGATCGCGGCAACATCGGGGTCCTGCCGGGCATCGCTGACCTGCTGCTCCTTGGCGCGGGCTTCCGCCTCGACCATGGTCGGCTGGCCGGCTTCGCGGCTGAGGCTGACGATCCAGTGGATACCAGTCCATTCCTTGAGCTTGACCGCCAACTCATTGAGCAGCGTGCCAGGCGCGCCTTCCGTCAGGTTGACGTCGAGGATACCGGGCTGGACGCGCACGGGCCGCACGAAGTTGCGCACCAGCGCCTTGATCTTCACGTCGCGTTTCTCGCCGGCGAGATCGACGATGTCGCTGACGGAATTGACCGACACCAGCGGCTTCGGCGCCTCGGCCGGCTTCGCTTCGATACGGCCGACAGGCATCGACTGCGGATCGAGGTTGGGGACCGCGCGAAGCATGGCGGTCGGGCCCGGTGCCTGCGGTCGCGGCGGCGCGGCTTCCGTGGCGCGGGCCATCACATTGCCCTGGTAATTGACCGTGGCGCCGCCACCATTTCCTGATGGTGCGGGAGAGCGACCACCGCCACCATTGTTTTCGGAGAACTCGGCGAGACGACGCGCGGCATCTTCCGGCGCCGGCAGGTGCGCGGCATGGGCCAGACGGATCAGCACCATTTCAGCAGCACCGGCAGGTCTCGACGATGCCTCGGCCTCGGGAATGCCCTTCAAAAGCATCTGCCAGATACGCGACAACGTCGTGACGGCGATGCCTTTTGCGAATTCCGCCGCCTTGGTGCGTTCGATTTCGCTGAGCGACGGATCGTTGGCCGCATCCGGGACATACTTCAGGCGGGTCACCAAGTGCGTGAAATCAGCCAGATCGGTCAGGACCGCGACAGGGTTCGCGCCTGCTTCATACTGACTTCCAAACTCGCCAAGCGCGGCAGCGACATCGCCTCTGACGACATGTTGGAAAAGATCGACGATGCGGGCGCGGTCGGCAAGGCCGAGCATTCCGCGCACGGCTTCCGTCAACACGGCACCACCGCCATGGGCGATGGCCTGGTCGAGCAGCGAGAGGCCGTCACGGGCGGAGCCTTCGGCAGCGCGGGCGATCATCGCAAGTGCATCGGGCTGTGCGTCGATCCCTTCCTTCGAAGCAATCGTCGTGAACAGGCCGACGAGATCAGACGCGCTAATGCGGCGCAGATCGAAGCGCTGGCAACGCGACAGAACCGTGATCGGAACTTTACGGATTTCGGTGGTGGCGAAGATGAACTTCACATGTTCCGGCGGCTCTTCAAGCGTCTTCAGCAGGCCGTTGAAGGCCTGCGTCGAGAGCATGTGCACTTCGTCGATGATGTAGACCTTGTAGCGCGCCGACACCGGCCGGTAGCGCACCTGCTCGATGATCTCGCGGATGTCGTCGATACCGGTGTGAGAGGCGGCGTCCATCTCGATGACATCGACATGGCGGCCTTCCATGATCGCCTGGCAGTGTTCGCCGGGGATGCGGAGGTCGATCGTCGGCTTGTCGATCTCTGGGGTCTTGTAGTTCAGCGCACGCGCCAGAATGCGGGCCGTCGTCGTCTTGCCGACCCCGCGGACGCCGGTCAGCATGTAGGCCTGGGCAATGCGGCCGGTCTCGAAGGCGTTGGTCAGGGTCTGGACCATCGGCTCCTGGCCGACCATCAGATCCGTGAAATCCTTGGGGCGGTATTTGCGTGCCAGCACCCGGTATCCGGTGCCTGTCGAGGCGGCATCTTGTGATTGTCGCTCGGTGTCGCTCATCGCCCTGCTTAGCGCCCGGACTGCTCGGGCAAAGAATGGAGAGAAGGGTGGGAGGCTGGCACGATGACCCGTGCCGGGCTCGTTAGGGCTGCTTCCTTCCGGACCTGACCCGGTTGGCGAGTGGCTCGTCCACCACCAACCTCCCGGATGCACATATCGGCAATATCGTCATCAAAAGCAAGCCAAGCTCAAAAAAAACTGCTAGCCTTTGGAAAACTCTGGAGGAATACCTGTTGGACGTCTTCACGCTCGACCATCGGCTTCAAAACGACAGCGTCAGTGTCATGCGGACGGGGCTCTGTGACATCCGCCTGTCCAAGGATTCCCGCTGGCCGTGGCTGATTCTGGTGCCTCGGCGGGCCGATGTCACCGAGGTCTTCGAGCTGACGCCTCTCGACCAGGTGATGCTGACCTTCGAGACGGAGCTTGCGGCAACGGCATTGAAGAAGATCACCGGCGCGACGAAAATCAATATCGGGGCCCTTGGCAACATCGTTCGGCAGCTTCATGTTCATGTCATTGCCCGCTTCGAAGGCGATGCCAACTGGCCGGGTCCCGTCTGGGGATTCGGCAAGGCGGAAGCCTACGAAGACGCAAAGAGAGATGAATTCATAGAGACGTTGCGGGAAGCCCTTTCATCATGAGCCGTTCGCTTTTCGATTCGGATGTCCCACATCCGGAACCCAGCAATCTGACCGCCTTTGCCGCCAATGACCTGATCCGCGACTCCGAGCACCGTGACGAGACGTCCGTGGACGCCGCGCTTGCCAAGGAAGGCACGCATATCTTTGCCTTCACCGGAGACAAGCTGGTTCTGAAGCACGACGGACAGGTGCTTGATCCGCTGTTTGCGCGCTACGAACTGAAGGACCTGAAACCCAACTGGGACGAGACCGTTCTGCTCGGCTACCGTAAGACCGGAGAGCCGCGCCTTGCCGTTCCCGTTGGTGTCTCCGAAGAAGAGCTAGCCAGCCAGTACAAGCCGGCCGACGGCCGCTCGCTGTTTCGAGAAATGCTGATCGACGAGGTCCTGCTGGGCGAATTCGCCCAGGGGGCAAGCCTCATCCGATGGAACCGGGACAACAAGTACTGCGGTCGCTGTGGCTCGATGATGGAGATCCACATCGGCGGCTACAAGCGTATTTGCACCGCCTGCGAACACACGATCTTTCCGCGTACCGATCCCGTCGTGATCATGCTGGCGGTGGACGAGGAGCGTGATCTCTGCCTGCTCGGCCGCAGCCCGCATTTTGCGCCGGGGATGTATTCCTGTCTCGCCGGCTTCGTCGAGCCGGGAGAGACGATCGAGAACGCGGTTCGCCGGGAGACGCTTGAGGAATCGGGCATCCACACGGCACGGATCCGCTATCACGCCTCGCAGCCCTGGCCGATGCCGCATACGCTGATGATCGGCTGCTATGCGGAAGCCAAGTCGACCGAGATCAAGCGCGACGAGCAGGAGTTGGAAGACTGCCGCTGGTTCACGCGCGAGGAAACGCTCGAGATGCTCGAACGCCCGGGCAGCACAGGCAAGGCACCGCCACCGAAGGGCGCCATTGCCCACCGCCTGATGCGTGACTGGGTGGAGTGGAAAAACCGATAGGCTCGTGCCATGGCGCGCTCCGAACGCCTGCTGACCCTGCTGCAAACGTTGCGCCGCTACCGGCGGCCGGTCAGTGGTGCCGTTCTGGCGGAAGAGACCGGCGTCAGCATCCGCACGCTCTATCGCGACATCGCCAGCCTGCAGGCGCAGGGTGCGCTGATCGAGGGCGAACCCGGGCTCGGCTACATCCTGAAGCCGGGCTTCATGCTGCCGCCGATGATGTTCTCGCAAGACGAGATCGAAGCACTGGTTCTGGGGTCCCGCTGGGTGGCGCGTGCAGCCGATCCGCGCCTGGCGGCAGCCGGCGCCGATGCCCTGGCAAAAATCGCCGACGTGCTGCCGCGCGAGATCCGTGACGAGATCGAAACTTCGCCGCTTCTGATCCATATGCGCCCACCCATCGCCAGCAAGGCCGATCTCAGCATCATTCGAAAAGCGATCCGCAACGAGCGGGTTCTGAAGCTGACCTATACGGACGAGGGCGGCACCGTCTCGATCCGCAATGTCTGGCCGTTTGCGATCAGCTACCTCGAGCAGGTCCGCATGGTGGTGGCATGGTGCGAGCTACGGCAAGACTATCGCCACTTCCGCACAGACCGTATCGTTGAAATGACGACGCAGGACGTGCGGTATCCGCGACGCCGCGCGGTGCTTCTGCAGGAGTGGCGTGACCGGGAACACATTCCGCCAGAACGCCAAACACTACTGCCATAAACTGACAGCATGTAGCGCTAATATCAGTCTCATCCAAACAGGAGGAACTGATATGACGAGCCTGAACCACACAGAAGCAAAGTGCGGCAACCGACTCGCCGAAGACGCTTCCAGCGAGGTCGGATATCCGCAATCCCTGATGCTGCGGATGATGATGAACGCCTCGCGCCGGATGGCCAGAAACCACCATCCGCACCTCGATCCGCGGACGATATCCGAGAACATGAGGCGCGAATTCGGCTTCACGGATTGGCGTCTCTGCGACGCCGAACGATAGCTCAATAGCATCGCTCCCGACACCGATCCGGGCCGCATTCGACTGCGGCCGCAGCGGCCTCCGCGACATTGCGACCAATTAACACTGAGAGGGAAAAATGATGAACAGTCCGAACCTGATTATTCTTTACGTCAAGGATCCCGCCGAAAGCGCGACGTTCTATCGGGGCCTGCTTGGCCGCGAACCGGTGGCGGCCGCGCCGAATTTCGTCGCCTTCGCGCTCGACGGGGGCTTCACCCTCGGCCTCTGGCGGCTGAGCAAGGTCGCGCCTCAACCCTCGGCCACCGGCAGCCGGGCCGAGATCGCCTTCATGGTTCCCGGAGAAAACGGTGTCTCGCGCCTCTACGAAGATTGGCGCAGCCGCCACCTGCCGATCGCGCAGGACCTGACCGACCTGGATTTCGGGCCGACCTTCGTCGTTCTCGATCCGGACGGGCATCGGCTACGGGTTTGTGAGCCGGACAAGTAACAAAAAGGGCGCCACTGGCGCCCCATCTTATTTCTGCAGCTGGCCACGCATCGGGTGGCCCTTGTAGACGCCGAGGATGCGGACTTTTTCGGAGAAGAACCGCAGTTCTTCCAGGGCTCGCCGGACATTGGCGTCGTTTGGATGACCTTCGATATCGGCATAAAACTGGGTTGCGACGAACCGTCCGCCCAGCTGATAGCTTTCAAGCTTCGTCATGTTGATGCCGTTGGTGGCAAAGCCGCCGAGCGCCTTGTAAAGCGCCGCCGGGATGTTCCGGACATTGAAGACGAAAGTCGTTACCAGCTTCTCCTCGTCCGAGGACCGATGCGACCATTCTTCATCGCGCGAGAGGATGACGAAGCGAGTAACGTTGTCTTCCGTGTCTTCGACATTTTCGGCAACGATATCGAGGCCATAGAGATCCGCGGCAAGACGCGGGGCAAGGGCGGCCATCGAGCGATCGCCGGTTTCCTGCACCAGCTTTGCGGCACCGGCCGTGTCGCCCGCTACAACAGCCTTCCAGCCGTTGGCGCGCACGATCTTGCGGCACTGGCCGAGAGCATGAATATGGCTGTGAACCGTACGAATCTCGTCCTTGGTGACGCCGGGCAGCACCATCAGCTGGAAGCGGATCGGCATGAAGTACTCGCCGATGATGTGCAGGCGCGATTCCGGAAGCAAATGATGAATGTCGGCGACGCGGCCGGCGATCGTGTTTTCGATCGGGATCATCGCGAGATCGGCCTCGCCGTTATCGACGGCGACAAAGGCATCCTCAAACGTCTGGCAGGGCAGCGGCTCCATCGTCGGGAACATGTCGCGGCACGCCATGTCCGAATTCGCGCCGAAGTCGCCCTGGAAGGCGATCCTGTTGGTCTTGATGTTCATAGGAAACTCGTCAGTTCGATTTTGCGGAGAGTATGCGCCGCGCCTTTTCAAGGTCGGCGGGAGTATCGACACCGAGCGGAACCGTGTCAACGATCTCGGCATCGATGCGCATGCCGGCTTCCAGGGCCCGCAGCTGCTCGAGCGACTCACGCTTTTCCAGAACCGAGGGGCCGAGCGAGACGAAGCGCTCTAGGGCGCTGCGCCGATAGGCATAAAGGCCGATGTGGTGGTAGAGCGGGCCCTCGCCATAGGGTGCGGTCGCACGGGTAAAATAGAGCGCATGCAGGCGGTTTTCTGAAAGTGGAGAACCGACGATCTTGACAATATGCGGCGCCTTCTTGTCTGCCTCGTTGTCGATCTCGATGGTCAACGTGGCGATATCGACGCGCTCGTCTTCCAGCGGACGCAACGATGCACGTACGGTTTCCGGCTCGATGGTCGGCAGATCGCCCTGAACATTGACGATGTACTGCGCCTTGCCCTCAGGGTCGATCTTCATCAGCGCTTCGTAGATGCGATCCGACCCGGACTGGTGATCCTTGCTGGTCATGACGACCTCGAAGCCGGCTTGGGACACAACGTCGAAAACCTGCTGATCATCAACCGCGACAACGACGCGACCGATATTGGCTTCCTTGGCTCTCAAGCCCACCTGCACGATCATCGGCAGGCCACAGATATCGGCAAGCGGTTTGCCCGGAAGGCGGGTCGACGCCAAGCGCGCGGGGATGAGCACGAGGACGTTATCTAAATTTGGACTGGTCATTGTTCAGGCCTTCAAATCCGGGCGGAAAAGTGTCAAAAAGTCTCACGCAGTAGACCATTTAGACTGTTGCAACAGATAGCCAAAAGACATAGGTTCCGCGCGATTTCAAGATGGTCCGGTTTTATGTCTGCCGGCTGCGAGGGGAGCATTGCAGATGAATTCATACGTGAATACGGCAGTGGGGGCGCTGCTAGGGACGATTTTCGTTCTGATGACGGTCTCCATCGCGTCGGAGGGAATCTTTCATTCCGAGAAGCCGGAGAAGGAAGGCTTCGCAATCGTTGCGGAAGAAGCATCAGCCGCTGGCGGTGGTGAGGCCGCACCGGCCGCAGCCGTTCCGATCGCGCAATTGCTCGCCAAGGCCGATGCGAAGGCTGGCGAGGCTGTGTTCAAGAAGTGTCAGGCCTGTCATGACGGCACTAAAGGGGGACCGAACAAGGTCGGGCCGAACCTCTTTGGTGTCGTAGATCGTCCGATAGCCTCGCATGAAGGCTTCGCCTACTCTTCGGCCATGAAGGACTTCTCCAAGGGTGGCAGCGAGAAGTGGACGTTCGACCACTTGAGCCACTTCCTCGCAGCTCCGAAGAAGTACGTTGCCGGCACGGCGATGGGCTTCGCCGGCCTGCCGAAGGACGCGGACCGCGCCAATGTCATCCTTTACCTGCACACGCTGGCCGATTCGCCGGTTCCGCTGCCGGACCCGAATGCGCCGGATTCGGCTACGCAGTAAGCTTTACAGCATCATGAAAATGACGGGAGCCCGGCCACAAGCCGGGCTTTTTGTTTGTCACGGCCCAAGCAGATAGGCCCAGAAGGATACGGAAATCGCACCGAGCGCGGTCGTCACCGTTATCGTGGATGCGGCGAGGCCATGACCGACGCCGAAGCGATTGGCGATCAGCCACGCATTGACGCCCGTCGGGACAGACGAAATCAACACGAGCGCGGCCGTCCAGTCGCTCGCGAGCCCCACAAGATGGCTCGCGGTCCAGACACAGGCAGGCAGCAGCAGCAGCTTGAAAGCGGAGGTGACGCTGGCAATTCCGACATTGCCGGAGATGCCGTATTTCTGCAGCGCCATGCCAAGCGAGATGAGGGCGACCGGACCGGCCACTCCTGCGATCTGGTTCACGATCATCTCGACCGGCCCCGGCATTGTCAGCCCCAACATATGCATGACCGCGCCGCCTGCGAGCCCAATCACCAGCGGATTGCGGATCAGGTTCTGCACAATTTGCCGGATGACTTTGGCGATGCTCCGCTCGTGCCCGCCAGCAATCTTATGCTCGGCCCGCTCCATCAGGATCGTGCCGATGATCATCATCACCGGCAGATGGATTGCAATCAGGATCGAAAGCGGCACAAGCCCCTTGTCTCCAACGGTTCGTTGCACGAGAGGCAGGCCGATGAAGATCGTGTTGGCGAAGGCCGACGAAACACCTGCCAGAACGCCGATACGGTCGTCGCGCCCGAAGAAACGCGTCGCAGCAATGTGAGCAGCAAACCATGTGACCGCAACGCCGGAGAAATAGGCGATCCAGAGCCGAAAGGGCGACGCCCCGTGAAAATCAGCCTGCGCAATCGTGCGGAAGAGCAAGAGCGGAACGGCAATCTTGAAGACGAATTCGCTCAGCGCATCACCGATCTCGGCTTTCATCAATCCCGATTTGACGATCAGCCAGCCGATCAGGATCATGATGAAGATGGGAAGCACGTCGAAAATGATGGCTGACATCGGAAAGCGGCGCCTTGCATGCTGATAGCAAAGGTCTAACAGCAAATCGGCGGGCCTGACAAACGTGAATGACGCCAAAGGCTTATCGCAAGGACAAAAAAAGCGGGCCATGCCCGCTTTTCCGCATCCGGTCCTGCCGGATAGCCGGTCTGCAAAGCTGCCAGTTCATCCGTGGTCAGCGTCGCTCCGGTATCGTCGAAGGGCATCATCCCTTCTCAATTGGCTGCAGCGTAGACGCTGCATATGCCAATCTCGTTGACGCCGTTATAGCCATCCAAAATGACAGGTGCATGACGTGGCCAGGGCATTTTTGCGAAGAGAAGAGCGGCGGAACTGGCATTTCTGCTTCCCATGCGGTGAAAATTCGCTAAGACCGACTACCGGCTATCACCAAAACCGGGACCTTCCCTTTCATGACCAAATTCGACGTTCTGACTGTCGGCAACGCTATCGTTGATATCATTGCGCGTTGCGACGACCAGTTCCTCATCGATCACAAGATCACCAAGGCAGCGATGAACCTGATCGATGCCGAGCGCGCCGAGCTGCTTTACGCCCATATGGGACCTGCACTCGAAGCGTCGGGCGGCAGCGCCGGCAACACGGCCGCCGGTGTCGCGAGCTTCGGTGGCAAGGCCGCTTATTTCGGCAAGGTTGCGGAAGACCAGCTGGGCGAGATCTTCGCGCACGACATCCGGGCGCAGGGCGTTCACTACCAGACGACGGCGAAGGGCAAGTTCCCGCCGACGGCACGCTCGATGATCTTCGTGACGGAAGACGGCGAGCGCTCGATGAATACTTATCTCGGCGCCTGCGTCGAGCTCGGGCCGGAAGACGTCGAGCCCGACGTCGTTGCCCAGTCCAAGGTCACCTATTTCGAAGGCTATCTCTGGGATCCGCCGCGGGCCAAGGAAGCGATCCGCGATTGCGCTCGCATTGCCCACGAGAACGGTCGCGAAATGTCGATGACACTGTCGGACAGCTTCTGCGTCGACCGCTATCGCGGCGAATTTCTGGAGCTGATGCGTTCCGGCACGGTCGATATCGTATTCGCCAACCGTCAGGAAGCGCTGGCGCTCTACGAAACCGATGATTTCGAGCAGGCGCTCGTCAGCATCGCCAAGGACTGCAAGATCGCAGCTGTCACGATGAGCGAAGACGGTGCCGTCATTCTCAAGGGAAGCGAGCGCTACTACGTCGATGCGATCGAGATCCGCGAGCTCGTTGATACCACAGGTGCCGGCGATCTCTTCGCGGCCGGCTTCCTTTACGGCTACACTCAGGGCCGGACTCTGGAAGACTGCGGCAAGCTCGGTTGCCTCGCCGCCGGCATCGTGATCCAGCAGATCGGCCCACGGCCGATGGTGTCGCTTGCTGACGCCGGGAAGAAGGCAAGCCTTACTTGAAGGCTTCGCCTGGATAGGCGCCCCAAATTTCCGACTGCGCCACCCAACCTTCGGCGCCGTCGGTCTTGGCGAAGCACCAGTCACCGTTGCATTCGCCGATGTTCATCATCACACCCGGCTCGAGCTTGGCAACCACGCTTGCCGACGACAGCGCCTCGCGGCGCATGTTGACGAAGACGCCCTTGCCTTTGCCCTTCATCCACGGCGCCGCGATCGCGGCGCGTGTGCCTGAGAGCAGCGACTGATTGACCCAGCCCTCGGTGCCATCGGCATCGCGAACCTGCCGCCAGTTATCGTATTCCTGGATGATCTCGACTGGCAGACCGGCCTTCAGGTACATCCATGAGGCCGCATAGTCGGTCCCGGGACCGATGCGCAGATTGACGCGCTTGGACTTCAGCGTGACGAACCGCGGCAGCGGCAGGCCACTTGGACCCTTTGCCGCCTGGGCGTGGCCCAGATCGGCGGTTCCCGCCGAAAGCACAAAACCGATCGCGAGGGCGAGGCATGATTTCAGGACTGTGCTACGCATGGGGACTTCCGTTCGCTCGAATTCAGGGCAGTTCTGCTGCCTGATTTCCGGACTTCGACATTCGGACGCACGCTGGACGAGTTTTGTTTGTCTTCGCGCACGGGTCTGGTAGAAATTGCCCGGAACGGGAAAATTATCCCGCGTCTTGGTTAAGGACCTCTGAACAAGGCAGCCCCGGCAGCATGACGACGAAGAAAAAACCGAAGGTCTACATCACACGCAAATTGCCGGATGCGGTCGAGACGCGCATGCGCGAACTCTTCGATGCCGAACTCAATATCGATGATACACCGCGCTCCGTGCCCGAACTCTCGGCAGCCATGAAAACGGCCGACGTGCTGGTTCCGACGGTTACCGACCGGATCGATGCCGCCCTGATCGAAGAAGCAGGGCCGCAACTCAAGCTCATAGCCAGCTTCTCGAACGGCACGGATCACATCGATGTCGAGGCTGCTGCCCGCAAGGGGATCACGGTCACCAACACGCCGAACGTCCTGACCGAAGATACTGCCGACATGAACATGGCGCTCATTCTTGCCGTGCCGAGACGTCTCGGCGAAGGTGCGCGTGTACTGACCGACCATCCCGGCGAATGGGCCGGCTGGTCGCCGACCTGGATGCTGGGCCGCCGCATTCACGGCAAGCGCATCGGGATCGTCGGCATGGGCCGCATCGGCACCGCGGTCGCCCGCCGCGCGAAGGCTTTCGGCCTTTCGATCCACTATCACAATCGCAAGCGCGTCAGCCCGGCCACGGAAGACGAACTCGAGGCGACCTATTGGGAAAGCCTCGACCAGATGCTTGCCCGCGTCGATATCGTCTCCGTGAACTGCCCGTCGACGCCCGCGACGTTCCACCTTCTGTCGGCGCGGCGCCTGGCGCTGCTGCAACCGACAGCCTACCTCGTGAACACCGCCCGCGGCGACGTGATCGACGAAGCAGCACTGATCAAGAGCCTGCGCGAAGGCAGGCTTGCTGGCGCCGGGCTCGATGTGTTCGAGAACGAACCGGCGGTCAATCCAAAGCTGATAAAGCTCGCCAACGAGGGCAAGGTCGTGCTGCTGCCGCACATGAGCTCGGCAACGATCGAGGGCCGCATCGATATGGGCGAGAAGGTGATCATCAATATCCGCGCCTTCATCGACGGCCATCGTCCACCGAACCGGGTGTTGCCGGGCCGCTAGGCCGGAAGCATCTTGCGCATCTCGATCGATGTCGTCCTGGCAAAGCCCGCATGGGAGTTTTCCGCTGTCTTGGCAAAGCCCCAGTGCGCGAAGGTGGCGTGATTTTCGACGAGCTCGATTCGCGTCTCAAGCCGCAGCGTCGATAGCTTCAGGGACCGCGCCGTCTCTTCGGCAACCTCCAGCAACCGCCTGCCGATGCCCTGCCCCTGTGCGTCGGGCCTGATGGCGAGCTTGCCGATATAGAGGCAATCAGTTTCCGGCCGAAGAAAGATGCAGCCGACCAGCATCTCACCCTCCAGCGCCAGAAAGGCAATCTCGGCTTGCGCCTTCGTTGCAAGCGAGGACGGGGTCAAGGCGATCGCGGATGACGGCGGATCGATCCGACAGTTCATGTAGGCGAACGACGAGAGGATCAGCGCCAGCAGATCATCCCAACGATCGAAGCCGGAATCGATGCGCCGGATATTCATGACGCCTGGTTTTGTTTCGGACGCCGGCGCCTGTAGCGGATGGTATCGAAACGCGCCGACATCGCGTCGTAAAGCAACAGGCGACCGACCAGGGGCTCGCCGGTGCCGGTGACAAGCTTGATCGCCTCCATCGCCATCAATGTGCCGATGACGCCGGTCAGCGCGCCGATGACACCGGTTTCGGCGCATACCGGAATGAGACCGGCTGGCGGCTTTTCCGGGAAAAGATCGCGATAGCTCGGATTCAGCGTTCCATCCGGCCCGGTCTCGTAGGGCTTCACGACCGTGACCGAGCCATCGAAGCGGCCGACGGCACCGGTCACAAGCGGGATCCGCGCCGCTTCGGCCGCATCGGCAGCCGTATAGCGCGTGTCGAAATTGTCCGAGCCATCGATCAGAAGGTCGAAGCCGGAAAGGTGACGTCTGGCCGACTCTGCCGAGAAGCGCTCTTCGAATCGGATCACCTTCACATGCGGGTTCAGCCTGGCGATCGCGAAGGCAGCACTTTCCGTCTTCAACTCGCCGATCGTGCCGGAATCGTGGATCACCTGGCGCTGCAGATTGGAAAGCGACACCCGGTCGTCGTCTGCAATACCGACGGTGCCGACGCCGGCAGCCGCGAGATACTGAAGGACAGGCGCTCCGAGGCCACCCGCGCCGATGACCAGAACACGCGCTGCTTTCAGCTTCTGCTGCCCTGCGCCGCCGATTTCAGGAAGCAGGATATGACGCTGGTATCGTGCGATCTCTTCAGGGCTCAAGGGTTCCATGGGCGCGATGCTAACATGGCTTTCGTGAACAGGAAAAGCCGGATCCGTCATTCGAAAACCTTTCCATCGGCAACGGTGAAACACTGCGCCCGGTCACCGAGGGCAGAAAACATGCTGCGATCCGTGCCGGTCATGAAGGCCTGACCGCCCAATGCATCGATGAGGTCGAACAGGGCTGCGCGCCGTCCTTCGTCGAGATGCGCTGCGATTTCATCCAGCAGCAGGATCGGGGCATGGCCGGTCAGATTGGCGACGAGGCGCGCATGGGCGAGGATGAGACCTACCAGCAGCGCCTTCTGTTCTCCGGTCGAGCAGCGGGCGGCATCCATCTGCTTGTCGCGGTGGCGGACCAAGAGATCGACGCGGTGCGGACCGTCGAGCGTGCGACCGGCAGCGGCATCGCGATACCGGCTTTCCGCCAGCATCGCCGCATATTCATCCTCGAGGTCGACGGCGGGCCGACCAAACTGTCCATCCATGAAGCCGGAGAGTTCAAGCGAGGCGGATGGGAACGGAGAGGTTTCCCGGGCCTCGTCGATAAGCCGGGCAAGAAGGCCGAGCATTTCCTGACGCGCCAAGGCCATGGCGATGCCGAGGCTCGCCATCTGCTCCTCGATGCCGGCAAGCCAGGACGGGTCGAAGCGCCGCTCGTCAAGCAGCTTGTTGCGGCTGCGCATGGCACGCTCGAAATCACTGGCGCGACGGCCATGGGCCGGGTCAAGCGACAGCACGAGACGGTCGAGAAAGCGTCGGCGATCGGATGATCCGCCAGTGAACAGGCCGTCCATGGAAGGCGTCAACCAGAGCAGGCGCAGATGGTCGGTCAGCTCATCGGCCGTCTTCGCCGGCGTTCCATTGATGCGCAGCCGGCGCGTGGCGGTGTCATCGGTGGTTTCGACACCGGTACCGATCTCCACTTCGCCTTCCATGCCTTCGACCTCGGCAAAGATCGAGAAGCCGGCAGCGGCGCCAACGCGCGTGATATCCGCATAGGTGGCGCGACGCAGACCACGTCCCGGTGAAAGCAGGGAGACCGCCTCCATGAGATTCGTTTTCCCGGCACCGTTGTCGCCAGTCAGCACGACATGCCGACAGTCAAGCGGCAGCGTGACCGACGCGTAATTGCGAAAGTCAGTCAGCTTCAGGCGAGACAATGAGACCTTGTGCGGCATGCTTTATCCGGATTCTTGACCGCAGAGAGCTAAGCCGTGGGGCTGCGGATGGCAAGAAAGTTATTTCCGATCCCGCCATTGCCCCATCCTGCGATAAGTCTATATTCGCCTTATAGAATTGCTCGCGACTGCAGTTCCAAGCCGAGCATATCAAACGCCATACGTGCTTTGCCAATGGCCATTCGCGTTTCCTGACCACGGATGTGCTGCCAGCAAGACGCTGAATGACAAGAGATGCCGGGTCGAGCCCGGCTTTTTGTTTTGCCGACCACAACCATTCGTCTTAACCGCCGCCGAAAGGATAAAATTTTGCAAGTTCTCGTCAGAGACAACAATGTCGATCAAGCACTTCGCGTGCTTAAGAAGAAGATGCAACGTGAAGGCCTGTTCCGCGAAATCAAGGCGCGTAGCGCCTACGAAAAGCCATCGGAGAAGCGCGCGCGCGAAAAGGCGGAAGCAATTCGCCGCCAGCGCAAGCTTGCGCGCAAGAAGCTTCAGCGCGAGGGTCTTCTGCCTATGCCGAAGAAGCTCGTACGTGCCCGCTGATCCCGGCGCCTAACCTTTTGACTATGCGATCTTCGCGCCCAGAAAGGGACAAGCGGTGACAAGCTCCAATAGTGAACCCTCCAATGCCGGCAGGCTTTCTGCGCGCGACAAAGCCGACGCGACCGATCAGGCCGCGCGGGAAATTGTGGCCGCAGAGGCCAAGGCGAGGGAAAAGAAGACCGAAATGCTCAAAGCGCTGCGCTTGCAACAAACCGCGACCGATGGCGCGGAAGCTCCGCCAAAGCGCGCGAAGGCAAGCCGCACCAAGACGTAGAGCCCTGTTCTCAGAACCAATTAATGGCGATCCATGTCGCCATTGGGCTTAAACCATTGCCGGCTCGCGCCTAAATGGGATACGGATGGATTGCGACGCCCGGGAGCGGACGATGAATACTGAGATACAGGGGCGAGCCGCCCACGTGGCGGCAATACGCGAGCGTGCCGAGGCCGACATGAGGGCGATGGGCGTCGATGCGGCGTTTATCGATCTGCTGGTCGAGACATTCTATGCACGCGTGCTCAAGCACCCCGTTCTCGGCCCGGTGTTCGATGCCAAGCTTTCAGGACGCTGGCCGGAACACATGGCAAAGATGAAGAGCTTCTGGTCGTCCGTCGCCTTCCGCAGCGGCGCCTATGGCGGCAAGCCTGTGCAGGCCCATACCGGCGTTGCCGATCTGACGCCGGCGCTTTTTCCGCAATGGCTGGCCTTGTTTTCGGACACGCTCGACGACATCGCGCCGAATGCCGAAGCGAAAGCCTGGTTCATGGCGACCGCTGAACGGATCGCCAAGAGCCTGACGCTATCGCTGTTCTACAATCCGGCGATGGACGATCCGCAGCGCAAACCGGCCTGAGCTGTGCTCAGGCAACCCGCTTGTAGAAGAAGGTCGAGGCGCAAAAGCCGCCTTCCGGCCAGAGCGCATAATCCGGAATGACGCCAACACGTTCCCAACCGAGACGCGGGTAAATCGCTTCGGCATCGCTGCCCGTTGCGGTATCCAGCACGAGAATCGTCTTGCCACGGCTCGCAGCCTCTCGTTCCGCGGCATCCATCAGCAGACGCGCCAATCCCTTGCCTCGGGCAGACCGATTGACGAGCAGCTTCTTCAGGTCGGCGCGATGCGGCTGGTTCGGCATCTGGGCCGCACCGATCTGGACGGTACCGACAACCTTTCCCTCCAGTTCCGCGACGAATAGCAAAGTGGCGCCGGCCGCGACTGCGTCCGCAACGCCCTGCCAATACGGCTCCGCGTCCCCTACCCCATAGGGCTGCATGAAGCCGACGGATGCGCCGCCGTTGACGCAATCGACGAGCACGTCGCAAAGGTCTGGAATGGCCGCGCGGGCTTGCGCCGCATCGAGAAGGCGAATGGTGGTCATGGTCTACTCCTGGGATGAAATTAGCGCCCGCGCCGATCAAGCACGACGCAGTAACGTGCCGGCGTATTGCCGGGATTGTGAAAAACGTGGCCTTCGGACACGGGCATGAACAGGCAATCGCCGGGCAGGAGACGGTAAACCGTTTCCCCCGCCGTCATCTCCATCTCGCCATCAAAGAGCCAGATGTGCTGGGTCATACCGCTGCTTGCGGCGTGCGGCGGAAAACTGACGCGCGCCCCGGGCGGAAACTCGACGTCAACGATATCGACATCCGAGCCGGTACCCGGCGGCGAAACAGAGCGGCGCATGTAACCCGTCTCCGGGTCGCGCCAGACCTGCTGGTCCTGGCGGCGAGCCAGCGGCGACGCCTCTCCCTTTTCGGCAAAGAAGGCGGAAAGCGAGAGGCCGAGGGCCGCGCAGATCCGCGCCAGCAAGGAGGCCGTCGGGCTGGCCTCGCCGCGCTCGATGCGCGAGATCATTGCCCGGCTAACGCCGGAAGCATTCGCAAGATCGTCCAGCGTCAGGCTCTTGTCCATCCTGAGGCCGCGGATGCGAATGCCGATCGCCGTTTCAAGTTCCTGTTCCATCATCGTGTCCGTCATTTCCACTATAATAGAAATGCATAGTCCGATGCTGGAATCAAGCCCAATCTTTTCGGCGGCGCCATCGCGATTTATCGTAAACGAAACGCTGCTTTTCCGCTTTGCTGCAAGGGGATGCGCTGCTATATGGCGCGGATGAGCACCAATCCGACAACTCCGCTTTCCCATATCCGCAACTTCTCGATCGTGGCCCACATCGACCACGGCAAATCGACCCTTGCTGATCGCCTGATCCAATCGACCGGCGGCCTTGCCGAGCGCGAGATGTCCGAACAGGTGCTCGACAACATGGATATCGAGCGTGAGCGCGGCATTACCATCAAGGCCCAGACCGTTCGCCTGCACTACAAGGCGAAGAATGGCGAAACCTATATTCTGAACCTGATCGACACCCCCGGGCACGTCGACTTTGCCTACGAGGTCTCCCGGTCGCTCTCGGCTTGCGAAGGTTCGCTGCTGGTCGTGGACGCGTCGCAGGGCGTGGAAGCTCAGACGCTGGCCAACGTCTATCAGGCGATCGACAACAACCACGAGCTTGTCACCGTCCTCAATAAGATCGACCTGCCGGCGGCCGAACCGGACCGCATCAAGGAACAGATCGAGGAAGTGATCGGCATCGACGCCTCCGAAGCGGTCCTGATTTCAGCGAAGACCGGCCTCGGTATCCCCGATGTCCTGGAAGCGATTGTCGAGAAGCTGCCGGCTCCGAAGAGCCCCGGCGGCGAAAAGGCACCGCTGAAGGCGCTGCTCGTGGACAGCTGGTACGATACCTATCTCGGCGTCATGGTTCTCGTGCGCATCATCGACGGCGTGCTGTCCAAGGGCCAGACGATCCGCATGATGGGGACCGATGCCAAGTATCAGGTGGAACGCGTTGGCGTGCTGACGCCGAAGATGGTCAATGTCGACAGCCTCGGTCCGGGCGAAATCGGCTTCATCACGGCCTCCATCAAGGAAGTTGCCGATACGCGCGTCGGCGATACAATTACCGAGGACAAGCGTCCGACGGCTGAAGCCCTGCCCGGTTTCAAGCCGGCGCAACCGGTCGTCTTCTGTGGCCTCTTCCCCGTTGATGCCGCGGACTTCGAAGACCTGCGCGCCGCAATGGGCAAGCTTCGCCTCAACGACGCCTCCTTCTCCTTCGAGATGGAATCGTCCGCGGCGCTCGGCTTCGGCTTCCGCTGCGGCTTTCTCGGCCTCCTGCACCTCGAAATCATCCAGGAACGCCTGGAGCGCGAATTCGATCTCGACCTGATCGCCACCGCACCTTCCGTCGTCTACCAGCTGACGATGACCGACGGCAGCCAGCGCGAACTGCACAACCCGGCAGACATGCCCGACGTCGTCAAGATCGACGAGATCCGCGAACCGTGGATCAAGGCGACGATCATGACGCCGGACGATTACCTCGGCGGTATTCTCAAGCTCTGCCAGGATCGCCGCGGCATCCAGACCGAACTCACCTATGTCGGCACCCGCGCGCTGGTCACATACGAGCTGCCGCTCAACGAAGTCGTCTTCGACTTCTACGATCGGCTGAAGTCGATCTCGAAGGGCTATGCCTCGTTCGACTACCACCTCGAAGGTTACCGTGAAGGCAATCTCGTCAAGCTGTCGATCCTCGTCAACGGCGAGCCGGTTGATGCGCTCTCCATGCTCGTCCACCGCGCGTCGGCCGAAAAGCGCGGTCGCGATATGTGCGAACGGCTTAAGGACCTGATTCCGAAGCACATGTTCAAGATCCCGATCCAGGCCGCGATCGGAGGCAACGTCATTGCCCGCGAAACCATCTCGGCTCTGCGCAAGGACGTGACGGCCAAGTGCTACGGCGGCGACGCCAGCCGCAAGCGCAAACTTCTGGACAAGCAGAAGGAAGGCAAGAAGCGCATGCGCCAGTTCGGCAAGGTGGAGATTCCGCAGGAAGCCTTCATCGCCGCGCTCAAGATGGGCGACGAGTAGCAACATTCATTCCGCCCGGTCGTGCAAGCGCATGGCCGGGCCGAATTTTATGGGCTGCCTCAGCTGCAGGCCATGTATTCCTTCACCAGCCCCTCATAGGCATCCATCTCCGGAAGAGCCTCATAGCTGTGGACCGCGCCGGTCTCGGCAAAGGCCAGCTTCTCACGCGTCCACGTCTCGATGAAAGGCGCGAACCAGCGCGGATCGTCGAGCATCGTGGGACGAAGGTTGACGAACCAGTCCATTCCTTCCGGCCGGGTAAACATCCAGGTCATGCAGTGCGAGCAGAAATAGTGGCGCGAGGCGCCGTGCAGCCCGCCTATGACAGGCTCGCCGTAGGTTACTTCGAACCCCTCCGCAGGGATGGCAGCGCTCAGCGAATATGCGCTTGACGACATCTTCTGGCAGCCGGTGCAATGGCACGCCATGGTCAGCAGCGGTTTGGCCGTGATCTTCAACCGTACCTGACCGCAGCGGCATCCACCTTCCCAAGGCGGGTTTTGGTCGCTCATTGTCATCTCCTTGATTGTCAAAACCAATCTAGGCGCGAATGGGCGAGTGTCAAATCGCGACATTCAAAGGGGGTTGCAACGGCATTTCTTTTCGCTAGGCTGCTCATTGACCTGAACGTAACAGGTCAAGCACGGGAACAAACGACTAAAAAAAGCGAAAAGCTGGGAAAGGTGGCCCCCATCATGAACTTCCTTACGAAAAAAATTCTAGCGACGGCAGTGTTTGGTTCGCTGCTCGCCGTTTCCGCGCACGCGGCGACCCTGAACATCCACAATGGTGGTGATCCGCAGTCGCTCGATCCACAGAAGCTCTCGAGCGACTATGAGAACCGCATCGCGGGTGACATTTTCGAGGGGCTAGTAACGGAAGACGCGAAGGACGACCCGATCCCTGGACAGGCCGCAAGCTGGACAGTTTCGGACGACGGCAAGGTCTATACCTTCAAGCTGCGCGACGGAATCAAATGGTCTGATGGCCAGCCTGTGACGGCCGGCGACTTCGTCTTCGCTTTCCAGCGCCTCCTCGATCCGAAGAACGCAGCCGAATATGCCTATCTGCAGTTCACCATCAAGAACGCGGAAAAGATCAACAAGGGCGAAATCACGGATTTCAGCCAGCTCGGCGTCAAGGCGATCGACGACAAGACGCTCGAAATCACGCTAGAGAACGCGACCCCTTATTTTATCAATTCGCTGATGCACTACACGGCCTATCCGCTGCCGAAGCACGTTGTCGAGGCGAAGGGCAATGATTGGGTGAAGATCGGGAACATCGTTACCAATGGCCCTTACAAGCCGACCGAGTGGATCCCGGGTGCATCTGTCACGACAGTCAAGAACGACCAGTATTATGGCACCAAGGATCTGAAGATCGACGGCGTCAAGTTCTTCACCCTGGAGGATCAGGAAGCCGCCTTGAAGCGCTACCGCGCCGGCGAATTCGATATCATGACGGACTTCCCGACCGACCAGTACGAATGGATGAAGAAGAACCTGCCCGGGCAGGCGCATGTCACGCCGTTTCTCGCCAGCTACTACTACGTGCTGAATGCTCAGAAGCCGCCGTTCAACGACAAGCGCGTGCGCCAGGCGCTTTCCATGGCCGTGAACCGTGAAGTGATCGGACCGAAGATCCTCGGCACGGGTGAACTGCCGGCTTATTCCTGGGTGCCGCCGGGCACGGCAAACTATGGCGAGCCCGCCTATGTGAGCTGGAAGGACATGCCCTACAAGGAAAAGGTGGAAGAGGCGAAGAAGCTCCTGAAGGAAGCAGGTTTCGGCCCTGACCACCCGCTGAAAGCTCAGCTGCGGTACAACACCAACGACAATCACAAGCGCGTCGCCGTCGCGATCGCCTCCATGTGGAAGCCGCTTGGCGTCCAGATCGAGCTCTACAACACCGAGACGAAGGTGCATTACGACGAAATGCAACATGGTCAGGTTGAGATCGGCCGAGCCGGCTGGATCGCCGACTACAACGACCCTGACAATTTCCTGGGCCTCCTCGTCTCCGGCGTTTCCATGAACTACGGTCGCTGGAGCAACGCCGACTACGACAAGCTGGTCAAGGAAGCGAACGCTCAGACTGACCTGAAGAAGCGCGCCGAGATATTCAAGAAGGCGGAGCAGCTGGCACTCGATGACAGCGCCGCGATCCCGCTCTACTACTACGTCTCGAAGAACGTGGTGTCACCGAAGGTCCAGGGCTTCCAGGACAATATCCAGGACATCCACCGCACGCGCTGGCTGTCTGTCAAAGAATAGGGATATCGGCCCTTCCTCCGCCTGAGGGAAGGGCCGGTCCGCGCCCATGATCAAATACGCACTCCGTCGCCTGCTCTCGACGATTCCGGTCCTATGGATCGCCGTGACGCTCAGCTTCTTTGTCTTGCGCCTTGCCCCCGGCGGCCCATTCGATGGCGAACGGCCATTGCCGCCGGTGATTCTGAAAAACCTTGCAGCCCACTACAATCTCGACAAGCCGCTGATCGAGCAGTACCTCATCTACATGTTCGATGTGCTGAAGGGCGACCTCGGTCCCTCCTTCGCCAATCAGGATTTCACCGTTACCCAGCAGCTCCTGCTAGGCCTGCCCTACACTTTCACCATCGGCGGCGCCGCCTTTATCCTTTCGATCGTGATCGGTGTATTCGTCGGCTGTCTCGGGGCGCTTTATCAGAATAAAGCGCCCGATTATCTGCTCGGTCTCCTCATTCTCATCGGTCTGGTCCTTCCGAACTTCCTGATTGCGCCGATCCTGCAGCTGATCTTCGGCATCCATCTCGGCTGGCTGCCGGTTGGTGGATGGGGGGATGGTTCCATCCGCTATCTGATCATACCGGTCGTGGTCCTGGCCCTGCCGCATGCGGGCCGTATCTCGCGCATGACCCGTGGATCGATGATCGAAGTTATGGGGCAGAACTATATCCGCACGGCCAAAGCCAAGGGGATCGGTCCGCGGCTCACCGTCATGCGACATGCGCTGAAGCCAGCCATGATGCCGGTGGTGTCCTATCTCGGGCCGGCCGCAAGCTATCTTCTCACCGGCTCGCTGGTTGTCGAAAGCATCTTCGGATTGCCCGGTATCGGCCGCTATTTCATCAACGCGGCACTGAACCGCGACTACGGCATGGTTCTCGGAACGGTGATCTTCTACATGGTGCTGATCGTCGTTCTGAATCTCCTTGTCGACATCGCCTATGCGTGGCTCGACCCGAAAGTGAGAAGCCGATGATCCTCAATCCTGCAAAGCGTGAGCTGCTTGCGGCCGAACTTCTTGAAGCCGAAGGACTGACCCACAAGAGTCGATCGCTGACCGGCGATGCGTTGCGTCGCCTGTCGCGCAACAAGGCAGCGGTGGTCGCCATTGCTGTTCTGCTCTGTCTCATTCTCGCGGCCTTCATCGGACCGTATCTGATCCCCTTCGACTACGAGGAGCCGGATTGGGAAGCATTCCGGATGGCGCCCGACTTCGCGAGCGGCCACTATTTCGGAACAGATCCAAACGGCCGCGACCTGCTGGCCCGCGTTCTGTACGGCACACGAGTTTCACTTGCGGTGGCGGCCACGGCAACGCTGGTCTCCGTCGTCATTGGCGTGCTCTACGGCGCCGTTTCGGGCTATATCGGCGGCAGGCTGGATGCCATCATGATGCGCTTCGTCGATATCATGTACGCGCTGCCCTACATTCTGTTCGTCATTCTGCTGATGGTCATCTTCGGCCGTAACGTCTATCTGCTGTTCGCGGCGATCGGGGCGCTGGAGTGGCTGACGATGGCGCGCATCGTGCGCGGGCAGACCCTGTCGATCAAGCAGCGCGAATTCATCGAGGCAGCACGCGCCTCCGGCCAAAGGCCGTTCAAGATCATTCTCAAGCATATCATTCCGAACCTTATCGGTCCGGTCGTGATCTTTGCGGCGCTTACCGTCCCCGAGATCATCGCAACGGAGAGCTTTCTCTCTTATCTCGGCTTCGGGGTCCAGGAGCCATTGACCTCTCTCGGCACACTGATCGCCGAAGGCACCGATGCCATGGAAAGCATGCCCTGGCTGCTGATCTTCCCCGCCTGTTTCCTCGTTGCCCTGCTGATGAGCTTGCTGTTCATCGGCGACGGCCTGCGCGATGCGTTCGACCCGAAGGATCGCTGACGATGCACACTGACCCAAAGAGCGACACGCTGCTGGAACTCAAGGACTACTCGATCACCTTCCGAACGCCGGATGGCGAGGTGAAGGCGGTGTCCAGCATGAACCTCTCGATCAAGCGCGGCGAGCGGATCGCGATCGTCGGCGAATCCGGTTCCGGCAAGAGCCAGACCTTTCTCGGCGTCATGGGGCTCCTTGCAAGAAACGGCAGGACCACGGGCCAGGCTCTCCTGGAAGGCAGGGACGTCCTCTCGCTGAAATCGCGCGAACTCGACCACGTCCGCGGCAAGGACATGGCCATGGTCTTCCAGGATCCCATGACTGCGCTGAACCCTTCGCTCAAGATCTCACGGCAGCTGACGGAGCAGCTGGAGGTCCATCGCGGCTTTACCGCACGCGCCGCTTCCGCCGAAGCGCTCGATATGCTGAAGCGGGTCGGGATTCCCGACCCGGCGCGGCGCTTCAATCTTTACCCCCACGAGCTTTCGGGGGGGATGCGCCAGCGCATCGTCATCGCTATGGCCTTGCTCACCAAGCCGAAGCTCTTGATTGCGGACGAGCCGACGACGGCGCTCGACGTCACCATCCAAGCGCAAATCCTCGATCTCTTCAACGACCTGACGGCCGAGATGAATACGGCACTGGTCATGATCACGCACGATCTCGGGGTGGTCGCGGGTTTGGCCGACCGCGTCGCGGTCATGTACGCGGGCCGGATTGTCGAGGAGGCACCGGTTGACGAGCTGTTCGACAATCCGGCGCACCCCTATACCGCAGCACTGCATGCCTCCATTCCGCGGCCGGACCAGGACGTTGACCAGCTGGCCGTCATTCCCGGCCGGCCGCCGAACCTGCAGCACCTGCCAAAGGGCTGCAGCTTCTCGCCGCGCTGTCCGATGGTCCAGGATGACTGCATCGAAGCTGCTCCGCCTCTCGAAACGCTGGCGCCGCGCCATGCCGCCGCCTGCTTCCATGCATTCCCCCGCCTCGAGGAGGTCCTGAACCATGGCTGAGCGCTCCCTTCTCAGGGTCGAGAATCTGACGACACAGTTCGAGCTTCCCTCAAAGAGCTTTTTCAAACCGCCATTGATCCTGACGGCGGTCAATGACGTCAGCTTTGATCTCGCCGAGGGCCGGACGCTCGGTATCGTCGGCGAGTCCGGCTGCGGCAAATCCACGCTCGGGCGCTCGATCCTGAGGCTGCTGAAGTCACACAAGGGCCGCATCCTCTGGCAAGGCCGCAACCTGCTCGACCTGACCGAGGAGGAGATGCGCGCCACGCGCCGCGACATGCAGATCATTTTTCAGGATCCGATCGCCTCGCTCGATCCACGCATGACGGTTGGCGATATCATCGCCGAGCCGCTGACCGTCTTCGAGCCGAAGCTCACAAAGACACAACGGACCGAGCGGGTGCAGGAGATTATGGGAGCGGTGGGTCTCGTCCCGGAAATGATCAACCGCTATCCGCACGAATTCTCCGGCGGGCAGGCACAACGCATCGGTATCGCTCGCGCCGTGGTAACCAAGCCCAAGCTGATCATCTGCGACGAGCCGGTTTCGGCCCTCGACGTGTCGATCCAGGGCCAGGTGATCACACTGCTGCGCAAGCTTCGGAAGGAGTTTGGGCTCACGTTGATCTTCATCAGCCATGACTTATCGGTTGTCCGCTTGATTTCGGACGATGTGCTTGTTCTTTATCTTGGGAAGGTTGTAGAGTCTGGGGCCTGTGCGCGTGTGTTCGACCATCCG